>NZ_DASVSY010000037.1:0-53356 GCF_036387835.1 Hymenobacter sp. | reverse complement strand
GGACACCGGCACGTCCACCTCTCCCAGACTGATACAGCCGGACAAAAAGCAACCGAAAACCAAGAGCAGCAGAGTAGGACGGAAAAGCAGAGTAAATAGCATAGGCCAAACCTACGCGGTACCCGTAATTGTATTATCTTGTCTTGCCATAACTTCCCATATCCAGCCCAAAATGCCCCAGGTGTGCATCTGCCCCAAAGAAGCAGCGCAGTTAACCGGTACCAAGTACAGCACGGCCAAAGCCTTGCTGCAGCGCATCCGCGCCGAGTTCGGTAAGCCCCCGCGGGCCTACGTGTCGGTGCGCGAATTCTGCCACTACACCCACCTCTCAGAAGAGGAGGTGAGCAAGGCCCTCAACAAAAGCTATAGCATAGCTTGAGTATGGCTTGAGTATGGCTTAGGTATGGCTCACCCGTGTCAATGGTTGTCTCGTCCGGCTCTAGCTATACAGGTGGAGGCGATAATCCGCCCTGCGCTTTACAGGCTGTCTGATCCTAAAAAAAAGTTGTCAGTTTTTCGGTGAGAGATGATGACGCATTAAGAGTCCTGAAGGGAGGTTGTCACTGTTGGTAAAGGGGGCTCGTTAGAGTCCCCCTTTCTGCGGGATGAGTATACTTTCGGCTTCCATAGTTGCTGCAATGGTTCAGTACTGGTGTGGGCCGCGGCCGGTGTTAAGTACCCGCAACTCATGTGGGGCCGCAGGTGGTTGTAGTTACGGATACTGGCTTCGACCGTCCGCTGGGCTTCGTCAAAGGTGTTAAATACCCGGTTCAAGCGGAAGTCAATTTTGAGGATGCCGTTCACCCGTTCGGCAATGGCATTCTCGTATGGATCTCCATTTTCCGTCATACTAATGGCAATGCTAGCCTGTCGCAGCTTTTGCACGTATTGGAAGCTGCAGTACTGGCTCCCCCGATTCGAGTGATGGATAAGCTCTTGGCTGATCTCACCACCGTAGCTCAGCGCCATGTCCAAAGCCTTGACGGCCCCTTCAGCCGTCAGGAGGGGATGCAGGCAATACCCCATGATCATTTTGGAATAGGCATCCGTGATCAAGGATAGGTAGGCGAAGCCTAGTCCAATGCATAGGTAGGTAATATCGCTGACCCATACTTGGCTAGGAGCGGTGAGGAGCTTGTTCCGCAACAGGTTGGGGTATTTGCGCAGGCTGTGCAGCGAATTCGTTGTTTTGGGGACTTGCCGTGGCTGACGCAGTAGCAGGCCATGCTCGTGCAAGAGTTGATGCAGCTTGTCCCGCCCCATCTTAATTCCGCTCTCTGCCAGAGGCTCTTGCAGCAGCACGTGTAGCTTACGTGTGCCCAGACCCGGTATTTCGCGCCGTAACGCCAGCACCAGATCCAGCACCAAGAGCGACTGACCACGAGCCCGCTGCAGATACTGCTCTTTGCGGTAAAAGGCTTGTCGGCTCACACCAAACAGTCGGCACAGGCACCCGACACTCACCTGTGCTATTTCATTGCTTCTCCGCTTTAAGACCGTTTGGTGCCAGACTTTTTTCGGATCGGGATCTTCAGCTCTTGTTCGGCCACCTCAATCATCGTATTGAGCGCAAGGATGAGCAGATTGGCTTCTTGCAGCAACTGCGTCAGCTCCTGATTGCGCTGTTGCAGCACTTGGATATCCTGTTTCTGGGTGCGTGTCATAGTGGGCGCAACGAACAAGCCCGTCTGGATCTTGCGTTGATACTGACTCACCCAGTTGCGCAACGTGTAGCTGTTATGGATGTCGAGGTCAGCCATGACGTGGCGGGGATCCTCTCCGCCGATGAGGATGCGGAACGCCGCCGTTTCTTTCAATTGCTCGCTGTACTGGAACCGGTGGAGCAGGTCGCGAATGTGGTCTTGCATAGAACAGTTTTTAAGGTCAAAAACTGTCAACCTATTTCCGGACAAGACAGGCCGTGTTGGTAATCCGGTTTGGACTTTACAGGTGAGGAAGATAAGCAACGGATTCAGTTCCGCCGCGTGCTTGGCGTGTCAGCTGGTGCTCACAAGCGGGGCTGGCTGATAGTAGTTTTTCCAGCGCCGCACCAGCGGCCCCTCTTGGTCGTGGGCCTGGCTTGGGGTGAGAAAGTTGCAGCTGCCGTGTGGGCGCAGGTCGTTATAGGCCCGCACGGAGCCTACCACCAGGTCCTCGGCCTGGGCAAAGCCAGGCAGCGTGTCGCCCAGGCCGAATTCGTCTTTTAAGATGCCGTTGACCCGCTCAGCCACCGCATTTTCGTACGGGTCGCCGTGCTCCGTCATGCTTAGGCACACCCCGTGGCTTTCCAGTAGGCCCACGTACTCGCGGGCCGCGTATTGCAAGCCCCGGTCGGAGTGGTGAATCAATGGCCGTTGCGGGTGGGTGCGGGTGGCCAGGGCTTGGTGCAGGGCCGCCAGCGTACCGCGCACCGATAGGTCGGGGTGCAGGCACGCGCCCACGATTTTGTGGGAATACAGGTCGGTAATCAAGCTCAGGTAGCTCCAGCCGCTGAGCAGGCGCACGTAGGTGATGTCGCTGACCCACACCTGTTCGGCGCGGCCTACGGCCAGGTGCTCAATCAGATTCGGCCGCCGCAAGAGCGGCAAGCAGGTCTGCGTCGTCACCACCCGTCGCTTGCGGCGGCGGATGAGCTGGCCGTGCGCGGCCAGCAGGGCAAAGAGGTAGTCCCGGCCCACCTGCGGGGCGTGTTCACCCAGGTGGGGCTGGAGTAGAAAGTGCAGCTTGCGGGTACCCACGCGGGGCATTTCTTTGCGAAAGCCGGCGACCAGTTCCAGCACTAGCCCGTCGAGCAGCGCTTGGGCCGTGGCCCGGCGCTGGTGGTCATAATATGCGTTTCGGGTCTTGCCAAACAGCCCACAGAGCGCCCCTACACCAACGCGGGGGTACTTCTGGCGCATTACTTCGACGGCTTGGCACCAGCCTTTTTTCGGATGTCGATTTTATAGGTGGCTTCCGCCTGGTCGATGAGCGTGTGCAAGGCCTCCAACTGCCACTGCGCCTGCCGCAGCTGCGCCCGTACCGCGGCCACGTCCTCGTCCCCGTTGCCCGCTGGCGCTGGGTCGGCGGCCGGAGGTGGAGCCGCCGCTTGCTGCGCCTGGTAGGCGGCCACCCACTCACGTAAGGTGTTTTTGGTGCGCAGCTCGTACTTGAGCAAGGCCTCGCTTTCACTCAGGCGCCCGTCCAGCAGCTCGCGCACAATCTGCTGTTTCTGAGCCGGGGTAAACAGTTTGCGCTTCATGCCGTGATATACGCGGGTGCCATACTGTTTGAGCCAGAGCGCCATCGTGGCGGTACTAATACCCAGTCGTTCCCGGACCTCCCGTTGTAACAACCCGGATTCCACTTGGCGTACCGCTTCCTGGCGGAAGGCAAGTGGATAATTTTCATGTTTGGTACGGCGTGGGGGCCGTTCAGTTTCGGTCATACAGCAAGTGAATGATGTAAAGCCCTAGCCGGACGAGACAGCCACAGGGGAAGGCGATAATCCAGCCTGCGCTTTACAGGCCGCGTTGTTAATCCAGGTTCAACTTTACTGGCGGATCAAGCCAGAACTTCATTCGCCTTTACATAAAAACAGCCCACCAGATTGGGTGGGCTGTCTAATAGTGCGAAAAATCTATGCTTAAGCTGCTACATGCTCTACGGCACAGATCTGGCTTGACTGTATGTCGGTAGTGTCGGAAATAGCATCCTGAGCTTCCCAGACTCGCCGCATTGTCTGATGTTGAAAGTCTTCGACAATCTTGGCGTAGACCAGCGTAGTTTTAATATTCGTATGACCCAGGATCTTCTGTAGTACGGCAACCGGCATTCCGCGCAGCAGGCTTTGCGTGGCAAACGTGTGCCGGGCCGTATGCATCGTAACCAGGTCATGCTTGGGGGTCGGCGTTTTGACCACGCTTCCAGCTACTACCCGCACTACTTCTATAATCGACGCTACGCCCGCCAAGCGTAGTACCCGTTTCAGGTAGCGGTTCATCACCTGGTTGGTGAGCATGGGAAGCAGCCGCGTCCGTTGGCCGTCAGCATACTTGTCGATAATGGCTGCCGCCGCCGAGGTCAGATAGATACTAACTCTTTTGCGGGTCTTGCTCTGCGTCAGCCGTAGCACCCGCCCGCCGTCCCAGTTGTCCACATTGCCCACGTGCAGCTGCAGCGCATCGGAATACCGCAACCCCGTGTAGCAGCAAAACAAGAACACGTCCCGTACCGGTCCCAGATTAGCCGGCAGCACCGCTACGCGCAGGGCCTCCAGCTCCGCCGCGGTTAGGTATACCTTGTCCACGTCTACTGAATTGGCCTTCAGGTTTTTCACTTCCACCCCCAGGGTGTAGCTGCGCTCATCCCGCAGAAAATTCAGCAACGCCTTCAGATCTTTCACTGCCGTGTAGACCGAGTTGGCCGACAGCTTGCGCTCCATGGTCATAAAAGCTAGGAAACCATCGTGCGCTGCCAGGTCATAGGTGGCCACGAGTAGCGGTTGCCCCCGGCGCTTCTCATAGCTAGCTAGCCAGTTACGAACCACCAAATAGTGCCGCAAGGTCTCATACATGTACCCCCGTCCGCGCAACACCGTCCGGAAGTCGTCCATTAGCGCTACCAGGCTCTGCTGTCGTTCGGGTACTGCAACTTCATCGGAGGGAGGAGCCAAGGCCTTGCGCAGTCCTTCAACAGTGGGCGTTTCGCCCACGGCCCGGAGCTTGCGCCACCAGTCATTGACCTGCTCGATGCGCAGGGTCAGGTATTGGTTGGCTTCGTCGGCCCCCGTAAAGGAGCGTCGAAACTGCTGCCGGTCCGCGTTCCATTCGGCGGGCTTACATTTTTCGCCGGTGGCGCATTTGAGGCGGGTACCATCGAGGTACACCACCAGATGCACCGGACAACGCCCAGCGCTGTCTTTTTTGTCGGTGCGAAGTACGAATTGAGTGGTCATAGCCGGAGGGGGCGTAAGGGGGGGCGTTGCTTAGGTAGCAAACCCCCTATTTCGCGTCGTAGACCACCGAGAGGCCTAGACGCAAAAAACCCGGAAAACCGCCTCTGCGACGCGAGAAGCCATTTTCCGGGTACTCCGGGTTGTAGTAATAAGAGCCTCCTGCCGGGATCGAACCAGCGACCTACTGATTACAAGTCAGTTGCTCTACCAGCTGAGCTAAGGAGGCGTTGCGGTGGTGCAAAACTAAGCGGCTAAATCAGTTTTTCAAACCGATTTACAAACTTTTCTGGAGATGAATAGCAAACTGCCTAATAGTCAAGGCTTGAACCAGCAGTGTTCAGGGCATGCTAAGCAACGGCAGTGGAATAGCAGGCGCTAATCAAGTTGACGAAGCCAAGCTTCTGCTTCCTCCGTGTCCTGGAACAGTCGGTAAGTCATGGCTGCTGCTTTGGCTTCTTGCATAATCTGGCTGACCGACAAGCGGGCAAATACATCGTGTGGCAAGAGTACGGCTCCGAAAAGGGGCTGAGATTCGTTTTCCTTGCGAGCAAGCCAGTACTCAAGAATCCAGGAGCGCTCCTCGTCGCTGAAAGGAGCCATAAGGCGCTGGTCGCCCAGCATCTTATACCAATTGCGAAGGCGTAACAGGCGCCCAGCGTGCGTCAGGAAGGCCTGTAAATGATCTAGTTGACGAAGGCCCGCTTTATACTGAACCACAGCGTAACCATCAGGGTGCTCGAGGATGCGGCCCACAGGATTCTCAAAGTACAGGCGTAGTGATAAGGTAAGCATAACTAGGAAAGGCAAAAAGTAAGAGTATTGCTGCGATACAGGCGTAGCCGCAGTTTCTGCAAGCCCCGGCCTGGTAACCCGTAGCCGTTATTGTTCCTCATTAAAAGAAATTGTAGGTGCAACGTATCGGGATATCGGTTTGCTTGGCTGTTTGTGCAGCTTTTTTTAAATGCGAGTAGGCAGCGGGCGGGAAGTACGCAACGCCTGCCTGTTGCTCCAACGCGACCAATACAGCGCAACTATTGGTGAGGCCCGAGGTTTCCAGCATTACTATGGCAAGCTTGCCTTGGTAGAAACCGTAGGGTATAGCTGCCACCTGACCGCTACCGAGTTGCGGTGAGTCGCTGGTGCGGCGGTAATAACGCGTCTGGCCGGCTTTTTCTGCTAAAGCTAGATCGTGGTAGGCGGAAGTGTCGGTTTTGAAACGGGCGCCCCGGAACCCATACGTTTCATCTAAAGCATGAATGCTGGCCGTATGATTTCGAGCATGTAGGTAAGAAAAGGCTATAGCAAGAAGGCAAAGCAGAGTAGAATAAAACGTCATTTAAAAGCAAGCATTAGCAGAACAACAATAAGGTCTTGGTACAAGCAAGATAAAATCCCCTATCACAATGAGTGCAATCAAATTTGTAAAGTGCAGATTAAAGGTTTAATAGTACCAGTTATAGCTTACACAGCCATCAATAGAAGGTCAAAAGAAGGAGCAATGTGATATAGTAGCATTGGTGACGGCGACCAAAAGGTGGCAGTCCGGTGCCAAAGGCCGCCCCCGGACTGCCACTAAGCTTATTCCTGCAGAGGGCTGTCGTCGGATGGCGGGGTGTCGAATGGCGCGCTTGGGTTCTGGCTGTTCATACCAATGCGCTGGCTGATGGCTTCGTTGGGCTGGTTGTAGTCGCCCCCGCCGTAGCCGCCCCGAAAGGCGTTGGTGTCGGTATCGAAGTGACGGTCCGATAGGTCTTCGCGGCCGCCGCTGGTGCCCAGGCCGCCACGCTGTCCACTCTCGTCGTAGGTGCGGTCTTCGTCGCCGTTGAAGCCGGCGCGGCCGGTGCCGTAGCTACGGCCTACCGAACCATAGGGGTCGTTGGGGTCGGCGGCGCTGCGTCTGCGCTGCTGGTTGTAGTCAGATCCTTGGTCGCCGAAAGGGGAGTTGCCTTGCGGAGCCTCGTCTTGGTCGGGCCCCAGGTGTTGTTCTTTAAATTGATTGTCGCCCGTAATGTTGCCTCCGTTGGGCATGCCATTCAAATCGTCTTCTAGCGGGTCAAGACCGTCATTGGGGTGGTTGTAGGTAGCCATGGTAGTACTGAAATATGCGTGAGGCAGGGAAATATGCGTGAGGCAGATCAGCTTTCAATACTACACCCCCTGCAGAATGGTTATGCCGAGCTTAGGCAAGGGTAGGGGGGCGCATCGGCAGCAACTTATTGCTTGATTTTACAATTTTCGCGCAGCAGGCTAACCGCCAGGTTACTAGTTGCTAGAAGCGAATGGGCCTTCGCAGTTTATATAAGCTGTACAGTAGGCAATACCAATAGCCCGTTCCTATCGTAGGTATAGTTTTCCGACTGCGAGCGGGCGGGTGGTTGACGCAGCCGTTTACACTCTTGGTCTTGCTGTTAATGCGCTGCTTACTTTGTTGTTTGTTATTGCTTCTGCTACCCTATGCACCTATTGGAAGTTACTGCCCCCGAACACGCCCGTGAGTTTCTTGAATTTCCGGTCCGCCTCCACCGCGCCGACCCTCATTATATCCGGCCGCTCGACAAAGACATCAACCAAGTATTCGACCGGCAACGCAACAAGTTCTTTCGGCACGGCGAACTGGTGCGGTGGCTCTTGCAAGACAAGCAGGGGCAAACTATTGGACGAATAGCGGCCTTCGTTAATGAGCGAACCGCTAACACGTTCGAGCAGCCCACCGGCGGCATCGGCTTCTTTGAGTGCATCGACAAGCAGGAGGCTGCCAACCAGCTTTTCGAGGCCGGCCGCGAATGGCTTACGCAACGGGGGATGGCCGCCATGGATGGTCCCATCAATTTCGGTGACCGGGACCAGTGGTGGGGCTTATTGATCGACAATTTCAAGGCCCCGCTCTACACTCAGAATTACAACCCGCCTTACTACCGCCGCTTGTTCGAAAGCTATGGCTTTCAGCTCTACTTCAAGCAGTACACGTATTTCCGTAAGGTGCAGGCCCCGCTCTCGCCCCAGTATCAGCAGACGGCGGCCCGTATGCTCAACGACCCAAATTATCAGTTCGAGCACCTGCAGCTGCGCAACTTACCTAAGTATGCCGAGGACTTCCGCCAAATTTATAACAAGGCGTGGGTGAAGCACACCGGCGTCAAGGAAATGACGACTGAGCAGTCGCTCAACATCATGAACAAGCTGCGGCCGGTGCTGGACGAGCGCATTTGTTGGTTTGCGTATTTCCAGGGTGAGCCAGTCGGTTTTTTCATTGCTTTGCCCGAGCTAAACGAGCTGTTCCGCTACGTAGACGGCAAGCTCGACTGGCTAGGCAAGCTCAAGTTCGCCTACTACCGCTGGCGCGGCGCGGTCCGCACCATGACGGGTATTGCCTTCGGCATCGTGCCCGAGCAGCAAGGCAAGGGCCTCGAAATGACCTTTATTCTGGCCGCCAGCAAAGTGGTGCAGGATACCAGCAAAGTGCACTACGACGACTTCGTGATGAACTGGATTGGCGACTTCAACCCCAAAATGATGTCGGTAGCCGAGAAAATCGGTGGCGAAATCTGGCGCACCCACGCCACCTTCCGCTACCTCTTCGACCGAACCAAAGAGTTCAAGCGGGCTGAAGTTATTGATTGATGGTTGATTGGTGGTAGATGATTGTCAATTGCTGATTGTTGGCTGCTGATTATATAAACAACGCCGCCCTACTCAATAGAGCAGGGCGGCGTTGTTTTCGATTTAATTGGTGATATGAGCAATCAACAATTCAACAATCAACCATCAATTAAAAAGTATACTGCACGCTCGCGGTGATGTTGCGGGGCAGGATGGGGCGAACGAGGTTGTAAGCCGCTTCTGAGGGGGTTAAACCGGCGGCGTTGCGGGTTTGGTTGTCGATGAATTCCTGCGTGATGGTTTCGCCGTTGCGGGCAGCGGCATCACCAAAGCCAATTGTATTGAGCAGGTTGGAGCCTTGCACCATCAGGCGTACGCCCTGTAGCTCGTAGGCAATGCCGCCGAACAATACGCCGTAGCTCGGCAGCAGGATGGTGTTGCGGCGGTTGGCGTACCGCTCGCCAAACCAACGATAATTGGCAAACACGTTCAGGCCCTTCCAAACGTAGTCGGCGCCGCCTTCGAGGAGTACGTCGGGGGTGTCTTCGAGGCGGTTGCCGGCAATGGAAATAGGAGTGGTGGTAGCTGTCGGCTGCAACTGGAACTCCACGATGCGTGCGGCCTGCAGGGTGCCGATACCTTTCAGGGTTAGGCCTTCCACGGGCTGGAAGCTGATTTCAGACTCGATGCCGGCACTCTGAACCGTGCCCCGATCCTGGCGCAGCGTAAAGCCTCCACCGGGGTTAGTTTGCTGCACCGTAAACGGGATGTTCTTGTTGCGGCTGTAGAAGAAGGTCAACCCCAGGCCCAGCTTGTCGGTCGAAGCCTTGGCGCCGGCTTCGGCCTGTACTACGCGCTGGATCTGGCCGCGCACGGTGTTACCATCGGCGTCGGCGTTGAAAGCGAACTGGTCGTTGGTGGGCACTACGCCGGCGTTGCTGAAACGCGCATACACCGCCGATTTGTCGTCGAGCTTGTAGTTGGCCCCTACCGAGTAGTTGAAGGTCTGGAAGTTGAAATCCCAGTTGCGGTTGCCGCCGCTGGAAGCCAGGTAGGAATTGTCGTAGAGGGTGGTGTAGTTGCCGTCGAGGCCGCCGTTAGAGCCACCAAAGTTGTTGGTAGCGGAAGGTACCCCCAGGAAGGGTGTATAGCGCGCATCGGCATTTACTAGCTTGGCCGACCGGGCCGCCGCGCCTTCCGTGTGGGTGGTTTCGAGGCGGACGCCAGCGTCCAGGCGCAGCTTTTCGGTTATGCGGTACTCGTCGCCAGCGAAATAGCTCAGCACCTGGGTGGTGTTGGTGGTGTTGGCCAGCAGTCCGCCCGCCGTGCCAAAGCTATAAGCCAAAAAGCCGTTCTGCGTTACCTGGAAAGCGGGTTGGCCGGCCGCATTCAGCAGCTCCAGGTTGAGCAGCCGTGGTCGGTTGCTTACTTCCTGCACTACTTGGTTGTAGCTCAGCCGCTCCTTAATAGTATAGCGGCTGGCGTAGAACCCGGCCGAAAGCTGATGCCGACCGGCGGTTTTGTTGAGCTGCAGCTTATTGATGGCGTTGGTGGCCGGCTTATCGTCGGGGAAGATGCCCGCAATGTTTACGAGCCCGTTGCCATTGAGGTTGATATCACCTTGCGTAACCGTGTTGGCACCAGTCATCGGGTTGATAGACCCAGCCGCTACCACCTGGCCGTTGTCGGCGTAGCTGTAGCGGTAGCTGGCAGCGCCCAGCGCCCGGTAGCCCAACTGGTAGCTGGCCGCCAGTGAGGCCAAGGGCAGCGGCGAAGTCAGGTCGTATACGCCGTCGGTGGTTAGGTTGGCGTCGAGCAGGCGGGCGTTGTCTTGCAGGGTGAAGCCGTTACCAAGGTCGAAAAACACTTCCGAGCTAACGGCCTTGTAGCGGCTGTGCTGGCCATCGGCCAAATCTCGCTCCAGGGTGCCCTGGCCGTTGTTGAAGGGGTTCGGAATACTTTGCCGGCGGATATACTGCGACATGACCGTGCCGTGCCGGAAGTCGGGGCCGCCCGGAATCTGCTGCGGATTGTTCAGGTTCTGGTACGGGATGCTGGTTAGGTAGGCCACCCGGTCGTTGAGGTACTTGCCGTAAACCCGCACGTAGCCGTTTTTGAGGGTATAGGTTACGTTGGCCTTCACGTTGCCGCCGCGGTTGAGCGGGAAGCCCGCATACTTGGTGCCTACGTCGTAGCGGTAGAAGCCGCCCACGTTGAAACGGATTGGTGTGCCCTTGATGGGGCCGCCTACGTTGATGTCTACCCGTTGCAGGCCCCCCACCTGGGCCGCGCCTTCGCGGTCGGTGTTATAGCCCTGGTCGCCGGCAGTCAGGCGTACCAAACCCCCGATTTTGTCGCCCTGACCGGTTTTGCTTAGAAAGTTAACGACGCCGCCCGGGGCGTTGTTGGCGTAAATGGCCGCCGAACCGCCCCGCAGCACTTCCAGCCGGTTCACGGTTTCGTCAACGCGGAAGTGGATGTCGGTTTTGGCGAAGGTGAGCGAGCCGGTTTCCAGAATGGGCAAGCCATCTTCGAGCAGCTGAATGAAGCCAAAGCCTGATTCCGCATTCACTGGCAGCCCGCGGGCCGACACCGAGTTGGCTGCTTCGCCGCCGTCGGAGTTCACCCGGAAGCCCGGTACGGCCATCAGCAAGTCAGCCGTGCCGCGCGATACCCGGTTGAGAATCTGTCGGCTGTTGAGGGTGGTAACGGCGGTGGAGCTTTCTAGCTTGCTTTGAGGGTTGAACGTGCCCGTTACCACCACGTCGTTCATGAGCAGCGCGTCGTCGGCTAGGGTGGCTTGCACGGTAGCATTCTGGGTGGCATCCACCGTTACGCTTTGGGTGGCCGTGCGATAACCCAGGAAAGCAACCGTGACGGTGTAGGTACCCGGCGCTACGCCGCTCAAACTGAACTGGCCTTCAGAATTAGTGGTAGTGCCCTGGCCGGAAGGCTGGAGCACGACGGTGGCCCCGGCGAGGGGCCGGCCTTGGTTGTCTTTGATTTGCCCGTTGACTGTACCGGTGCTTTGCGCCATCCCCGCGAGCGGAATGGCACACACAACGGCTAGGGCAGGTAGCACCCGACCGATTTGGGTAAGATTTGAATTCATAGAAGAAAGAAACTGCTGGCTGGCTGATAAAAGAAAGCAAAAGTACGACCTCAACCGATATACGGATTGAACTCAACAATGCTTGTGCATAAAGACGGCTATTGTCGAAGCCCAAACTGTTCAGGCGGTTATTTTCGTAATACCTTTGATTTTGGGCGGTCGTGCGGGCCGCTGGTTTGTTACGTTTCTACATTCACATGAAGAATTTCTCCCGTTTGGCCTCTCGGCTGGCTGTTTTTTCCTTGCTGGCAGCTACTTCGGCCTGCCAAAGCGGCTGCGCCTACGTACGCTACTTCACGCCCCTCAACCCAAGCTCCAAAAACGCTGCCCCCGCCGACCATGCCGTCTGGGACGGGCTGCTGAAAAAATATGTTGATGCGCAGGGCATGGTCAACTACCAGGGCTTCCGGCAAGACAGCACCACCCTCAATACCTACCTGAAAACCTTGTCGGACCACCTGCCGGCCGATAAATGGACGCCCGACGAGCGCCTGGCGTACTGGCTCAACGCGTATAATGCCTTCACCATCCAGCGCGTAATTCGGGCGTATCCAGTGAAGAGCATCAAAGACTTAGGCGGCGACAAAACCCTGGTCAATACGGTTTGGGACCAGAAATTTATCAACCTCGACGGCGACAAGCTAACGCTCAACGACATCGAGCAGCGCATCATCCGCAAGAAATTCGACGACAACCGCATTCACTTTGCCTTGGTGTGCGCCGCCATGTCGTGTCCGCGTTTGCGCAACGAGGCTTACGTAGGCAGCCGCCTCAACGCTCAGCTGGAAGACCAGGCCAACGGCTTCGTCAACAACCCTCAGAAAAACCAGCTCACCCCGCCCGACCAGCCGAAAGTGTCGGCCATCTTCAATTTCTATCCCGGCGATTTCAAAAAGAACGGCAGTACCTCCGTGCAGGAACTCATCAACCGCTACGCCACCCAAAAAATCAAGCCCGATGCTCAACTCGGTTTCTTAGAGTATAACTGGGCGCTCAACGAGCAGAAGTAAGTTGTAGCCAGCCTCATCTATGCCCTTAACTTGGCACTGGCGCTCAGCCTCATGGTGGAAATCTTCCAGAATATTCGTCAGCTATATGATTTTGTAGCGCCTTGCCAGGAATTGGCTGACCATGTCGAATTCTTTGCGGAGACGTCCCTGGCTAGAACCCGGCAGCACTTCGGGCAAGCCCCGATTGCGGTCAAGATGTTTGCGAGTTGGACTCCCACTTTTTATATCAATTTAGGGCCAGCCTATAGCATTGATCTAGCGCATACCCGTTATCAGGTAAAAGCGCATGAGGACATTCTGCTGCTTAGAAACAACACCGTTGCCCGGCACAACCAACCGACTGATAATATTTTCACCGTCAAGTTTTACCCCGGCGGTTTGGAAGCCGTTCTGGGGATAAGCCAGGTCAAGCTTACAAACCAGCTTGTTCCGCTAAAGCAAATATTGCCGACCCAACTGCTTGGCAAGATGAGGCAGGCGCTACCGTTTACCGAGCGGCTTGATCTGATGCAGAGCTATTTGCTAAGCACGTATAAGCGCAACAAAAACAAGGATCATTATTTAAGTGTAGTGAGGGAGGCCATCGGGGAGTATCAGGCCAGCGGTTTGCAGCTAAACACGTCCGCCGTAGCCGAGCGACTCTTCGTGACTTCCAAAACCATCACCCGGTATTTCAACCGGGTGGTGGGCCTGGCGCCGAAGCAGTACTTTGCGCTTCTGCGGGCCCGTACCGCGCTAACGGTCTTTATCGCTGATCCGGATAACTTTGTTCCCTTCGAATACGGGTACTATGACTGGAGTCATTTCAACAAGGGCGTGACGAACTTCACCGGGCAGAAGCTTTCCGGGCACGAGCGGTAGATTGTCCGTTTTTTACTTTCCGGGGGTGGTGGGCAGGTTGTTATTTGTGTTACACAACTGCTGCTGTCTTATGAAACGCTTGGCTGCTACTTTTCTATTTCTTCTTATCTACATTGCTGCCGTTCGGGGGCAAGGCTACCAGCCGATCATCGAATCCACGGCTTGTTTGGTTAAATACGATGCCCGCCTGATAGTGAAATCCGGGTATCTGGTGGTGCCCGAAAACCGTCAGCGGCCCCAAGGTCGCAAAGTGAAAGTGCCGTTTTTGTTTGTGCGCAAGCCCGAGCAGGATGCCAGGCGCAATATTTCCCTGTTTAGTACGGGTGGCCCTGGCTACAGCACAACCGCCAACATAGACAGCATTGGCTACAAGTCCGGTCTATTAAAATACGGGGCCACCATTCTATTCGACCAACGAGGCACCAAGCGGGCGCAGCCCTGTCTGGACTGCCCGGAGGTATACGAGGCGATAAAGCGCAGCTACCGGACCGGCCTGAGCCAGGACAGCCTAGCAGAGGCCGCCGCCAAAGAGTGCCGTAAAAAGCTCACCAGCCAGGGCATCAACCTGTCGGCCTATAACACGGTAGAAAGCGCCGAAGATATTAACGACCTGCGGCGGGCGTTGCAGCTAGACTCGCTCAATCTTATTGGCGTATCCTATAGCGGCGGGTTGATGCTCACGGTGGTGCGCAACCATCCGGAAGCGGTACGCAGTTTGGTGCTCAATTCCCCGCTGCCCGGCTACGTGCATTACGAGGAAGAGGCCTTGCTTAACATCAATGAAGCCCTGGAGCAGGTTTTTGCCGACGTTGCGGCAGACCCTGCTTATGCTAACCTGCGAAGCCGATTTCACGCCTACTTTACGGCCATTACGGGCAAGAAATTCAAGTTGAAGTACTTGGAAAAAGGTGCTCGTGACAGCCTCACCATTACCTACACGAAACATGAGTTGCTGGGTGCAATAGTGGACCGATTGAATGGCAACCAAGTGAAAACACTGCCGGTTGTGATCAATGACCTGCTTCGTGGTCGCCATCGAGCCTACGTCCAGGAGCAGCTAGATGGTGTTTTTGCTGGTAACTCAGCTGAATCCTTGGGTATGCGGTATTCTGTGTATTGCACCGAACAAATAGCGTATGCAGATCCGGGCTTGGAGGCCGCGCAGGAGAAGACTGTGCCCTGGCTGGCCGGTTATCGTTTCAACAATGTCAACCACGCCATCTGTGCCTGCTGGCAGGTAAAGCCGGAACCAAAACTGGTTAAAACGCCCGTTTATTCGGCGGTGCCCGCCTTGATTGTAGCCGGTGATATTGATCCTTGGTGTCGGCCGTTCTACAATCAGCTCATCAAGCGTTATATGCCCAACAGTCAGCTGCTCCTCCAACATGGCTGGGGACACACGCCGGGGTTTAAAGCAGAAAATGTTGATTATGTTGAATTGTTTTTGGCGCATCCTTATCAGAAGCTTATTTCGCGGTCCAAAGACTTACTTATCGAATAAGTCAACTCTTGGTTGTTTGTTCTATGGATGCCACCCGCGCCACCCGTCTCAGTAAGTTTCTTAGTCTGCACCTGCGTCACCGCCCCGAGGCCCTGGGCTTAACGCTGGCCGAAGGGGGCTGGGTAGGAGTGGAGGAACTGCTAGCCGCCGCTGCTCGCCACGGCCAGCCCATCAGCCGCGCTGAGTTAGAAGAACTGGTAAGCGGAAGCGACAAACAACGGTTCGCCTTCGATGCCGAGGGCGCGCACATTCGGGCGCAACAAGGCCACAGCGTGCCCGTCGATTTGGGGTTGGTGCCCGTAACGCCGCCCGCCGTTCTTTATCATGGCACCGTGCCGGCCGCTTTGCCTACTATCCGGCGCGACGGCCTGCAAAAAATGAAGCGCCATCACGTGCACCTCTCGCCCGACGAAGAAACGGCCCGGCGCGTGGGCAACCGTCGCGGGCCCGCCGTGCTGCTAGCGGTTGATGCGGCTGGTTTGCAGGCACAGGGCCATGTGTTCTACGTGTCTGGCAACGGCGTTTGGCTCACCGACCACGTGCCTGCGCAATATTTGCGTGAGTTGTAAGGTTGTAAGGCCGCCAAATAGGAGGGAGACACTGGTTTCTGGTACGAAAGTCGTTGCTTTGCGGAGCCAACCCACGGTGGGGTGGCCACAGTTTATTTGTTGCTTTGGACAACCACGATCTTATAACCCGCACGGCCGACTTCGTCCGCGAAAAGTTCTTACACGAAGGATCTGGCCACGACTGGGAGCACATCCGCCGGGTATGGCAGGTGGCCCGTGCGCTGGCCCGCGACACTCCGCAGGCCGATCCGCTTATCACCGAATTGGGCGCTTTGCTGCATGACGTAGCCGATTGGAAATTCCATGACGGCGACGAAGAAGTTGGTCCTCGCGCTTCCCGCGCCTGGCTGGAAAGCCTGCAAGCCGAGGAAAGTGTTATTCAAGCCGTGGAAGTCATCATCCGCGAAATCAGCTTCAAAGGCCTAGGCGTGGCTACGCCCATGAGCTCGGTGGAAGGGGAGTTGGTGCAGGATGCCGACCGGCTCGATGCTATTGGGGCCATCGGGGTGGCACGGGCGTTTGCCTACGGTGGGCACAAAGGCCGGCCGTTGCACGATTCCAGCGTCCCGCCCGAAGTGCACGAGTCGTTTGAAAGCTACAAGAAGAACACCGCCCCAACCATCAATCATTTCTACGAAAAACTGCTGCACCTGCGGGAGCGGCTGCATACGCCCGCAGCCCAACGGGTAGCCGAGCAGCGTCATGCCTTTATGGAGCTGTTTCTGACGCAATTCCTACGGGAGTGGGAAGGCGAGGACGTGAGGTAAGTAGTCATCAATGAGACCATCAGGCTGCACATGACGCCTCAAGCCAGCAAGCCAGGGACCCGGAGGCGCAGTCGAAGCATCTCGCTAGCATAGCAAACGCAAGAGTACCTCAGCACGCGAGATGCTTCCTCAAGCGGACGCCAGATCAAGCAGGACCGTTCTATTCATCACTACACTACTCTTTGTTGCGTTTAGAACGAAGCTTTTGACGCACGTTGTTGATCCAACGGCCTACTTTGGTGCGCTTTCGAGTCTTCTGCTTGGCTGCTTGCTGCGTGACATTCGGGCGAGCCAACTTAACGGAGCCGGTGGCAAGAGGGGATTTAGGTTGTAGCCCCGATTGGGGTTCGGGCAGTCGGGGGCCAGACTTGGAAAGTACTTTGATGCTAAGCCTGCGGTTGAGGGCGCGCCCAACCGGAGCGGCATTGGAAGCTACGGCATACGCTTCACCGTAGCCCATAGCCTGCAAGCGTCCCATCGAAACGCCTTTTTCGGCCAGTGCCCGCATGGCCGTTTGGGCCCGGGCATCACTGAGGCGTAGGTTTTTCAAGCCGTCTCCGATACTGTCGCTGTAGCCGCCGAAAAGGATTTGAGTTCGGGGAAAGGTCCTAAGAATAGCCGCTAAATTGTCAAGCTGCTCCTGCGATTCGGATGTAAGCGTAGCTGCGCCCGATTTAAAGTACACCCGGTCGACATTGATCCAGCCAGTGGCGGGGTTGAGGGAGTCCACTTGGCGGTTGGCATCAGCCAGAAGGCGGTACAACTGGTATTCAGTGGAGTTCATTCCAACCCGTTGCGTGCTGCCGTCGGCCAACGTGATAATCAAGGGCTGGCCGGTGTTATAAATGTACGTGTCGGTGGCGGGGTCGTAATGGCCGGGCGGGGTTTGCGAGTTAGAAGCTGGGGTATCAGCAGCAGTTGCCGAGGCAGTGGTTGCCGTGTAGGCTACGGGAGTTTCTTGTTCGGTGAAGGCCGATCCATCGGTAGCAGGGAGTCCCTGGAAGAGGAGGTACCCAACCACCAACAAGGAGAGCAGCAACAGCGCCCATTTCCAGGAGGGCAGTTGCTTGAGATAGGAGCCAATCAGGGTACGGCGCTTCGGTACAAAAACGCTGCCCCCGCCTACGCGGGACCAGTCGCCGGCGCCGGCTTCAAACGTAGGAGTGGTTTGTGGGGTAGGTGGGGGGATGGCGCGCCGTGTTCTGGAACCAGGTATTGCCGCTGGCCGCTCTGTAGGAGTTGGTTGTGGAGTGTTGGCGGGAGCAATTGGTTGTCGTTGCAGCCAGTCACGTAAGCCAGAAGCATCTAAGCTCTGATCGGTAGCATACTTACCGAGGCCACCCAATACCGCCGCCACGGCTACTTCTAGCAGCTGGTTGAAAGAAGACAAAGGCATCCCTGCCTTGATAGACCTCCGAAATGTGGTCGATTCGTACGTGTCCTTGAGCAAGCCCTGCACCAGCAGTACGCCCCGGCCGCGCCAGCTGGCAATGTCGAGTTTATCGAGCTGAACTAGCACCTGGTCGTCCTGTGCCTGCCGCGTCGCGTCCCAAACGGCTTCTGCCCCGCGCGGCCGTGCGGCTTGCTCGGCTAGTAGGCGAACTAGCCACGGAATCAGGTCGGCCAATGCCTGGCCTACTATGGTCGTGCTTTTGCCAACCAAGGCGCTCAATTGGCTAATATGCTCTGGAGTTAGGCAGCCGTTAACCACTTCAACTACTGTTTCGTCCTGCTTCATGCCCTGGCCTTGTTAAACAAGTGTCACTTTAGTTGTACTGTACATTAGTATTTATAGAACGGCCCTAAAATCATACCAGGTAATTAGACTCCATAGGTAAATGCTTAACACAGTATTAAGCTGTATAGACTGATTGGCCTGTCTGAGCAGCCCGGCTACAACAAGAGTAAGAGCAGGGGACGCCAGGCTTAGTACGCACCAATAGGAAGAGTGTTTACGGGTTGGTGCTTAAGCCGGATTGAATATGGTTAAAACAAGCTTTTTGTTGGGATACTAGCGAGGAGTTTTACGGAGGATAGCAGGCTATCGGTAACTGAATATCTTTACCCCATGAAATTTTTTCTACTCTTCTCGCGGCGGTTTTGGCCGCTGCTTTTGCTGGTTATCGTTGCCTCGTGTCGCACCTGCCCAATTGTATCCTGCCATACTCGAAAGGTGCATTTCCATGATGGAGTGAAGTACCGGGGGCAGCCTATCTTCAAGAAACAGAACCCGGCTATCGGCGAGAAAATCAAGACGTACAACCCCAAAGCAGGCAAGCACAAGGCCGATAAAAGCCGGTCTATCCGTTAAGTTTCGGGTTAGTAATAAGACCAGCTAAATCGGGGCGGAAGCTCGGAAAAATGCGGTTTTTTACCTATCTTGCAGGCTAAACGCAACCATCATTCACGGGGCCGGAACTGCCTATGCAGGTAGCGGCCGGCCGACTAAGTTCTCCCTATGGCGGAAGGCGAAAAAATCATTCCGATTAACATCGAAGACGAGATGCGCGGCGCCTACATCGATTACTCGATGTCGGTTATCATCTCCCGGGCTTTGCCCGATGTACGCGACGGCCTCAAACCCGTACACCGACGCGTGCTCTACGGTATGAGCGAGCTAGGTGTCTCGTACAACAAATCCTACAAAAAGAGCGCCCGTATCGTGGGCGAAGTACTAGGTAAGTATCACCCGCACGGCGACTCGTCGGTGTATGATACGATGGTGCGCATGGCCCAGGACTGGAGCCTGCGCTACCCGCTCGTTGATGGGCAGGGCAACTTCGGCTCCGTCGACGGCGACTCGCCCGCGGCTATGCGTTACACGGAAGCCCGCCTTAAACGGCTGGCCGACGAAATGCTCGGTGACCTAGACAAGGAAACCGTCGATTTCCAGCCCAACTTCGACGACTCGCTGGAAGAGCCTAGCGTCATGCCTTCGAAGTTCCCGAACCTGCTGGTGAACGGTACGACGGGTATTGCCGTGGGTATGGCGACCAATATGCCGCCCCACAACATGACGGAAGTCGTGAACGGCATTATTGCCTACCTCGATAACTCCGAGGTTACCATCGCCGAGCTGATGGAACACATTACCGCCCCCGATTTTCCGACGGGTGGTACTATCTACGGCTACGAGGGCGTCAAGCAAGCCTTTGAAACGGGCCGCGGCCGGGTGGTCGTACGGGCAAAAGCTCACGTTGAAACCCTGGACAGCGGCAAAGAGCAGATCATCATCACCGAGATTCCCTACATGGTGAACAAGGCGTCGATGATCGAGAAAACGGCGGCGCTCATCAACGAGAAGCGCATCGAAGGCATTGCCGACCTGCGTGACGAGTCAGACCGGGACGGGATGCGCATTGTGTACGTGCTCAAGCGCGACGCCATGCCCAACGTGGTGCTCAACCAGTTGTATCGGTACACCCAGCTGCAATCCTCGTTTGGCGTCAACAACGTGTGCCTGGTAAAAGGCCGCCCGATGACGCTCAACCTCAAGGAGCTGATTCACTACTTTGTAGAGCACCGCGCCGATGTGGTTGTGCGCCGGACCCGCTACGAGTTGGCCGAAGCCCAAAAGCGCGCCCACATTCTCGAAGGTCTGCTCATCGCCCTCGACCACTTAGACGAGGTAATTGCGCTGATCCGTGGCTCACGCGACGGTGAAGTGGCCCGGGCTCAGCTCATTGAGCGTTTCTCGCTGAGTGAAGTGCAGGCCCGCGCTATTCTGGATATGCGTCTGCAGCGCCTCACCGGCCTGGAGCGCGACAAAATCGTGCAGGAGTACGACGAGCTGATGAAGCTGGTCGATTACCTGAAGTCGGTGCTGGCCTCGGAAGATCTGCAGCGTCAGATCATCCGCGACGAGCTGACCGATATCCGGGAGCGGTACGGCGACAAGCGGCGCACCATGATCGAGTACGCCGGTGGCGACTTCAGCATGGAAGATATGATTGCCGACGAGAGCATGGTGATCACCATCTCCAACGACGGCTACATCAAGCGCACGGCGCTGGCCGAATATCGCACGCAGGGTCGGGGAGGAGTAGGGGCCCGCGGGGCTGGTTCCAAGCAAGACGACTTCACCGAGCACTTGTTTGTGGCTACCACCCACGAGTACCTGCTGTTCTTTACCGAGCTTGGCCGGGTATTCTGGCTGAAAGTGTACGAAGTGCCCGAAGCCGGCAAGTCTGCCAAGGGCCGGCCGATTCAGAACCTGATCGAGATTCCGCGGGAAGACAACGTTCGTTCGGTACTGAACGTGCGGGGCCTGCGCGACCCGGATTACCTGGAGAACACCTACCTGATGTTCTGCACCGAGCAGGGCACCGTGAAGAAAACGCCGCTCGAAGCGTACTCACGGCCCCGTACGGCGGGTATCAACGCCATTACCATCAACGAAGGCGACCGGCTGCTCGACGTACAGTTGACCAGTGGCAAGTCGGAGGTGGTGGTAGCGCTGCGCTCGGGTCGGGCGGTGCGTTTCCCCGAGGAGAAAGTGCGCTCCATGGGCCGGACGGCTGCCGGGGTGCGCGGCATCACTCTCGGCGACGAGCAGGACCGGGTGGTGGGTATGGTGTGCATCGCCAACGACAGCCAAGAAGAACTGCTGGTAGTTTCCGAGAACGGCTACGGTAAGCGCAGCCCGCTCGAAGAGTACCGCATCACCAACCGGGGCGGTAAAGGCGTGCGGGCCATGAAAATCACCGAAAAAACCGGGGCTCTGGTAACCATCAAAGCCGTGTCGGATTCCGATGATTTGATGATCATCAATAAGTCGGGTATTACGCTGCGGATGAGCGTGGCCAAGGAGCTGCGTTCCATCGGTCGGGCTACCCAGGGGGTACGCCTGATCCGGTTGAGCAACGGCGACGCTATTTCGTCGGTGGCCAAAGTAGCGGCCGAAGACGAAAAGGCGTTGGACGCCGAATTATTAGTTGATGGCACGACCCTTGCAAACGGAGCAAACGGCGACGGTGCTACATCTTTGGCCATCGAGCCAGACTCGGATGATTTAGATTCTCTCACTGATCCAGACGCGCTCAGCGACAACTAAGCGTTGTTTCTTTCAAGTAGTGGTAGGAGTGGGGCTAACGTTAGAATAGACGTTGGCCTTACTTCTGCTGCTCCTGAAAGCTACTGAACCGGCAAGCTGAACTTCGCGCCGGATCTTTCGGTTTGTTCAGCAATTCCTTTCCACATCCACTTTCTTCACGAAAAAAAACCCATGAAGAAGATTATTCTGACGCTTGTTGCTGCGGCAGCTCTCACTTCCGCTTCGGCCCAGAATTCGGCTGTCACCAACGCCATTCTAAACCAGAAGCAAGGCCTGCTCGACAAAGCCCGCACCGAAATCGACAAAGCCATTGTAAACGAGAAAACCTCGACCAAGGCGAAAACCTGGTTTACGCGGGGTGAAATCTACGACGGCATGACTACCAACCCCATCTACGGCAAAGCTTTGCAGCCGGGAGAAGGTACTAAAGTCGCTTACGAGTCGTACAAAAAAGCCATTGAGTTAGACGGTAAAGATGGTGAGTACGGCAAACAAGCCACCGCCAAGCTCGATAACCTGTATGGTTTGGCGCTTAATGCTGGCGTAGAAAACTACAACGGTAAGAAGTACGATGATGCGCTGGCTTCCTACAAGATGGCCCAGCAGATCCGGCCGCAGGATACTACGGCCTATTTGTATGCTGCTTTCGCCGCCGAAGCCAAAGAAGACTTCGCCACAGCCAAGCAGACCTATGCTCAATTGCAGAGCATGAATTACAAGTCACCCCAGATGTACGGCCGAATGCTGCAGATTGCGCGTCAGGAGAAAAATGACCAGGAGGCCATGAAGGTGGTGGAGCAGGCACTGAAAGCATATCCCAACAACAAGAGCTTTATGCTGGAGGAGTTGAATATGTACTTAAGCGCCGGTCGTGGCAAAGAAGCCATCACCAAAATCGAAAGCGCTATTGCTGCCGACCCGAAGAACTCCAACCTGTATGCGGTGCTCGGTTCGATTTACGACCAGGACAAGCAGCCAGAGAAAGCCTTAGCCGCTTACCGCAAGGCCGTTGAAGTTGATCCTAATAACTTCGACGCCAACTTCAACCTAGGCGTGTATAACTACAACAAAGCTGCTGATTTATATACCAAAGCCAGCAAGATGGACTTGGCAACGTATCAGAAGAGCGGAAAAAACTTTGAAACCCAGGGCAAGAAGTTTTTCACGGATTCAGTGCCATATTTCGAGAAGGCGCTGGTTATTCAGCCCGATGATCGTGCTACCATTTCCTCGTTGGGCAAGGTGTACGCCAAGCTAGGCCGCACCTCTGATGCCGAGAAGATGAACGCCAAGCTTGACAGTTTGAAGAAATAGTCGCTCTTGTGCTTTTAAGCAGGAGAGGATAGAAGTAAACCAGCCCGAGGCCGCGTAGCAGCTTCGGGCTGGTTTTTGAAAAGTCTACTTAACATAATATAAATTATAAGACAAATAAAACAGTTTATGTGTGGCAGGCTTATGAGGCAATAGCGTTCCTTCAAAATCTAGCAGAATTCGGTTGCTCCAATGATCAACGCGTTAGCCAACGTTCAGAGAAGCTGGCTGAATATCACTCCCGATACCGGGGCCTTTCTAGCGCTTCTAATAAAGGCAATGCAAGCCCGCGCTGTATTGGAAATTGGCACCTCTTTGGCTAGCCGA
Source organism: Hymenobacter sp. (assembly GCF_036387835.1). Lineage (GTDB taxonomy): Bacteria > Bacteroidota > Bacteroidia > Cytophagales > Hymenobacteraceae > Hymenobacter. The sequence continues at coordinate 30,309 of NZ_DASVSY010000037.1, read as the reverse complement.
TGCGCTGGAAGACACTGGTGGCCACGTAACAACTATATGTAGTAGAAACTCGTGCTGAGCATTGGTTGCCTACGTGTGCCAGTACTTTCGACTTTATTCTCCTTGATGCTGATCGCGCGCAATACGTTGGCTGGTGGCCTCAGTTGTTCTCCCTGCTAAAACACGGTGGTTTACTCGTAGTAGATAATGCGCTATCCCATCAAGATGAGCTAAAGAGTTTTGCGGCACTGTTAGCATCGACACCTGGAATAGAAACTGTGCTGGTGCCAATTGGTAAAAGTGAGTTGTTAGTCTGGAAAGGTTCAGCAGCGAAAATAGAATAAGGTAGAAGTATGATACCAGCAGAAAGAATGATTGCTCCTCTCCTATTATCTAAGCTCCAGATAAAACGCGACTCTGCGTTGTAATTCTGCTTTTGCGGCCCTCTACAGGTACTTATATAGTAAGGATTAGAAAACCTCTCTTTGTATACACTAAGTTGTCTGAGTAGCAAACAGGGAGTTTTATCGGCATTTAAGAAAGGGTCCGCCCTCGCCCCGCCCCAATGTTAGTTTGGTATAAAAAATGATATGAGTGGAAGGATAGGATGTAAGAAAAAATAGCATAATAGCATCTAATGGCACATAATAGCACAAAAAGTATAAGAAAGTATAACTTTTATGGGCTGTTTTATACTTTATACTACTTTTACACACTTTTTATTCTTATACTTGCCTTCCACTTAACACTTCCTCTTTATGCCTAAAACCATAGACTATCCTAGAACTACCTACCAAAGCGCATGGGAAGTCTCAGAAGTAGTTGATGATACGGGTGGTAAATGCTCCCTTGAAACTTGTGCTCGTAAGCTTAATCGCAAAGTCAGTGGTTCCTTCAAAGCTATTCTTGGCTCAGCAGTGAAGTTTGGCTTGCTTACTAGCAAGAGGGAGTTGCTTACTACTACCAATCTGTTTCGCCGCATCAAGCATGCCTATGACAAACAGGAAGAGACACTGTATCACCGCGAGGCTTTCTTACATCCACCACTCTTCACGCAGATATGCCGCAAGTTTCGCAACCGTGAGCTTCCTGTCCACATGTTTGATATCATGCTCATCCGTGAATTTGGCGTTGAAGAGATAAATGCTCAAAACGTAGCCAAAGCTTTCGTTGAGGGCGCGCGCATGACTGGCGTTATAGATGAACGTAATGTTATTGCGGATATAGACCAACTAGCGGCCCAGCAAGGCCCACGGCGAGAGTTAGCTACAGGCGAGATGCCTCTCAACTTATTCCGGGGTACTGATGCATCTAAGGCTCCCACAGATACTAGTTCGGGCTCACCTAGTGCTCCAAGCAATTCCTCTAACTCAGCACAAACTAAACCACCGGTTTTAGACCCTGAGGCAGACGATGAAGAGGTTCCTAGTACATCTTCTAACAGAGCCTATGTACCACCATCCACAGTAAGAACAGTAAGTAAAGCCACTCTGCTTGAAGACTCCGATGCTGACCCCATATCGGCGTTGTTTGGACTGCATACTTCCTCTCGCGTGCCTGGTCCTACGGCTACGCCTTCGCACGCTTCAGAAGAGGATACGGAAGCACATAATAAATCGGCATCTTATACTCTTCCCCCTCAAGCTCCTATAAGCGCGCCCATATCGGCGGCACCATCTTCTCCTCCCTCTCCGCCTGCCAAACCACGAGCTACCCCGGCCCCACCATTGGCTACCCCAGCGTCAGCAGGCTCTCTTAGCTTTATGATTCACATCAGCGGCCCGGGCCTCGATACCCAACTGCACATTCAAGACACCGACGATTTAGAGATTGTGCGAATTCTGTTAGATAAGATTCGCAAACAATTAAGTTAACGTCTTGACATACGATTACAGGCAAATGCCCACCTAGTAGCAATAGGTGGGCATTTGCCTGTAGTAGCATTTAGTCGGTGAATTATTCCTCCCGGCGAACTCCCTGCGAAATGGTGCTGTGCCGCTGCCGGAGCACCTCCACAATGTTTTCCAGCGAAAGGCCGGAGGCCGTAAGTAGTACCAACAAATGGTAAAGCAGGTCGGCCGCTTCCCCTTGCAGGCCCTCGCGGTTGCCTGCTACTGCATCAATAACCGTCTCTACGGCCTCCTCTCCTACTTTTTGCGCCATTTTGGGGATTCCCTTACGAAACAACGAGGCGGTGTAGGACTTGGGCTCCTCCTCAGGGAAACGGTGCCGACGCTGCACCAGTCGCTCCAGTTCCGCCACGAAACTAATGGCCGGCGCGGGGTAGGCTTGCTGCTCGGGCTGCTCGAAGCAGCTGGTGGTACCCCGGTGGCAGGTGGGGCCGTCGGGGGTGGCCAGGATCAGCAGGGCATCCTGGTCGCAATCGGGGTGCATGCTGACTACCGTGAGGAAGTTGCCGCTGGTTTCGCCTTTGGTCCAGAGCCGCTGCTTGGAGCGGGAAAAGAACGTAACCCGTCCCTCCTGCTGCGTCTTCAGTAAGGCTTCTTCGTTCTGATAGCCGAGCATCAACACCTGACCCGTCTGCGCATCCTGAACGATAACCGGCACCAAGCCGTCGGGCATTTTAGTGAAATCCATATGATTGTAGTTACTGATTTCTACTTGCCTGTTTCCAACCAAATAACTAAAAACGAGCAAGTAGGAACTCGTTTTTTACAGACGTACCGGGATACCGTCGTGGCGGAGATGTTGTTTCAATTCGCGGATACCGATTTCGCCGAAGTGAAAGATACTGGCGGCCAGACCGGCGTCGGCGTGAGCTAACTGAAAGACGTCGGTGAAGTCTTGTTTAGACCCCGCCCCGCCGGAGGCCACTACCGGCACCCCTACCGCCCGGCTAACGGCCCCCGTAATATCGAGGGCGAAGCCGGCCTTACACCCATCGTTACTCATGCTGGTAAGCAGGATTTCCCCGGCGCCGCGGTCAGCGGCCTCCCGGCACCACGCCACGGCGTCGAGGCCCGTGTTGTGGGTGCCGGCGCGGGTATAGATCTGCCAGCCGTCGGGCTCGTGGTAACGGGCGTCGGCCGCCACCACAATGCATTGAGAACCGAACCGACGGGCCAGCTCGTCAATAAGCTCTGGGCGGGCCAGTGCTGCCGAATTGATGCTCACCTTATCAGCGCCGTTCAGTAGCAAGGCCTCTACGTCCTTCACCGTCCCGATACCCCCCCCCACGGTGAACGGGATATCCAGTTCCCGGGCCACATCGCGCACTAAGGCCACCAGGGTTGCGCGCTTTTGGTTGGTGGCCGTGATGTCGAGAAACACCAGCTCGTCGGCACCCTCACGGGCATAGCGGGAGGCCAAGGCCACCGGGTCGCCGGCATCGCGCAGCCCTTCGAAGCGGACGCCCTTCACGGTGCGCCCGTCTTTCACGTCGAGGCAGGGAATAATACGTTTGGTTAGCATGGGGTTGGTTTCTTGTTATTAGTTTTTAGGTTCTGGTTGCTGGTTGCTAATTGTTCTCCGCCAAGTGAGCCTACATATTCCTTCTCATCGACTAGAAACCAGCAACCAGAACCCAGCAACCAGAACCTCCGTGTTAAAGCCACGGCTGCAGTTCGGGCAGCGTGATGGTGCCTTCGTAGATGGCCTTGCCGATGATAGCCCCGTGCATGCCGATTTCCGCTAGTGCCGCTACGTCCGCAATAGTCGTGACGCCACCGCTGGCAATAAGCCGGGCTTCGGGCAGCGCCTGCCGCAGTGTGCGGTAGGTAGCCAGCGCGGGGCCCTGGAGCTTGCCGTCCTTGCTCACATCGGTACAGATGAAGGTGGTAGCCCCGGCCGCTAAGTATTGCTGCAGAAACTCTTGAAGCGTCCGTTCGCTTTGCTCGGCCCAGGCATTGATGGAAATGTGATTGTCGCGGAAGTCGGCGCCCACAATAATCTTTTCAGCCCCAAACGACTGGAGCCACCCTCCTACCAATGCCGGCTCCCGCACTGCAATACTGCCGGCCGTTACTTGCACGGCCCCCGCATCAAACGCCTGCCGGATAGCTTCCTCACTTTGGAGCCCGCCGCTATAGTCGATGACCAGCGTGGTGTTCGTGGCAATCCGCTCCAACACAGGCAGATTCACGGGGCGCTTGGCCCGGGCCCCATCCAGATCCACCAGATGCAGCCGTTTCACTCCCTGCTGCTCGAAGCGTTGGGCCACGGCCACCGGGTCGGAATCATAGGTGGTCTGCTGAGCGAAGTCGCCTTCCGTAAGACGGACGCATTGCCCGTTGATGAGGTCAATGGCGGGGATAATTTCCATGTTGGTGATAATTAATTGCTGATTGCTGATTGTTAGTTGCTGATTGCTGACTAGCTTATTTCAACTACCCGCAATCAACAATCACCTCACATTTTCAGAAAGTTTTCGAGGATGCGGGTACCGACCGGGCCGCTCTTTTCGGTGTGGAACTGGACGGCGTAGAAGTTCTGGTGCTGGACAGCGGCACTGAAAGGAGCAGGATACGTGGCCTCGGCAATGGTGTATTCGCCGACCGGGGCGTAGTAGCTGTGCACGAAGTAGACGTAGTCTTCTTCCCGTAAGCCGGCAAAGAGTGGCGACTGTAGGTTTTGCAAGGTGTTCCAACCCATGTGGGGCACCTTATACTCCACACTCGCCGGGAAGCGCACCACATCGAATGGAAGTATGCCGAGCAAGTCGGCGTTGTTTTCCTCGCTGTGCTGGCCGAGCAACTGCATCCCCAAACAAATTCCAAGGAAAGGTTGCGTAAGGGTTGGCAGTAGCTGGTCGAGCCCGTGAGCACGTAGTTCCTCCATGGCCGAAGCCGCCTCCCCCTCCCCCGGAAACAGAATCTTATCGGCCCGCTGAATGGCATCATGATTTGCCGTCAGGGTGGCGGCTACCCCTAAACGGTCGAGCGCAAAAAGCACCGACTGAACATTGCCCCCTTTGTAATCAATTACTGCGATTTCCATTTGACGATTATGAAACTGAGCATTCTTTACTCATTTGTTTATACATATGGTAAAGCCTCCACCTAGCCATTGCCTTCCGTGACAGGTATTGATTGGCAACTTCAAAACGCGCTATCACCCTGAAATCAAGCAACCTAGATCAGTTTACACATTTGTTTTAACATATGTGTAAGTCTACAAAATCCCCTTAGTGCTCGGGATTTCCATCTTGCTGGCGTCGCGCACTAAGGCCATCTTAATAGCTTTGGCCACCGCCTTGAAAATGGCTTCTATCTTATGGTGCTCGTTGGCACCCTCGGCTTTGATGTTGAGGTTGCAACGAGCCCCATCGGAGAAGCTTTTAAAGAAATGGTTAAACATTTCAGTAGGCATGTCCCCTACTCTCTCTCGTTTGAAGTCCACTTCCCACACCAACCACGGACGGCCCGAAAAGTCGACAGCGGCTTGAGCCAGTACGTCGTCCATGGGCAGCAGGAAACCGTAGCGGGCCAGACCGCGCTTGTCGCCGAGGGCCTGGCTGAAAGCTTCGCCCAAGGCAATGGCCGTGTCCTCTATAGTATGGTGCTCGTCGATGTGCAGGTCGCCTTGCACCTCGATCTTCAGGTCAACCCCCGAGTGCTTACTTAGTTGATCGAGCATATGATCAAAAAAGCCCAAACCGGTATGCATCTGCGGCCGGCCATTGCCGTCCAGGTTTAACTCGATGCGAATCTTGGTTTCGTTGGTGTCTCTTTGTACTACGGCAGTACGAGCCGGCAGCCGGAGGAATTGGTATATCTTTTCCCAACTGGTAGTAGTCAAGACGGCACGCTCGTCGCTTTCGGTTTCTGGCTTTAGTAGTACCGCCTGACATCCTAGGTTCACAGCCAGTTCAACGTCCGTTAGACGGTCGCCCAAAACGAAAGAATTCGAAAGGTCATAGCCGCTACCCTCTCCCATATAATGTTGTAACATGCCAATGCCTGGTTTGCGGGTAGGCAAGTTTTCATGGGGAAAGCTCCGGTCGATATGTTCCCTGACGAACTCCACTCCTTCTGAGCGCAGAATGTCGAGCATCATCGTGTGCGCTGGCCAGAAAGTTTCTTCCGGGAAACTGGCGGTGCCGAGGCCGTCTTGGTTGCTCACCAGCACTAGCTCGTAGTCTAGCTCGCGGGCAATACGCGCTAAGCCCGTGATGGCTCCTGGTACAAACTGAAATTTTTCTCTGCTCAGAGAATCTATTTGAAAATCCGTGGGCGGCTCAATCAGGATGGTGCCGTCCCGGTCAATGAAGAGAACTTTTTTCATGGGTGAAAGATACCGCCGGGTTCTATGGTTGGCCCCGGCGCAGAGTATATAAAGTGTAAAGGCCCGCGCTGCTAAAGGGCAGCCGGCAGCAAGCTACCAATGAAATGAGCATAGGCTTCGCCCAACGGCAACTCCAGATTGGTGGCCAGGCGGCGCCGGATGGTTTCGACGGGCAACTGGCTGATTGGGTTCAGTGCCGGTTTGCGGTAATCTTCCCAATACAAGCCCACGCCCCGTTTTTGCCAGGCCGGCAGGTTGTTGTAGTTGATACCCGCTTCGAACAGTAAGTCGTGCTTGGCGGCCGTACTTTGCCCTTTCACCTGGCTGGTGGCCTCCCCTACCGTCCGCCCTTGCTTGCGTAGCAACCAGTAGCAGTGGGCGTTCAAGGAATTACGGGCAGCATCTTCCTGCCGCCACCGGAAATAATCAAGCACATCTTCGCGGCGCGGCAGTTGCGAGATTCGGCAGTCAAAAACGCCCGCGGCGCCTAGCTGCAAAGAAAACCACGCCGAGGCCTCGCCCGCCAATACCGACAGGTACTTGCGCAGCTTACGGCCGAAGGCATCCTCATCGGGATGAAGTAGCAAAGAGATTTCGTCGCTCTGGGTATACCCGTACACCATCCGAAACCCGCACTCCAATAAGTGCCGGGTGGTTTCTACCATGTAGTCGCGCATGCGCTCATCGAAGGGGGCCTCGAAGGGATGCACTTCTTTGGTTAGCCGCGTGAAGCCGCGGCCGTCGAGGCGGGCCACCAGGTAGAGGCCGGGCAAGGCGCAGTGGTCGTGGGACGTTTCAAATACGCGCAGGCGCGCGTCGAGGTCATTGAACTTCATCCTGCCAATCGTTGATTGCAAATTCGTTGTTCCCGAGGGCCCGCACGTAGTAGAGGTGGTCGAAGCCTTCGGCGCGGATTGGTTTTTCCAGCCGGTTGCGGGTACCCCGAATGCCGCGGTCGGGAACCTGGCGCTCGGGTGGGCGCTGCTGGTTGCGCTCCAAGGCTTCGGCGGCTACCGAGTGGAAAAAGTAGCCCACGATTTCAAAGCCGGCCGCGCGAGCCGGTTCTATGTAGGTGGCCCGTTCGGCGCGGGTTGGGTTGGTGTTGTCAATCACGCAGCGCATCTGGGTTTCCAGGCACAGCTGCAACAGCCGCCGCTCCCGGTTGCGGGTGCGCAGCAAGTCCAGGCTGATACGCACGTGCGAATGAAAGAAATGCTGCTGATAGAAAGTGGACTTCCCCGTCGCCTGAATCCCGCAGAACACAACCAGCTGCATAGTTTTTCTGCTAACGGGGTGTCTCGAAGTTTTCCAGGGCCTGCACCAGTTGTTCGTTTTCGGCGGTAGTACCCACCGTCAGGCGCAGCGTACCGGCACAGCCCGGCTGCGTGGTTCGGTTGCGCACCACAATGCCTTGGCCGAGCAGGTACTCATACACAACCGTAGCGTCGGGGTGAAACCGCACCAGCAGGAAATTGGCATCGGAAGGAAACACCTCGGCCACAATGGGCAGGGCGGGCAAACGCTGGGCGAGCCAGTCGCGGCCCGCCAGGAGCTGCTCGCGCATTTGCCCGAAGTGGGGCGCATCCTGTAGCGCGGCGAGGGCATGTTGCTGCGTGGCTTCCGATATATTGTAAGGCGGCTTGATTTTGTTGAGGTAGGTGATGATTTCCGGCGAGGCGAAAGCCATGCCCAACCGTAGGCCAGCCAATCCCCACGCTTTCGAGAACGTCTGCAACACCACCAGATTGGGAAACTCCGCCAGGCGCGTGGTCCAGCTCGGCGCCGCCGCGAAATCGGCATACGCCTCATCGACCACCACCAGCCCTTTGAACCCGCGCAGGATTTGCTCGATACCCTCGGCGTGCAGCAGGTTACCCGTGGGGTTATTCGGGGAACACAGGAACACGAGCTTCGCGTTGGAGGCGAGTACGGCGGCCACGATGTCGGGCGAGAGTTGGAAGTCGGCGGTGAGTGGTACCCGCTCGATGCCGACATCATTAAGGTTCGCCGCTACTTCATACATGCCGTAGGTGGGTGGCAAGAGCAGAATACTGTCCTGACCGGGCGTGCAGGTGAGGCGCACCAGCAGGTCGATGGCTTCGTCGGAACCGTTGCCGAGGAAGATCTGCGCGGGCTCCACTCCTTTCAGTTCAGTTAAGCGCGCTTTCACGGCGCGCTGCTGCGGGTCGGGGTAGCGGTTAAACAAGTCGGGGCCCGCGCTGCCAAGGCTATTCTCGTTGGCGTCGAGCATGATTTGGGCCTCGCCCTGAAATTCGTCGCGGGCAGAAGAATACGGTTTCATGGCCCGGATATTGGGCCGAACTAGATTTTCAATTACCATTTAACAAGTATCATTTAACATTCAAACGGATGTCATTCAACAAGTATCAGTTAACAATTCCCTCTTTACCTACTGGCGTAGGTGGTGGCCCTTTGGTCGGACAACAACCAGACCCATCGAGTCAGCAGCCCGCTAACGAAACCGAAAGCAGAACGGCATCAACGGCCCACCTCATTGTTAAATGATAGATGTTAATTGTTAATTGACTCCAGTCGTAGGGTTACGGCGCGGGCGTGGGCGTGCAGGCCTTCGGCCTCGGCCATGGTTTCTACAATGGGGCCGACTTGCAGCAAACCTTCGGTCGTGATGCGCTGGAAGGTGATTTTCTTCAGGAAAGAATCCAGGGACACCCCGCTGTAGTTACGGGCATAGCCGTTGGTGGGTAGTGTGTGGTTGGTGCCGGAGGCATAGTCGCCGGCCGCTTCGGGCGTTAGGTGCCCAAGGAACACAGAGCCCGCGCTGGTAACGCCTTCCGCTAGCTGCTCGGGGTTGCGAACGGCCAGAATCAGGTGTTCGGGCGCATATTGATTGGAGAAGTAAAGCATCTCCTCCGGCGTCCGCAGCAAAATAGCGCGGCTTTCCTCCAGAGCCTGGGCGGCTACCGTAGCCCGGGGCAAGTCGGCTAGCTGCCGGGTCACCTCCCGCTTGGTCGACTCGATAACCGCCATGGAGTCGGAGAGCAGAATCACCTGCGAGTCGGGGCCGTGTTCGGCCTGGCTCAGCAGGTCGGCCGCTACGAAGGCCGGGTTAGCGGAGGCATCGGCAATGACCAACACCTCGGAAGGCCCCGCCGGCATATCAATGGCCACACCGTAACGGGTAGCCAGCTGCTTGGCGGCCGTGACGTAGCGATTGCCGGGCCCGAAGATCTTGTCTACGCCCGGTACGCTTTCAGTCCCGCCGCTAAGAGCGGCCACGGCCTGCGCACCCCCGGCCTTGATGATGGTGGCAATACCGAGCAGCTGCGCCGTGAACAGAATCACGGGGTTGATAGAGCCGTCTTTCTGCGGCGGAGAACACAACACCACCTCGGGGCAGCCGGCCAACCGGGCGGGCACTCCCAACATCAGGAGCGTACTGAACAGCGGCGCCGTACCACCCGGAATATACAAACCAACCCGCTGTACCGGCACCGCCCGCCGCCAGCAGCTCACGCCGGGCATGGTTTCCACCCGCTTTTCTTCCTCGCGCTGCGTGGCGTGGAATTTCCAGATGTTGGCGTGGGCTTGCCGAATGGCCGTTTGCAGCTCCGAGGGCACCAGCGCCACGGCGGCTAGTACTTCGTCGGCCGTTACGCGCAGCCCGGCACCTACATCGGCCCCATCGAAACGTTGCGCGTAATCAATCAGCGCCGCGTCGCCGCGCTGGCGCACATCCTCGAATATCTGCTGCACCCGCAACTCTATATCCTGCGCTTGCCCAGCGGCGGCCCGCTGTTGCAGCGCCGCCCACTCCGTCTGAGCCGGGTATTGAAAGATTTGCATTGGTCTTTATTTGTTGGATGGTTGAATTGTTAAATGGTTGACTGTTCCAGAGAATAGTGAAATGATTGAACGACCAACCAGTTAACAATTCAGCCATTAAGCCATTTAACTAATCATCTTCTCGATGGGCAGCACCAGGATGCCTTCGGCGCCCACGGCTTTGAGCTGGCCGGTGATATGCCAGAAGTCGTCTTCGTTCACCACCGACTGCACCGACACCCATCCTTCCTCGGCCAGCGCCGTTACGGTCGGGGACTTGATGCCCGGCAAGAGGGCCTTCACGGCGGCAAGAGACGCGGTGGGCGCGTTCAGCAGGATGTACTTGTTGCGGCGGGCCCGGCGCACGGCCTGCATCCGGAACTGCAATTGCTCCAGGATTTCCCGTTTTTCCTCGGAAAGGTTCTGGTTGGCAATCAGCACCGCTTCCGAACGAAACACGGTTTCCACTTCCCGCAGGCCGTTGCCCAATAAGGTAGAGCCGCTGCTTACAATGTCGCAGATGGCCTCGGCCAAGCCGATGCTCGGGGCAATTTCCACCGAGCCGCTGATGGTATGCAGGTTGGCTTGTACGCCATGCTCGGCCAGATACTTGCCTAGAATAGCCGGATACGAGGTAGCAATGTTCTTGCCCTGCAAGTCGGCCACCGAGTCGTAGGCGGCGGCGCGGGGCACGGCCAGGCTGAGGCGGCACTTGCTGAAACCAAGGGGCTCGATTTCCAGCGCGGGGTAGCCGGCTTCCACCAGCACGTTTTGTCCCACAATGCCGAGGTCGGCCACGCCGTCTTGCACGTAGCCGGGAATATCGTCGTCGCGCAGGTACAGGATTTCGAGGGGGAAGTTGGTGGCTTCGGTTTTGAGCTTGTACGAGCTGGCAATGAAGCTAATACCGCACTCCCGAATCAGGTTCAGCGAGTCTTCACTTAGGCGGCCCGACTTCTGGATGGCAAGACGAATCATTTTTGGAAGTAAGAATTATGAATTAAGAAGTAAGAATTGGCGGTTAGGCCGCTTCTTAGGCTTACTTAACTCGTGAATTTTAAGGGGGTTGTGGGCCGGCTTTCTGAAAGGCGGCACTACGCGACCAGGGCCACCTGATTGAGGGGGCCGGGCGACCAGCAGTGGGGCGCCCAACGGGACAATATGGTGCGTTATTCCTCTAAAAAGAGGAATGGTGCCCGTGCTGGTGATGATGCGCCGCGCGCAGCCCAACTGCTTCGCTAAGCGCGAAGGCAGCCACGGGGCTGGTAGAGCAAAAAGAAAGCGCGGCAGTAGCGGGCATAAACAAGAAGAGATGGCGCAAAAGTACAAGCTCAGTTGACCGAACAAAATTTTTTCCAGGAAATCTTCTCTTGAAGCCAGAACTTTAGTTGTTCGTCTCGTTTCAACCTGGTCTTGGCACTATTGTTTCTAGACATGCTCTGCTGCTTGGGTTTCGAGCGCTCGTCTGCGTCGGCCCGGACCTGTTTCCTGCTCTTCTTACCGCCTGTTGCCTGTTATGTTATGCCTCGTTTTCTTTCCCACGTTGTTTCCACGGTAGGTTGTTGGCTGCTGCTGGCGTGGCTGCCGGCCCCGGCGGCCTTGGCCCAAACCAAGCCCGCGCCTTCCGCCCCACCCGAATCGTTGATTCCGCTGCCGCAACCGAGCCCGCACGTGGTGCTGCAGCACGCCGTCGGCCTCACCGATATTGTGGTGGACTACCACGCGCCGAGCGTTAAAAACCGCGTTATCTGGCAGGGCCTGGTGCCTTACAACCAGATTTGGCGGGCGGGGGCCAACGAAAACACCGTTATTACCTTCAGCGACACGGTGCGCGTCAACGGCAAAAAGTTACCCGGCGGCAAGTACTCGTTCTACGTCATGCCCCGCTCCGATCAGGATTGGGACCTGGTTTTTAACCGCGTAACCACGCATTGGGGCGCCGAAGGCTACAACGAGAAAGACGATGTGTTGCGCATTCAGGTGGTGCCGGAAGCCTCCGCACACCACGAAACGCTGCTTTATTGGTTTTCGGAAGTAACTACGAGTAGCGCCCACCTCAACCTGAGTTGGGAAAAGAAAACCGTTAGCCTCTTTATTGACACCAACGTGCAGGCCCGGGTGGTTGCCGGCATTGAAAAAGCTGTGGCCGCGCGCCCCAACGATTGGCAGCTCCTGGCGCAGGCCGCTGAATACCTCGTGCAAAACAACCTCAACGGCGAACAGGCCCTCAAATACATCAACGAGTCGATTCGCCTCCAAGATGTTTACCTCAACAACTGGATTAAGGCCCGGCTGCTGGCCTCCAAACAAGACTATGATACGGCCATCGTTTTCGGCCGCAAAGCCATCAAGCTCGGCGAGAAAGACGATACCACCTTTCAAAACCAGCTTCCCAACATGCGCGTGGCGCTAATTGAGTGGCAGTCGAAAGCGTATTAGAGAAGTAAGAAGGTACCTCTTTCTGCTGTTCAGCGTTATTCCTGTCTTAGAGAAAGGAGGCTTTCTTAGCTATTTGCCAAGCCATTCATCCACTGTCGGAGCCGTTGCAGGCGGCATTGCGGGAGTTGGTACGGCGGGAGGAACTGCTGAAACGGCCCCGGCTGCCGGAGCGGGGCCAAGTGGCGAACCAGATTTATTTCCTGGAAACGGACGTGTTGCGTGGGGTTTTACTTGAGGGATGACAAGGTTTACTTTGTGGGCCGCGTGCTAACGAAAGCGTATTAAGTAAGTGCTGAGCGAACAGCGGGCGCTGCACCTGCGTATGCACTCCGCAGCCGAGCGCCACGACCAACTGCTCCGCGATTTTCCTGCTACGTTGAAGCGCGCTTCGCTTAAACACCTTGCCTCGCCCCTCGGCATCACCCCCGAAACCGTCAGCCGCCTGCGCAGCTGCCGGACCTGACGAGCTGTGTATGCGCTACGCACTGCTCTACCTACTTCGCCACCTTGATGAATAAGCTCACGATTCGCAGCCTGCCAGAACTCGAACAATATGCAGGGCAGGAACTAGGCGTTTCCGACTACCACACCATCACCCAAGCGCAAATCAACAGCTTCGCCGCCGCTACCCTCGACCACCAGTGGATACACGTGGATGCCGAGCGGGCCGCCACCGAGTCGCCCTTCCAATCCACTATTGCGCACGGCTACCTCACGGTTTCCCTCCTGCCCTACCTCTGGCACCAGATTTTGACTATCGAGAACCTGAAAATGCAGGTGAACTACGAAATCGAGGCGCTGCGTTTCAACCAGGCCGTGGCGGTTGACAGTGCAGTGCGGCTGCGGGCCAAGCTGTTGGCGGTGAAAAACCTGCGCGGCATCGCCAAGGCCCGGCTGGAAGTGACGCTAGAAATTAAAGACCAGCCAAAGCCGGCCTACACGGGCATTATCACGTTTCTCTACCACTTCATTTAATGCCTAGCGGGTAGTACCCGGTGCTTCGGCTGGCTAACTTAAAAAGGGGTGCTAAATGGAGTGTACACCGGGTTGTGCAAGGTTTGCTTATGGCTTACTATAGTTATCTAACGTTTGCCTTTGATTTACGTAGGGTTGTCTATATTTGTGAAGCCGACAGGTTGTGTAGGCGTAGAAAGTAAAATAGCGGAACTGCCCCTAAGGCCAGTCCCGCTACCTACTACCTCAAGTAATGCGAAATCAGCAGGTCCGCTGCGTATTTCAACACTACTCCAACAGGCGGCATCCACAGAGGCCGACTGTTCCACAAGCGGGCCAGTAGTTTAGTCCACTTGGTGTTCACACGTTTACCCATTGTAGCTTGGGAGTAAAGGTGTCTGGTCACACCCACTTCCTGAAGCCCCTCGGCCTGCCAGCCTTGGGGCTTCGTCTTTTCAGACAAAGCCCCAAGGCTGGGTGACTTACCGTGCGATGGGCCGAAGATACATGTTTAGTACCTGGTGCTTAGGTTGTTCTATCAACCCACAACGGAACAAACTAAGTACCAGGCACCAAGCACTATTTCAACAGCGGCTGTAAAACAGGCCAGATGGTACGGGCGACGAGGCGATGACCCACGGCCGTGGGGTGGATGCCGTCTTGCTGATTGAGTTTCACTACTCCGCCCACCCCTTCCAACAGGAAAGGAATCAGGACCAACTGGTTTTTGCGGGCTAGCTCGCCGTAGAGAGCTTTGAACTGCGTGGCGTAATCAGCGCCAAGATTGGGCGGAATCTGCATGCCGGCCAGCACGATGCGGGTTTGGGGGCTGCGGGCCCGCACCGTATCGATGATGGCTTGCAGGTTTTTGCGGGTGTCGGTGAGCGGCAAGCCGCGCAGGCCGTCGTTGCCGCCTAGCTCCAGCACGAAGATGGATACGGGTTGGCGTAGCACCCACCCGATCCGGCTACGGCCACCGGCGGTAGTTTCGCCGCTTAAACCGGCGTTGACAACGGTATAACCCAAGCCCGCAGAATCGATTTTCTGGCCGATTAGGGCAGGAAAGGCTTCTTCGGGGTCGACGCCGTAGCCGGCGGTGAGGCTGTTGCCGAAAAACAGGATGGTTTGCTTGCCGGCGGGTGTGGCCGCAGCCGTAGCTGGCGGCGGGGCCGTGGTGGCAGGGGCTTCGGCAGTTTTGGGCTCGGAGTGGCAGCCGGTCAGCATCAGCACCAGGCAGCAACTAAACAGGGACAGGACAGGTTTCATAGAATCACGGATTTAGCCGGATTTGTCGAGGACAGGTTTCATAGAATCACGGATTTAGCCGGATTTGTCGGATTGCACGGATACATACGTCTTTAAGCTGTGATGAGCCGTAGTAGAATTAGTTGGCTTGGCGAGTCGCGCAGCTTTTTGTAGCCTTTTGCCTTGTTTCTTTGTTGACATGGCTGTAGAAACAGGTGGTACTTGGCAACCAACGACTGCATCCGTATAATCCATCAAATCCGGCTAAATCCGTGATTAAAGTAGAAAACCTCACCAAATCCTATTCCAGCGGCGGCCGAACCTTAACGGTGCTCGAATCCATCAGTTTCGAGTTGCAGGCACAAGACACATTCGCCATTGTAGGGCCTTCGGGCAGCGGCAAAACCACCTTATTAGGCTTATGTGCGGGCCTCGACCGGGCTAGTTCGGGCAGTGTGTGGCTAAACAACATTCAACTCGATACCCTCAACGAGGACCAGCGGGCCGCTGTCCGTAATGAGCACGTGGGGTTCATCTTCCAAAACTTCCAGCTGCTGCCTACGCTCACGGCCCTCGAAAACGTGCTGGTGCCGCTGGAACTGCGGGGTGTACGCAACGGCACCAAAGCGGCGCAGCAACTGCTGGAGCGCGTGGGTTTGGCCGGGCGCGGGCACCACTACCCCACGCAGCTTTCCGGCGGCGAGCAGCAGCGCGTGTCCCTGGCCCGAGCCTTCGTCAACCAGCCCAAAATTCTGTTTGCCGACGAGCCCACCGGCAACCTCGATGCTGATACCAGCGCCACGGTGGTGGAGTTACTCTTCGAGCTCAACCGCGAAGTAGGCACTACGCTCGTGCTCGTCACCCACGACCTGGAACTAGCGGCCCGCACGCAACGCATCGTCCGCATCAAAGGCGGCGCCATGCTTTCGGATACCCGCACGGCCGTTTCTATCCGGTAATTAATTGTTTCCTAATGCCCTACTTATAGCAGTTTCACCAACCATATAGCACAAGATGTAGCGACGCGATACTTCGCGTCTGGATCGTTGCTGACGTTGTTTAGCCCGATAGGCTCTATGTGGGTCGTTCAATGACGAGACGCGAAGTGTCGCGTCTCTACACCGTTCTCGAAACGGCTATATATAAGTAAAGCTTCCCTATCTACCGCCCAACAAGTATTGGTTTGTTAGTGAAAACTTACTTAATAAGACAGTAAGTAAATAGCTAATTGCTGTAACAATGAGAGCTAAGGCTGGCGTTATCACAAGGCTATATAGTAAGGTAGAATCTGGAGACAACTGCAAACGCATCAATAGTACGTTATTAAATATAGTGCTGATAAGAAATATACCTAGACTCTGCTTGCCAATTTCACTAATTACCTTCTCTCCAAAAATTGAAATTAAACCTTTAGCGAAAGCAACAAAAAACAGTACGCCTACCATCCCAATAACGAACCTGTAAATAACCAATAAACCGCTCTCAGACGAAAGCACGCTGAATGTTTGCCCACTGTTGTAAATATAGATATCCCTATTCCACAACAGTAATAGCAGCGGAAATAGCAGGAAGGAGAAATAAGTTAGTATGCTGCGTAGTCCTGGCAACGTACTTGCATACTTGTGGTAGAGATAACCAGCAAAAAAATAAGGCAGGCTGAACTTAACGAAATAGAAATTATAACCATTTGGGAGCAACAGCACAATACCGATTACCAGCGCATAGGCCCAAAGTTGGTCTTTTAAAAACTTGTTGACTGCCGCATTTAACAAGGAGCATATATATATATACACCATAAAAACCAGAAGCCCCCTGTAAGGGTTCCTATAAACAGTGGCACGGTGATACCGCTTAAAAAATTGCCACGTAGTATTCCACGTACATTAGTTACGATCAAGAAGATAATAGTCCAAAGCAAAAGAGGAACTAAAATTTGATTGGTTTTGCTTTTGAATATTTTTGCAAAGTTTTTATTCTTTTGAGTCAGAAAAAAAAGATAGCCGCTGACAAACATAAACAGCGGCATATGAAAAGAATAAATAAAGATGAAGGTTTGATTGGAAAAAAAATCAAAATCATAATCGCTTGCAAACTGAATACAGTGCCCCCAAACAACCAAAAATATTGCTATTCCCTTTAAGTAATCTAATAGAAGGTTTCTTTCGCGCATTTAAGTACAGTGTGAATTAAATTCAAAAGTGTTGAATTAATATGGGTTTTCACAGCACAGCAACATAAAAAGCAATAAGATTCATAATATCTTCATGCGTCCTTCACTATGAATAACCATCCCATTCCTTCCGCTCGGCCGGCACTCAGCTGGCTCTGGCGCATGGCTTGGCGCGACAGTCGCCGCAGCCGGTCCCGGCTGTTGCTGTTTGTGTCGGCCATTGTGCTTGGAATTGCCGCGCTGGTAGGCATCCGGGGTTTCGGCGACAACCTGGCCCGCAGCATTGACGAGCAGGCCCGCGAGCTGGTGGGCGCCGACCTGGTGCTTTCCGGCAGCCAGCCTTTCGATTCGACGCTGGCGCCCACCCTGCGTAAGCTCGGCCGCGACCGAAGCGACGAAGTAGCGTTTGCCTCGCTCATCCAGTTTCCGAAAGGCCAAGGCGTGCGGCTGGCGCAGATAAAAGCGTTGACTGGCAACTTCCCGTACTACGGCGAGTGGCTTACGGAGCCCACGACGGCCGTCGCCGCTTTCCGCCAAGCCATGACTTCGGCGGAGCGGGTGGCACTGGTGGACGATGCGCTGCTAGTGCAGTTTGCCGCCAAACCGGGCGACTCGATTCGGGTGGGCAAACTCACGTTCCGGATTGCGGGGCGGGTGCGCAAAACGCCGGGTCAGTCGGGGTTTAGTGCGGCCGTGGCGCCTACTGTGTTTATTCCAGGTCATTATTTGCCTGAAACTGGCTTGATGCAGCGCGGCAGCCGGGTGCAGTACCGCACGTACTACCAATTCGCGCCGGGTACCAATGTCGATGCCGTGGTCAAAACCCTGGAAAAGCGCCTCGATAAGGTGAACATCAACTCCGACACCGTAACGGAGCGTAAGCGCCAGACCGGCCGCTCATTCACCGACCTGACCCGGTTTCTGAACCTGGTGGCCTTTGTGGCGTTGCTGCTCGGGTGCGTGGGCGTGGCCAGCGCCGTGAGTTTGTATGTGCGCGAAAAAGTAGCTTCCGTAGCCGTGTTGCGGTGTTTGGGGGCCAGTGGTAGCCAGGCCATGCTGATTTATCTGTTGCAGATAGCAGCCATGGGCTTTGTAGGTGCTGCAGTGGGCGCCGCGTTGGGTACGGCCGTGCAACTACTGCTGCCGCGGCTGTTCGAAGGGTTTCTGCCCGTGACGGTGACGGTGGCGGTATCGTGGCCTGCCGTGGCGCAGGGCCTGGTGACGGGCGTGCTGGTGGCGGTGCTGTTTGCGCTGCTGCCGCTACTGAGTATTCGGCGGGTGTCGCCGCTGCGCACCTTGCGGGCGGCCTACGAGGACGATACCACCAAACCCGACCCGCTGCGCCTGGTAGTATACGGGCTGATACTGGTCTTTATTACGGGCTTTGCCTATCTGCAAACCCGCGAATGGAAACAGGCCCTCGGCTTTGCGGGCGGACTGCTGGTTACGTTTTTCGTGCTGGCCGGCTTGGGGCAGGGTTTGCGCCTGCTGGTGCGCCGCTTCTACCCAAGTTCCTGGAGCTACGTGTGGCGGCAAGGCCTGGCCAACCTCTACCGGCCCAACAATCAAACCCTGCTGCTGACCGTCTCGATTGGGTTGGGCGTGTTTTTAATGGCCACACTCTCGTTGCTGCAAGGCTTGCTGCTGAGCCGGGTGCAGGTTTCGTCCGCCGATGGGCAGCCCAACCTGGTGCTCTTCGATATTCAGCCCGCGCAGCGGGCGGGCGTGACGCAGGTGCTGACTAGTCGCCGCCTGCCCTTACTCCAGCAAGTGCCCGTCGTGACGATGCGGCTGGCGGCCATCAACGGCGAATCAACCGCCGAGCTCAAGAAGGACACAACCAACGGCCGCAGCCGGGGGGGCCTCACCCGCGAATACCGCGTTACGTACCGCAATAAGCTGATCAGCTCGGAAAAGCTCGACCAGGGCCTCGCCCCCTACCTGCCGCCCGACGGTACGCCCCGCATTTCAGTGGATTCCGATTTTCTGCGCCGCCTGCAAGTCAAGCTCGGCGATACGCTTACTTTCAACGTGCAGGGCGCCCCGCTTGCCACTATCATCGGCGGCACCCGCACCGTGGACTGGACCCGGGTGCAAACCAACTTCCAGATTGTTTTCCCGGCGGGCGTGCTCGAACCCGCCCCGCAGTTTCTGGTCTTGATGACGCGCGTGCCCAACAACAACGTGCTGGCCGCCGTGCAGCGCGAACTGGTGCAAAACTTCCCCAACGTGTCGGCCATCGACCTCGGCCTGGTGCTGCAAACGCTGGACGACATCCTAAGCAAAATCTCGTTCGTGATTCGGTTTATGGCCTTCTTCAGCATTGCCACGGGACTGGTGGTGGTGGTCAGCTCGGTGATAGTGAGCCGCTACCAGCGGGTGCAGGAAAGCGTACTGCTTCGCACGCTCGGGGCCAGCCGCCGCCAAATTCTGCGCATCACGCTGGTGGAATATGCCCTGCTTGGGTTGCTGGCCGCCTTGGCGGGCCTGGTGCTGGCCGTGGGAGCCGCTTGGGCGCTGGCGTTCTTCCTGTTCGAGGTACCCTTCCTGCCAACCATGGTCCCGCTCCTGCTGCTGGCCGCCGTCACCACCACCCTCACGGCCCTCATCGGCCTCTTCAACAGCCGCGACGTCCTCACGCGCCCGCC
The DNA here is from genome assembly GCF_036387835.1 of Hymenobacter sp. Classification (GTDB taxonomy): domain Bacteria; phylum Bacteroidota; class Bacteroidia; order Cytophagales; family Hymenobacteraceae; genus Hymenobacter. Next base: position 10,827 of record NZ_DASVSY010000037.1, on the reverse strand, counting down.
GCTGGAAGTGCTGCGTGGGGAAGCCTGACCAAGTAAGAATCGAAAAGTAAAAAAAGGCCGTTCAACGACCTCCTGATGGAGCGTTGAACGGCCATTTTTTACTTCTCGATTCTTATTTGACTCTACCAGATCTGGTGCACCTGCGGTTTGATTTTGCGGTCGTAGATGGCTTGGACTTGCTGCATTTGCTGTTCTGACAAGGCGGGCAGCTCGGCGGCGTGCAGGTTGGAGGTGAGTTGCTCGGGCCGGGAGGCGCCGGGGATTACGCAGCTTACTTCGTTGAACATCAGCACCCACCGCAACGCCACGGGCGCGAGGTTAGGCTGGTCGGGGAATAGCTGCTTGATTTCTTCCACGGCTTCCAAGCCGGTGTTGTAGTCGACGCCGGAGAAGGTTTCGCCTTTGTCGAAGGCTTCGCCCTGGCGGTTGAAGTTGCGGTGGTCTTCCGGCGCGAAGCTGGTAGTAGCCGAGAACTTGCCGGTGAGCAGGCCGCTGGCCAGCGGTACCCGCACAATCAGGCCCACGTCGCGGCGTTGGGCTTCTTTGAAGAGCAGTTCCGTGGGCCGCTGCCGGAACATGTTGAAGATGAGCTGCAGCGTAGTGACGTTGGGGTACTCAATGGCTTTGAGGCCTTCTTCCACCTTCTCGACGCTCACGCCGAGGTTCAGAATTTTGCCTTCCTCTTTGAGTTGGTCGAATACCTCGAAGATTTCCGGGCGGTAGTACACCTCCGTGGGCGGGCAGTGCAGCTGAATCAAATCCAGGGTTTCGAGCTGCATGTTGCGCAGGCTGGCTTCCACAAACTGGCGCATGGCCTCGGGCGTGTACGCCTCATTGACGTGGGGCTGGAGCTGGCGGCCGCACTTGGTGGCCACGTAAATTTGCTCGGAACGGCTGCGCACGAGCCGGCCGACGGCTTTTTCGCTTTCGCCGTCGCCGTACACGTCGGCGGTGTCAATGAAGTTGATGCCGCCATCGACGGCCGCATTCAGGATTTTATCGGCGTTGGGGTGGCTGAACGGCTCGCCCCATTTGCCGCCCACCTGCCAGGTGCCCAAGCTGATTTCGGAAATGGAAAAGCCAGTTTTGCCAAGTTTGCGATACTGCATATACGAAGAAGAAATGTGAAAAGCGAATCCCGCCACGCCCTATAAGGCGCTTTCGGCGGAGCGAGTGTATACGGGCGCTGGTGGAATTCGGCTCTGCTCAACGCAGGCTCGGCGCTTGTACAAAACGGTCCTGCTGAGCTTGCCAAAGCACCACGCGTGCTGAGCTTACGTCTTCGTTTAGTGCTTGCTGTCTATGCCCCACGAGCAGACTGCTCCGGCAAGCGGACACCAGATCAAGCACTGTAGTTGGCAGGCTGGCTCCTGCTGAGTATGTGGTTCACATATGCTCTTGACTACCTCCCTCTTTCTGTCGATTTGCGCCTTTGGAACCGCTTTTAAGGAGATGTTTCAGAGTTGAGGCAGAACACTAGCAACACTAGTTGCGGGAAACCACAGTCGCACATATACAGGGGTACGCAAAAATACGCACTACGTCCTAGGATAAATACTCAATTAATTTGTCTGACTGCTAAATCTCGCTTTCAAGCTACTATCAGTATTATCAAATTGAATAGAATTGCTTGAATTTAGAATTCAAGCCAGATTTGATATGATTTCCCCACTGATACTACCAACGCCTACCTATTCAATAACTGTTCAGATTCACTTAAACGAGGCTTCAACAAAGCATATTGGATTTTACAAACGCAGCATCGGGGAAGAAATCTATGGGTGTTGCGCTGATGCAGAATGCGGCATTAACCTCGCTTTTATATAGGAATAGTTGAAAAATAAACGAAAAGTATTGATGAGGTTTAATATTACTTATATCCTATAACAAGCTTCTTCTTCTTCTTCTTCAACAACCCCCTTCACAAGGCCTGCGTTGGAATTGGGAGTTACGAATTGTAGCGAAAATAGGCTAAAAAAGCTTGGATGCTTCCTATCAAAAACAGAAAGGCATTGATTAGTGGCGGCGGGTCTGGAATTGGGCGGGCAGTAGCGGCGAAGTTGGCCAGTACCATCCCGACGGCCATAGCCGATATCCAATTTCCGGCGGCGCCCCTCCCCCACATCCAGGCTTTTCCTTGTGATGTTTCCTCGGGGCCAGCCATCGACGAGCTATTTGCGCAGGTGCAGCACACGCTCGGCACGCCCGATATTCTGGTGTGCTGCGCGGGCCGCGGCATCCACGAGAAGCTGACCGAGGGCGACCCGGAAAAGTGGCGGCAAATCGTTGACGTCAACCTGATGGGCGCCCTGCGGCTGGTGCGGGCGTTTGTGCCGGGCATGCTGGCGCAGGGCAGCGGCGACGTGGTGTTTGTGTCGTCGGTGGCGGCGGGCCAGGCCTACCCGTACGGCGGCGTTTATGCGGCCACCAAAACGGCCCTCGAAGTGGTGGCCGAAACCCTGCGCCTGGAGGTGCTGCCCACGGTGCGGGTAACGGTGGTGGCGCCCGGCGTGACGGATACTGCCTTTTTCGAGCACACCGTGTCGGGCTTTCACACGGCCGCCGACCTCGGCTACGGCTCTCTGGCGGCGGCCGACGTGGCCGATGCCGTCCTCTACGCCCTGCAGCAACCCCCCGGCGTGTCAATCAACCACCTCACCATTCGCCCGGTGCGGCAGCCTTTCTGAGCTTTCCTTTCAACCATACCACAACCACACAACCTACGACCATGCCTAAGAAGATACTGATTACCGGCGGCGCCGGCTTCATTGGGTCCCATTTGGCCGACGAGCTCCTTGGCCACGGCTACGAAGTCCGGGCCCTGGACAACCTCTCGGAGCAAGTGCACGGCGAGAACTGCCAGCGCCCCGAGTACTTGCACCCCGCCGTGGAGCTGCTGGTGGGCGACGTGCGCGACCCGGAAGCCGTAGAACGGGCGCTGGAAGGCGTGGACGCCGTTTTTCACTTCGCCGCCATGGTGGGCGTAGGTCAGAGCATGTACGAAATCAAGCACTACACCGACGTCAATAACCTGGGCATGGCGGTGCTGCTGGAGGCCCTGATTAAGCACCCGGTCGAGAAGCTGATGGTGGCCAGCTCGATGAGCATCTACGGCGAAGGGTTTTACCGAAACACCGCTGGCGAGCTGGTACCCGGCTTTGAGCGCGGCATCGAGCAGTTGAAAGCCGGCGCGTGGGAGCTGCAAGACGAGTTAGGTAGCCCGCTGGAACCGGCCCCAACAACTGAAAACAAGATGCCCTGCCTCTCGTCGGTGTATGCGCTTTCCAAATACGACCAGGAGCGGCTGTGCTTGCTGGTGGGCCGGGCCTACAATATCCCGACGGTGGCCATGCGCTTTTTCAACGTGTACGGCACGCGGCAGGCGCTTTCCAACCCGTATACCGGCGTGCTGGCCATTTTTGCCTCGCGCCTGCTCAACGACAATGCGCCCATGATTTTCGAGGACGGGCAGCAACAGCGCGACTTCGTGCACGTGAAGGATGTAGCCCTGGCTTGCCGCCTGGCCCTGGAAAAAGACGAGGCCAACGGGCAGGTGTTCAACGTGGGCAGCGGCCACAACTACACGGTGAGCGAGGTAGCCAACCGCCTGGCCACGGTGATGGGCAAGCCGCACTTGCAGGCACAGATAACCGGCAAATACCGCGTCGGCGACATCCGCCACTGCTACGCCGACATTTCGCTGGCCAAAGAGAAACTCGGCTTCTACCCGCAGGTGGAATTTAACAGCGGCCTTGATGAGCTGGCCACCTGGCTGGAAGGCCAGATTGCCTACGACCGGGTAAACGAGGCCAGCGCCGAGCTAGCGGCCCGCGGCCTCACGGTCTAGCGCCCTGTCTTCTCCCTTTCTTCTGCGAACCTTGGAACCGAGCAACCTCATGACTATACAGAGCGATAAAACTACGACCCGCCCCACCGTCGGCCTGCTGGAATGGTTCCGGCCGGGCGAGTTCGCGCGGGTAGAGCAGGTGCTGGCCGATTTGCGCGCGCTAGGCGTAACGGAGCTGCGCACCGGCGTTTCGTGGGCCGACTACTACACGCCCGAAGGCGCCGACTGGTACCGCTGGCTGCTGCCCACGCTGGCCCAACAAGTAAACGTGCTGCCCTGCTTTCTTTATACGCCGCCTTCCTTGGGCGAGCGGCCCAAAACGTCGTCGCCGCCGCGCCAGCTTAAAGCCTACGCCGATTTTCTGGATGTGTTTGTAACCGAGCACGGCGAGTTTTTCGAGTGGGTGGAGCTGTGGAACGAGCCCAACAACCGCACCGAATACGACTTCACGCTGGATTACGGCTGGTTTAAATTTGCTGAAATGGTGGGCGGCGCGGCCTATTGGATGAAGCAGCGCGGCAAGAAAACCGTGCTCGGCGGCATGAGCCCCATCGACCCCAACTGGCTGCACGTCATGTTCGAGCGGGGCGTGATGCAACATATCGACGCGGTGGGCATTCACGGTTTTCCCGACGTGTTCGACCAATTGTGGGACGGGTGGCAGGCCAACATCGAGGCCGTGCGCGAGGTGCTGCGCCAGAACAACTCGTCGGCCGAGCTTTGGATAACGGAAGCCGGCTTTTCCACCTGGCAGTTCGATGAGTACAAGCAGCTGCAGGAATTTCGGAAGGTGCTGGACACCGACGCCAACCGCGTGTATTGGTACAGCGTGCAAGACCTGGACCTGCGCCACGCCACCGTGGGCGGCTTTCATGTGGATGAGCGGGAGTACTATTTTGGCTTGAAGCGCACCGATGGCACGCACAAGCTGCTCTACCGTCTGTGGGCCGATAATGGCCTGGAAGCCGTGCTGCAAGACCGGCCTTTTATCCGGCGCGAGCTTAGCGCCGCCGACGGCCGCTACACCCTCATTACGGGCGGCGCGGGCTTTGTGGGCACCAATCTGGCCAAGCGGCTGCTCTCGGAAGGCAAGCGCGTACTGGTCTTCGACAACCTCGCGCGGCCCGGCGTGGAGCGCAACCTACAGTGGCTGCACGACACCTACGGCGAGCTGTTGTCGGTGTACGTGGGCGACATCCGCGACCTGCAAACCGTGCGCGCCGTCGTGCAGCACGCCGACGCCGTGTTTCACTTTGCCGCGCAGGTGGCCGTTACCACCTCGCTGGAAACGCCCTTCGACGACTTCACCATCAACGCCCACGGCATTCTGAACGTGCTGGAAGCCATTCGGGCGCAGCCCACGCCGCCGCCGCTGGTGTTTACGTCCACGAACAAGGTGTACGGCGGGCTCGAAGACCTGCAGTTTGTGGCCGGCGACACCCGCTACGCGCCCACCAACACCCACATTCGCAACCACGGCATCAGCGAGCAGCGCCCCCTGGATTTCCACTCGCCCTACGGCTGCTCGAAAGGCACCGCCGACCAATACGTGCTCGACTACAGCCGCTCGTTTGGGCTGCCCACGGTGGTGTTTCGGATGAGCTGCATCTACGGCCCGCACCAGTACGGTACCGAAGACCAAGGGTGGGTGGCGCACTTCGCCATCCGGGCCATCGAGGGCCAGCCCATCAGCATCTACGGCGACGGCAAGCAGGTGCGCGACATTCTGTTTGTGGAAGACTTGGTGGATGCCTTTCTGCTGGCGCAGCAGCACATGCCGCAGCTGGCGGGCCAAGCCTTCAACATTGGTGGCGGCGTGCAAAACACGGTGAGTTTGCAGGAGCTGCTGACCACGCTCGGCCATTTCAAAGGCGAGCCCATCAAGCTTAGCTACGGCCCCTGGCGCATCGGCGACCAACACTATTACGTGTCCGACATCAGCAAATTCCGGTTGGCCACGGGCTGGAACCCCCAACACAACGTGCGCCAAGGGATGGCCAAGCTCTACGGCTGGCTGTGCGAGAGCCGCGGCCTGCCCGCTCCTGCCGCGCTAAATGCAGCCCCCGGTCCCGAAGAAGCCACGGGCCGCCCTTCCAAATCAGTTAAGAAAGTAGCCATAGCCTAATGCAAACCACCTCCCTCGAAGAAAACACGGAAAGTAACGCGGAAATCCATTCCGCGACGAGCAGCAGCGCGAGTAGCTCACGTCTGCAACGTCAGCTTACGCGTAGACACTCGCTCCGCTCGTCGCGGAACGGATTTTCGCGTTACGCTTCCCACGATTTAACAGAAACCGGCGCCCCGCCCCACATGGCCAGCACCACCATGCGGGCCGCCGTAGTTACCGCCCCCGGCCAGGCCGCTGTGCAAACCGTGGCGCTACCCGCGCCGCAAGCCGGGCAAGTGCGGGTGCAACTGGAAGGCTGCGGCCTGTGCGCTTCCAACATTCCGGTGTGGGAAGGCCGCGAGTGGTTCAGCTACCCCGTGGAAGCCGGCAACCCCGGCCACGAAGGATGGGGCCTTATCGACGCCGTCGGCGCGGGCGTAACCGAGTTGCAAGTAGGCGACCGGGTAGCGGCCCTTTCCTACCACGCCTACGCCGAATACGACCTCGCCGACGCCGACAAGGCAGTAAAGCTACCCGCCGCGCTGGACGGCCAGCCGTTTCCGGGCGAGCCGCTTGGCTGCGCCATGAACATCTTTGGCCGCAGCGAAATAAAAGCCGGGCAGACGGTGGCCATCCTCGGCATCGGCTTTTTGGGGGCCCTGTTGGTGCAACTGGCCAAGCACGCCGGTGCCCGCGTCATTGCCGTTTCGCAGCGGGCCTACTCGCTGGACATCGCCCGGCAGTGCGGCGCCGACGAAGTTATTGCCATGGACGACCACTACCGCATCATCGAAGACGTGAAGCAACTCACGGATGGTCGGTTCTGCGAGCGGGTGATTGAGTGCACCGGTAAAGAGTGGCCCCTCAACCTGGCCGGGGAACTCACGGCCGAGCGGGGCCGCCTTGTTGTTGCCGGCTTCCACCAGGACGGCCTGCGGCAGGTGAACGTGCAGCTCTGGAACTGGCGCGGCCTCGACGTCATCAATGCCCACGAGCGGGACCCGCAACAGTACATAGCCGGCATCCGAGCTGCCGTGGCCGCCGTGGCGCAGGGCGTACTGCAACCCGATTTGCTTTACACCCACCACTATTCCCTCGACCAAATTTCCGAAGCCTTCGACCACCTCACCCACCGCCCCGACGGCTTCATCAAAGCTCTCCTTACGTTCTAGCCATGTCTGAAACAGCCTTACCGGAAACCCTCAACCGGCCCAGCGAAACTACCGCCGCCCCCAAGCCCAAACTCGGCTTTTTGGGCGTTGGTTGGATAGGCCGCAACCGGTTGGAAGTTATTGCCGGCACCCCCCACGCCGAGGTAGCCTACGTGGCCGACCCCGCGCCGCAAAACGTAACGGACGCCCTGCAAAGCGCCCGTGGAGCCGTGGAGGTGGATTCGCTGAGTTCCATGCTAGCCCAACCGGAACTGGATGCCGTGGTTATCGCCACCCCGAGCGCACTCCACGCCGAGCAAAGCATACAGGCCCTGGAAGCCGGCAAAGCCGTTTTCTGTCAGAAGCCGCTCGGCCGCAACGCCACCGAAACCCGGGCCGTGGTAGAAGCCGCCCGCCAAGCCAATAAGCTGCTCGGTGTCGACCTTTCCTACCGCCACACCACCGCCATGCAGCAGGTTTACCAAGTGGTGCAGTCGGGAGAATTGGGCACCATCTACGCCGTCGAGCTGGTGTTTCACAATGCGTATGGGCCTGATAAGCCCTGGTTCTACGACCCTAAGCTTTCGGGCGGCGGCTGCGTCATTGACCTAGGCGTGCACCTCGTAGACCTGGCGCTGTGGGCGCTGAACTTCCCGGTGGTGCAGGATGTACGCAGCAGCTTGTTTGCCAAAGGCCAACCCCTCACCAACCCCAACGAACAAGTGGAAGACTACGCCACGGCCAGCATCACGCTAGCCAATGGCCCTGTCGTGCAGCTCACTTGCTCCTGGAACCTGCCGGCCGGGCAAGAAGCCATCATCGGCGCCATGTTCTACGGCACCAACGGCGGCGTGGCCTTCAAAAACCTGAACGGCTCTTTCTACGACTTCGTGGCCGACCGCTACTACGGTACCCGCACCGAGCGCCTGTCCTCGCCGCCCGATGCCTGGTCGGGCCGCGCGGGCGTGGTGTGGGCCCAGCAGCTCACGCAAAACGAAGGATTCAGCGAAGAAGCCGAAGAGTTTGTGCGCGTGGCTGAAGTACTGGATAAAATCTACGGCCGGAGCTAAGCAATCGAGTGAGCTGAGGTTGCCAAAGCCTCTCGGGCGCTGCTACCCCTCTCATATAGATCTAGCGGACCAGCAGCCTGGAAGTTTGCTCTTCTGCATCACGCCAAACGCGCCGGCAAGCTTAGCCCAACCTATCACCTCTTCTCCCTTTTTCACCGCTCCCGTGTTCAACGCCGCTCCAGCCACCATCCTGATGACCGCCGACACTGTTGGGGGCGTATGGACGTATGCGCTGGCTTTGACCCGGGCGCTGGCCCCTTATGGTACGCAGGTGGCGCTGGCTACTATGGGGGCGCCGCTCAGTGAAAGTCAGTGGCAGGAAGTAGCCGCTATCTCCAACCTGACGGTGTACGAAAGCCACTACAAGCTGGAGTGGATGGACAAGCCTTGGGACGACGTGGCCGAGGCCGGTGAGTGGCTGTTGCAGCTCCAGGATACCGTGCAGCCCGACTTGATTCACCTCAACGGTATGGTGCACGGGCAGCTGGCTTGGGGGAAACCGGTGCTGGTGGTGGTGCATTCCTGTGTGCTCTCGTGGTGGCAGGCGGTACATGGGGAGCCGGCGCCCGAAGCGTGGAGCACCTACCGCACCCAAGTGCAACAGGGCCTGCAAGCAGCCGACTTGGTAGTTGCCCCCACGACGGCTATGCTGCAAGAGGCGGCCCGGCTCTATGGCCCGTTTCAACAACAGGCGGTAATCTATAACGGCTGCGACGCGAGCCTGTTCCAGCCTGCAGAGCTGAAGGAGTTGTTCGTGTTCAGCATGGGCCGCATTTGGGACGAAGCCAAAAACCTGAAACTGCTGGCTGAAGCGGCCCCCAAACTACCCTGGCCGGTGTACATAGCTGGCAACGCGCATCATCCCACTACCGGAGCAACCTTAACCTTACCGAACGTGGAGTTGCTTGGCCAGCTTACACCCGAGGAAGCGGCCACGTGGCTTAATAGAGCTTCTATCTACGTGATGCCCGCGCGGTATGAGCCCTTTGGCCTGACGGTTTTGGAGGCGGCGCTGGCTGGTTGCGCCTTGGTGGTGGGGGATATCGAAAGCCTGCGGGAAGTGTGGGGCGAGGCAGCGTGCTACGTCCGCCCCGATGATGCGGAAGGGCTGCACGCCACTCTGCAACATCTGATTAACAACCCAGAAGTGCGCCATCAACTAGCCGACCGCGCCCGGCTGCGCGCCGAGCGCTACACCACCGCAAGCATGGCAAAAACCTATCGGGAGCTGCAAGCGGCAAGCCTCAGGCTACAAGCCGCAAGCTCACAACATGAACCCGGAGTTTAAATATGGCACTTGAAGCTTACCGCTTGAGGCTTACCGCTTGAAGCTTATAGCTCTAAAAAAACCACATCCATGAACATCGTCCTTTTCTATCACTCCATCCTTTCCGACTGGAACCACGGCAATGCCCATTTTCTGCGGGGCATCGTGGGCGAGTTGGTGCAGCGCGGCCATCAGGTGCAGGTGTACGAGCCCGAAAACGGCTGGAGCTTGCAAAATCTGCTGGATGGCTACGGCCCCGAGAAGCTAGAGGAGCTAAGCCAGTATTACCCCGGCATCAGCACCACCTTCTACACCTGGAACTCGCTGAACCTGGACGTGATGCTGCAAGGCGTGGACCTGGTGCTGGTGCACGAATGGAACGACCACGCCTTGGTAAAGCGCATCGGCATGCACCGCTCCCGCAACCACTACCGCCTGCTTTTCCACGACACCCACCACCGCGCCGTAACCGAGCGCGAAAGCATGGCCCACTACGACCTCACCCACTACGACGGTGTGCTGGCCTTCGGTGAAGTCATCCGCGACTTGTACCTGCAAGAAGCCTGGACCAAACGCGCCTGGACCTGGCACGAAGCCGCCGACACCCGCGTGTTCTACCCCCACGAGTCCACCGACTACGATGGCGACTTGGTATGGATTGGTAATTGGGGCGACGAAGAACGCACCGCCGAGCTGCACGAGTTTCTACTAAAGCCAGTGAAGGAGTTGAAGCTGAAAGCCAAAGTTTACGGCGTACGTTACCCCAAACATGCGCTGAAAGCTCTCAAAGACGCCGGTATCGAGTATGGCGGCTGGCTGCCCAACTACAAAGCTCCCGAAGAGTTTGCCCGCTATAAGGTAACCGTGCACGTTCCGCGCCGGCCCTACGTGGAGGCGCTGCCCGGCATTCCCACCATCCGCCCGTTCGAGGCGCTGGCCTGCGCCATTCCGTTGATTTGCTCTCCCTGGGATGATGCCGAGCACCTGTTCACCCCCGGCCAGGACTACCTGGTAGCCCGCACCGGCGCCGAAATGAAGCAGCACCTGCAAACCCTGCTTTCCAACCCCATTCAAGCCGCCGAACTGGCTCTGCACGGCCTCAGCACCATCCAAAGCCGCCACACCTGCGCCCACCGCGTCGATGAGCTAGAGCAAATCTGCCAGGAACTCGGCATCAAATCAGCGCAGCTTAAAGCGAAAACCGCCGTAGCCTCAGAGTAACTGCATCAATGAAGTGGAAGCCAGATAACGGTTGCCTGCCAAGAACGTCCTGCAGAGGCGTAGCATCTCGCTAGTATCATAGCCGGTTGTAGAGACGCGACACTTGGCTATGCCGACCTTCGGTTCGCGTCTCGTCGTTGAACGACCAGAGCCCCACAGGCTAA
>NZ_DASVSY010000036.1:0-134889 GCF_036387835.1 Hymenobacter sp. | reverse complement strand
TTGCGTCTCGGCGCCTGCACCAACCCACCGATTTCGTTCAACGCCGAGACGCAAAGAGGCGTCTCTACCTCGTTCGGTGATTTCGAAAATGTAACTCAAACCGCCTCTAAATCACTAACTCACCGATTTGTGAGCCAGCCTTTGCGATAGAAGTAGTAAAGCTGGCCTATTACCATCAGTCCCATCAACGCCAGCACGCCAACGTAGCCCCACGGGGCGTAGAGCTCGGGCATGTTGAGGTGGTTGATGTCGCCGTCGGGCTGTTCGCGCGAGAAGTTCATGCCGTAGACGCCCGCTACAAAGCTGAGGGGAATGAAAATAGAGCTGATGATGGTCAGCACTTTCATCACCTCGTTCATGCGGTTGCTTTGGTTGGACATGAACAGGTCCACCAGGCTGCTCACCGATTCACGGTAGCTTTCGGCCAGTTCCAGGGCCTGGATGGCGTGGTCGTAGCAGTCGCGGAAGTACATCTTCATTTCTGCCGACACCACCTCGTCGGGCTGACGGAGGATTTCCGCAATTTTCTCGCGCTCCGGAAACACCAACTGGCGAAAACGAATGATGTCCTTTTTCACCCGCAGAATCCGGTTAAGCACCCGCCGGTCGGGGCGGTCCTCCAGAATTCGGTTTTCCAGCTTCTCGATATAGTCGCCGATGGCGGCCATGGTAGGGTAGTAGTGGTCGAGCACCACATCGGTGATGGCGTAGGCCAGATAGAGGGACGGCTTGCGCTTGATTTGGCTGAAGCCGGACCGAATCCGTTGCCGCACCGGCTCGAGGCAGTCGTGGTAGTCGTCCTGAAAAGTGAGTACGTAGTTGGGACCCGTAAACAGGGAAAGCTGGTCGTCGTCGATTTCGAGCAGGGTGGTAAATTCCGTCATGCGCGACACCATAAACAAGCGGTCGTCACCGAACATATCCACTTTGGCCCGTTGATGGTCGTTGAGCACGTCTTCCATCTGCAAGGGGTGCAGTTCAAAATCCTGAACGATTCGCTCAAGCAGCGGCAGGTCGTTGTAGCCGCGCACGTCGATCCAGTGGCGCAGCTCAGGGCGCGCCCGAAACTGCGTTAGCAACTCATCATACTTGCTGTATTCCTGCTCTTCGTAGTGCTGCTCGTCGTAGGAAAGCAAAAACAGCCGGGGCTTGAGAGAGCCTTCCCGGATGGTGAGCGTGCCGGGGCGGCGGCCCACCTGCTGCTCCCGCGCCAATCGGGTGGCGGAGCGGTCGGCTATGTAAGAAAATTGCTCTTCACTGGAAGAGCTAGCAGGAGCAAGGTCCAGAGCGGGGGAAGTGGTTGGAGAATCCATAAACGAAGTAAAACCCGGGTCAATGTACGGTAGAAGCTCAACTAAGGTGTGAAGTGCTGGCACCAAACAAATTTGCGTGCTGGCTACCTAGCTCCTCTAGGAGCCCATCCAAAGAGGGCGCCACGCAAAGGCGCAGCCAAATCATTTAGCATTGCAATGTCAGCACGCGAGATGCTTCCTGTCGTCAGCATGACGTTCTTTTAGCCTATTAAGATAAGAGGCGGTAGGGTGCGGTTTTCAGGGTACTGACGCAACTCTTCTACTTTTGCGCCTGATGCCGCCCGTTCCAACGTCTGCTCCCGAAACTGCTCCCGCCGCGGGCATTGGCCGCTTCGTGCGCCACTCACTAGGATCGGGGGTGGCAGTGGGCGCGCGGGCGGCGGGGGCGCTGTTGCTCAACAAGCTGCTAGCCGTGTACGGCGGGCCGGGCGGCCTCACGCTGCTGGCGCACTTTCAAAACCTGCTGGCCTTGTTCACCACCCTGCCCAACGACGGCACCCATGTGGGCGTGGTGAAATACCTGGCTCCGCTGCAACCCGCTGGCCGGCGCTATCGGGCGTGGCTCGGGGCAGCAGTAGCCCTGAACGGCGCTGTGCTACTGCTTGGTCTGGGGCTGCTGTGGCTGGTGCCGGGGCCACTGGTAAGCGTGTTTCACCCGACACCAGGCTGGCTGTTGCTGTTCGGGCTAGGGGTGGTATGCCTTACGCTATATGCGTTGGTGGGTACAATGCTGCTGGCAGCCAGTCGTTTGCGCGCCTACATTGCCCTTTCCGTAACGCTAAGTATGCTAGGGCCGGCGGCGGTGGCGGTGGTGCTATTGTACTCCGAAGGTCCGCCTGCCGCCTCCAAGGCACTGCTGGCGTATCTTTTGGCCCAGGGTGCTACGCTGCTCCCCGGGCTTTGGCTGGCCCGGCGCCACGGACTGTTGCCGCCCCTGCGCGGGCGTCTGAGCAAGGTGGCTTTGGTGGCGCTATCTAAATTCCTGCTGATGGCCATAGGGCTTTTGCTGTTCGGCAAAGCCGTGGATTTTGCCGTGCGCGAGCTGCTGGTCCGGCAGTTTGGGTTAACTCAAACCGACTTGTGGCAGGCCGTAGTCAAGCTCAGCGACAACTACACCATGGTGCTGGCGGCCATCATGAGCAGCGTGTATTACCCGCGCTTGGCGAGCCTGGCGGCACAACCAGCAGCTCAAAAACAGTGGGTGCGCACGGTGCTGCGCCTGCTGGTGCCCGTGCTGGCGGTAGGGTTGCTGCTGATTTACGGCCTGCGTGCCTGGCTGCTGCCGCTGCTGTTCGAGGCCCGCTTTGCGGCGGCGGCCGGCCTACTAGCCCCCCAATTGCTAGCCGACTGGTTCCGCTTCATCGCCTGGCCCCTGATCATGATACTTACGGCGCAGGCCCAGGTGGGGCGCTACGTGGCGGTGCAGGCCGGTTCGGCCGTGGTGTACGCGCTGGCGCTGGCTTTGCTGCTGCCAAGTTTCGGACTGTATGGGGCCCTGCTGGCAGGAGTAGGACGGCAGGGGTTGCTGCTGCTGTGGTGCGGGTGGTACTTCCGCAACTATTGGCGACGTTGAAATTCTTAATACATTCCCGCCGCTCAAGCTTCAACGGTGAGAGGGGAAGAGTGAAGTTGTGAAGAGAGTTCTTTGCCTTCACCTTTCACAACTTCACTTCTCACTCTTTTACATTAAGCCCAGTTTTCTATGGTGATGCGTCAGGTGAAAAAAATGCTGTTGATGGGCAGTCTGATTCTAGGAGCGTTGTCGGGAAGCCAGGCCCAGCAGAATCTGAAGCTGTGGTACAAGGAGCCCGCCAACACCTGGACCGAGGCGCTGCCCGTGGGCAACGGCCGGCTCGGCGCCATGGTGTTTGGGCGGCCCGGCGAGGAGCTGATTCAACTCAACGAAAGCAGCCTCTGGTCGGGCGGACCGGCCAACCTGAACCCCAACCCTACGGCCGCCAGCTACCTGCCCCAGATTCGGGAGGCGCTCTTCAACGAAGACTACAAGAAGGCCGAAGAGCTGTGCCACAAGTTTCAGGGCTTGTACACGGAAGCCTACATGCCGCTCGGCGACTTGGTTATCAAGCAAGATTTTACGGGCACCCCCACCAATTATTACCGCGACCTGAACGTCTCCGAGGCTACGGCCAGTACTCGGTTTACAGTCGGCGATACCCAGTACACGCGCGAAATCCTGTCGTCAACCCCCGACCAGGTGATCCTCATTCAGTTGAAGAGCAGCAAAAAAGGCGGCCTCACCTTCGATGCCAGCACCAAGAGCCAGCTTCAATTCACCGTGGCCCCCAACGGCTCCGACGAGCTGGTGATGCGCGGCAAAGCGCCTTCCCACGCCGACCCCAACTACGTGAATTACAACGCGCAGCCGGTGATTTACGAGGCGGCTGGCTCGTGCCGGGGCATGCGCTACGAAATGCGCCTCAAAGCCCGCAACACCGACGGCAGCGTCACCACCGACGCCACCGGCCTGCACGTGCGCAACGCCACCGAAGTGGTGCTCTATCTCTCCGCCGCCACCAGCTTCAACGGCTTCGACAAGTGCCCTGATCAAGACGGCAAAGACGAAAGCAAACTGGCCACCGCCGACATGACCAAGGCCATTACCAAGAGCTTTGCCGCCATCCGCCGCAGCCACGTGCAGGATTATCAGCGCTATTTCAACCGGGTGACGCTGACGCTAAATAAAAGCCCGGAGCCTAACCTATCCACGTTGGAGCGTCTGAAGCTGTACGCCGAGGGCGGCACCGATCCGGCGCTGGAGGCCCTGTACTTCCAGTTTGGACGCTACCTGCTGATTTCCAGCTCCCGGCCGGGGGGACTGCCGGCCAACCTGCAAGGCATCTGGAACAACAGAGTCCGGCCGCCGTGGAGCAGCAACTACACCACCAACATCAACGCCCAGATGAACTATTGGCCAGCCGAGCCGACCAACCTGTCGGAAATGCACGAGCCCTTTCTGGAGTTGATTGGGGCCACCGCCGTCACCGGCCGCGAAACAGCCAAGAACTTCTACAACGCCAAAGGCTGGGCCGTGCACCACAATTCCGACATCTGGGCCACCTCCAACCCGGTTGGCGACCTGGGCAAAGGCGCGCCCACCTGGGCCAACTGGAATATGGGCAGCCCCTGGCTGAGCCAGCATCTGTGGGAGCATTACCGCTTCACCAACAACGCCGACTACCTGCGCAGCATGGCCTATCCGCTGATGAAGGAAGCCGCCGTGTTTTGTTTGGATTACCTGGTGCCCGACAAAAACGGGCTGCTGGTAACGGCGCCCTCGTCGTCGCCGGAAAACGTGTTTATCACCGAGAAAGGCAACAAAGGCAGCATATCCATGGCCTCCACCATGGATATGTCCATCATTCGGGACCTGTTCACGAACGTGATAGAAGCGTCGGAAGTCTTGGGCATAGATGCTGATTTTCGGAAGATGCTGACGGAGAAGAAGGCCCGGTTATTTCCGTTTCACGTGGGTAAAAAAGGCAATTTGCAAGAGTGGTATAAGGATTGGGAAGACGCCGAGCCCCAGCACCGGCACGTGTCGCACTTGTTTGGCTTGCACCCGGGCCGGGAAATTTCGCCGCTCACTACTCCCAGTTTAGCGGCGGCGGCCCGGCGCACCCTGGAAATTCGGGGCGACGAAGGCACGGGCTGGAGCATTGCCTGGAAAATCAACTTCTGGGCCCGCCTCCACGACGGCAACCACGCCTACAAGCTGGTGCGGAACCTGCTCCACCTCACCGGCCTCGAAAACACCCAGTACGACAAAGGGGGTGGAACCTACGCCAATCTGTTCTGCGCCCACCCGCCCTTCCAAATCGACGGCAACTTTGGGGGCCTTGCCGGCATCACCGAAATGCTGCTGCAAAGCCATGATGGCGCCATTCACTTGCTGCCCGCCCTGCCCGACGCCTGGAAGGAAGGCAGCGTAAAAGGCCTGCGCGCCCGCGGCGGCTTCGAGGTGGACCTGGCGTGGCAAAACGGCAAGCTGATAGCCAGCACCATCCGGAGCATCAAAGGCACCAGCACCAAAGTCCGTTACGGCGACAAAGTGATAGACTTGAAGCTGAAACCCGGCCAAAGCAAAAAGCTAGGCGCTACTTTATAAGAAGGTTAGCCCGCTGTAGAGACGCGACACTTGGCTGCGCCGACCTTCGGTTCGCGTTTCATGGTTGAACGACTGGGTTTGAACAGCATCGGAGGGTGTAGCGCGAAGCCAGCGCTTTTGCACTACAGCCATACTAAACAACTTCAGCAACGACGAGACTACATCGGGCTGTACAGTAAGGCGGCCTCAATTTTTCACTCATTTACTAATTCAGTGCCTGACTCTGTAGCTCTGCCCGTCGTTAGCATTGTGGCTTTGTGCTACAACCACGCCCGCTTTCTACCGGCCGCGCTGGATTCTATTTTGGCGCAGTCGTACCCGAGGCTGGAGGTCATTCTGGTGGATAATGCCAGCACCGATGGCAGCCTGGCCGTCATGCGGCAATACGCGCAGGCCAATCCGACGTGGCAACTGGTAGAGCAGCCGCGGAATCTGGGTTTGTGTGCCGCTTTCAACCAGGCCTACCGTTTATCCAGCGGTGAATTTCTGATTGATTTTGCCACCGATGATGTGTTGCTGCCCCAGCGTGTAACGCAGCAAGTGGCGGCTTTTCAACAGTTGCCGCCGCACTACGGCATGGTGTATTCCGATGCTGAATTGATAGATGAAGACTCGCGGCATGTCCGCTTTCACTTCCGCCGCACTCCACAGGGGCTGCACCCCCGGCCCGCCTCGGGCTACGTTTTCGCCGACGTGCTGCGCCGCTACTTTATCAGCACGCCTACCATGATGATGCGCCGGGCCACACTCGACGAGCTAGGCGGCTACGACGAAACACTGTATTATGAAGACTTTGATTTCTGGGTGCGGGCCGCGCGCAACTGGGCGTTCTATTTCCTTGATGAAATAACCACCCAAAAACGCGTGCATCCGCAGGCTATGTCGCGCCGGGCCTACCGTCCTGGCGACCCCCATTTAACTTCCACCATCCAAACCTGCCGCAAAGCTCTGCGCCTATGCCAAACACCCGATGAGTGGGTGGCCCTGGCCGTGCGTTTGCGTTGGGAAATGCGCCAAGCCATCCGCTGGGGCAGCAACGCCGATGCTGCCATTCTCTATGAATTATTACGGCAAACTGGCCAGCCGCAGCCGCTGGACTGGCTGCTAGGGCAGTGGAGCCACCTGCGGGCCAAGGCCAGCTGAGTGGCCCGGCAGGAAAGCTGCAAAACCGCCAGTTGTAGCCAGCACACTAGCATTAAAGCTAGTCGGGTAGTTTTCCGGCCTGGCAACCACTCCGTTAGTAATTAGTTGTAGGAGCGTTGCCAGGTAACCATCGAACCACGCGCTTTTCGTTGGATCAGGAAATGCGGGGCTCCTCGAAACGTCGTAGTATCTTGTGGGCCCTTGAAATTGCTCCCATCGAACACGCCAATGAAAGCCAGCGTCAATCAGCGACTCGTTACCTACCAGATAGAAGGCGAAAGCAACCCCGGTGAAAACCGGGTATTGCTGGCCACCAGCGTCGATCTGACGGCTGGCACACCCTGGGCCGACGCTGGTTATGTGGTTGCTCCTTTCCTGGGCCCGACCGAGCAGCAGCAGTTGCAAGAAGGCTTGGCGGAACTAGTACGCGAGGCGCTGCGGGCCGCGGGCCTGCCCGTAGCCCCCGATTTTCCGGTAAGTGATTATCACCGCGTAATAGGCGACGACCAAGTACGGCATCTGGCCGTGGTGAATACCACCAAAGAGTATTTGGTTGACCGTCTGCCCGTGCCGGCCAGCCTGCTGGAAACCCGCATAGGAGAACTGTGTGGCCGGCCCGTACAAGCCCACAACCCCTTCGACGACGCCCGCATTTTCCACCTGCGCATCGTGCGCCCTGGCCGCTCCGACAACAACCCTCTGCATCGCGACGTGTGGCTGCCTGACTACGATAACTGCGTCAACATCTACGTCCCGGTAGCCGGTAGCACCGCCGATTCTTCGTTGTGTTTGATTCCCGGCAGTCATTGGTGGCCCGAAAGCCAAACCGAGCGCACCCATGGAGGGGCCGTTTACAATGGCATCACTTACACAGTGCCCGGCGTGAAAGGCGCCCCTCAGCCCTTACAACTTATTCGCCCTAATCCTGGCCCTGGCGAAGTCCTTCTGTTCTCGCCCTACCTGCTCCACGGCGGCGCCGTCAACTTAAACCCCGATGCCACGCGTATTTCGCTGGAAATGCGGTTTTGGCAAGCGTAATATCATACGTGCTGCGGCTACTATCGCCCTTCAGGTGGACTTCCCCGGAGGGCAACAGAAGTCGTTGAAGTTGCAGCTTCTAGGGTCAGCCGGCACCACTTACCTAACTACTTCATATAGCTCCACCTTACCGTCCTGCGCTACTAGTTTTCGCCGCGGAAACCAGGCCAGCACTGAATTGGGGGAGTAGCGGATGAGTTGGCGGGTCAGCTCCTCGTTGGTGAGGGTGCTGCGGTTGAGCAGCAGCCAAACTTTCTCGCCGGGCTCTAGCCGCACCGAGTCGCGGGAGAGGTAGCTGCGGAAGCGCAGCCCAGGCGGTACCTGAAAACCATAGTAGAAATCGTGAGTGCGTAGCAGAAACTCATCTACGAATACCACTCCGCGAGTTGGTGCCTGTAGGTGTGCCTGCACCACCCTGCTTTGCGCGAAATGGGAAGAAACAGTGGGCTTGCGCATGAAATATAGCGGCCGCACCAACAGCGCCGCCGCCAGCCCGAACAGCAACAAGGCAGCCAAGCCGGCCGTGCCCGGCCGCAAATGCGCAGGCAGCCGTAACCGCATCAGCGACAAACCCAGGAAAAGCAGCCCAAGCAGTGCGTAGGGAATGGATACGGCGCTACGCAGCCAAGCTGCGAATAGGAGCAATACCCCACTAATAAGCCAGCCTCCGCGTCCTGTTTGCCAAAAAGCGCGGAGCCCAAAACCAGCCGCCACGGCCAGCGGCGGCAGGAGGGGCGTCATCATGCGCGCCTGCAAAGAAATAGGGTTGTATTCCTGCAACGACGTACTGCCCCACCAGTAAAACGCAAGCGTAGCCACTGCCAACGCGCCCCAAAACGTAGCGTCATGGTGGCGGGCAGCAGGCGAGGCTGGGGCCGCACCCCTGCGGAATACTAGCGTTGCCGCTAGCACCAACATCACCCCTACGCCAGTGCCTACAAAAAAACGTAGCGGCTCCCACGTTACGCGGCCCAATAAGGCACCTCGGCGGCCCTGCACGTAATTGCCGTCGCTCATGTAGGCGTTGGTTTGCTCGATGACATGGTAGCGATAGAGCGGGTCGTGAGTCAGTAGTTGGTAGTACGACAGGTAAGCTACTAGTAGCATCCCGCCTGTACCCAAGGCCGCTCGCCAGAATCGAGCGTGGCGCCGCCGGTAGGTATCCCAGGCCAGCAGACCGACATAGAAAGGAAGGTAAAAAACAATAGTTTCCTTACAGAGCAAGGCCGCAAAACTTAGCACCGCAAAGCCCATACCCCAGGTGTCGGGTCGCACTTGCTTGGTTCGTCGGCCGGTGAGCAGGGCGGCCGTACCGGCCAAGCACCAGAACATAAGCACGTTGTCGGGGTAGAGGTAGGTGCTCAGATTGAGCGTAAAGTAGTGTAAGCTCAATAGTAGTATAGTGCCAGCAGCCACTACGGGCTCACGCTTTCGGTACAGCGCCCAAATAAGACAGGCGCAACCCATGGTGCAAAGCAGTGGCCAAAGCGTGGTGCTAATAATATTGACTCCGAACAGCCGGTACAGCCCCGCTACGGGCCCAAATACGAGCAGCCGCGCCTGCAACGGGTCGTGGAAGGTATGCTGCGGGTCGGGGAGGGGACGGTAGGTGCCAGCGGCCAGCGTGTGCGCGTAGCGGGCGTAGAGCAAGTCATCAAGGTCATACAGCCCCTCGTGCGTCAGGGCAAAAAATGCCACCGTGAAGCTGAGCGCCAAGCCCAGCGCCAGAGTCGGCAGACGAAAAAGCCAGCGTTGATTCACGCCAGCAAAGGTGGCAAAATCCGGTGAGGTGACAGGTTCTTAAGTGAGGAGCTGACAGCAAAGAGGGATAAAGGAGAAGGTGGGAGATAGTGAGATAATAGGGGAGAAGGTAGCCGGTGAAAGCAGTAGCAACCCGTATCCAAGGGCTTTCCAGAATGTGCATTGTTTACCAAGCATGGCTTGTTTGTTTAGCTTTGGCCATAGAGGAAGAAAACTAACCTCTTCGCTCGCCTGTCACCTGTTCCTAATCACCTGTCACCGCCTCCCCATTTGTTGTCCTTTCCCCACCTGTTCCGGCGAGTGCTGCTGCCTGCTCTGCTGCTGCTGGCAGCCGGTTGGAGTTTGGGCTGTTACTTCGAAACCAACGACGACCCGGCTATCGTCCTGCTGCTGCGCGGCACCGCCGCTGCCGCGCCCGTCGCCAATCTGCACTTATATTTTCGGGGCATAAGCACCGTTCTGGCTAGCCTTTACGCAGTTTCGCCCGCAGTGCCTTGGTTTGGCTTGCTGCTCTACGCCCTGCTTTATGTAGCTACAGTTCTTGTTTTCTCGGTTCTCGACCGCCTACTAACAGGGCGGGTGCCGCCGGTTCAGATTACGACGCTGTTGGTCTTATTTTTCCTGACGGCTTGGTTGGAGCATGGGTTGTGGTTCAACTACGTGCGCGTCCCGCTGCTGCTAACCGGAGCCGGAGTACTCTTCGCCGCCCAACGGCCTCAGAGCCGAGGAGCTTTCTTGCTAGCCATTGCCGCCTTTGGACTTAGCTGGCTGATTCGGCCTAGCCCTGCCTTTATGGGCGTGCTGATTGCGGTGCCTGGGGCCTACTGGTTAAGCGGCCGGCGGGCGCTGTTAGTACTGAGTGCAATAACGCTTTGTGCAATCATCGGAGCCGGAGTGCTATATTTTATGCGTAGCCAGCAGGAAATAGACTACCAAACCATTGATGTACAAGAAGTTTACCTGATTGATTACCAGCTTATATACTCCGTTCCTTGCACTGCTTCCGACAGTCTCGGCATGCAAGCGGCCCGTTATCGTATGCGGGCTGATTCAACCCTAGTTAATGAAGCGTTGTACGAGCGAGCAACTCGCTTTGATTTGTGGGCCTTTCTACGAAAAACTGCGCCCGCTAAGTTGCAGGTGATGCTGCGCTTAGTGATGCATGATTATTTTCCGCTGCTACTGCTACAGGCGCTGCTGCTGACATGGGTGGCCTCGGCGCCGCAACTGCCGCAGCGGCGGTGGTTCTGGCTGACCCAGGCCGGCTACGTGGGCCTGCTGTTCTTGTTGGGTATAGCGCTGAAGCTGCCGCCGCGGGTAGGATTGCCTCTTTTCGATTTCTGGGCGCTCAGCAATATGCTATATGTGCTGCGGCAAACCCGGCAGTCGTCGTCTGCCGGCCCCCTGACCTTGGTGCTGGTTGCTCTGGCGGTGGCGGCCGGCCCGTATGCCTACAAAACCTGGCACCGCCATACGGTGCTCGAAGCGGAGCGCCGCCACAATGAACAGCTACGGGCGCAACTTACAGCCACTCTCCCGGCCAACGTTTTGTTGATCACGGATGTGCTGCCCATTACCTATAAAGCTGCCAGCCCGTTCCGCAACCCCGACCCGCACCCAACAAAAATGATGATGCTCTCGGGCTGGACCACGGCCAACGCCTCGCAAGCGGCGTGGCGGCAGCAGCTTACTGGTACCCGCAACTACACAGAAAGTATGCGGCGCTTAGCCCGAGCAGGCGCGAAAGTGCGCTGGCTGCTTACTCCTGAGGGAGCCCGCATTCTTAATAAGCAGCTAAAGGCAAATAACTCACTAGGCGGGCAACTCATGCCGCAACCTAAGCCGTTTGCTGCAACCTCCGACACGCTCCGTTACTACCAGCTGCGTGAGGAAATCGTGAAATAAGCGTAAGGACAAAATTTTATAGCAGTCCAGGTGAATTTATTCCGCGTATTTGAAGGTACTGAGTATATACCTTTGGTGCTCCGCATCTCTCCCGCACTTTCTCCCTACAACACCATGATTGCCACCGTCACTTCCCGCAGCGAGGTTCTGAAATATATTGAACCCTTTTTACGCTCCAATCTCGGCTCGTTTCTGAAGAGCGTGGAGGATAGCTGGCAACCCTCCGATTTCCTGCCCGATTCGCGACTCGATACCTTCTTCGACGAAGTAAAACTGCTGCGCGAGCGTGCCGGCGAGCTAAGCTACGACCTGCTAGCCGTGCTCATCGGCGACACCATCACCGAAGAAGCCCTGCCCAACTACGAAGCCTGGTTTCACGAGCTAGACGACCTGGACCGGGACCCGAACAACGGTTGGGCCCAGTGGATCCGGGGCTGGACGGCCGAGGAAAACCGCCACGGCGACTTGCTCAACCGCTACCTCTACCTTAGTGGCCGCGTCAACATGCGCGAGTTCGAGGCCAGCACCCAGCACCTCATCGCCGACGGTTTCGACCTTGGCACCGCTCACGATCCGTACCGCGCCTTCGTGTACACCAGCTACCAGGAAGCCGCCACCAACCTCTCACACCGCCGTGTTGGTACGCTGGCTCGCAAAGCCGGCGACGCCTCGTTGTCGAAGCTCTGCGGCATGATTGCCGGCGACGAAGCCCGCCACGCCCGCGTGTACCAGACGTTCGTAGAGAAAATCTTCGAAGTCGACCCTTCAGAAATGATGCTGGCCTTCGAGGATATGATGCGCAAAAAGATTGTGATGCCTGCGCACTACATGCGCGAGCTAGGCGTTGAAATGGGCAAAACCTTCGGCCACTTCACCGATGCCGCCCAGCGCCTCGGCGTTTACACCAGCCAAGACTACACCGACATCTTGGAAGGCCTGATCAACACCTGGAAGGTCGACCAAATGACTGGCCTCAACAGCACCGCCGAAAAGGCCCGCGACTACATCATGGCCCTACCTAACCGTTTGCGCCGCGTAGCCGACCGGATGCCAGTGCCCAAGCTCGAATACAAGTTCAAGTGGATCGAGTAACGGTTTAACATTTAGCAATTAACATTTAACAGCCGTTCCAGCGTCCGTCGCCCAAGCCGATTAAGGCCTATGGCGGTCAGACACTGGAACGGCTGTTAATTGCTAAATGACTTCTATTGTCCGTCCATTACCTGGCCCATTGCCCATTTGCCGTCGGCGCCTAGCTTGTAG
Organism: Hymenobacter sp.; assembly: GCF_036387835.1. Classification (GTDB taxonomy): domain Bacteria; phylum Bacteroidota; class Bacteroidia; order Cytophagales; family Hymenobacteraceae; genus Hymenobacter. Next base: position 122,340 of record NZ_DASVSY010000036.1, on the reverse strand, counting down.
GTGATGGTGCGAGAGGTAGGGGTAGCGGCCGTAGCCGTAGCTGAGGCCGACGCGGTGCCATCCGTAATGGGGAAAGAGCGGCTTAGCATGTTGTTGCTGAGCGTGTACGTGTCTTTGCCGGCATAGCCAACGGCCGCTGGTCCCGTAATCAGGCCGGGGCCAGTGATGGGGGTGTAGCTGCGTTCCGTGAATTCGTAGCCGTAGAAACCGCCATTGGCAGAGGAAGCATCCGTGAAAATGTAGATTTCAGGCTTGCCATTCCCGTTCAGGTCACCCGTCACCGCTTCGCGGACCGCACCGTTGATGTCGAGGCGCACGGGGTCGGTGGTGAGAGCAGCACCACGATAAGAACGGATAGTGAGCTGCCGCTGCGCCGAAGAGCCAGTCGTGCGGATTTCAAAACGGGCGTTGCCTTGCGTCAGGTCGCGTGAAAAGCTGACTGGCTCGGTAGCCACCGTGCTTTCCACCGTCGTCGTTTCAACTGAAGTGTCTTCAACAATGCCCCGCGAAGAATCGCAGGCAGTGGCGGCCACTACGGAGGCGCCAAGTAACATTAAAACACGTGCTTTCATAATAGTATGATTAGGGAAGAGTGGATGTGGGAGTAAGTCTGTTGTGCGTACAAAACCACAAAGGGGTACGAGAATAGCAGAAGGAACTCAAGCAGTAAGGGCCGGCATCTTATCCTCTACACTGTCTCGTTCGGCGCGTTAAAAATATCGGCGCAAGGTATTGTATTCTATACGAAATACAAATTTTAGATGTTTAAACAATGGCCAGTAATCCGCTAAATCTTTTCTAAAAGATGTTCTGTCGGACTGTTCGGCGAAGATTTATTATTATTAATCTAAGTTTATTGCAATTAAGCTCAACGGGTTTAGTTCCTATAGTTTACTTGCTGAAAAACGGTGCTGCCCGCCGGCAGTTTATACTGCACCAACCGCTGGCCACCGCTCGGACAGCAGTTGGGGTCAGCATCCAGATAAACTGGGAAAGAGCGGACCACCTGCTGGCCCTCGACCCGAAACGTGTCGTGGCCCTGGTAGCCTTTAGCCGCGGCGCCGCTGAGGTCGGGCAGTGAAAGGGTGCGCCGGCCCTGGTTGCCGAACTCGTAGCCCATAAGCTGCCCATAGGAGCCGCTGCCCGCGTCGGTGATAAAGACTAGGAGCTCCGGAGAATCATCGTTGTTGAGATTGGTAGCTACGGCATCTTCTACAGTGCCTTCCACCGCTTGCGTGTTGGTAGCCACCTCCTGGCCGTTCTTTTCCACGCGTAGCTCCATCTGCCGCTTCGAGCCCTCGCCAATGGTTTGCAGCACAAAGCGGTGGTCGCCTTCGCGCAGCTCTTTCCGAAAGCTAATCGGCGTGGCGGTGGGAGTGGGCGTAGCGGTAGCGCGCAACGTAGCCGGTTCCGACGCCTCCGTGGCCCGGGGAGCATCGCAAGCCATCAACAAAACCAGAACCAGACAGACAACAGGCGCTTTCATAAAAAATGCAGTAGGACGCCGGCTGCTTCCGAGCCGTTATCCTACTGCATTTACCGTTTCACTTGGTACGAGGTTACACGAATTGCAAGGTGTTTTAAGCTATGCTGTTACCTGTACACCTTTCCAGAAGGCCACGCGGCCCGTAATTTCCTTGGCCGCATCTTTCGGTTCGGGGTAGTACCACGCGGCATCCTTGTTCAGTTCGCCATTGATGCGCAAGGAGTAATAGCTGGCGCGTCCTTTCCAGGGGCAGGAGGTGTGCGCGATACTATCTTCGAAATACTCTTTCTTTATAGAATCGGCGGGGAAATAATGGTTGTTTTCCACCACAACGGTGTCGTTGCTTTCAGCCACAACGGTATTGTTCCAGATTGCTTTCATATAGGTTTTTGGTTGGTTGTTTTCGGTTTTCGGCTTTCTTCTAGTGGAGATTCACGGTAGTTGGGCTTCCAATTGCAAGTGAGTTACGAAAAACCAATAACCAACAACTATAAACCAACTTTCCCCGTCCGTTGTTCTGACAACTCAACCTCTTCCTTATGTCCGCAGGCTTCCGTTTCCGAGATTACGTGCCCGAAGAGTCGCCCGAGAAAGGCTTCGACTCTTTGTTTAAGATATTCATGCAGTTGGTCACCATCACGTCGGGCGATGTGGCCGAAACGCTGTCCTGGCTCAACGAGCTCGACAAGCAGTACGGCCTCACCGATGACGACTACGGCATGGGCGACTTCATCGAAGACCTCAAAAAGAAAGGTTATATCGATGAAGACGAGCAGAAAAAAGGTGCCTTCAACATCACCGCCAAAAGTGAGCAGCAAATCCGCAAAAGCTCGTTGGAGGAGATTTTCGGCAAGCTGAAAAAATCGGGTCCGGGCAACCACCGCACCCCGCACACCGGCCAAGGCGACGAGCAAAGCACCGACATGCGCGAATTCCGGTTTGGCGACTCGCTCGACCAGATTTCCATGACCGAGTCGATCCGCAATGCCCAACTCAACCACGGCCTCTCCGACGAGTTTATGCTGGCCGAAGGCGACCTGGAAGTGCGCGAAAACGAGCACAAGAGCCAAACCAGCACGGTGCTCATGATCGATATTTCGCACTCCATGATTCTGTACGGCGAGGACCGCATCACGCCGGCCAAGAAAGTGGCCATGGCCCTGGCCGAGCTGGTGAAGCAGAAGTACCCCAAAGACACGCTCGACGTGCTGGTGTTCGGCAACGACGCCTGGCAGATCGAGGTGAAAGATCTGCCCTACCTGCAAGTCGGGCCCTACCACACCAACACGGTAGCGGGCCTGGAACTGGCTTTGGACTTGCTGCGCAAGCGCAAAACGCCGAACAAGCAGATCTTCATGATTACGGACGGCAAGCCAACCTGCCTGAAGGAACCAGCCGGCGGCTACTACAAAAACAGCTTCGGGCTGGACCGCAAAGTGGTCAACAAAACCCTGAACCTGGCCGCCGCCGCCCGCCGCCTCAAGGTGCCCATCACCACCTTCATGATTGCCTCCGATCCGTATCTGAAGCAGTTTGTGAATGAGTTCACCGAAGTCAACCAAGGCAAAGCCTACTATTCCTCGTTGAAAGGCCTCGGCCACATGATTTTCGAGGACTACAAGCGCAACCGCCGCAAAACGCTGTAGTAGCTAGCGCGAAGCAGCTAAAGGCCGGAGCGCCAGCAACTATCGAGCTGCAACAGTAGCTTGCGCTTCTGGCGCTTCGGCCTTGATTTTGGGCACGGTTTGTAAGTAAGCGAAGATGGCCCGCGCTTCTTCGTCGCTCATCACCGAAAACCGCGGCATGGGCGCACGCACCGGCCGACGGGTGGAGAGGCCGTACTTCACGGTGCGGGTGAATTCCTCTGCGGTCCAGTCGCCAAGGCCGGTTTCGGAGTCCATAGTGAGGTTGCGGGACGTGATGGTGCTGCCATCGGTGGAAATAAACTCGTTGCCGCCGCCCAAATACCCCTTCGATTTTTCTGGTTCCAGCTCGTTGTTGGTTTGGAAGCTTTGGGAGTGGCAGTCGTAGCAGAGGTAGCGCGCCGTAACCAAGTAGTGGCCTAGCGCCACGGGGTCGGAGGCGGGCGGCTCCACAATGGCTTGCGTGGGCAAGGGCGCTGGTTTCATCACCGTGTAGGTAAGGGCCTTCGCCAGAAATGAGGGTTGCTGTGGGGGCGAGACAACGGCTTTGGGCTGCACCCAAGCGTGGTTGGAGCGCAGAAATACCACCAAGCTATTGATGTCTTCGTCCGACATGTGCACGAACTTCGGCATGATAAGGCGGTAGCGCCCGTCGCGACCGATGCCTGTGCGGAGCAACCCAATCAGTTCGGCGTCGGTCCAGCGGCTGATGCCGTGGGTAGGGTCTTGGGTGATGTTGGTGGCGTAAAGGCGGCCGAACTGCGGGGGTAGGTCGGCCAGGAGGCCACCCGTCAAGCTACGGGTGGATTTGTTGAGGTGGCAGTCGGCGCACATGGCAACGGCCAGCTTTTCGCCCTGCGCCAGTCGGGCAGGCGTGACTGCTACGGCCCGGGGCGGAATGGCAGGCACGGCATAGCTAGGTACCCCTCGCACGCTTATAAATAAAGCTCCTATACCTGCCAGCACCGCCAAAGCTACCAGGCTGATACCCGCTATCCGTATAATTTTTCGCATCTTAATTTCAACTTTTTGGTTGATGCAAGACTACACAGCTAGCTGTTAAGTAGCTATCACATAATGATGTGAGTGAACTTAGCAAACGGCCCCCGCGTCAGTAGTTACCTTGCGCCTGAACCTCTGCCGCCTGTCGGCGGTTAAACAACTTGGGGCCTATATACCCCTTCCTAACTCCCGATGAAACAAGAATCTATTCGTACGCTGGGCCAGCTTCGGGCCAGCGGGTATCAGCCGCGCTCCGTCAAGCAAGAGTTGCGCGACAATCTGATTGCCAAGCTTCAAAGTAAGACGGAAGTGTTTCCCGGCATCTATGGCTACGAGGAAACCGTTATTCCCGACCTGCAACGCGCCATCCTGGCCGGTCACCACATCAACCTGCTCGGCTTGCGCGGACAAGCCAAAACCCGAATTGCTCGCTTGCTGGTGGGCTTGCTCGACGAGTACATCCCGGTAGTGGAAGGCTCCGAGCTAAACGACGACCCCTTGCAGCCACTATCGGTGTTTGCGAAGAACCTGATAGCCGAGCACGGCGACAACACCCCCGTAGCGTGGATGCACCGCGACGAGCGTTACACCGAGAAGCTCGCCACCCCCGACGTATCCGTAGCCGACCTTATCGGCGATGCCGACCCTATCAAAGCCGCTACGCTCAAGCTGCCTTATTCCGATGAGCGGGTAATTCACTTTGGTTTGATTCCGCGGGCGCACCGGGGTATTTTCGTTATCAACGAGTTGCCCGACTTGCAGCCCCGCATTCAGGTGTCGCTCTTTAATATCCTGCAGGAAGGCGACATTCAGATCCGGGGTTTCAAGGTGCGGCTGCCGCTGGATTTGCAGTTTGTCTTCACCGCCAACCCCGAGGACTACACCAACCGGGGTTCCATTGTGACGCCGCTCAAAGACCGGATCGACGCGCAGATTATTACGCACTATCCGAAGTCCATTGAAATCGGTAAGCGCATCACCAAGCAGGAAGCGCGCATCAAAGAAGAGCAGCTCGGCCTGGTAACCAGCAACGAAATCATCCACGACTTGGTGGAGCAAATTGCCGTTGAAGCCCGCGCCTCCGAGTTTGTGGATGCCAAAAGTGGCGTGTCGGCCCGTCTCACTATTTCGGCTTACGAGCAGGTGATAGCCGGAGCCGAGCGGCGCGCCCTCATCAACAGCGATAAAAAAACGTACGTACGTGTCGGTGACTTTATTTCGGCCGTGCCCGCTGTAACCGGTAAGGTGGAGCTGGTGTACGAAGGCGAGCAGGAGGGAGCCGGCATTGTGGCCGAGAAGCTGATGGGCAAAGCTATCCGCACGCTGTTCCTGAACTACTTCCCCGATCCCGACAAAGCCAAGAAGCTAAAGAACCGTACCAGCCCCTACAAAACGGTGCAGGAGTGGTTCGGTAGCGGTAACACCGTCGACATCCTGCACGATGCTTCCGACAAAGACTACCGCGCCGCCCTTGACCAAGTGCCCGGCCTGCGCGACGTCGTGACGGAGCTGCACCCCAAAGAGGACAAGGAAACCACCTACTTCCTGATGGAATTCCTGCTCCACGGTCTGGCCGAATACAGCCTGATTTCTCGTAACCGCCTCACCGCCGGGGCCCAATTCAAAGACCTATTGTCTTCGATGTTCACCATGCCGAGCTTCGGCGAAGATGACGACGATGACGATGAAGACGAGAAACCCCAGCGCGGTCGTCGCCGGTAGTCTTTCACCCTTCACAATAGCTAAAACGCCCCGCGTACCGAAAGGTGCGTGGGGCGTTTGGCATTGGCTTGGTGTAGAGGCGCATCTTTGCGTCTCAGCGTCCGCGCCGTATGGGGAGAAATGGCTGCGCTATCTACTCGGGCTACCCCACATGGCGCGGACGCCGAGACGCAAGGATGCGTCTCTACACCGGGCAGGAGCTGAGCTACGCCTCCTCACTCACCACAATCTTCTGAATCTCGTCGTTAGGCTTGATCTGATCAATTACCTCCAGGCCTTCTACCACTTTGCCGAACACGGTGTGGTTGCGGTCGAGGTGGGCGGTGTTCTGACGGTCGTGGACGATGAAGAACTGGCTGCCGCCAGTGTTGCGGCCGGCATGGGCCATGCTCAGGGCGCCCCGCTCGTGGTACTGGTGCTCGCCAGTTAGCTCGCAGTCGATTTTGTAGCCGGGGCCGCCGGAGCCGGGGTTGCCTTTAGCGCCCGCGCGCGAGTTCGGGCAGCCGCCCTGAATCACGAAGTTGGGAATGACGCGGTGAAACTTCAGGCCGTCGTAAAAGCCTTTCTCGGCCAGATCGGTGAAGTTCTTCACCGTGTTTGGAGCATCTTGCTCGTAGAATTCAACTTTCATCACACCACGGTTGGTGTGGATTTCGGCAGTTTTCATGTTTGTGGGAAACAGTCGGATGGAACGAGCACTCAGGCGAAATGAGTGCCGGCCGACACATGTCGGCTTGGCGTAAAGGTAGCTATTTTGAAATCCGGGAAACATCCGCCCCATTGTGGAGTTTCGTAACATATTTGTGCATTGCAAAGCTGCAAGCATGTTCTTTTCACTTCACCACATCACTGTTCTGCATTTTATGAATAATTCTCTGCGCACTAATTCCTTGGGTCTGTTGTCGGCTGGTCTGTTCGCGTTTGGCCTCGGTAGCTGTGGCGACAACAAAACCGCCGAAACGGCCACCTCAACCACGACCGAAACAGCCACCACCGTTGACTCGGCAGCTATGATGACGGATTCGGCGCGCATGGCCAAGCCAGAAGGTGTGATGGTGGATGGCGTAGCCATGACCCCGGACAAGACCATCGTGCAGAATGCCGTGCAAGCCAGCAGCGTAACGACGCTGGTGAAGGCCGTACAGGCAGCAGGGCTCGACGGTACGCTGAGCGGTCCGGGTCCGTTCACCGTTTTCGCGCCCACCAACGCGGCCTTCGACAAACTGCCTAAAGGTGCCCTCGACGGCCTTCTGAAGCCCGAAAGCAAAGACAAGCTGAAAGGCGTGCTTACCTACCACGTTATTGCCGGCCGTCTGCTGGCGCAAGACCTAAAAGACGGCCAGCAACTGACCACCGTCAACGGGCAGAAGCTGACATTAACCGTGAAAGACGGTAAGGTGATGGTAAGCAACGGTACCGACGCCCCCGCCACCGTGCAAATTCCCGACGTTATTTCCAGCAACGGCGTTACGCACGTTATCGACGGCGTAGTGCTACCTAAAGCTGAGTAAAGCTAACCGACTCACAAACAAAAAGCGCCCGACTGATACAGTCGGGCGCTTTTTTTGTAACCAGAAAGGAAGCTGCTTGTAGGTGAGTTCTTGCCGAGGTACGTGGCGCATCAAGCCAAGAATCGAAGTGCCTCACCTGCTGATGTTTCTTCGTCAGCATGGGAGTTGGCACTACAACATCAGCACGCGAGATGCTTCCTGTCGTCAGCATGATGTTATCACGCTACAGACCTGCATCTTTGGCCACGCGCTCTGCAAAGCCAGACCAATCCACTTCCTCGTTTTGGGCCATGGTGGCCGAAAGTCGGTCGAAAACAAGGTTAGCTAGGGGCATAGGCACCACTTGGGTGCGGGCCTCATCGAGCACCAGGCGTAAGTCTTTGCGGATGATGGCGGGCGTGGCGCCAACGGGTTGGTAGTGGCGTTCGGCCACCAGCTTGCCGTAGCCTTTGTAGACGGGCACATTGAAGAGCGTGCTCGTAAAGAACTCGTAGACCTGCTGCCGGTCGAGGCCGCTTTTTTGAGCCAGGGTGAAGGCTTCGGCCATGGCTTCGATGGCAGCGCCCAACATGAAGTTGCCGCAAAGCTTGATGATGTTGGCGGCCCCTGGGTCGGGGCCGAAATCTTGGGCACTTCCTTGGCCCAACACCTCCAGCACCGGCCTTAAGGTTTGCTTGGCAGCCTCGTCGCCGGCCATAATCAGCCAGAGCTTGGCCGCTGCTGCCGCATCGGGTTTGCCAAACACCGGTGCCGCCACCAACTGCGACCCGTGCTGCGCATGCTTTTCCGCTAACCGACGGTTCGTATCGGGGGCTACGGTACTACAGGAGGCATGTACGGCGCCTTGGGGCAGAGCGGGCAGCAACCCATCCGGACCGGTACACAAGGCTTCGAGAGCTGCGTCGTCGGTGACCATGGAGAAGGCAATAGCTGCCTCTCGTACTGCTTGGGCGGGAGTAGCCGCCACGGTAGCGCCAAGCTTCTCCAAGGGTGCCGCCTTGCTGGCCGTCCGGTTATAAACAGTAAGCTGATGGCCGGCTTTCAACAAGTTGGTCGCCATGGCTTCGCCCATATTGCCAAGGCCAAGAAATGCAATATTCATACGGTGAGAGTGACTGAGTGAATGAGTGAAGTAGCCTACGGCGCGAATGGCGTGGTAGTTAGCCTAAATTGACATACACCACTCCACTCCATTCCACTTATTCACTCATTCACCACTTCACTCATTTACCGCCGGTTGTCGTCGGCTTCCAGCATGCTTACGTAGCTGTCGTAGCGGGGAAGGGCTATTTTGCCTTGATCGACGGCGGCGCGCACGGCGCAACCGGGCTCGTGGGTGTGCTGGCAGTTGTGGTAGCGGCACTGGTTGAGCAGAGCCCGCATTTCGGGGAAGAAGTGCGCCAACTCGCCCGGCTTCATATCAACAAGGCCTAGCTCCTTGATACCCGGCGTATCGATGATGAACGTGCCGGGGCGAACTTCCAACATTTCGGCGAAAGTAGTGGTGTGCACCCCCTTATCGGAAAACTCGCTGATTTCGGCAGTTTTGATGTCGAGGTCGGGTACTAGGGTGTTGATAAGCGTGCTTTTGCCCACGCCCGAATGCCCGGAAAGCAGCGTAGTCTGGCCTTCGAGCAACGCATCAATAGCCGCTACCCCTTCGCCGGTGTGCGCCGAGCAGCGCAGCCCCGGATATCCTATCCGCTGGTACATCGCCTGAATTTGGCCCTGGTAGTCGTTTAGGTCTTCGTCGTAGAGGTCGGTTTTGTTGAAAATCAGCGTTACGGGGATGCTGTAGGCCTCGGCCGTTACCAAAAATCGGTCGATGAAGCCAAACGAGGTGGCGGGGGAGGCCAAGGTTACTACCAGCATCGCCAAATCGAGGTTGGCGGCTACAATGTGGGCGTGCTCGGTTTTGTGTACCGAGCGGCGGATGATGTAGTTGCGGCGCGGCTCGATGTGGTGAATTACGCCCGCGCCTTCTGTTTGCTCTTCCACCGTAAACTCCACTTGGTCGCCCACGGCCAGCGGGTTGCTCACCTTCAAGCCCTTCATCTTGAACTTGCCCCGCAGCCGGCACCGGTGCAGTTGCCCCGTGCCCACTTCGCGCACCACGTACCACGAGCCCGTAGATTTAACGATGGTTCCGGTCATATGGTGAAGTTGTGAAATGGTGAGTTTGAAATTTGTTGAGCTAGCGTCAATGGTGCAAACCGTGCAATAGGATGTATTGTGCAGACAGAAACCAACCCCACAACTTCACTATTTCACCACTTCACTAGCCAGCCATTGCATGATTTTTTTGGTAGCGCCACTGTGGTCGTATACGTAATCCAGGCCGAGGTCTTGCACTCTGAGGCGAAATTCTTCGCGGTGAAATAGCGGCAAGAAGGCTCTTTCCAGCTCTTCGGCTGAGGTAACGGGGAAGGCACAACCTAGCGCTACCAAGTCCTGCGCCTCTTGAAACTTCTGGTACGTGGGGCCGAAAAACAGCGGCAAGCCAAAGGCCGCGGCTTCCAGTGTGTTGTGTAACCCTTTGCCAAAAGCCCCCCCGATATAGGCATAATGGCCGAACCGGTAAAGTTGGTTGAGCAGGCCCACGTTATCGATGAGCAGCACTCGGGCTCCGGCCACGGTGGCCGTATCGGTGCGGGAGTAACGCACCACCCGGCCGGGCAACACTTCCTCTACCAGCCGCAGATTCGTTTCCCCGATTTCGTGGGGCGCCACAATGAAACGCAGCTCGTGCTGGTATTTCTGCAGCAGTGGCGTGAGCACCGGCAAATCTTCGGGCCAAGAGCTGCCAATGATGAATACTGGCACCCAATCGTCGGTGAAGGCGTCGAGGAGCGGCAGGTGGCGGGGCGTGGCGGCAGCCGTACGCACCACCGTATCAAAGCGCGTGTCGCCGGCCACGCTGGCCCGGGTCACCCCAATAGTGCGCAGCATCTCCACCGACGCTTGGTTTTGGGTGAAGACGTGGGTGAACTTGCGCAGCATCTGGCGGTGGAAGCCGCCCCAAGGCTTGAAATACACTTGCTGAGGCCAGAAAATGGCCGATACGCAAATGGTTGGTACCCGCTGCTGTTGCAGCTCCGTTAGAAAGTTGTGCCAGAACTCATACTTCACAAATACCGCCAGCCGGGGCCGCACCGCCGCCAGAAAAAGGCGCGCATTAATAGCAGTATCCAGCGGCAGATAGAATATATACGCCGCCCCGGGCCAGTTCTTGCGTACTTCGTAGCCCGAAGGCGAAAAGAAAGTCAGTACTATTTTGTGGCTTGGGTACTGCTGCGCATAGGCCTCGATAAGGGGCCGGCCTTGCTCGAACTCGCCGAGTGAAGCGCAGTGAAACCAAGCCAGTGGGGCTGTTTCGTTTTGGAGGGCCAACTGAATGCGGGGCAGCAAGTTGCGCTGGCCCTGCGTCCACTGCGCCGCCTTCGGCACAAAGGGCGCCACCAGCCGCAGCAGCAGCGCATAGAGGCGTAAGGATACGATGTACAGGAAAAGCAAATGTTGAATTCTGGTTGCCGGGTACGGGTTTCCACCCGAAATCAACGAGGCTAAAACCCCGGATCAACAAGCAGAAAGCTGCACAAAAGTACAGCGAACAACTGGTAGTTACCTGCTGCCGATAGTTTGGACGGCAAACGCCCCTTAAGAATGGCGCGCTCCAAAGTACTTAGCCAGCCCTTCGCGGGTGTTGCTCAGCGCTTTCTGGCCCGAATGCCAGTTAGCCGGGCACGCTTCGCCGGCTGTCTCGAAGTGCTGCAGCGCGTCTACCATGCGCATCGCCTCGTCTACATTGCGGCCAAGCGGTCCGTCGTTTACGAGCTGGTGGCGAACGATGCCGTCTTTGTCGATCAGAAACAGGCCCCGATAAGCCACCGGCGAACCAACAAAAACCATTTCTCCCGCTTCATTATAGTCGTAGCGGCCCCCAAGGACATCATAGTTGGCCGCAATGGTTTTGCTGGCGTCAGCTACCATGGGGTAGGTTACGCCCTGAATGCCACCGTTTTCGAGTGGGGTTTGCAGCCAAGCCATGTGCGCGTACTGCGTATCGGTGGAGCAGGCCACAACGGCAACTCCCTTGGCCTCGAAATCGGCCAGTCGCTCCTGAAAAGCCAGAATTTCGGTGGGACAAACGAAGGCGAAGTCGGCAGGATAGAAGTAGAACAGAACGTGCTTTTTGCCTAAGTAACGGTCAAGGGAAAAGTCTGCCTCAAATTCGCCGTTGACGATGGCATTCGTTTTAAAAGAAGGAGCGCGCTTGCCTACAAGAACAGCCATTTGCGGAGGGGATTAGGTAGTGAAGGAGAGAAAAAAGAGAGGAAGTAGTGCCTTGGTAACGCGAGCAGGTGAAATAGCAACAAGCACTAGCCGTAGCTATTTATTCGCTTAAGAACCGTCCGTATACGCTACTCAGCAAAAGAGTTGGAAACTACTACGGCCCTGACGCCGGCCCCAACTTGCTACCGGCACACGAACTGGAAAGTTTGGCGCGTACGCTGCTCCAACAGCAGCTCCCGGTCCTTGGTGAGGCGCTGGATGCTGGCCGTGTCGTAGTTCTTAATCGTGTAAAGCTCCAGGTCGGTGTTGTAGTGAATGGTGAACTGCCCGCGCAGGGCCGCCAGCAACTTCTCCAGCCGGTAAGTGGAAAAATCAGTGCAGACGGAAAAGCTGATGGCCGAGTTCTGCATCAGGTTGATTTTGAGCCGTACCTGCGCCAGCGCTCCAAATATCACCTCCAGGTTTTCCTCGGAAATAAACGTGAGGTCCTTGGATTCAAACGAAATCAGGCATTGGTTGACCTTGCGAATAAAAGCCGGCACCAACAGCCCATGCCGGCAGTCGTGAATCTTGGTGCCCTCGGCCGTGGGGTCCACAAACGACTTCACGTACAGCGGAATCTGGCGCACGGCCAGCGGCTTGATGGTTTTGGGGTGAATAACGGAAGCCCCGTAGTACGCCATTTCAATGGTTTCCTGATAGCTGATTTCCGGATAGCGCACGGTATCGTCGAAAATCTTGGGGTCGGCGTTGAGCAGGCCCGCTACGTCTTTCCAGATGGTTACTGATTCGGCCCCGAGGCAGTAAGCGAAAATAGCAGCCGTGTAGTCGGAGCCTTCCCGGCCTAGGGTGGTGGTGTGGCCGCTGGCTGTGCCGCCTAGGAACCCTTGCGTCACGACGGGGCCGTGGGCGAGTAGGGCAGGCACCGCCGCGGTGAGGTTGCGCTCGGTGGTAGGCCAGTCGAGGCGGCCTTCGCGCCAGGCGTGGTCGGTGCGGAGCAGGGGGCGGCAGTCTAGCCACTGCGCGCCTAGGGCGCTGGCTACGATTCGGGTGGCCAGCAGCTCGCCGAAGCTTACCACTTGGTCGTACTGCTTGTTGAAATCACCCGTGCTAAGCGTGGCCAGCCGGTCGCCGAGCTGTTCGAGCAGTTGCTCCAGGCTCGGCTCGGTGGTGGGGTTGTCTACGTCGTGGTTGTTGCCGGGCAGCAGTTCGTGCGCTACAGAACGGTGAAACTCGGTTAGCTGCTTTAGAAGAGCAGTGTATTCCTGGCCGGTGTAGGCGAGCTGGAAAATTTCTTCCAGGGCGTTGGTGGTCTTGCCCATGGCCGATACCACGATCAGCAGGTGCCCATCGGCGCCGTGTGTCCGCACAATGCGGCCAAGGTTGCTGATGGCCCCGGCATCTTTCACCGAAGCGCCGCCGAACTTATAAATCTTAAGAGGTTGGGAGTGCAGCATGGCTTCAAATGTAGGAAATGACGCTCGGTAGACGACTAGCGAACTAGAATGCTTATGGCGCCCCTTCCAACTAAAAGGACTATATGTGGAGCGAAATTTCGCTTTCCCAAGCCCGAAAAAGCAGTTAATTTTGACCACACCCCGACGTTCATCTTCCTACCCCTATATGAATCAACACGACAAGCTGGCGTTGCCCGTTGGCACCACCCTGGACCGCTTTATCATGCGCAAACAGGAGGATTTTCCCTACGCAACCGGCGAGCTTTCCCAATTGCTGCGTGATATTGCGTTGGCCGCCAAAATCGTGAACCGTGAAATCAACCGCTCCGGCCTCATTGATATTGCCGGGGCCTACGGCAACCGCAACGTGCAGGGCGAAGACCAGCAAAAGCTTGATGTCATTGCCAATATCCGCTTCATTCGGGCGCTGCGCAACGGGGGCGAGGTGTGCACCATTATCAGCGAGGAAGACGAAGAGGTTATCCAAACCGGCAACGTGCAAGGCAAGTACATCGTGGCCATCGACCCGCTCGACGGCTCTTCCAACATCGACGTCAACGTTAGTATCGGCACCATTTTCAGCATCTACCGCCGGGTGTCGCCCACCGGCACAGAAGGCAGCTTGGCCGATTGTTTGCAAACGGGCACCAACCAAGTGGCCGCCGGCTACGTCATCTACGGTTCCAGCACCATGATGGTGTACACCACCGGCAACGGCGTCAACGGTTTTACCTACGAGCCTTCTTTAGGTGAATTCTTCTTATCGCACCCGCAGATCATCACCCCTCAAAGCGGGACGGTGTATTCTATAAACGAAGGCAGTTCCGAATCTTTTTCGCCGGGCGTGGCCGCCTTCGTGGCTCAATGCAAGCAAGATGGCTTCTCGGCCCGCTACATTGGTTCCCTGGTCGCCGATTTCCACCGTAACCTGCTCAAAGGCGGCATCTACATCTACCCGCCCACCAGCAAGTCGCCCGACGGCAAGCTGCGCCTCATGTACGAGTGCAACCCGATGGCTTTTATTGTAGAGCAAGCCGGTGGCAAATCCAGTAACGGCCAAATGCGCACCATGGAAATCCGGCCTCAGGACATGCACGCCCGTTGCCCGCTCTTCATCGGTTCGAAAGAGCTGGTAGAGCAAGCCGAGGAGTTTCTGGCGCAGGAGCAGCAAGCCAGCTAAAAGGAAGTAACGCACAGCTCCCGCTTCTTCACCAGTAGATAAAATAAAAGCCCGCTCGGAGTGTATCCGGCGGGCTTTTTATTAATTCAGGAGAAGCTAGCAGCTATTCTTGGTCAGCGGTAGTGTCATCCGCTTTCTTTTTCACTTTCGACTTTTTAGTTGGTGCTTCGTCGGTAGTGGCAGCCGTTGGCGCTTCAACCTCTTCGGCTGGAGCGGTAGCAGCTTCCTCCGTGTCCGTGGCGGGAGCCTGGTATTCCAGGGTGCTGCTCACGGCCTGGTACCACTGCACCAGCTTTTTGATATCCGACATGTACACCCGTTCCCGGTCGTAGTCGGGGATGATTTCGCCCATGAAGGCGCTCAGGTCCCGGTCCTCGGATTTGGGGGTTACCATTAGCTCGGTGCCGTATTTTAAATGAATCCGGTCGAACACCTCGGTCAGGGGTACGGTTTGGTCGTAGTCCTGGGTGTAGATGGAAATTTCCTGAAGCAGCGACACCTTGTTGCGGGCCGAAGCGACGGAACGGGCGGCTTTGGCATCCAGGCTTTCAATAATAACCCCGGCGCGAGTAGGCTTCACGAGGCGGTACAGACCGGGCATTCCGCTGATGGCGGCAATCTCCTTGAGGTCGTAGGGCATAAGTACAGTACAGTTGTTGGAAAAGGCAAAGTTACTCAGTAGCGGCGGCTTGACCCGGCGCCGTCAGTTTAAATACAATAGGCAAGCTAGTGAGCACCGCGTAATCAGGTTTCTTGAACTGGAGCAGCCGAACCACGCGCAGGGCTTCTTCGCCAAGGCCGCCCCCAATGTTCTTGGTAACCAGTTTCACGTTCTCCAGTGTGCCATTGGTGGTCAGGGTGAAGCTCACCACGCAGGTGCCCTGAATGCGGTTGCGCTTGGCCAGAATGGGGTACTTCTTTTCTTTCTCAATGAAGGCATACATGGCTTCCTGACCGCCTTCGTAATACTCGGCTACCGGAATAGCCTTGTTGACACCACCAGCCTGATGCTGAGGCGCAGCGGCGGCAGGAGCAGGGGCGGTTTCTGGGGCCGGAGTGGCCGCTTTGGGCTTCGTAGCTTGCGCAAAAACGGAAGCGGAGCCAGCGCAAAGGCCCAGTACCAGTGCGAAAGTGATTTTTTTCATGGGAGTTGGAATCAGAGAAGAGTTGTGGAGATGCAAGGCAACTATGCCGCCCGCGGTCCTGGCAATTACAGGGCCAATTTATGCATTCTGCTGTGCTTCGGCCAGCTGCCGATTTACATTCTCGATAAAGGCTAATACTTCGTCGCGGCCCGTCTTTTCTTCTGCGGACGTAATAAAATGTTGGGGTACCTCGTCCCAGTTTTCCGACATCTTTTTCATGTAATCAGCTACTTGTTGTTGGGTCCGGCTATTTGATTGTTTGTCGGCTTTGGTAAATACCATCACAAAAGGAATGCCTTCGGTACCCAGCATTTCCATAAATTCCAGGTCTACTTTTTGGGCCGGGTGGCGCGAGTCTATCAAGACAAATACGCAGGCTAAGTTGGGGCGCTGCCGCAAATAATAATTAATCATTCGGGTCCAAGCGGCCCGATTTACCTTACTGGTTTTCGCGTAGCCGTAGCCTGGTAAATCCACCAGATACCACGTCTTATTAATAAGAAAATGATTAATTAACTGCGTTTTGCCAGGTAAAGAAGATGTTTTAGCTAAGCCCCGCCGCTCGGTCAGCATGTTGATAAGCGAGGACTTGCCCACGTTGGAGCGGCCGATAAACGCATATTCGGGCAGAGTAGGCGCCGGGCATTGGTCGACCCGCGTGTTACTCATCAAAAATTCAGCTTCACGAATTTGCATACAGCAGTAAACTAGTTTCCGTACAAAGTTAAGAGGTTAGAATACTAAATCTTGAGAATATAAATTTTCATCTAAAACCATTGCTATATCTGAAGCTCGTCTATATTTGCGCGATACCTAGTAATTTATTAATGAAAACGAGCTAGGCCCCCGTGTCCGCATAAATCTAAATTTATAAATACTCGAGAAGTAGTTGGATGAGATTAAGGCCGTATTATAAAATTTCTATCTTTGCCCGCAAATTGCTTTCTAACGAGCAAATAACTAAAAAGCATTAATCTCTAAAAAGAGTTCTTTTCAGAGCTTTACTTAGTGAAAAATAGCATCCCAACTTAACCCTGATACGGGTTTTCAGTATAACGAGGCAACTCAACTAAAACCGGCCTGGCCACTATTTGCGCCCGCAGTTTTCTCTCCAAACTCCTCCGCATCTCCTTATTTTTTCAAACCCCTCCAACAATGAACAACTTAGTCAGAAGGTTATTGAAAGCCTCTTGCGCCTTCGCTCTTGCTGCCGCCGTGGCCCAGCCCGCGTTGGCTCAGAGCACCCGCAAGCAGCTCAAGACCGCAAATAAGTTCTTCGAGCAAGAGAACTATCGGGCATCTATCCCTTTCTATGAGCAAGTGTTGGCCAAGGAGCCGAACAATCCTCTAGCTTTGTTCCGGGCTGGTATTTCCTACATGTCGTTTGATAAGGAGAAGGCCAGTGATTATATCTACAAAGCCCAAAAGCTGAAGCCTAAGGTTTCCAAGGATGTAGAATACTGGCTCGGTCGCGTCGACCACCTAAACTACAACTTCGACGAGGCCATTGCTCACTTCCAGGCCTACAACGTCACGCTCAAGCCCAAGGACACGCGCAAAGCCGAGCTGGCCCAGTTGATTCAGCACTCGAAGAACGCCAAGGTGCAGTTCAACAGCCCCAAGGATATCTTCGTGAAAAACCTCGGCCCCACAGTGAACACGCCGTACGCCGAGCACAGCCCCGTTATTTCGGCCGATGACAAGCTGTTGCTCTTCACTTCGCGCGGCGAAAACGTGACGGGGGCTGGTAACACCGGCGACAAAAAAGGCGGCAACCTCGCCACCGACGGCGAGTACTACGAAGATATCTTCGAAACCAAGCGCATCGACGACGAAAACTGGGACAAGCCTCGCTCGTTGAGCGGGGTGTTGAACGGTAAAGGCCACGATGCTTCCACCCAACTTTTTGATAATGATACCAAGCTACTCATGTATCGCCAGGACGAGAACGGCGACATCTTCTACTCGGAGAAGTCGGGCGGTGATTGGACGGCGCCTAAGAAGCTAAACCAAAACGTCAACTCGAAAGCCTTCGAGTCGGATGCCTATATCACACCGGACGGCCTCACGATCTACTTCTCGACCGGTAAGTATTCGGAAGATGGTTCGCTCGACATTTACTTCGCCACCCGGCAAGCTGGTGGTGACTGGGGACCAGCCAAGACCATGGGCACGGCCATCAACACCAAGTACGACGACGACAGCCCGTACCTGAGCCGCGACGGCAAAACGCTGTACTTCTCGTCGCGCGGCCACAACACGATGGGCGGCTACGACATCTTCAAGTCGGAGTACGACTCGATAGCTAAAAGATGGGGCCGCCCCGAGAACATGGGCTATCCGGTGAACACGCCTGACGATGATACCTATTATCGTTTGAGCCCCGATGGCAGCTACGCTTACTTGTCGTCGTACCGCATTGGCGGCTACGGGGAAAAGGACATCTACACCATCAACTACATCAAGAACGCCACGATCCGTGGTAAGGTGTTTTCGCAGCGCGACAGCACCGTAATTCCGGGGGTGGAGTTGGTATTCAGCGGCACGCAGGCCGATAAAACAGCCCTCAGCTACCGCGACGTAACCAAGCCTATCACTGGCGACTATCAGGTAAGCGTGCTGTCGGGTCGTTCGTACCAGGTAGCCGTAACCAAGGACGGGACTAACATCATCACGGAAGAATTTGCCGTGCCGATTTCCACCAACGATTCCACGGTGGTAGAGAAAAACTTCTACGTGCCGTACGTCGACACGACGTCGCAGGTAGCGTTCAAGAACATCTACTTTGATACCGACAAGTACAAGCTGCGGCCCGAGTCGATTACCGAGCTGCAAAGCATCAGCTCGATCCTGAAGGCAAATCCTGGGGTTAACATTTCTATCGAAGGCCACTGCGACTCCCGCAACACCGACGAGTACAACATCGTGCTGGGCCAGAACCGCGCCGATGCCGCGTATAACTACTTGAAGAAAGCGGGTATTGGCGAGACGCGCATGGTGACGGTAAGCTACGGCGAGCGTCGTCCGGCCGCGGCCAACGATTCGCCGGAGAACATGCAGCTCAACCGCCGCGTAGAGTTCCGTCCGATTGTGAAGGAAGGTGAGGCTGCGCCGGTGTTGACGCCAGGTGCTGCTCCAGCTACCACGACCGATACTGGCGCTGGCGCGGGTACCAGCACTTCCTCGGCCCCGGGCGGCGCGGCGCAGCTGCAGCCGGGCAAGAGCAAGGCCAAGTTAGCTGACGGCACGAAGGTGAAAACTAAAGTAGACGAGGACAGCGACAAAGTGAAGGTGAAAACCAAAGGTGCCAACGACGAGAAGAGCAAGACCATCAGCAAGGATGGTACTATCGATTCAAAGGCCAAGGATGCCACCGGCGAGAAAGTCAAAGTGAAGACCGACAACGACTAAGCTGTTGAATGGAGCATAAAAAGCGGGCCGGGCACTATGCCTGGCCCGCTTTTTTTCAACATAATGGCTCGTAAGGCGTTATGTTTGGGCAATTTTGCCCCTGAACCCTCGTTGTTCGCCCCAGACCCATGGCCGTAGTACCCTATAAAGATGACACCGCTGGCAAGAAGTCCCAGGTAGCCCACATGTTTAACAGCATTGCGGGCAAATATGACTTCCTGAACCACTTCTTGAGCGCGGGCACCGACATCTACTGGCGGCGCAAAGCGGTGAGCGAGCTAAAGGCCCTACGGCCGGCCCGCATCCTCGACATTGCCACCGGCACCGCCGATTTCGCCATCGAAACGTTGCGGGCCGCTTCGGCCGATGCGCAGATAACGGGCGTTGATATTTCCGAAGGCATGCTGGCAGTCGGCCGGCGTAAGCTGCAGGAAAAAGGCCTAACCCACCGCATTCAGTTGGAACAAGGCGATTCGGAAAACCTGCCGTACCCCGACAACCACTTCGATGCCGTTACGGCCTCGTTTGGGGTGCGCAACTTTGAAAACCTAACCAAAGGCCTAGCCGAAATGCGGCGGGTTCTGCGGCCAGGCGGCAAGCTGGTGATTTTGGAGTTTTCTAAACCTACCGCGTTTCCGCTTAAGCAGGCGTATAATTTCTATTTTCAGCGGGTACTTCCCGTCTTTGGCAAGATGATTTCCAAAGACAACTCCGCATATACTTACCTGCCCGAATCGGTGCAGGCCTTCCCGGACGGTCAGGCTTTCTTGGCTATCCTCCAGGAAGTCGGCTTCAACACTCCCGCATGGCAACCCCTCACATTCGGCATCAGCTCCATCTACACCGCTCACAAGTAAGCCGTTGCACGCTACTGATTCTGTTGGCTCTGGCTACCTCGTTCGGGGCGCAGGCCCAGCGCAAAAGCAAGACGAGCGCCAGCCGCGCCAAAAACGGACGGGTGAAATCCATCACCGTGAATAACCTGCCGGGCTACGACGACAAATGGTTTCATCCCGGTTTCTACATTGCGCCGCATTTTTCACGCTTCAAGGTGGAGCAGTCGCAAGCCTACGTCCAGAATTTAGGTACCAACCGAGGCGTATCAGTTAACGCGCTGAATGGTCCGGGCTTCTCGGTGGGGTTTGTCGGTGATGCTCGCCTCGGCGACTATTTCAATCTGCGGTTTGCGCCAGGCGTAAGCTTCATTACCCGCCAGCTTGAGTTCAAGCCAGCAGGCTACACGGCTAATACCTCCGACCCTGACGACCCCGCAGAACTTGTGGACCAAGAGATTGGGTCCACGCAGGCTGATTTTCCGTTGCTGCTCAAGTTCCACTCAGAGCGCCGCCGCAACACGCGGGTTTATGTAGTAGGAGGGATAAAGCCAAGCGTAAACGTGGGCAACCGCCGCAAAGACCAGGAACGGAACCTGATTACTGCTGACAACACCGACGTAGCCATTGAATATGGCGTAGGGCTGGACTTGTTCTACCCATTCTTCAAGTTTGCTCCGGAATTGCGATTTTCCCACGGGCTCAAGAACCTGTACCTGCCCGAAAACAACATCTACAGCAACAGTGTGCGCAGCCTGCGCAGCAACACCGTAACGCTGTATCTCACATTTGAGTAATTTAAATGGCTTAATGGCTTAATGGCTTAATGGCTGCATTGCTAAATGGTTGGTCGTTCAATGAAGCAGTAGAACAACCATTTAACAATGCAGCCATTCAACAATTAAAAATATGCAGACTGCTTTCATTACGGGTGCTTCGTCGGGGATAGGTCGGGCTACGGCGGTGGCGCTGAGCAAGGCTGGTTTTCAGCTGGTCGTGACCGGGCGGCGGCGAGAGCGGCTGGCAGAGTTGGCGCAGGAACTAGCACCCGTGCCGGTACACATTCTTACGTTTGATGTGCGCGACCAAGCCGCAGTAGACGCGGCCGTTGCCAGCTTGCCCGCCGAGTTTGCCGAGGTTGAGGTGCTTGTCAATAATGCTGGAAATGCGCACGGACTGGCCCCCATTCAAGACGGTGACCCCGTGGATTGGGACGCCATGCTGGATGGCAACGTAAAAGGCCTGCTCTACGTGAGCCGGGCGCTGCTGCCCACCATGACGCGTCGTCAGAAAGGCCACATCATCAACATTGGCTCTATTGCCGGCCACGAAACGTATGCCAATGGCAACGTGTATTGCGCTTCGAAAGCGGCCGTAGCGGCCCTCACGAAAGGCATGCGCCTGGACTTGCTGCCCCACCACATCCGGGTAGCCGAGGTGAACCCGGGCGCCGTGGAAACCGAATTTTCGCAGGTACGCTTTAAAGGCGACAACAACCGGGCCGCCGGCGTCTATCAAGGTTTCGAGCCGTTGCGGGCCGAGGACATAGCCGACCTGATTCAGTTCATGGTCACCCGTCCGCCCCACGTCAACATTGCCGAAGTATTGATTCTGCCTGCTGCCCAAGCGGCCGCCACCGTCATTCGAAAAGAGTAGACAAGTACTTTAGCGTGTAGCGCGAAAATCTGTTCCGCGACGAGCGCAGCGAGTTCCTACGCGGTAGGGCAGTACCGGATACTCGCTCCGCTCGTCGCGGAACAGATTTCCGCGCTACCACTCATCCCTCTGAGCCAACAAAAAAGCTCCATTTGTTAGGGCTTTTTTGTTGGCTCAGAGGGATACGATTTTTGTAAAACGGTGAAGAAATGGCGCTTATTTAGTACTTACTGCGCGCGTGGAGTTGCTGAAGCACGTTGGCATCCAACGTATGCTTGCCGACAAAGTGTACCACCTCAGGCTCGACTCCGAGGCTCCAAAGAAACTCGCGCTGTTTTTCGACGCCGGCGGGTTTAATGAACTCATCCTCGTCGCCGCAGACGAGGGTGACGGGGAGGTTGCGCATCAGTTGGGTGGCAACCGTAAACTCCATGTCGGGTGGAAAGGCGCCGGCCCACAGCACAAGCCGGGCCGGGCGGAAGTGAGCTCGGGCCAGCCAGCGGCTTACGGTGGCCGCGCCTTGCGAGAAGCCAAGCACCGTCACGCGCACCTCTGATGGCACTTGCGTTAGCAGGGTATCGGCTAGCTGGTTAAGGTAGCCTACGTAATCTTCGATTTCAATTAATCTATCTTCCCGCGTCATCCAGGTGGCGCCAATACGGCCTTGGCCGTTGTTGGGACCTTGCAAATAAAAGCGCGATAGGCCTTCGGGAGCCACTACGACCAAGGTAGGGTCGGCGGCAGAAAGGGCCGCAAAGTGCCTTATGAAATAGGCAGCTAACTGCCCGTACCCATGGCACACAAACCACACCTGCCGGGTAGCGGCCGACACCTCGCCTAACTGAAAATAGCGGGCCGTACGCGTAACGGGTAGGTGGTGCTCCTGAGCCGACATAAGGAAAGCTGGAATGAGGCTTAAGCTTGGCGTAGCAGAACGGGTGAGAAGCAAAAAGCAGTGCCTATTGCCGAACGGAGCACAGGTCGGCCATCGAGTCGGTTCTCATCCTTACTCGGCTACACCTCAGGCACTCTTGCCTTCGGTAAATCGTCGGCGGAGAAGCCGAAGGGCAGTAGGTCGCTGAGGCTGCGGAAGCGGTAGATGCTGCCATCGGGGCTAGGTAGGAGCAGCGGAATGGATTGGTGCTGGCGGTGTTCGTATTCGGCCATTACCTGGCGGCAGGCGCCGCAGCTGGTTACGGCCACAAAGTCGCCGTTGGCGGGGCGAGCGGCTACAGCCATGCCTACAATGCGGCGTTCGGGTTGAGTGGCAGCTAAGCCGAACAGCGCGGTGCGTTCGGCACAAAGGCCCGAGGGAAAAGCAGCATTTTCCTGGTTGGTGCCCCGAAAGATGGTGCCGTCGTCGAGCAGTAGCGCAGCGCCCACGTGGAAGTGGGAGTAGGGGGCATAAGCATGGTCGGTGGCGGCGCGGGCTGCTTGCCAGGTAGCAGCTTCGGCGGGAGTAAGGTCGGCTTCGGTAAGAACCTCGACGTCGATGGTGAGGCGGAGCGGATAGGCCATTGCGTAGGCGGAAGTGAAAGAGATTCCGGTACGGTGGCCGGCCCGCTTGGGTAAGGGGCGGTGAATGTACTACAATTATCATTTAACCGGTAACATTTAACGCAGCGAAATAACCGGCGAAAAAGAAGTAGCAGCCAGCCACTACTTGAAGACTAGGTTCTGAATTGGGTGCCAGCTGGTTCGCGGTAAACTAAGTTTTGTTAGACTTGGCTTTCGGTTGGAAAAGCAAGGTTCCAATCACTGGCAGCTTTGGCCTATTGGTAGTAAAGCCCTGCTGGCTGCGCCAACAGTTCTGTTAATTGATACATGTTACTTGTTAAATAATTTCCATGACTCGTCTTCTTCTGCTAGGGGCTGGCCGTTCGGCAACTTCGCTTATTCAGTATCTGTTGCGCCACGCGGTTGCCGAAAACTGGTTTCTTACGGTTGCTGATGTAAACCCGGCGCATTTGGTGCCTGTGCTGGCTGCCCACACTGAATATGCCCACGCGGTGTCGTTTGATATACTCGACGAAACGCACCTTGTGGAACTGGTGGCACAGGCAGATATCGTGATTTCCATGCTGCCGACGCAGTTTCATGCGCCCGTGGCACGGGCCTGCGTGCAATACCAGCGGCACCTGGTTACGGCCAGCTACGTGAGCCTGGAAGTGCGGGCGCTGGAAGAAGAGGCGCGGGCCGCGGGCATCACCATCCTGATGGAGTGCGGGCTCGACCCCGGCTTGGATCATATGTCGGCTATGGCCGTAAT
The DNA here is from genome assembly GCF_036387835.1 of Hymenobacter sp. Classification (GTDB taxonomy): domain Bacteria; phylum Bacteroidota; class Bacteroidia; order Cytophagales; family Hymenobacteraceae; genus Hymenobacter. Next base: position 98,732 of record NZ_DASVSY010000036.1, on the reverse strand, counting down.
TGAGCGGGTACGGGCGCAGGGGGGGCATATCACGTCGTTCCACTCGTACTGCGGCGGGCTGCTGGCGCCTGATTCGGAAGGCGACAATCCGTGGCACTACAAGTTCACTTGGAACCCCCGCAACGTGGTGCTGGCGGGCCAGGGCACCGCGAAGTACCTGGAAAACGGGCATCCGCGCTTCATCCCCTACCAACGACTGTTTGCCCATCCGGCCACCATAGAAGTGCCCGGCTACGGCAGCTTCGAGGGCTACGCCAACCGCGACTCGCTCAGCTACCGTGCCCCGTACGGTCTCGAAAACATACCTACTATTCTGCGAGGTACGTTGCGGCGGCCCGGCTACTGCGCCGCCTGGGATGCCCTGGTCCGCCTAGGGCTAACCGACGATTCGGGGCGCCTGGGTAATGCCGCCGATCTGACGTGGCGGGAGCTAGTGGAGGCGTACTTGCCAGTTGCCGTACCGCGGGCCACCACCGAAACCGAGCTGGCCATGCGGTGCGCCGATTTCCTCGGCTTGCATTTCACCGGCCCCGAAATGCAGCGGCTCCAATGGCTAGGTTTGTTCACCGACCAAGCGGTAGGCCAGGCCGATGCCACGCCCGCCCAACTGCTAGAGCGCCTCCTAACCAGGAAGTGGCAGCTTCAGCCTGATGACCACGATATGATTGTGATGCAGCACTTGTTCAACTACGAGCTAAACGGGCAGCGGCACCACCTAACCGCTTCGTTGGTCGTGCTCGGCGACGATGCTACCCACACGGCCATGGCGAAAACCGTCGGGCTACCCGTGGCCATGGCCGTGCGCCGCCTGGTACGCGGCGAAATAACGCGGCGCGGTGTCGTTATACCCACCCACGCCGACCTGTATCAGCCTATCCTGGAAGAACTAGCCACCGACTACAATATTAAGTTCGTGGAAAAGGAAACCACTCTATGAAGCTGTTTAGAAGGTTACTCGCCGGTCCTGCTTGATCTGGCGTCCGTAGGTGGCGCCTCAAGATCAGGGTGCGCCGCCGCAGTCGAAGCAGGACCGGCGAGTAACCTCCTAAACAGCTTCGATACTAGCCCCGCACAGCATTCCGAACAATTCGTAGCACTACGCCATACCATTGGCTCATCATAACTCGCGCTTCGTATTTATGAAATCGTACTTGCTGCTGCGTTGGCGGATGATGAGTCGGCAAGTGACTGAGCTCGGCTGGTGGCGGATTCTGCTGTTGGGCTCCATGATGCTCGTTGCGGTTGGCAGGGGACTCGTACTTCTTTCCACTACCGAAACTGCGCAATGGCTGGTGCCGCTGCTGGTGCTACTGATGATAGTAAGCCAGCACCGCCGCCGCGCCGCCTTCGATTTTTTGTACCTAACTGCGCCAGGCTTCCGGCCGTGGCTGGCCATGGAGTACGCGCTATGGAGCTTGCCAGTGGCTCTGGTGCTGCTTGGTTTCGGGCGGATAGGAGCGGGGCTGCTGACGGTGATGCTGGCGCCGCTTGCGGCGTGGGTTCCGGCGGCGCGAACCCGCGCAACTGCTCGGCGCAGGCACAGTGTGTTTCGCAGTGAGGCATTCGAGTGGGTAAGTGGCTTCCGGCAGGCCGGAACCTGGCTGGGGTGATTGGCGCTGGTGCTAACAGCGGGTTGGTGGCGACAGTACGGATTGGCGTCCGCCCTGGGGCTAGGCGTTTGGGTGCTATATCTGTCGTCGTTTTATGGTACGCCAGAGCCATGGACCATGCTCTTGCCCGCACTGCGGCAGCCGGGGGCGTGGCTGCGGCGGCGCGTGGCGCTGGCGCTGCTGTATTATTCGGCAACGACCGCGCCGTTTGTTTTGCTCATGAGCCTGAGCCAGGCCGGTTGGGGTGGGGCAGCAGCCCTCTGGCTTTGGGGAGCGGCGGTGTTGGGCATGGTTGTGCTGGCTCGGTATGCATTCTACCCGCATGCCCTATTGGTGCGCCTAACGCAGGGTGGGGTACTAACGACCTGTCTGCTGTTCGGGCATCCTATTTATCCGGCGCTGCTGTTCGTTGTCTTTCTGGGGTTGATCTGGAAAAGCCGGCAGCAACTCTCCACTTTTCGCCATGATTGAAATACACCAGCTCTCCAAACGGTTTGGCCCCACGAAGTGCTGCGCGACGTCAGCCTAAACCTGCAACCGGGCACGCTGCACGGACTTGTAGGAGCCAATGGCGCCGGCAAAACCACGCTCCTCCATTGCCTCTACGGCCTGCACGCTGACTACCAAGGCACCGTACGCGAAACCACTGGGCTGCCCATCCGGCCCAATACCGGCCTGCTGCCCTACGAGCCGTATTTCTACCCGCGCCTGACGGGCCGCGAGTACCTGGAATTCACGCTGCAAGCCCGTGGCCGCCCGGTAATGGATTTTCAGCCGTGGAACCAGCTGTTGGAACTGCCCCTCGACCAGTACGCCGAAGAATATTCGGCGGGCATGAAAAAGAAGCTGGCCTTGCTGGCATTGCTGGTGCAGCCATTCCGCTACCTGATACTAGACGAGCCCTTCAACGGCCTCGACCTGAACACCAACCTGCTGCTAATGGAAATCCTGCGCCGGTTGCGCCAGCAGGGCACCGGCATCCTGCTTACCTCGCACCTGCTCGGTTCGCTCACCGAACTCTGCGACGAACTCACCGTGCTGGCCGACAACACCGTGCGCCGCCGCTACGCCGCCACCGAGTTCGGCCAGGTGCAGCACGACCTGCTCGATGGTTTCTATCAGGAGAAACTAGCGCAGGTGCGGCAACTGCTACCTGAAAAGTAAAGAAAGCCGTTTCTAGCCTACAGAGGCTATAGCGCGAAGCCTAGGACAACATATCTGTCCTCTTATAGAGCCAGGTAAAAGGGGCCTAGCAGCGCCCGGAATGCTGCGGAGTATTCCTCGCCTTCCGTCACCAGTAGTTCTTGCTGCATCACCGGTTGCGGCTGCCTGCTGAAAGTGGTAATGTGGCGCAGCGGCTTGCTGCCAGCCCGGTGTCGGAGCACAAGCCGAGTATGAGGAAACAAAGCTGCTCGACTAGCTTCTAGTTCGAAATGCTGCATTTCGGGCGGCGGGAGCAGCACGGTTAGGCGCCCTTCGGGGGCCAGGAAACTGGCGGCAAAACAAGCTAGTTCCGTGAAAGAAAGCGTGTCGGGGGCGGTGTGGCGGGCGGTGGCGCGGCGGGTATCGGGGGGGCGCAGGGAGTGCCGGAAGAAGGGCGGATTGCAGAGGATGTGGTCGAAGGGAGCGGGTTGGGTAGCGGCAAAGGCGGCCAGGGGCTGCGCGTGCAGCGTGAGCCGGTCAATCCAGGGACTAGCGGTGAAGTTGGCTTGGGCCTGGGCGGCGGCAGCTTCATCCAATTCCACGGCTTCGAGGTGGGCGGTTGGGTTGCGCTGGGCCGCCATCAAGGCCAGCAAGCCGGTGCCGGTGCCAATATCCAGAATGCGGTGGGCATCCGCTATGTCGGCGGCCGCTCCTAGCACGCAGGCATCGGTGCTGACTTTCATGGCGCACTCCGCCTGCTCTATTCGGAATTGCTTGAACTGGAAATATGAATTGGCCACGGGCTACACTAGGAAAGACGGCAGCCCAAAGGTCCTGCTTTCGGTGCGAAGCACGAAACGGGCATGAGCCTACGCTAAATAAGAGGGAGCCTGTAGCGCGGAAACCACAGGAAACCACAGGAAACCACAGGAAACCAGCGGAGTTCATTCCGCAACGAGCCGCAGGCGAGTTCCTGCGCGTTGGCGCAACATCACATACTCGCATTGACAGTATTTTAAGGGCAGTTCATTGTCCGCTGGCCCTGCGTTTCTCATCCTCGGCACTGGTGGCGCGCTTGCGGGCGGGAGCTACTTCGTTGCTGCCAAAGCGGTAGGCAAACGAGAAAGTGCCCACGCGCGTGTCCTGGGCGGAGCGCTGATTGGCCGTGAGGATGGCGTAGCGGGCAGAGGAGCGCACCGGAGCAGTGTAAAATAGGTCGGTGCCGTTGAGCCGTAAGGTACCCCGGCCCGCCAGCACGGTTTTTTGCACACCTACCGCCACTTGCCCATACGAGCGGACAACCTCGAAGCCGTACTGCTCGCGGGAGTTATAGCTGCCACTCAAATCGGCCGACCAGCCCTTGCCCAAGTTGAACGTGTTGTTGGCGCTCAGAATGGCGCCGACCTGACCCGGCAGGGTAGTGGAGCCTGAAAAGGTGCCGTTGAAATAAATGTAAAACAGCTCGGCGTTGGCGTATAACTGCCACCACTTGGCCGGCGTGAGCGGGACGGCCAGCGTGAAGGCGTAATAATGCTCGTTGCGCAGATTGGCATCCGTTTGGCCCACCAATACTCCTGCCGTGTTGCTGTCGAGCTGATAAACCGTGAGAATAGGGTTGCTGGTGTAAGCGTAGCTCAAGCCGGTTGTGAGCTTGTGGTAGGTGTGCGTTAGCTCGATGTTGTAGCTGGTTTGGGGAAGTAGGCCGGGGTTGCCGGCCCGGTAGGTAGTGGGGTCGATATAAAAGCGAAACGGGTTGAGCTGGCTGTAGGTCGGCCGGTCGAGGCGGCGGCTCAGGGAGAAACCCATTTCGTGGGTTTCCGAGATAGTGCGGCGTAAACTCAAGTTGGGAAACAGCTGCAGATAGTTACGGTCGAAGCCGCTGTTGCCCGTAGTTTGGCGGCCGATTGCTTCCGTTTGCTCGGCCCGCAAACCAGCCATGATGGTCAGCTTGGGGCTGGTGTGGCTCAAGTTAACGTACGCGGCCCGGATGTTTTCCTGGTACCGAAAGCTGTTGGATTGGTTGGGGTCGAGGGTTCTGGAGCCGTCCACGGTGTTGTAAAACAGCACGTCGTTGTTGGAGCGTACCCAGCTGGCTTTCACCCCGGCTTCGGCCCGCAGGCCATTCGGCAAAGGCAGAACGTAGTCGGCCTTGACGGAGTAAATGGTAAGCGTGCCGTCCTGGTCGCTCGTTAGTAAGCGCGGGCTTAGCTGGGGAAACTGATAGGTAGTAGCCAGCGCCAGGTTGCGGTCGGTTCCGTAGTAGGCCAGGTCGGCATCGGCGGTTAGCTCGGGCGTGCCAGCCGAATCGGGGCGGAAGGTGTGGCGAAACGTGAAGTTGCCGCCGACGTTGGGCGTGCGCACCTCGCTTTCAGTGCGGGCCGTGTAGGCTAGCGTTGGCGTATTGGTATCATCCGTAAAAACCGACGTGTTGGTGGCGTCCACGGGCACGCGGCGGCCTAGCCCACTCGCTGCAATGCCAAATGTGGTGCTCTGGCTGGCCGTGTAGTCGAGGCCGGTCCGCCAGGAGTGCGATACCAGGCCAATGCGCCGCTTGTTGTACTGGTCGCTGCGGGAAGTTAGTCGGTCGTCCTGGTAGTACAGCCGGTCGAAGGCCAGGTTCTGGAAGCCGGGCCGGTCGGTGTACGCGTAGGTGCCGTACACATTCACGGCCTTGCTCCGGTGGTTGAGCGAGAGGCCCGTGGTGAACTTGCCGTACTTGCCCCGACCGTAGCTGGCGTTGGCATTGCCATTGGTGCCGAAGCGCTGGTCTTTCTTGAGGTTGATGGCGATGATGCCGGCCCCGCCCTGCGCATCATACTTGGCCGGCGGGTTGGTAATCAGCTCGATACTGCGAACCTGCTCGGCGGGCAACGAGCGGAGCAGCGTTGCTAAATCGGCCCCGGTTAACGGCACGCGCTTGCCGTCGAGCAGTACCAGCACCCCCTGCTTACCGCGCAGCGCCAAGTTGTCGTTGCCACCCACGGCCACGCCCGGCGCCCGGCCCAGCACATCAAGAACGGTATTGCCGCTCGAGAGGCTGCTGTTCTCCACGTTCACCACGGTGCGGTCGGGCAGCCGCTCGAATAGGGGCTTTTCGCCGGTTACGGTTACGCCCTGTAGTTGCACGGCACTGGCCGTCAGCGTGAGGGCCAGCGGCGAAAGGGCAGCTTCCGAAACGTCGAGCGGGCCCACCCAAACCCGACCATAGCCGAGCTGCACTCCCGAAACAAGATAGCGTCCGGGGGCGGCAGGGACAAGGGAAAAACGTCCTTCAGCATCGCTGAATTCCGTTTTTACCGCCACCGAGTCGAGGGCTCGATGTAGGGTTATGGTAGCGCCCTCTACCGCGGCACCGGCACTGGCACGCACAACGCCTGAAACCGGCGCAAGCCGTACCTGAGCTACCAGCGGAGAAACTGACAGTAAAAACGCTGCCGTCGAAAAAGAAAACGACCCTAACAGGCGGGTAAAATCAAAAAGCATGAGCACCTTCCGTTGAATGAAAACCCGGAGCGTGCAACAGGTGTAGTAGCAAAAGCTTAAAGCACAACACTTTAGGCTAAGGTAAGAGCGCAATGCAAGGAAACTTACTTGCTTAGATATCTTATTTCTTAATACAAAATACCCGACAAAGTGGAGGAAAGATAGCTATTCTATCACTAAAACAGTGTAGAAACATGCAATATTCGCAAAAATCACCTCAAACGAAGCCAACCGCTAAGTGAAAGCTTTGCGCCAGCTACACACTGGCTCCAACGAAAAGCTTTCCTTGTTTCACTCAGGATTCCTTTCGTTGGAGCCAGCCACTACGTTTACCGCAAGGCTTCTAAAGCTGCCTGCAACCGTGGCAACGCGGCCTCAATAGATTCCAACGACGCGCCGCCTACTGACATGCGGAACCAGGGCGCCGTGTCGGAGGTGCCAAACGCGCTGAAGGGCACCAGCGCCAGCCGGGCCTCCTTGATCAGGTAGAAAGTTAGGTCTTTGGTAGTAGCCAGCACTTGCCCGGTCCGGGTGGTTTTGCCCAGCACATTAAGGCGGGCCGTCAGGTAGATGGCTCCCATCGGGACCATCGAGTCAACGGGCAGGCCCTGGCGCTTCAGGTCCTGCAAGCCGTTGTGCAGCGCGTCGAGGCTGCGCTGAAGGTTGGCTTTGAAGTGCGTGGTGAAGTCGTCTACGGCTGCCGCTTGGGGCAGGTACTTGGCCGTGGCTACCTGCTCGGCCTTTGGTGCCCAGGCACCCACGTGGCCCAGAATGGACTTCATCTCGTCCACAACGTTGGCCGGCCCGAACGCATACCCTACGCGTACCCCGGTCGCCGCCAGGCACTTCGAGATGCCGTCGATGTAGATAACATAGTCGCGTAGCTCGGGGCGCAGGTTTACGGGGTCGAAGTGCTGCGTTTCACCGAAAGTAAGCATCCAATAGATCTGGTCGTAGAGCAGGTAGAGCGGCTTTTCGCCGGGCTGCCGGCGCTGGTTTTCGGCCAGCACCAAGTCGCAGATTTCCAGCAGATTCTGGCGCGAGAATACGGTGCCAGTAGGATTGAGCGGGGAGCACAACGCCAGCAGCGTGGCGCCGGGCAGGTGCGGCGCTAGCTCGGCGGCGGTGGGCATGAAGCTGTTTTCAGGCAGGGTTTCCACCATCACCGGCTCGGCCCCCGAAAGGTGGCAGTAGTGGTTGTTGTTCCAACTCGGCACCGGAAACACCACCCGGTCGCCGGGGTCGAGGAGGGCCAGGTAGGTAGCGTAGATAAGCGGGCGGGAGCCCCCGGCCACCAGCACGTCGTTGGGCGAATACGCCAGGCCCAGGCGCTGCTTGGTGAAAGCAGTAGCGGCTTCGCGCAGTGCGGCCATGCCGTTGGCCGGTGGGTAGTTGGTGTTGCCGGCCTGGTAGGCCTCCGTGATTTCTGCTTGCAATTCCGCCGGAATCGGAAAAATAGAAGGGTCAAAGTCGCCGATGGTGAGGTTGCAGATCTGCTCCCCCTTACGAATCATATCGTTTACTTCATTGCCGATTTTGATGATTTCGGAGCCGATCAGGCTGCCTGCCATTCGCGAAACTTGCATGAGAAAAAGGTAGTATGGTCGGCCAAAGATAGAGCCTGCTGTTCATTGCTACGCCAAAGCAAAATGCCTCCGCCTTTGTTTTAACCAGCAAATTGAGGCGGGGGTTATCGACGTGGAGCGTAGGTAAGCACCCGGAAGAAATTGGCTTTGCGTAAACTTGCGCCCTAAAACCTGCTGTTCATGTCTGCTCCGGTGCTTGAAATATCAATCCCTTCGCTTGCTGCTCTGCCTGCCGCCGCCGCGCAAGTACGCGAGGCTATTCAGGGTCATACCATTGTCTGCTTCGAAGGTGAGATGGGGGCCGGCAAAACCACATTCATCAAGGCGCTGTGTGAGAGCCTGGGCGTGCCCGGTCGCGACGTGAGCAGCCCCACCTTCGCCCTGGTCAACGAATACCGCGACGCCCACAACCAGCCCATTTACCATTTCGACTTCTACCGCCTCGACTCGCCGGTGGAAGCAGAACAACTTGGTGCGCTAGAGTACTTCGATTCTGGCTATCTTTGCCTTATAGAGTGGCCCAGCCGCATTGAGCCCCTTTTACCTTCCAACCGACTACTTATCCGACTCACCGTTACCGGCGACGAGTCGAGAGAATTAAAAATCAAGAATTGAGGATTGTCTTATCGACGCTGCTTTCCAGAGCCGGCAAGACAATGACTACGATTCTTGATTTTTACTTCTCAATTTTTAATTGAAAAGATGCCCGAAGCAGTACCCCCCGGATTTGAGTCGTTGGCTACGAGCCGCGCTTACTTCACCCAGGAATCTATGCTGGCCGTGGAAACACGGAAGCGCAAGCTGTTTATCGGGCTGCCGCGCGAGACGTCGCTCCAGGAAAACCGCATCTGCCTCACGCCTGAGGCGGTAAAGCATCTTATCGAGGAGGGCCACGAAGTGGTGATGGAAAGCGGGGCCGGTGAGCCCAGCAAATACTCCGACCACGACTACTCCGAAGCCGGCGCCACCATTGCCTACTCGCAGAAGGAAGTCTACGAAGCCGACCTGATCCTGAAAGTGGCCCCCCCCACCCAGGACGAAATCGAGTTTCTGAAAGCCAACCAAACCCTGATTTCGGCCCTGCAATTCGGCACCCTCACCGCCGACTACGTAATGGCCCTCACCCGTAAAAAGGTGAATGCCATCAGCTTCGAGCTCATCAAGGACCCCTCGGGCGCCCGGCCCGTGGTGCGGGCCATGAGCGAAATTGCCGGCTCCACCGTCATGCTGATTGCCGCCGAATACCTGGCCCGCTCCAACGAAGGTAAAGGCATCATCCTGGGCGGTATCACCGGCGTGCCCCCGTCGCAGGTCGTGATTCTGGGCGCCGGTACCGTGGCCGAATACGCCGCCCGCGCCGCTACTGGCCTCGGCGCCGAAGTGAAGGTGTTCGACAACCATATCTACAAGCTGCGCCGGCTCAAGCAGAACCTCGGCACCCAGCTCTACACCAGCACCCTCGACACCTTCGCCCTCAGCCAGCAAATCCGCCGCGCCGACGTGGTCATCGGCGCCCTCAACGCCGAGGAAGGCCGCGTCCCGTTCATGGTGCCCGAAAACATGGTGTCCAGCATGGCTCCCGGCTCGGTCATCATCGACGTGAGCATCGACCAGGGCGGCTGCTTCGAAACCAGCGAGATGACCACCCACAACAAGCCGGTCTTCCGCAAGTACGACGTCATTCACTACTGCGTGCCCAACATTGCCAGCCGCGTGCCGCGCACCGCCACCAACGCCCTGAGCAACATCTTCACCCCAATCCTACAGGAAATCAGCCAGCACGGCGGCATCAACGAGGTGCTGTTCTCCAACGAGCATTTCCGCTCGGGCGTGTACATCTACAAAGGCTCCCTCACCAACGCCACCATCGCCAAGCGCTTCAACATGCGCTACAAGGAACTGAGCTTAATGATTGCCGTGCGGAATTAGTTGTGGTTGTTATTGTTAGTGGTAAGTATTGCTTAATGCTTTACTTTTCACTGGCCTATTTTATGGTGAAGCGTACAAATGGAATCAACCTAGTATTCACAACGATCGGATTATATAAAACAATTCTACAATATAATTACTTGCTGCCTCTACTGCCAAAATTATGAAACGAGTACGCTTGGTTTTCTTATTAATGATGAACCTAATAGCTTCTTTTCTTCAATTTAGCTGTAAAACAGCTAAGGAAGGCATATCCATATTCCCACACGTACAGGCAACCCCGACAGACGATGGAATCATTTTTCCATTGAATAGGAATGACAAAACAGGATTATATATATTAAAGCTAAAAGACACAACTGTCACTGAAATTTTACCTCCTTATCCGGGCATTATAGCAAATCCTACATTATCAAGTAAGATGGATAAGCTATTTCTGTCTTATGCTAAAAAAGAGAACGGCGTCTATAATGAGTTCATTGCTAGTTTTAACTTACAAGACTCAACATTTACTCAACTGAAAGCTATTAACCAGATAGCAATTGATATAGTCCCGAGTGAAGATCCTAACAAGCTATATCTTTTCTTAGCTAATGAAATAGATAAATCATCACCTCTTTCAACATATAGGGCTAAATCCGTTAACTTGTACAGTTATTCGATTGCGGAAAATACGATCAATTTGGAGGTGAGGCTCAATGCCTATACTGTTAGCGGCAAGGGCTTCATGGATGCAACCGGAGAAAACCTTTTTATGAATATAGCATTCGGTGAAAAAGACTCCAGATCAAAGCCGAGTGGGCCTTATAAAATAAACATGAAATCAAAAACGCTTACGTACCTAGTACCTAATAATATCGCGGATTTACATCCCAACGTCGATATGCGCGGGATTACCAAGGAATTCTATACAGCTACTTTACAGCCTATGCCTTCTAAACAGGCAAACATATACTTTCTTGAAGGGGTCTATGATGTGTATGAAGTAAATGAGAAAGATGGCTTAGCTAAGATAATATTCAAACAATCGGTGCATGATAGATTTGACCGACATTTCACACTTAAAGGAATAGCCAACTTTAAAAATACGAATGATATTATTATAGTAAGAAAATCGCAAAACGGCGACCAATTTGTTATACTTAGTAGTGAAGCTAATGACAGAATTTATCCGATTAATATGGACTCATTAATAAATAATTTTTAAAATTTGTATTTGCTAATCCGTGAAACAGCAAGTAAATCAATGGGCTGTAATCCAGAATCTCTTGTATCTGCAGCCCACATCACATCTTCATAAAAGTAAATATTACCAGCTACAAGTTCTGCTTCAATAGTGGAGCAAACTTCTAGAAAAACTATATCGTCGCTATAATATGTCCAGTGGCTTGTACTCTTCCCATGGAGTAGGCCTCTGAGAAATAGAGACTTTAAACTGATTCCTCCAAAGCTGCTGCCTGCTCCGCCGTCGGCAAAAATATCTTCCAAGCTTCCAATAACTTGCCTTCCACCAGCAGTTTCTTGCCGAGCAGCGGCAGTAACTCATGCTGCTCGATGAACTAGCCGAATTCGCGTGAATTCGGCTAGTTCAGTAGCTGAATTCGCGTCAACCAAAAAGCGCGGCCTGCCAAGTGGCAGGCCGCGCTTTTTATAGCAACAACTGAGTTTAACGGGCGCGTCGACGGTCACGCAGTTTCTTCAGGCCGTAGGCCACGCCGCTAGCTAGCAGCAAAGACGCGCCCCCATCAATAGGAACGGCGGTGGGAGTAGGGCCGCCCGAGCCGGGGCCTTGCGCGAAGGCGGTGGCGGCAGTGAGCAACACGCACAGGATAGTGCCGCAAAGGGCGCTTAGAATCTTTTGGGTTTTCATCGTAAGAAAAGCTTAGAGAAAGATGTTTGGAAAGGCCGCCGCAACTCAGGCCAGGCGGTTCCGGCCCGAGTTGGTGGCCTGCTGCTTGGTTATTCCACTACTACCCGCTTCACCACCTGCGTCTTGCCAGACACCAGGTGCAGCGAATACACGCCCTGCGCCACGCGCGACACGTCGAATTGGGTGCTGGCCCCGGCGGCGGTCATGGTGAGGGTGCGTTGGGCTACCACCTGCCCGAGCTGGTTGTAAAGCGTGGCCTTAACGGGCGTACGGCCTAACTCGGCGGGCACTACCAGCGTGAAGCTGCCGTGGGCCGGGTTCGGGAATAGCTGCACCTGTTTGGCCAGCGCGGCATTGTTGGTTGCCAGCGGTGCGGCCGGACCGAAATACAGGCTGAAGCGGCCGGGTAGCGCCGTGGTGGCCGCCGTGAAGCTGTAGGCCGACTGCTGCGCCAGATCAATACGCGCCCCGGTTTGGGTATCGAGCAGGAACACCTGCGTGCTACCTCCGAAGTTGGCTATGCTGGCCGCGTTGAGCGTGTAGGTGCCGGTGGCCGGTACGCTCACGTTTAGCGGTACGGTTAGCGTCGCGGTTGGGCCGGCCATGGGCGGCAAGCCGTTCACCGACAGCTCGTCGCCTACAATCAGACTGCCCACGCTCATGCCCGAAGAGCTCGGCAGCTTGTAGGCGTCGTAGCGGGCATCGAAGCCGGTGGTAGCGCCTTGCTCGAAGTACACGTAGGTTTCATCGGCCAGCATAAACGAGTTGCCCTGCAAGCGCAGGTTCACCAGCGGCCGGGTGTCGGTGGTGGGACGGTTGAAGCTTGGCGTGGCCGAGAACGTGGTGACGCGGGCGGCGTTGTTGAGGGCTAAGCTACCCGAGGTTTGCCCGGCGCTTACGCGGGCAAAGAAGCCCTGCATGGCCGATACCAGCGGGTTGCCGATGCCGTTCACGTAGCTGCGGTATTGGCCGGTGTACTGCCCGGTGCTCTGGAACACGTAGATGGCATCGTCTACGTTGGTGCGCGTGATGCCCGTTACCTGGCTGAAGTCCAGCGGCGAAGGGTAGGGGTTACCGAGCAGCTGCCAGCCACTCTGCGGCTGCGAGCCGCGCATCAGATTGTTGCGCGTGATAGGCCCGTTGTTGAGCGTACCCGTCAAATCAACCACCGAGCTGGCGCCGATATTGACGGTGTAGCCGCCCAGCACGGTCATAGCGTCGCTGGCTTGGGGCACGAGGAAGCCCTGATCGAACGCGGCCACCGAGTTGGCGGAGTTGGTTACGCGCAGTTGGTCGTAGCTGAACACATTCGGGAACGGCGTAACGCTGTTCGGGTCGGTGGCCGTGTTGTAGGCCTGGTTGAAAATCGGGCTGAAACCGCTCGTGTTAGTGCCCAGGTCAGCTAACGTAGTGTTGCTGACCGGCGAGCTGTAGTGACGGTAGCCCATGCCGGCGTTGGTGGCCGGGTCGATGGCGCGCTGCATGGTTGCCGGGCCGGTTACTGCGCCGTTGGTGTTCACCACCAGCGCCGTACCTAAGGTCGGCGACGAGAGCAGGGTCAGCATCTGGCCGGCCGCGGTGTTCAAGTTGCCGTTGGTCAAGGTCAGCGTCTGCGCGACACCTACGCCGCCATTGTTGAGCGTAACGCCCGCACTGTTGTTGACGGTTAGGCTGCGAACCTGCGTTGGGAGGCCCGCGCCGGTGGTCTGCGCTTCCGAGCCATTGTACTCGTAGTTGGCTTGGGCGGAATACGTGCGGGTGCCGCCGAGCTGGATGGCACCAGTAGCGCCCGTAGCGGCAATACCATCTGTGTTGCAGACCCGTAGCGTGGCGCCGGGCTCCAGCACGAAGCTGCCCGAACCCGTGATGGGCAAGCAGCTGGTAGCCAGTACGCCCTGGGTGCTCAGCACGCCGCCCGTCCGGACGGTGAGGGTGCCATTCACTTGAACCGGACCGTTAAACGAAGCCACGCCCGTGCTGGTGATGATAATGTTGTTGTACGTGCCGGCCTCAACGCCCATCGGCGAAGCCACCGTCAGGTCGGGGACGACCACGGTGTTGGTTGGGCCACTGGCCGAACCGGTACCGCTCCATGGGGTTTGCAGGTAAGGAAAGCCGGAACGGAAGGTAGTATCATTGGCCTCGACGCCGGTAGTGAAGCCCAACACGCCCGCCAAAATGGGCGTTACGGGCGTGGCGCTGCTAGGCGTGTAGTCGTCGTACCACAAGCCGATAGCCGCCAGCACAACGCCGCCCACCGCCTTCAACTCGATCTGGTCGACGGCATCTTCCAGGCGCCGTCCGTTGGGGAAGCCGTCCATGTTGGGGATGAACTCGATGTTGGTGTTGCCGTTGAAGCGTGGATCGGTGAGGCCGAGCACGGCGGCGGCCAGCAAGCCCTGGTTGCTGAAGTCGGGCGAGTTGCGCGGGGTGGCCGGTACGGCCATGTTCAGGCGCAGCATGTCGCCGCCGGGGTTGGCGCCGCTGAGGGGCAGGAAGTTGTTAACGAAGGGCTTGCCGGGGGCCAGTGGGTTGCCATTCTTGCCGGTGGCCAGTTGGTAGGGCGGCAGGTTGGGCACGCCGGTGTGGAAGATGGGCTTGATGTCGACCGAGCGGGGCTTGCCCGATACCAATAGGTAGTTGCCGAAGGCGGCATCATCAAGCGCCGTACCGGCCACGGCCGAGCTGCCTTTCAGTGGGAACAAGCCGGAGCGGGTGTTACCGAAGTCGAAGCCCGAAGCGGGCAAGCCGGGGAAGCCGGCTAGGGAGCTGCTTTGAATATCGAGGGCTGCTAGCTGCGGCACCGCGCCGCCAAACTGCCGGGTATCCATGTACAAGCCCAACTCGGGGTTAGAGAGGTAGTCGTCGGTAACAGCATCCTCGTTGTAAGGCGTCAGCGCGTTCCAACGGTCTTTGGCCCCAATGGGGTTAACCACTTCGTTGGTGAGCGGCATGCCTAGGCGCGACACCTGCACGAAGTTGCCGCTGGCGCCCTCGCCCGTTGCGGCATCGAAGGTGCGCAGCTGCTGGCGGCTGGCCGAAGCCCACACGCCAATCACGTAGTTAGGGTCGAGGATGTTGGCGCGGGCCGATACTGGCTGACCATCCTTCTGCAGCGTCGCAATCGGGATGCTCAAAGCAATAGCGTGGCAGTTCTTGCGCGAGAGGCCGTCGGTGGCGTTGCCCGGCCGCAAATTCGACAAGTCGAAAATAGCGCCGAGGTCGGCAAAGAACGGGTCGTCGGCCGGGCCGCAGAAGATCTGCTCGCCGCCCCCGCCCGAAGCAGGCGTAATGGCCGCCGTCCGCAGCGACTCATACACGGGCGTATTCAAGCCCGCGCCGCCCCCGATGGAGCGGGGCCCAATGTTGTTGGGTGGCACTACCCCGTTGCTGATGATGGTGGTAAAGCCGCCGCCATTCACGCTTTTCTCGCAGGTGTAGGTGGTTTTCAGGTTTTGCTGGCCCAGCCGCACGTTGAAAAACGTGGTTGGGTCTTGGTTGGTGCGCGAAAACGTGAAGCGGTACGTAATGTCGTCGCCCGAGGTGGTGCCGTCGTTTTTTACGTGCACCTCGTAACGAATGCCCTCACCGAAGGTGGAATAGTTGGGGCCACCATGCGGCAGCTCGAACGGAATGTAGTTGGCAATAACGACCACCCGGTTGGCGTCGTTGGGGTCCACGAAGGCGTAGAGGTCGGTGTTGTCAGCTACCGGATCGTCGGCAATCAACGGCGCTTCGCGGTGGCTACTGGCTTCGAGGGGGGTATTGTGGGTGGTGCTCCACATGGAGAGCCCAACCGCTGCAACCGCAATGGCGGGCAGCACAAGGAACTTATGTATAGGTTTGGAAGTCATTTTCTTCAAACGAATCAAGAATGGAAAAGCGAGTTAGCGGCGAATGCGGTATCCTTCCCACGGCGTCTGCACGTAGGGGAAAGCAGCGCGGAAGGTGGTGTCATTGCTTTCCACTCCGGTGGAGAAGTTGAGCACCCCGCGCAGCTGCGGCGTCACCGGCGAAGCGCTGGTGGGCGTGTAATCGTCGTACCACAGGCCGATGGCCGCCAGCGCGGCGCCACTTACGGCCTGCAACTCTATTTTCACTACTTCGTCCTCCAGGCGGCGCCCATTCGGAAATCCGTCCATGTTGGGAATAAACTGCAGGTTGGTGTTGCCATTGAAGCGCGCATCCGTCAGGCCGAGCACGGCCGCGGCCAGCAAGCCCTGGTTGCTGAAGTCGGGCGAATTGCGTGCTGTAGCCGGTACGGCCATGTTCAGGCGCAGCATGTCGCCGCCGGGGTTGGTGCGGCCCGAAGCCGTCAGGGGCAGGAAGTTGTTAACGAAGGGCTTACCTGGAGCGAGCGGGTTGCCGTTTTTGCCGGTGGCCAGCTGATAAGGTGGCAGGTTGGGCACGCCGGTATGAAAGATGGGCTTGATGTCAACCGAACGAGGCTTGCCGGCCACGAGCAGGTAGTTGCCGAAGGCGGCATCGTCGAGGGCGGTACCGGCCACGGCCGAGCTGCCTTTCAGCGGAAATAGGCCGGGCTTGGTGTTGCCGAAATCGAAGCCAGTGGCCGGTAAACCGGGGAAGCCGGCTAGGGAGCTGGTTTGGATGCGGAGCGCCGAGAGGGCCGGCACTGCGCCGCCAAACTGCCGGGCGTCCATATATAAACCCAACTCGGGGTTGGAGAGGTAGTCGTCGGTGATGGCATCCTCGTTGTACGGCGTGCGGCGGTTCCAGAGGTCTTTGCTGCCAATGGGGTTGATGGCTTCGTTGGTGAGTGGCATGCCCAGGCGCGATACCTGCACGTAGGTGGTGTTGGCCGTGGTGGGGCCGCCGGTGGCGCTCAGGGTGCGCATGGTAGGGCGGCTGGCCGAGGCCCACACGCCAATCACGTAGTTGGGGTCGAGGATGTTGGCGCGGGCCGCGGCGGGCTGACCGTTCTTTTGCAGCGTCGCAATCGGAACGCTCAGGGCAATGGAGTTGACGTTGTACTTGGCGAGTCCGTCGCGGTGTCCTTGGTTGAGGCGCACACCGGCCAAATCAAACACAGCGCCCAGATCCACGAAAAACGGGTCGTCGGCCGAGCCGCAGAATACCTGCTCGTTGCCGCCGCCGCTGGCCGTGGTTACGGCACTCTGGCGCAAGGCCGTGTAAGAAGGCTGGCTCAGGCCGACCCCCGTATTGATGGAGCGCGGCCCGATGTTGTAAGCGGGCACCACCCCGTTGCTGACGATGGTGGTAAAGCCGCCGCCATTCACGCTTTTCTCGCAAGTGTAGGTGGTTTTCAGGTTTTGCTGGCCCAGCCGCACGTTGAAAAACGTGGTTGGGTCCTGGTTGGTGCGCGAAAACGTGAAGCGGTACGTAATGTCGTCGCCGGCCGAGGCGCCGTTGTTTTTCACGTGAATCTCATACCGCACGTTCTCGCCGAAGGTGTAGTAGTTTGGCCCGCCCTGCGGCAGTTGAAACGGGATGTAGTTGGCAATCAGCACTACGCGTTCCGGGTCGTTGGGCGACACGAAGGCGTAGACATCGGTGTTGTCGGCCAGCGGGTCGTCGGCAATCAGGGGTGCCTCGCGGTGGCTGCTGGCTTCCAGTGGCGTCTGAAGGGTGACGCCCCACACGGAAAGCGTCGTGACGACACAGGCTCCCATCAACCAATGGAGAGGTTTGGTAAAAATCTTCATAGAAAAACAGCAATGAAAAAGTGAAACAAAAACTCGGCAAGCGTGAAGGGGGAATTAAGTTTCTGCGCTACAACGCCTTATGCTGGGGGCAAAGGCGTGGCAAGACCAGCATATTTTATGCTGGCGGTCGGAAGGATTGGAAAGAAGTTAGGCTATGCAGCTGCCGCTAAAAAAAGCAGAAACTTGGCCTGGCAACGAAAAAAAGCAGTTAAACCGAAGGGCCTAGTTGCCTACACACGCAGAGAAAAAGGAAGGCAGACACCACCCTAACAAAAGGTGATCATGCCAAGCAGAACAAGCGCTTCAACTGGATTTCTCTTACTTAGAAGAGGGCGTATGCAGGAGCTACGATGTAGCACTGATCTTGGATTTAATACTACAAATATTCTATAAAAATAAATTATTTGTAGTAATAGTTATACAACTTTGGAATAATTATAATGCTGTTTATTGTAAGCACGCTCGGCTGAATAGAAGCATACAGCATGGCTGCTAGCAGTATGCTTAGAGCCTCCTCAAACCGTTGTCCTTCCGCCGCAGGAGAAATCTGAGTGTAATCGTTGAAAGACTTTAACTCAGACTCCTCCTGCGGCGGAAGAACAATGCCTGCCGGGTGAGGCCCTTACTGTGGTAACGGGACATAAAACCCACTAAGGGCAAGAAAATCAGTTGTTATTTGCCAGCAGCAACACCTTCCAGGCATCTAGTAATTTGCCTTGCTCCAGTAGTTTCTTGCCGAGTAGCATGAGTTGCTGTCGTTGCTCGGTGGGGTTGCCGAAATACTGTTGCAGCACGGCGCTTACTAACGGGTCGGTTTTATGTTCTTGAACTTGCTCGGGCGTAGGAATTGCCTGCAGCTCGATGTTGGCGAGGCGGCCTAAGTTGTTGCCGGTAAGGATTTCCGACGTGCGAATGTACTCGGGGAGCTGGTCGATGCCGATGCCGAGGTTACGGTTGGGTTTGGGCACCGTAAACAAGCTTTCGGGCGTCACGCGGCTGTACCAATCGCCGGCGAGGCGGGCTACGGCGTCGAACCGGAGCGGGTCGATGCCGGGGCCGTTTTCCAGGAGGATGTCTTCGCGGAAGTGGGCTTGCACTACCCGGCAGATAACCAGGTTGCCGCCGCCGTTGGAGTCGCCAATAGCAATGATTTGCTCGACCACGCACTCCAACGAAACCGGACACTCGGCCACGCGCGGGGGCCGCACCAAGTCGGACGCCAACTCGGTGAGGCCGGCTTTCACGAATTCATTTACGCCCCGCTCGTACTCGGTACTGGCCAACGACATCTGCTCCACCACGGCGTAGTCGCAGATGTTGACCACGCACTCCGGTACTTCGCGCACGTTGAAAAGCGTGTGCTTCTGCGTGTTGTCGCGCACGCGGTTGGCAGGGGAGAAGACAAGGGTAGGCGGGTTGGAGCTGAACACGTTGAAAAACGAGTACGGACTCAAATTCACTTCGCCGGCGGCGGAAACAGTGCTTACAAACGCCACTGGCCGCGGCGCCACGGCACTCAACAAAAACTGGTGCCACTCCGGCCCCGGCAGCGTACCCGGCGTAATGGTGCGAAAAGACATGAACGGTGAAATGGTAATTGAGTGAAGCGGTGAAGGAGTGAGTGAGTGAGTGAAGTAGCCTACGTCGGCATGAAGTCGCGCCATTCTTGCCGTAGGCTACTTCACTCCTTCACTCCTTCACTCCTTCACTCAGCAAAGTTAATTCGTCCAGGCGGCTGGAACGGCGGGTTTGCCTTCCAGAGGCAGCGTGATAATAAACTCGGTGTACTCGCCGAGCTTACTTTCCACTTCCAGCTTACCGCCGTGGCTACGCGTGATGATATCGTAGCTAACCCACAGGCCGAGGCCGAGGCCTTCGCCATTAGGCTTGGCAGTGAAGAAGCGCTGGAAGATATCAGTTAGCGCCTCTTGCTCAAGACCGAGCCCATTGTCGCGCACCCTGATTTCCACTTGGTTGTCGAGCTGTCGGGTACGCAGGGTTATCTGGGGCACGTAGTCTTCCTCGATAGCCTGGCGCTGGCGCTGATGCACGGCATGAAAAGCATTGGTGAACAAGCTAACCAGCACTCGACCGAGCTCTTGCCGCACCACGGGCACAGCAGGGAGGTTTTCGTCGGGAAAAGAAAAGAGAGCCGCGTTGAAGTGACGATTCTTGAGGCGCAGGTCGTGGTAAGTGAGGCGCATGTACTCGTTGACCAGCACGTTGAGGTCGGTGGCCTGACGTTGAGCCGGGCTGGTGCTGGAGTAATCGAGCATGTTGTTGACAAAGCCCTCCGCCTGCTGAGTGTGCAACACAATTTTGGACTGGTAAAGACTTAGATTGTGAAACATCTCATCGATAATCTGCTGATCATCAACGGGTAGCGGGGCTTTGGCTAGCTCTTCGCGCAGCTCCTGGCACAGGTCGGCGCTAATGGCCGCAAAGTTTTTTACGCTGCTCATCGGGTTTTTAATTTCGTACGCCACGCCGGCCATCAATTCGCCCAGAGAAGCCATTTTCTCGCGCAATACCAGCTGGCTTTGCGTGGTGCGCAGCTGCTGCACCATGCGCCCGAGGGTATCGCGCTGTTTGGTAAGTTCTTCTTTCTGCTGATTGATTTGCTGGTTGAGGTGCTGCAGCCTCTGGTTGGCTTGCTTTTGCTTATAAGTGTGGCGGGCGAGTAGCAAGGCCACCAACAACAGCGTTGCCAATCCCACCCACAGCATGTACATCCGAACAGTGGCCGTAAGCTCAGCACTTTCTTGTTCTAATTGCCGCAGCCGCAGTTGCTCATCGAACCCAATAGCATCGAGTTGCTTGATGCGCTGAGGGTTGTGCAGGCTATCCTGGGCCATTACCATGATGCCCATATACTTGAGCGTGCTATCGTTCTGGCCGCGGGCCCGGAATATATCGGTCAGCAGGGTGCTGGTGCGCAGCACGCCCACTACAAACGGCAAAGTTTGACCCACAGCCAAGGCCTGGCGGGCATAGAAAACACTGGAATCGGGCTGCTGCCGGCGGTAGTAAAGTTCGGCCAAGTACTGAAAAGCGCGGCTGCGGCTGCGCAAATCATGTTCGGGCAAAGCGGCCTGGGCGCTGCGGTGGTAGTACTGCAAGGCCAGTGCAGTCGATCCCCGGGATGCTTGCAGCCGGCCCAACTCCCGCAGAATGTAGGGTTGCGGATTGCCCCAGCAGCTCCAGCCAGTGCGAGGTACTATGCGCGCAAGCGCTTGGGCCTGATGCAGATAATAAGAGGCCGAATCGAGCAGGCCCAGCCCTTCGTAGCTGGCCCCGATATTGGTTATGATGCTGGCTAGCTGGGAAGCATCGTTGAGGTGGGCTTGCTGGTAGGTGGTGCGAGCCTGAAAGTAATAGCGTAGCGAAGGGCGAAAATCCTCGAGGGCAAAGTATAGTAAGCCCGTTTGGTTGAGCGTACGGGCCTCGCCCCGCGGGTCGTGGCTTTGGCGGTTGAGTTGGAGCGCCTGCAGGTTGAGGCGCAACGCTTCGGGCAGGTTGCCGCGCTCGGCGGGCAAAATAGCCAGGCGTGACAGGCAGCGGCCTTCCCCTTTGGGGTAGCTAATCTGGCGAGCCAGCTTCAGACCTTGCTGCGCATACCACTGCACCGAATCGAAATGGGAATAGCGGTACGTAGCGCTTAAATCGGCCAGAAGCAGCACTCGGCTGGTATCAGAGGTAGCCTGAGCTAACGCCTGCTGAAGCGCCGCAGTTTGCGGACTCTGCGCTACTCCTTGAAAAGCATACAGTAAAAACAAAAAAGAAACTGATAATCGTGCAATCATACCCGCAAGGTAATCATAGGAAATAATCTATTTAAGCTGATTTTAAAACTGATTTATTGCAAGGTATCACCACTACTGAGGAGCCGGTAGGATTTAGTGAAATTCCGGCCATCTTAACGCCAACTGTAAAGTCGATTAGCCTTCTTCCTTCCGATAAAACCTGTTAAAGAAGCTGTTACAAGAAGGTTCTCGCCGGTCATGCTGAGCTTGCGTCCGCGCAGGCGCAGCTGGAGTTTGAAGCATCTCGCCGGGGGTAACCTCATTTAGTACTGCACCATGCGCACGCGAGATGCTTCGGTCCGTGGCTTGAGGCGCCACATGCGGACGCCAGATCAAGCATAACCGTTACTTTGGCAACATCAGCACGCCAGATGCTTTGAATCCAACTGCGCCTGCATGAGCGCAAGCTGAGGCACGACGTTCTGAGGAGTTTAGCGGACTTCCTAAACAGCTTCAAAGCGTAACCGTGGTGCGCCATAGCTCGTGGGCCTTGCTATCTTGGGGCACAGTTCACTTTGCAACCTTTCTTCTGGTATGTTTTTGCGCTTTTGTGGCTTGATGCTAATGGTGGTGCTATTAGCGGGGCCCGTTCGGGCGCAACAGCCAGCTCAGCTTTTGGCAGCCGATACCATGCGCCTCCGCCACCACTTGCTGACGCTCATTAGCACCCCGCAGCCGCGCAACCATCTGCATCCGGCGAGCTTGCAGCAGGCCGCAACTTACGTTCGGCAACAGCTGCAAGCCGCCGGCGCGCGTACCAGCGAGCAGCCATATGAAGTGCAGGGGCAAAGCTACCGCAACCTGATTGGCAGCTTCGGCCCCGAGGATGGGCCGCGCCTTATTGTGGGGGCGCACTACGATGTGTGCGGCGAGCAGCCCGGCGCCGACGACAACGGCAGTGGCGTAGCGGCGCTGCTCGAACTGGCGCGGCTGCTCGGCCAGCAAGCCAGCCTGCCCTACCGAATTGATTTGGTAGCCTACACGCTGGAAGAGCCGCCCTTTTTCCGGACCCCGCAGATGGGCAGCTACGTGCACGCGCAAGCCTTGTACGCGGCTGGCGTGCCGGTGCGGGGCATGGTGGCGCTGGAAATGCTGGGCTATTACGACGACCGAAAAGGTAGTCAACGCTATCCGATCAGCCTGCTCAAGCTGGTATTCGGAAGCCGGGGCAACTATGTAACGGTGGCCCAAAAATTCGGGAATGGCCGCTTTGGCCGGCAGTTTGCGCGGCGCTATCGGGCCGCAGCCGCTCTGCCCGTCAAGCGGTTCAAAGCCCCGGCCTGGCTGCCTGGCATCGACTTCTCCGACCACCTCAATTATTGGAAGTTCGGGTATTCGGCCGTGCTGCTCACCGATACGGCCTTCTACCGCAATCAGCACTACCACGAGCCCACCGACACGCTCGACCGGCTGGATATGCGCCGGCTGGGGTTGGCGGTTGATGCCGTGCTGGCTACCGTGCTGCAACCCTAATCTGGCCAGAAACCCAACCGTAGCCAGCTAGTAGCGTAAGGGAAGCCGCGTGCGCACGGTTTTCCTTACGCTGCCACCGCGGGTTATGGGAAGATTACCGCTCGTATTAGGACTTTGTTTGGGGGCCACAACCGGGTTTGGGCAGGCCTTGCCCCGCCTGCTCGACCACAACACCCTGGGCTGGATGGTGTACTCCGGCGACCATAAGCTCAGTGAGAAGTGGACCCTGCACACCGAGTACCAACTGCGCCGAGTGAAACTGCTTGGCGCGCAGCAGCAGCACTTAGCCCGGCTCGGCCTCGGGCGCCAGCTCACGGACCGGGTGCAAGTAAGCGGCGGCTATACCTACTTTCAAACGCACGAGTACGGCGGTTATCCCACCGTAACGGGCCGGCCCCAACCCGAGCACCGTCTCTACCAGGACGTAGAACTAAGCGATGCAGTAGGCCGCCTGCAGTTCTCACAGCGCCTGCGCCTCGAGCAGCGCTGGCTCGGGCAGCGGGCCGACGAAGGCACCGGCAACGTGCAGGACTGGGAGTATCAGCACCGAATCCGGTACCAGCTTGAGGGCAGCTTTCCGCTGCAAGGCCCCACCATCGACGATGGCGAATGGTATCTGACTGCGTTTGATGAGCTATTTATTGGTTTCGGGCGCAACGTAGGCAATAATGTGTTCAACCAAAACCGCCTTTCGAGCGGGGTAGGCTACCAGTTCAGTGACCACGCGAAAATCGAGTTGAACTACCTTAACCAGGTAACGCAACACCCCGAACCCGACCCGGTCAGTGGGCGGCCAGTGTTTGAAATCAACAACGGTTTCCGCTTGAACATCCTCTACGACCTGGATTTTACGGGTGGGGAGTAGGCTTGGCCTGAGGATAGGAGCCAACCCAAACCCGGTCGGTCTGGACAATCAGAAATTCCCGGCCCGTATCGTCTGTGTAGCTGCGGTGAGGGCGTCGCAGCATCCGGCTAGGCCAACCATTCGGAAAATCTTCAGGTTCAAACCCTTCTTCCCATTGCCAAGATGTCCAATCTAGTTGGTCGGCTCCAGGCAATTGCCGATAGGTGAGCGGCAAAGGCATAACTGATTCTGACTCCGGGACAAGGAATAATTGCTGATAACGTTCCATCCTTTCTTTGATACCGGCCACAACTTGTGAGGAGTGCGCGAATTCCCGCTCGAATATCCAAAGCGCCGAGTAGAACGGTTCGGGTTGTAGCTGTAGTTGCTGGTGCCAATGCGTCATTGTTGCCAGAAGCAGCCCTACCGCCTGCTGCCGTATTGCAAGTGGAACAACTGCCGACGTAGTGTGCCACTGACCTAGTTTAAGCTTACGATACGAATACTTCGACCTTAGCAAACCCGACATATCTAATTGTTCAACATTGGCACTTTGTTTTTCAAGGCTGCGCAAGAGCCGTTTTGTGCCGCGTGGTTTCTTCATGAGGTCAACTTTAAGATAAGAAAGTGCTATATCTTTGCTGAATTAGTATATCTTTACTAAATAGGTATAGTTTTAATGGTGTAAGTCCTCACTTACTTGATTATGGCTCAACTTGCTTGCCCGAAATGCGAATCCAAAGAAGCCACGAAAAGTGGAGTAGTAGGCGGGCGGCAGCGGTACAAGTGCAAGAACTGCGGCTACCACTATTCGGTGGCCAAGGCCGGCAAGGAAATTAATTCCTATTATGTTATCAAGGCGTTGCAGCTTTATGTTGAAGGCGTTAGCTACCGTGAAATCGAGCGGCTATTGGGAGTGAGCCACGTGAGCGTGATGAACTGGGTGAAGAAGTACGGGATGAAAGCGCCGCGTCAAACCGAGTACCACCCGACGTATAAAATTCTAAATCAGAAAGAGTTGAATGAGTTCTTTCAGGATGCCAACAACCTGAAAGGGGCAGGCTTGGTGGTAACCGAGCTGGGCGACAAGTACATGATGATCCGCTGGGAGCGGTTTCGGCAGGGGTAGGGCTATAGGACTTAGCAGAAGTATAGCGAGGGCGTGACTTCTGGTGGAAGGTTTTGCTACTTGGTTGAGCTGAAGACAACGCAGTACCAACTGAGTCTGATGCATTCCATTGAATTCCTACTGTCCCCATTCCACTCTTAACTATGCGAAACGCCCGTTACGCGCTGGCGCTTAGTGCGCTGCTGACTACGGCCGGAGCTTCGGCTCAGGTAATTACGCCACCCACCGGCCAGGCCCCGCCGCCCGCCGCCCCCGCCGCGCCACCCGCCACGCCCACCGCTACTAAACCGGTGCCCTATGGTCCGGGCATGAAAGTCAACCTCTCGCCCGACGGCTCCAAGTACCTGCGGTTTCTTCTTTGGTCGCAGATTTATACCCGCTACAACGAAAACAATACCGGCACGCTGCGTGCCCCCAACAAACCCAAGGAAAGCCAGGTGGACTTTGGTATCCGCCGCTCGCGCATGGTGATTCTGGCGCAGCTCAATCCGCGCTTTCTCATCTATACCCACCTGGGCATCAACAACCAAAACGGGGTAAGTGGTGGCGTAAATGCTACCGCCGACGGTAAAAAGCCGCAGTTCTTCATCCATGAGGCAGTGACCGAATACAAGGTAAATAAGTACCTGAACCTGGGGGCGGGCCTGCACTACTACAACGGTATTTCGCGCCTGAGCAGCGCCAGCACCGTCAACATGCTGGCCATGGACTTCCCGCTCACCAACTTTCCCACTATCGATGCCCTCGACCAGTTTGCCCGCTACCTAGGCGTGTTTGCCAAAGGCCGCATCGGCAAGTTCGACTACCGGCTTTCGGCGAATGACCCGTTCCTGACCAACCTGCCCACCAATGCCAACTATGTGGCGGGGGGCGTGCAAACCGGCAACCCACTAGGCCTTGGCAGCACCAGCAACGGCATCAACACCGGCACCAATGCGGCACAGTACAACCCGCAAAACGTAAACCATGTGTACCAGGGCTACTTCAACTACAACTTTCTGGAGCCTGAAGCTAACCTGCTGCCTTACTTCCAGGGCACTTACCTCGGCACTAAGCGGGTACTGAGCATCGGTACGGGCTTTATGTACAACAAAGACGGTATGTTCTCGCGGCCTACCAGTAGCAGCGTGACGCTGAGCGGCCTCACGCCCGGCGCGGACTTGTATAGCAACACCGTCGTGCCTGGTGTTCAGAAACACGACATCAAGCTTTTCGGGGCTGACGTGTTCTATGATGTGCCGCTGGATACGGCCTCGCGCACCGCGCTGACTTTCTACGGCGTGTACTACAACTACAACTTCGGGCCGAACTACGTGCGCTACGTGGGGGGCGAAAACCCCGGTTATGGAATAGCGCAGGGTGGTAATATCAATATCCGCGGTAATGCCTACCCGCAGTCGGGCACGGGTAATGCGCAATACATAAATGCCGGCTTCCTGCTGCCGCAGAACACGCTGGGCCCGAAAGTGCGGCTGCAGCCCTACGTAGCCTACTTGCACAGCAGCTATGAAGGCCTGCGCAAAAGCAATGGCGAACGGGCCGGCGTGAACGTGTATGATGCCGGCGTGAACGTGCTCCTTGATGGCCACAACGCCAAAGTTACCCTCAACTACCGCGCCCGCCCCGATTTCAGCGACCAGGCGGCGGTGCCCAACGGCGCCCTGATCAACAACGTGAAGTACCGCCCCGAAATAACGCTGCAAACGCAGGTGTTCTTGTAAGAAGCTAGGAGCTAGGAGTGAACCATTGGCATCCCGCTCATATAGCTCCTGGCTCCTAGCTTCTGGCTCCTCCCAACTAGCTCCTAGCTCCTCCCGACTAGCTACCGACATTCCACTTCAAAAAACACCCACATTCATTATGAACCAGAACCTACCCCAGCGAGATTCCGGGGCGTACTCCGGAGCCGCGCCGCTGGCCGGGGCCGCCGAAACCGTGGCCCACGACAACAACAGCACCTCCAGCAGCAAAATCTGGCAGGTGATTACCGCCTCGTCGGTGGGCACCGTTATCGAATGGTACGACTTCTACATCTTCGGCTCCCTGGCCACCATCATCGGACCGGTGCTGTTCGGCTCGAAGGGCAAGATTGAAGACACGCTGCTAGGGGCCTTGGCTGTGTTTGGAGCGGGGTTTGTGGTGCGGCCGTTCGGGGCCGTGTTCTTCGGCCGCATCGGCGACATGATCGGGCGCAAGTACACGTTTCTGCTGACGCTGCTCATCATGGGTGGCGCCACCTTCGTGACGGGCCTGATTCCGGGCTACGACAAAATCGGGCTGGCGGCGCCGGCCATTGTGGTGGTGCTGCGCCTGTTGCAGGGCCTGGCCCTGGGCGGCGAATACGGCGGCGCGACCACCTACGTGGCCGAATATGCCCCCGACAACCGCCGCGGCTACTACACCAGCTTCATCCAGATTACGGCCACGGCCGGCCTGTTTCTGTCGGTGCTCGTGATTCTGGCTACCCGCAAGCTGCTCGGCGAAGACGCCTTCAAAGAGTGGGGCTGGCGCGTTCCGTTTCTGCTCTCGGGTGTTCTGATTATTGCCTCCTACTACATCCGGCGCCGGCTGGCCGAGTCGCCGCTGTTTGCCAAAGCCAAGGCCGAGGGCAAAACCAGCACTAACCCGCTGCGCGAGTCGTTTGTGAACCCCGTCAACCGCCGGTTGGTACTCATTGCCTTGTTTGGGGCCACCATGGGCCAGGGAGTGGTCTGGTACACCGGTCAGTTCTACGCCTACTCGTTTATGCTCTCGACGCTGAAAATGAGCATCGTGGACGCCGCCATCGTGCTGTGCAGCGCCTTGCTGATGGCCACGCCGTTTTTCGTGTACTTCGGCAGCCTTTCTGACCGGATCGGGCGCAAGAAAATTATCATGATGGGCCTCTTGTGCGGGGCGCTGTTTACCATCCCTATCTTTTACGGTATCAAGGCCTTCGCCGGCCCGCTCACCGAGAAAACGGCCGCCATTCCTGCCACCGTCGATGCGGCCGGTGCCGCCGTAGCCGCCGTGCCGGCCGTCATGCAGTCGGCCTCGCCGCAGCTGCTCCCCATGACGCTGCTCGTGTTCTGTCTGGTGCTGTTCGTGACCATGGCCTACGGCCCGATTGCCGCCTACCTCGTCGAGCTGTTCCCGACCAAAGTGCGCTACACGTCTTTGTCGTTGCCCTACCACATCGGCAACGGCGTATTCGGCGGGTTTGTGCCCTTCATTGCCACCTCGCTTACGGTGTGGGCCGCCGCGCAGCCCGAAGGCACCTTCACCAAAGAGTACAGCAGCCTGATGGGCCTTATCTATCCGGTGGCCATTGCCCTGATCTGCTTCCTGATCGGCTCGGCCCTGATGAAAGACGTGCGCAACGTGCGCCTGATGGACGACGACCCCACCGACGCCCGGTAACCCGACAGAATAGCCGGACTCTCAACTGATTTGTTTTCACAGCCCTTCCTGAAAAGTCCGTCGGGCGCTGGTTCGGCGGACTTTCTTGTTGTGATTGGTGATTGTTGGAGGTTGATTGTTATCCCACTTCACCAATCACCAATCAGCCATCAACACAATTAACAATCACTCCATGCTCCCCATGTCGCCACAAGAGCAGGCCGAACAGCGGCGCGGGCAGCGGCTGCTGTTCGTGAGTTTGCTGTTCGGCGTGCTGCTCAACTTCCCGCTGTTGGCCGTCTTCAACCACGACGGTCGGGTAGGGGGCGTACCGGTGCTCTACCTCTACGTGCTGCTGGCCTGGCTGGCATTGGTTGTCCTCACCGCCTGGTTGGTAAAGGTGAAATTGTGAAGTTGTGAGATGGTGATTTTGCTGTGCTGTTTGCGCCACTTGCGCAGATGGCGCAGACTCGTGCCAGCAGAACGTCAAATTCACAAACTCACAACTTCACAATTTCACCACTATGTCCAAGCTGCTGGTTATCGGCTTTTCGCTCGGCTATCTGGCGCTGCTCTTCGGGGTGGCGTATGCGGCGGAGCGGCGGGCGGGGTCGGCGCGGAGTAGCTTGGTGAACAACCCGTATGTGTACGCCCTGAGCATGGCCGTGTACTGCACCGCCTGGACCTACTACGGGTCGGTGGGGCGGGCGGCGCACTTCGGGCTGGAGTTCGTGGGTATCTACTTGGGCCCCACGCTGATGGCCCCGGCCGCGTGGCTGGTGCTGCGCAAAATCATCCGGATTTGCCGCGTGCAACGCCTCACCTCCATTGCCGATTTTATTTCGGCCCGCTACGGCAAAAGCGCTTCGCTCGGGGCGCTGGCCACGGTGGTGTGCGTGCTCGGCATCGTACCCTACATATCGTTGCAAATCAAGGCTATTGCCGCCTCCTTCGACATCATCACCCGCGGGCCCGATGCCTTGCAGCTGCCGCTGGAAGGCGCCGCGGCTAGCTCGGCGCTGTACACCACAGTGGCGCTGGCCTTCTTCACCATCATCTTTGGGGTGCGCTCCATCGAGGCCACCGAGCGGCACGAAGGCATGGTGCTGGCCGTGGCCCTGGAAAGTCTGGTGAAGCTGGTGGCGTTTTTGGGGGCTGGTATCTTCGTCACCTTCGGGCTGTTCAATGGCTTCTCCGACGTGTTTACGCAGGCCGCCGCCGTGCCCGACCTGAGCCGGCTGTTTACGCTGAGCGGGGCGGGCATTGGCAGCGGGCAGTGGTTTACCTTGCTCTTGCTGAGTATGGCCGCCATTCTGGTGCTGCCGCGGCAGTTTCAGGTGTCGGTGGTCGAGAATGTCAACGAAGACCACTTGCGCAAGGCCATGTGGCTGTTTCCGCTCTACCTCATCGTCATCAACCTGTTTGTGCTGCCGTTGGCCTTTGGCGGGCGGCTGCTTTCTGGCCCCAACTTCGATGCCGATACGTTTGTGCTGGCTTTGCCCTTGCAAGCCGGGCATCCGTGGCTGGCTCTGTTTATCTACATCGGCGGGCTGTCGGCGGCTTCCTCCATGATTATCGTGGAAACCATTGCCTTGAGTGTGATGATGAGCAACCACTTGCTGATGCCGCTGCTGGTGCGCATTCCGGCTACGCAAATCGAAGGGCCGAGCTGGTTTGCTTACTTGGGCAAAGTGGCCCTGAACAGCCGCCGGCTGGCGGTGGTGCTGGTGCTGCTGCTGGCCTACGGCTACTACATACGGGTGGGGCATTTGCTGCCGCTGGTTAATATCGGGCTGGTGTCGTTTGCGGCGGTGGCGCAGCTTGTGCCGGTGGTGCTTGGCGGGCTCTACTGGAAGGGCGGCAACCGGCAAGGCGCCACGGCGGGCCTTCTGGCAGGGTTCGGGGTGTGGTTTTTCACGCTGGTGGTACCCACGATGGTGGGGCCGCATATGCTGAGCGAAACACTGCTTTCTGAGGGCCTGTTTGGTTGGGAAGGACTGCGGCCCTTCGCGCTGTTCGGACTAGAAGGGCTCGACTATCTGTCGCACGGGCTGTTTTGGAGCTGGTTTTTCAACATCGGCTTCTACGTGGGTGTCTCGCTGCTGCGCGGTCCCTCGGCGCTGGAACAGCGGCAGGCCGACCTTTTCGTGGGTGTATTTCACGACCGTAACGCTACGGAGCGGCCCGCCGGCTGGCAAGGCGCCGCCCCGCTGCCCGACGTGCGGGCTTTGCTTAACGGCTTCCTTGGCAAGCGCCGCGCCAGTCAGGCCCTGCGGGCGTTTGCCGAGCGGTTTCCCGATGCCCATCCCGCCAACGACGTAGCCCCGCCCCAAGCCGATCCGCGCCTGCTGGCCTACGCCGAAAAGCTGCTGGCCGGCAGCATTGGCCCCGCCTCGGCCCGGTTGCTGCTGTCTTCCTCAATCGGCGTGGAAGACATCAGCTTCGACAACGTAGTAGGCATTCTGCGCGAAAGTCAGCAGCTGCTCGAAGTGAACCGCCAGCTGCACAAGCAGCAGCGGCAGCTTCAGCGCCTCACCGACGAGCTGCGCGCCGCCTACGACCAACTCCAAGCCCTCGACCACGACAAAGACGAGTTTCTGGCCACCGTCACGCACGAGCTGCGCACTCCGCTCACCAGCATCCGGGCCCTGTCGGAAATCCTGACCGACAACCCCGATCTGGAACAAGAAGAGCGCCAGCGCTTTCAGCTCACCATTACGCGGGAGTCAGAGCGGCTGAGCCGGCTTATTTCGCTGGTGCTGGACCTGGAAAAGTACGAGTCCGGCCAGGCTACCCTCGACCGGGAACCGCTCGACCCGGTGGAAATCCTCAACGACGCCATCGAGTCGGTGGGGCAGCTGCTGCGCGACAAGCAGATCCGGCTGGATGTGGAAGCGCCGCCCGGTTTGCCCCAACTCTCCGCCGACCGGGACCGGCTGATGCAGGTGCTGGTAAACTTGCTGAGCAACGCCATCAAGTCGTGCCGGGCTGATGGCAGCGGCCACATCCGGGTAGCGGCCGAGCTGCCCCCGGCCCCGCCCGGTACGCCGCCCACCCTCCGCTTGGTGGTGCACGACAACGGCAAAGGCATCGAAGCCGCCTTCCACACGCTCATCTTCGACAAGTTCTTTCAAGCCAAAAACCAAACCATGCGCAAACCCGAAGGCTCGGGCCTCGGCCTAGCCATCACCAAAAAGATAGTGGAGCTGCATGCCGGCCGCATTTGGGTGGAAAGTCAGCCCGACCAAGGCGCCCGGTTCTCGGTGGAAATACCGGTGGGGTAATTCTGAATTCTGAATGTAGAATTAGAATTATGAAGTAGCCAGCCGTAGCAGCATTAGAAAGCACAATTGCCAGTCCGCTTTCAGCAACTCCGACTTCCAAAGTAAAGCCTCCCGCCAATCACCAGTAATTCAGAATTCCTCCCATGCCTCCTCACATATTAATCGTGGATGATGAGCCCAACATTGTGATGTCGCTCGAATTTCTGATGCGTAAGAACGGCTATGCGGTCAGTATTGCCCGCAACGGTACCGAGGCGCTTGAGGCCGTGGACCGCGCCCCCGTGGATATCGTATTACTTGACATTATGATGCCGGACGTGGACGGCTACCAGGTTTGCCGCCACATTAAAGCCCGTCCCGACCGGGCTACCACCAAAATCGTCTTCCTTTCCGCCAAAACCAAAGATGCCGACATTCAAAAAGGCTACGAAGCCGGCGCCGACCTCTACATTCCCAAGCCCTTCAGCACCCGCCAGCTCATGGTAAAAGTGCGGGAGCTGCTGGTTCAATCGCACCCCCAAGCCGACCTCACCCCCTAAACCCCTTTGCCAAGAGAGAGGGGAAACTAGCGCTAGCACTAACTGCCTCACCCCTAGCCCCTCTCCGAAAAGAGGGGGGCCTAGTTTTAGAAATTCGTTTGGCTCCCCCTTCTCTTCGATTTCGCGCATCAAGCGGCGAAAGGGGGCCGGGGGTGAGGCCCCCACCAGAACACCATTTCACCACTTCACAATTTCACCATCCCCATGCCCGACGCACCCACCAAACATGCCCGCATCCGCACGCTGGAAGAGTACCAAGATGCTTACAGCCGCAGCATTGCCAACCCCGAACAGTTTTGGGCGGAGGTAGCCGAGCCGTTCACCTGGCGCCGCAAGTGGGACAACGTGATGAACGCCGACATGGTCGCCGGCAAAAACGAGTGGTTTGGGGGCGCCCGCCTCAACATCACCGAAAACTGCCTGGACCGTCACCTGGCGGCGCGCGGCAACAAGCTGGCCATCATCTACGAGCCCAACGACCCCAAAACCCGCCACCTGCGCCTGACTTACCGCGAGCTGCACCAAGAGGTCTGCAAGTTTGCCAACGTGCTGCACAACAACGGCGTGGAAAAAGGCGACCGGGTGTGCCTCTACATGCCCATGATTCCACAATTGGCCATTGCCGTACTGGCCTGTGCCCGCATTGGGGCCGTGCATTCAGTGGTGTTTGCGGGCTTCTCTGCCACCGCCATTGCCGACCGAGTCAACGACGCGCAAGCTACCGTGGTGCTGACGGCCGACGGCCTGAACCGCGGCGCCAAGCAGATTCCGGTGAAGCGCGTGGTAGACGAGGCCCTGGAAAGCTGCCCCGGCGTGCGCCGCGTGATTGTGGTAGAGCACTTGGGCTGGCCCGTACAAATGAAGGAAGGCCGCGACGTATGGTACCACGAAGAAGCGGAAGACGTAGCCAAAACCTGCCCCGCCGAGGAAATGGACGCCGAAGATCCGCTCTTCATCCTTTACACCTCCGGCAGCACCGGCAAGCCCAAAGGCGTGGTACACAGCACGGCCGGCTACATGGTCTGGACCGATTACACGTTCCGCAACGTCTTCCAAATCGAGGAAAACGACATCTACTGGTGCACCGCTGACATTGGGTGGGTGACGGGCCACTCGTACCTGCTGTATGGGCCACTGCTGGCCGGGGGCACCACCGTTATGTTCGAGGGCATTCCTACCTATCCGGATGCCGGGCGCTTCTGGGAAGTAATTGACAAGCACTCAGTTACCGTGTTCTACACCGCGCCCACTGCCATCCGAAGCCTGATGGCCTCCCCGCTCGACAACGTGCTAAGCTACTCGCTGGATTCGTTGCGGGTGTTGGGGTCGGTGGGCGAGCCTATCAACGAGGAAGCCTGGCACTGGTACCACACCCACGTCGGGAAGGAGCGCTGCCCCATTGTGGATACCTGGTGGCAAACCGAAACCGCCGGCATCATGATTTCGGCGCTGGCAGGCATCACGCCGAGCGTACCGGCCCGCGCGGGCCTGCCGTTGCCGGGCGTGTTGCCGGTGTTGCTTTCGCAGGAAGGCAAGGAGATTGAAGGCAACGGCGAAGAAGGCTACCTGGCCATCAAAAACAGCTGGCCCGGCATCATCCGGACCACTTACGGCGACCATGAGCGCGCCCGCCAAACCTACTTCGCGCCCTATCCAGGCTACTACTTCACCGGCGACGGCGCCCGCCGCGACGAGCAGGGCCTCTACCGCATCATCGGCCGCGTCGATGACGTTATCAACGTGAGTGGCCACCGGTTTGGCACGGCCGAAATTGAAAACGCCATCAACCAAAACGCCAACGTGGTGGAATCGGCCGTGGTCGGCTACCCGCACGACGTCAAAGGCCAGGGCATCTACGCCTATGTCATCTGCCGCGCCGGCGCCTGCGACAAAGACGCCGACAAGTCGCATATTGAAGCCAGCATCATCGAAACCATCGTGGCCGAAATCGGCAAAATCGCCAAGCCCGACAAGATTCAGATTGTGTCGGGTTTGCCGAAAACCCGCTCCGGCAAAATCATGCGCCGCATCCTGCGCAAAGTAGCCGAAGGCGAAATATCCAACCTCGGCGACACCACCACCTTGCTCGACCCGGCCGTAGTCGACGAGATTATCGGCGGGCGGAAGTAGGGGAGGCGCTTGCCTTGAATGCCACTTATCTTACCAACCCGGATGGTGACGGAACTCCCGCTACCATCCGGGTTTTTAATGAAAACCTGTTTCAATAGAAACCGGTAGGCAAACCATCACCCTTTCCGCGCACTTCGACGGGCAATAAATACGACTGGATGAGCCATTCTAGTTGGAGCCGGGTAGCCGGCTAATGGGTACTATTATGCCGGCATCCGAAGCTCAGCAGTGGGGCCAGCAATTAGCCGCCAACGTAGCGGCAGGTAAGCTTGACTCTCTAGCTAGCGGAGGAGGCACTGCGCAAGTTACGCGAAGGCCGCCCGACTCCGCGGCGGTGAAACATCAGGCTGCGACGCGCTTTTGGCAGGCATCCGATAAACCGCCGAAAGAAATTTAGCAACTAGCCGACAAGAGCTATGACTTAATGGTTGCCAAATTCTTTGCACCCGTCCTTGCATTTCAAGAAGGTTGGCCGTTTCTGGTCGGCGCGAGAGGGCTGAATTACCGGGCTTTAGGGGTGGAAGCCAAGGA
The DNA here is from genome assembly GCF_036387835.1 of Hymenobacter sp. GTDB lineage: Bacteria > Bacteroidota > Bacteroidia > Cytophagales > Hymenobacteraceae > Hymenobacter. The sequence goes on along the minus strand of NZ_DASVSY010000036.1, from coordinate 64,316 downwards.
TGTTTTGGTGTGGTTCCGGATTGGGCGGCCCGAAGAATACGGCCAGTTGATAGGCTGAGTAACCTCATTCCGCGCCGCGCCGTTACCTTCGCGCCAAAACCTACCTTATGCCCGACTTTCATATTCAGCCGCTCAACCACGAGCTAGCCACTGCCCTGCAACTTGAAATAGACAGCAAAACCAAGCCGCTAGGAGCGCTTGGCGACCTGGAGGCCCTGGCCCGCCAGATAGGGCTAATTCAGCAAACCCTCACGCCTCAACTCCGCCAGCCCCACGTGCTGGTCTTTGCCGCCGACCACGGCATTGCCACCGAAGGCGTAAGCAAATACCCGCAGGAAGTCACTTACCAGATGGTGCTGAACTTTCTGAATGGTGGGGCGGCCATCAACGTGTTTTGTCGGCAGCAGGGCATGGAGCTGAAAGTGGTGGACGCCGGCGTGAAAGGCAGCTTTGCCGATTTCCCAGCCGTCGTCAATCAAAAGATTGCCGAAGGCACCCGCAATTTCCTGCACGAGCCAGCCATGAGCCTGGCGCAGTGCGAGCAGGCGCTAGCCGCAGGAGCTAAACTGGCGCGCGAACTGGCTGCCACTGGCTGCAACGTGCTCGGCTTCGGTGAAATGGGCATTGCCAACACCTCGGCGGCCGCTTTGCTGATGCATCGGTTCACTGGCCTGCCCCTCCCGGACTGCCTAGGGCGCGGCACTGGCCTCGACGACGAGCAACTCACCCACAAAGCCACCATCCTGACGGCGGCGGCTCAGCAACACGCGGCCGTAACCGCGCCGCTGGAAGTGCTGGCCACGTTCGGCGGCTTCGAGATAGTGCAGATGGCCGGGGCCATGCTGGCCGCCGCCGAGTTAGGGCTGGTGCTGCTGATTGACGGATTTATTGCCACGGCGGCTTTGCTGGCGGCGGCGGCGCTGCACCCGGCCGTGCGGGAATACTGCGTGTTCTGCCATCAGTCCGAGGAAACCGGGCATCGGCGGATGCTGACGTACCTGGCGGCGCGGCCATTGCTGAACTTGAACCTGCGGTTGGGGGAGGGTACGGGCTGCGCGCTGGCTTACCCGCTGCTGGTATCGGCCGTGAGCTTCCTCAATGAAATGGCTTCTTTTGAAAGTGCTGGTGTAAGTCAGAGCGAAGTGCCCGTTCCCGCGTGATGCGCCGCCAAGTCGAGCTGTTTTTCACGGCGCTCATGTTTTATACCCGCGTCCCGTGCCCGAAATGGATGGGGCATTCCGACGACAAGCTCAACAAGTCCACCATTTATTTCCCGGTTATTGGCTGGTTGGTGGGTGGCGCGGCGGCAGGCGTGTATGGGGTGCTGCACTACGTTTTTCCGCTGGAAGTGGCCTTGTTGCTGAGCATGATAGTTGGTATCCAACTCACGGGGGCCTTCCACGAAGATGGCTTTGCCGACGTGTGCGACGGTTTCGGGGGTGGCTGGACCAAGCTGCGTATCCTCGAAATCATGAAAGACAGCCGCTTGGGCACCTATGGCGTAACGGGCTTGGGGCTGATGCTGACGCTGAAGTTTCTGGCGCTGAAGGCTGTAGCATCCGCTCCTGGCCTGCCTCTCTGGCACGTGGTGCCGGTGCTGGTAGTGGCGCATTCCCTGAGCCGCGCCACAGCGCTTTCCTTTATCTACACCCACGAATACGCCCGCGAAAACGAGGACAGCAAAGCCAAGCCCGTCGCCAAGAAAATGAGCGCGAGAGAGTTTGGAATCGGGCTGCTGTTGGGGCTGCTGCCGCTGCTGGCCTATGCCGCCTGGCTGCGCAACGGCTGGCTGCTCTTGGTGTTGCTGCCGTTGGCACTGGTGAAATGGTACCTGGCCCGCTATTTTCAGAAATGGATCGGCGGCTACACCGGCGACTGTTTGGGCGCCACCCAACAAGTAGCGGAGGTGGTGGTCTACCTGTTTTTCTGCTCCCGACTATGGACATATACCTGATTCGCCACACCCGCGTAGCCACGCCCGCCGGCATCTGCTACGGCAACTCCGACGTGCCCGTGGCCGCCACCTACCCCGAAGACGAGGCCGCGGTGCGCGCCCGGCTGGCCCCCATTTTGGCGGCCGGCCCGGTGGTGGCGTACAGCAGCCCACTCACCCGTTGCCGCTCCCTGGCCGAAGCCCTGGCGCCCGGCCCCATCCACTTCGACGACCGGCTCCGCGAGTACGACTTCGGTCGGTGGGAGCTACAGCCCTGGAACACTCTGCCCGCCGCCGAACTAGACCCCTGGATGGCCGACTACGTGCAGGTGCCCGCCCCCGGCGGCGAAAGTTTCCTCGACCTTGCCGCCCGCACCACCGCCTTCCTCAACGACGTGCTAGCCCACCCCAACGCCCCGCAAACCGCCTTGCTGTTCTGCCATTCGGCCGTCATCCGCAGCCTGCTGTGCCATTGCCTCGGCCTGCCGCTGGCCAACGCCTTCCGGCTGGATATCGACTACGGCTCCATTTCCAAAGTGCGCCACAGCCAAGGCCGGTTCAACGTGGCTTATACGAATGGGTGAAATGGTGAGATGGTGAGTTTTACGTTCTGGCCGCGCGGGTCTGCGCCAACTGCGCAAATGGCGCAAGCCGAACGTAAAACTCACCATCTCACCATTTCACCATCTTACCACCTCACCGCGCTTCACAATTTGATAAAATTCTGTCGAGGTAATGATTGGGTAATTTGCCGGCCTGAAAAATCCATCTTGTGAATGACAAGGATTCAATCAATTGGCCGGCTGCTTTTCTTGCTGAGTGCGTTGCTGGCGCTACCGGCCGCCACGTGGGCGCAGCCCGCCCTGGTAAACCACATCGAGCAGTTCAAGCCGGCGCTGCTGCCTGTCGGCCAGCCTGATTCGGTGCTGCGGGTGTTGAAAAGCAAGTACAACAAAGCCACCGAAGACCACGACGAGGCCACCGCCGCCACTAGCTTGCAGGAAATGGGGCGCATGTGCTACCACCTCGGCCAGTATCCGCAGGCGTTCAACTTCTACTTTAAAGCCAGTAAGCAGTTAAGCAAGCTCGGCAACCAAGACCAGCTCGCCGACAACCTCAACGACCTCGGCACGCTCTACTACTTCAACAAGCAGCCCCGGCAGGCCCGCCAGCAGTACAAGCATGCCCTGGCCTTTTATCAGCGCACCGCCAACCACAACGGCTTGGCCGTAACCTACGGCAACGTCGGGCACCTGTGCGAGAAGCTGGAGCGCTACGACAGCGCCTTTTACTACCAGCACCTGGCGTTGCAGCACTACCAGCAAAGCGCCAACAAGGCCGGTATGGCCAAGATTTACGAGAACATCGGCAGCATCTTCGAAGACCGGGCCCGCTACGATTCGGCGCACTACTACTTCCAGCAAGCCCTGCGCCTGACCCGCCAAAGCGGCGACGAAATTCAGCAAATCGAGATTCTCAACAACCTCGGCGACGTGCTGCGCCGCACCGGCCGCTACAGTGCTGGCTTGCGCGCTACCCGGCAGGCGCTGGCGCTGGCCCTCAAAACCGGCGAGCATCACCAGCTCAGCGGCGCCTACAACGACCTAGCCAAAACCTTCAGCCTGCTCGGCCGCAACGACAGCGCCTATTACTACTCGGCCTGGAGCCGCAAGTACCAGGCGGCCACTTATTCGGCCACCAACCAGCAGCAGCTGGCCTTGCTCCAGACGCTGTACGATCTGGAGCGGAAAGACCAGCAAATCAGCCAGCTCGACCAGGCTCGCTACGCCAATAGCATCATGATGGTGGCCATGGTAGGAGTGGGGGCGCTGCTGGTGGTGTTGGGCGCCGTGGTTATCAGCCGGCAGCGGCTGAAAATCAGGAGCGGGCAGGCGCTCAGCGAGCAAAACCAGCGCATGTACGAAACGCAGCGCGAGCTGATGCAGCTAGAGCTGCGCAACAAGGCCCTGGAAGAAGAAAGCCTCAAGCAGGAGCTGGCGGTGCGGAGCCGGGAATTGAGCACCCACACGCTGCACGTTATCCAGAAAAATCAGCTGCTGGAAGAGCTGCGCGGCCAGCTCGGCGAGCTGGTGAAAGACGACAAGCGCGACCAGAAGAAACAGCTCAAGCAGCTGCTGCACCAAATCGGGCAGAGCGTGCATCACGACCAGCATTGGGAAGACTTCCGCGTCACGTTCGAGCAGGTGCACCAGCCGTTTTTCGACAACTTGCAGCAGCACTGCAGCACCCTCACGGCCGGGGAGCGGCGGCTGGTGGCACTGCTCAAAATGAACCTCACCTCGCAGGACATTGCCACCTCCTTGGGCGTGTCGTTGGACAGCCTGCGGGTGATGCGCTACCGCCTGCGCAAGCGCCTGAACCTGGCTGCCGGCGAGAATCTGACTACTTTTCTGCAAACCCTTTGATGGCGCTTTGCCAGCACGGCCTGTTCTGGTAACACAAGCATAATGGCTGGTGGATTTTGTTTATAAATAACTGATTGTTAATAGATTGGCAAGCGTAAAATTCCGGTTGTAACAGATTGTTTACGGGGTGTTTGGGGCTGTTGCCTTTTTGTTCACGGTGCATTTTTGGCGGATGGGAAGAACAGACTGGACTTTTAAGCCAGCAAGTCAGCTACCACTTCCCTCGTTATGCGCCCATTGTACTCGCTCCTGATTTTTCTGTTGGCCTGGCCGCTCATCGGGCTGGCCGGCACCGTGAAAGGCCGCGTGACGGATGCCCGCACAGGAGAGCCGCTGGTCGGGTCGGTGGTGTATCTGAAGAATACCACCTACAACGGTCTCGCCGGGTTGGACGGCTCGTTTACGCTGCGCGACGTGCCGGTGGGCGAGTACGAGCTAGTGAGCCAGCTAACCGGCTACGCCCCGCTGACGCAGCCGTTGCACGTCACGGAAGCCAGTCCAAGCCCGGTGCTGAACCTGCGTCTGACCGACCAAAACCAGCAGCTCAGCGAGGTGACCGTGCGGGGCCAGCTCAACCCCGAAGACGAAAACGCCGCCCGCCGCACTGAGCAAATAGCCCCGAGCGTGATGAACGTGGTATCAGCCCAAGCCATCCAGGTTTCGCCCGACATTACGGTGGCCAACGTGCTGCAGCGCGTATCGGGCGTGACGCTGGAGCGCGGCACCAATGGCGACGGCCGCTACGCCATTCTGCGCGGCATGGACAAGCGCTACAACTACACGCTCGTCAACGGCATCAAGATTCCCTCGCCCGACCCCTACAACCGCTACGTCCCGCTCGACATCTTCCCCGCCGACCTGCTCCAGCGCCTCGAAGTCACGAAGGCCCTGACGCCGAGCATGGAAGGCGACGCTATCGGGGGCGTGGTGAACATGGTGATGAAAGACGCCCCCGCCGAGCGCCAGCTTACCGGCCAGCTCGGCACCGGCTACAGCCAGCTGTTTTTCGACCGGCCGTTTCAACGCTTCGATAAAAGCGCCATCAACCGTAAGTCGCCGGCCGAGCGGTTTGGGCCTGAGTATCCGGCGCAAGCCAGTGATTTTCCGTGGCTGGAATTTTCGCGCCGTACGCCGGCTCCCAACTTGGTTGGCAACCTGACGTATGGCAGCCGCTTTGGTAAGGAACAGCAGTTGGGCGTGCTGCTGGCGGGCTCTTATCAGAACACCAGCCGGGGCTCCGACGGCTACTTTTTCGATGCCAACATCGACATCAACAACCAGCCCCAAATCAAGGAGCTACGCGTGCAGCAATACTCCACCCAACAGCTGCGCAGCGGCCTGAACGCCAAGCTCGACTACCGCCTGAACGCCCGCAACTCGCTGCGCTTCTACGGGGTGTACCTGCGCCTCGACGAGCTGCAAACCCGCTACCAATCCGATACCACCTACAAGCGCCCCGCTCTTCCCGACGTAGATTTGCTGATTCGCTCGCGCTACCAGCGCCAGGGCATTGCCAACGGCACCTTGCAGGGAGAGCACGCGCTTGGCCGGCTAGCCGTCACGTGGTCGGCGGTGTACTCGCGCGCCACCAACGACGTGCCCGACTTGGCCGAGCAGCCCCTCAAGTTCACCTCGTCGGGCAACCGCTACCAGGACGCCAGCCGCATCTGGCTCGACAACATCGACCAGGATAAGGCGCTGTACCTCAACCTGACCTACCACCTCACCGACCTGCTCGACCTCTCGGCCGGCGGCCTCTATCGCGACAAAGACCGCACCAACCGTTTCCTCTCGTACCAGCTCCGGGCCTCGGGCCAGCCCGCCACCGACGAGGGCGATATTCGGAGCGAGTTGTACACGGTGTTCAACCCGCTCGGCATCTACGTGGGAGCCAACAATTACACGGCCACCGAGAAAATTGCGGCCGGCTACGGGCAGTTTCGCTTCACGAAGGGCGCTTTGGAAGTGCTCGGCGGCGTCCGCGTCGAGCACACCGACCAGGCCTACCTCACCAGCCTGCCCCGCACCGAAGCCGCCTACCAGGGCCGCCAGCTCTACACCGACGTGCTGCCGAGCTTGCACGTGCGCTACGCCCTAAGCAAGCACCAGAACCTGCGGGCCTCGTATTTCTCGTCGATCAGCCGCCCGAGCTACTTCGAAATTACGCCCTACAACAACTCCGGCACCGTAACCGAAACCTTCGCCGAAGCCGGCAACCCGTACTTGAAACGCACCCAAGCCGCCAACCTGGATTTGCGCTACGAGTACTTCGGCACCGGCAACGACCAGGTGCTGGCCGGGGTGTTCTACAAGCGCATCAACAACCCCATCGAGTACGCCCTGGTACAGGTGCCCAACACCACCCTGACGGTGTACCAGCCCACCAACTTCGGCTCGGCCACCAACTACGGCTTCGAATGGGTAGGCACGAAGTTTTGGGGCTTGGTTGGAGTGTCCACCAACTACACGTTCACGGTATCGGCCATCATCACCGAAAAAGCCCGCACGCCGACCACCGACGACCCGCGCAGCCGGGTGATGCAGGAGCGGCCCTTGCAGGGACAGTCCAAGCACGTGGCCAACGGCTCGTTGCTCTACAAAAACGTGCGCAACGGCCTGGATCTGCAATTGGCCTACGTCTACACCGGCGCCCGCATCGTGCAAGTCGACCGTTTTGTGGGCCTCGACTATTGGCAGCGGGCACAGTCGCAGCTGGATTTCTCGGCTGAAAAACGCCTCACCAAAGCTGCGGCCCGCTACGGCCTGACTGCCTACGTGAAGGTGCAGAACCTGCTCAACACGCCCTATCAGGTAGACATCCGGACGCCTAATCCTTACTACGGCACCACCAATCAGTTCCCCTACCAGGACCGCGCCGACCGGCTGGCCGTCGTCAACCAAACCTACAAGGCCTTCTACCTAGCCGGCCTGCGGTTTCGGCTGTAACCCTGCGGGAAAGGTGAATTTGTGCAAGGGGAAGTTGTGCGAAGGCACTGCTTCCCCTTGCACTATCTCACTACTTCACCCTTCACAAATTCACCACTTCACCTTTCACCTCAATACAACCATGTTCACGAAAACCTACTTTAACCGCGCGGCCGGGGTGCTGCTGCTTGCTTCCGGCGCGGCGTTGTCGTCGTGCGAGGATTCCACGGAGGTAGCCAAGCCGGAGCGTCTGGTGGGCGAGAAATTTTCGGGCGACACGCTGCGCAGCCCCTTGAAAGGCACTATTCCGGGCCGTACGGCGCCTTACTACATGACCAAGGACGTAACCGTGAACGATGGTGACACGCTCTGGCTGCAAGCCGGCGTCAAAATTATCGTGATTGGCAACCCGCGCTCCACCAACACGTTCGGGCAGGCCACCAACAACCCCACGTTCTTCATCAACGGCGTGCTGCTGAGCACCGGCACCAAGGAGCAGCCCGTCAGCATCACCATCCCCGACAACCTCAAAGGCGACCCAACGGCCGTGGTAGACGTGGCCGCCGACCCCGCTTTTAAAGGCTATTGGGGCGGCATCAACGGCGACGGGGCCACCCTGATTGCGCTGCAATGGACCAACATCGGGTACGTGGGCGGCCCGTACGGCGCCAATGCCCCCTCCGGCTACGAGGCCGGCGCCCCCAAATACGGCATCTCGATGCTGGCCAGCAAAGCCAACGCCCGGTTTGTGCTGGAAGACTCTTACCTGCACGGCTCCGTTGACGACTGCGTACGCCTGCAAAACGCGAAGTTCAGCGTGATGCGCAACAAGTTCGAGAAAACCGGCAAGGCAGGCGGCGACGCCGTCAACGTGAAGGAAAGCTGCGAAGGCGATATTGCCTACAACGTATTCGTGGGTGGCTCCACCAACGGCGTGAAAGTGGCCTCGAAGGCCGGTGCCGTGCCGCAAACCAACGTGGCCACCTACAACAACACCTTCGTCAACTGCGGTTACCGCCAAACTAAATCGGGCCGCGGCGGCTCCATCAACTACGAAGTGCAAGCCAAAGGTCTGGTTTATAACAACCTGATTGCCAACTGCCGCTTCGGCCTGCGCATGCGTTCCGACGATGCGCCCGACGCCGCCAACACCCGCTACGACAACCAGTTCTACTACGCCAACACCGCCGACCAGGTAGCGCAGTTCAACGCCGCCACTGCCGGCTCCCTCACCACCAACCAGCCCGCCGATACCCGCGGTGCGGCCCAAGAAAACAACCCCCGGTTCCAGGCCTTCGACCTCGCCACGGCCGCCGGTACCACCGCCGCCCCAAGCGCCACCATCCAGGCCACCAACTTCCTGAAGCCCGCCGATAACCTGCGGCTACAGGCAGGCTCACCCGCCATTGGCAAGGGCCGCACGTCTTTCCAGCCGCTGAACACGGCGCCGGTAACTATATCGGGCATCTTCCAATCCACGGTTTCCGCGCCGGGCGCCGATGCCGGTGCTTACCAGTCGAACGGCACGGGCAACCTGCAATAAGCAAGGGCGAAGTGGTGCCACGACATTTTCCCGTCGTGGTACCACTATCGTTGAACGGCTGCTAGTTGAACGACTGGCGTTGAACGGCTCGTCTTGGTTCATATCAGGCAGTTATCAGCAACGATAGTGGTGCCACGACGGGAAAATGTCGTGGCACCACACCCCCGCAAGTTCACTACCACATTTGTTTACCCTCGATTCTCTTTGCTGGTGCCTGTAACCATCTTTCTCAACTTCCCGGTACTTGGCCAACTGACGGCCCTGCTGCTGACGGCTGCTCTCGCCACCAACTGCGGCCACACCACGCAAGGCGGCCGCCCCGCCTTGTCGCGCCCAACGGCCACTACCGCTGGCGTAATACAGCCCGTTGTTGTCACCGATACCGTCCGCTACGACACCGACGATCCTGCCATCTGGATCAACTCCCAAGACCCCGCCCAAAGCCTGGTCATCGGCACCGACAAGGCGTCGGATGGGGGCTTGTATGTGTTCGACTTGCAGGGTAAAATCGTGCCGGGTAAGGTGGTACGGAACCTCCGCCGCCCCGACAATGTGGACGTAGCCTACGGCCTGAAGCTAAACGGCCGCCTCACCGATTTCGCCCTGACCACCGAGCGGGAAACCTCGAAGCTGCGCGCCTTCCGCCTCCCCAACATGCAGCCGCTGGACAACGGCAACCTAACCGTGTTTGCCGGCGAGCCGGAAGCCGACCAACTGCCGATGGGCATTGCCCTCTACACCCGCCCCACCGACGGCGCCTTGTTTGCCATCGTCAGCCGCAAAGTGGGCCCCAAGCAAAACTACCTGTGGCAATACCAACTCACCGACGACGGCACCGGGCACTTGAAAGCCACGCTGGTGCGGAAGTTTGGGAAGTGGAGCGGCAAAAAAGAAATCGAATCGGTAGCCGTGGACAACGAGCTAGGCTACGTCTATTATTCTGATGAGGGTGTGGGCGTGCGCCAGTATTTCGCCGACCCCGCCCGCGGCAACGCCGAGTTAGCCCTGTTCGCCACCACCGGCTTCACCGAAGACCACGAAGGCATTTCCATCTACAAAACCAGCCCAACCACCGGCTACCTGCTCGTCTCCGACCAGGCCGCCAACCAGTTCCACATCTTCCGCCGCGAAGGCACCCTCAACAAGCCCTACGACCACCCGCTGCTAAAAGTAGTCCGCGTAGCCGCCCACATCAGCGACGGTTCCGACGTAACGAGTGCCCCTCTGAATCAGCAGTTTCAGCACGGCCTGTTCGTCGCCATGTCAGAAGAGAAAAACTTCCACTATTATCGTTGGGAAGACCTCGCCGGCAAGGACTTATACGTGTCGCCTACCGTCAGCCCAAAAGGAAAGGCCACCGGGTTAGCGGGCCGCCGGAAATAGAACGTGTGTACTTATTGAAAAAGCAAAGCCTTGGCTCCGAGAAAGAGTTAGGGCTTTGCTTTCAATGAAGAAGCTATTTTAACGAGTAGCCGCTCACAGTGTCGAGCCGCCGCGTAGTGGCTACAGGTTGGTAGTACACAGTTTGAAAAAGGTGTTGCGCCGCGTAGCGGTGCCAGAGGCGCTAGTAGGGGACCTTGTACCGCTACGCGGCAATACGTCACCGAATGCGTAGTTTCTACCAATCTGTAGCCGCTACACGGCTGCCCGGTAACACTCGGCAGTATCAGTTGGCTGCGACTTTATGCTACTGTCGTTCAACTTCCCGCTGCGGGCAGCACCGTGCCGCGCACCTCCCCGAAACCAATCCGTACGCCGTCTTTCTCGCAGTAGCCGCGCATGGCTACGGTGTCGCCGTCGAGCAGGAAGCTGCGCTCCGAGCCATCCACCAGAGGGACGGGGCGGGTGCCGCGCCAGGCGAGTTCCAGCATCGAGCCGAGCGAGTCGGGGGTGGGGCCGCTGATGGTGCCGGAGGCGTAGAGGTCGCCGACTTCGAGGTTGCAGCCGTTGCTGCTCTGGTGGGTGAGCTGTTGGGCCATGCTCCAGTACATGTGCTGGAAGTTGGTGCGCGAAACAACCGTTTCCGCGCTGTCTGCGGGTTGCAGGCCTACTTCTAGGTTGATGTCGAAGTTGTGGGCATCGAGTTGGCGCAGGTAGAGCAGCGGCTCGGGTTCCTGCACCGGACCGGGCACGCGGAACGGCTCCAGCGCATCGAGCGTGACTATCCACGGCGAGATGCTGCAACCGAAGCTCTTGCCCAAAAACGGCCCGAGCGGCACGTACTCCCAACTCTGGATGTCGCGCGCGCTCCAGTCGTTGAACAGCACCAGCCCAAAAATGTGGTCTTCGGCGTACTGCAGCGGGATGGTGTCGCCGAGGGTTGAGTTTTTGCCCACTACAAAAGCCATTTCCAACTCGAAGTCGAGTTGCTGGGAGGGGCCGAAGGTGGGGGCGTCGGCATCCGGTGCCTTGCGCTGCCCGTTGGGCCGGCGGATATCGGTGCCCGATACCACGATGCTGCTGGCCCGGCCGTGGTAGCCAATCGGGATGTGGCGCCAGTTAGGCAGCAGCGCATTGGCCGGGTCGCGGAACATCATGCCTACGTTGGTGGCGTGCTCGATACTGCTGTAGAAATCGGTGTAGTTGTGGGGCTTCACCGGCCGCAGCATCCGCACCTCGCTTTGGCGGACTAGGCACTCGCGCATCACTTCCGGGTTGCTGGAAAGAGCGGGGTTGTCGTGGCGAAGCAGCTCACTTACGCGCTGGCGCACGGCCCGCCACGCTGGTCGGCCCAAGGCAATAAACTGGTTGAGCGTTCGGCGCCGAAATACCTTGGGCATCTTCGGCCCCAAGTCCAGGTCGGAGAAGTAGCCGAACTGCGCCACGGCGTACAAATCCAGCGCGTAGTCTCCAATGGCCACCCCGAGGCGCGGCCCGCGTTCCTCTATTTCAAATACCCCAAACGGCAGGTTCTGGATGGGAAAATCACTGGTGGGTGGAATATCAATCCAGGAGCGGAGCGTGGGGTCGTTGGGGTTGGCCATAAAGGGGACTGGCAGTAGGGTGAGGCGTAAAGGTAAAGCCGCCCGCCACATGACACGCAAACTCAATAGAAGGCTGGAGGAAATCAATCGAAACGCCTACCTTAAGCCCTGTCCCCTCCGCTGCTGATTGCCGCTACTGTGTCGGGGGTAGCAGTAGCGCTTATCCTGCTACCGTTGGTATGATACCCGCTACTCGGTGTATCTTCAGTAGCGGCAATACAGGTGTTACATGCCATTTTATGGAACCGTCGCCAAGACTGCATTTTACATTGAAAAAACATGACCAGACTGCTTTCCATTTTACTGATTGTGACAATAGTTTTTTGTTACTGTAGCAACCCGACAACTTCGACTAAAAACAAAATGGTTTCGCATGACCAAAAAATTGACACAGCTAAATACGAAGGTTTACATGGGACGTGGGTAAGACAAAACAAAGCAGGTTTTACGCTTATTGAAATCAAAGACACATCAAACGTTTTATATTACGATTTCCTTGACAGACAAATGGATTTAGGCAAACCAACCAGCGACAGATTTTGGTACTACAAATCCAAAGCTACAATGGGCTATTGGGACAGTTCAGCCATCTGGATTTCGACAGACAAATTTCGCTTTGACTACAAGCTAAAAGGCGACACATTGATTGAGTTTGACAAAATGGGTGACCAAGGAACATTCATCAAAGTACAAACAGATGAAGAAAAAGCCTTCAAAGATTTCAATGCTGCTAATCTGAAAGGCAAAATAAAGTACGTTACGAAGGTTGACCCATCCGAGTTTTTTGTTCTTGACAATGTAGATTGGGAATATTCATTTACTTCAGTTGCGAGCAGTTCGTCAAACAATAAGACGTTCAGCGATGTTGCTGCAATCGGAGACAGTATTTACAAACCTTCTTTTGCAGACACTTTGAGTTTGTACAAGAAAGACGGCAAACAAATTTTTAAATTTGCTTTTGTGCGACGATAAAAAACGGCATGTAACAGGGGCTTGCTGCTATGGCGGGGCGACGAACAAAACTTCGGCTACTTGCATTTATCAGCAGCAGTTCCAGCGTGAAGAACAACGCCAGGCAATAGTTCTTACTATCATCTTTATTAACTTTATTCAGCAGCGGTTCGGGGCTGGACGTTCAATGAATGCCGCCACAGCAGCAAGCCCTGTTCGTTGTATGCCACTTTAGGAGACACCCAAATAAAATGAGAAAGACAATTGCTGTATTGACTTTAGTATTTCAGATAGCCTTGACATTCATTGTTACGCTATGCATTTATATGGTTTTTGCACTCCTTGATAACGACTTCGGTGTTGACGGACTTTTTGGACTTATTATTTTTCAGCCGATTATGGCAGTCATAATTTCGGGGGCGACAATCCTTGTTTGTTTAATAGCAGGGCTTCCAATTCGAATGAACAACAAGCTAAATTATTTTTGGACAACAAATTTCCACATTGCGATTATTGGAACAATTCGCGGACTAACTCTTTTATTCCTGGCATTGCTTCGACTTTTAGTGAAACTGTAGTTTATGAACTTGATGGAGAGCCAACTCTAAAGCAAGTTCCCAACTCATTTTTTTCAATTAGTGGTTGGCTATTGACTGCATTTTCATTATTACATACTTACCCACCCAGAAGGCTATCCGAAATAATTCAAGGAATATTTAAGTGGAAAGAACTGGAAGGCGGCATATAACATGGATTTGCCAATATACCGGCTTGTGAATAATCAATGAACACCTGCTCCTTATGAGGCTTTTGAATAACTTACCAAGCAACGGAACATGAATGTCGGTACATCGCAAAGCCCTAATCCGTTGTGTGCAATGCGTAAGCAACGAACACCTTTGAGGCGAACGGGCTAACTTTGGGTTATGTTGGACGACCGCTACGACGTTAAAACCGCCCCGGATTTAACTTCCTTTGAATTTGACAGCATTGGGCCCAAAGGAACTGTGAGCAAGGTCGTCCGCTATACGGAAATCAACCTGCGCAGCTTCTATAACTTAGGATTTGGTGACAAAGACAAGTTGACCGGTTTTGTCAGCGACCTGACCGTTACAAATAATAACGATAGCCAAAAGGTACTTGCCACGGTTGCCGCAACATTGTATGCCTTTACAGCAGCGTACCCAGGTGCAACCATCATCGCAACAGGTAGTACTGAAGCACGAACGCGGCTTTACAGAATAGGCATTGCCAATAACCTTGAAACCATTAAGTTGGATTTCGAGGTTTTGGGTCTGACGGCAGAAAGCGAGTGGGAGCCATTTCGTAAAAGCACAACGTACGGTGCCTTTTTAGTAACGCGAAAATCGTAAATCTGACAACCATGACACTGAAAAAAGACAAGGCTGTAAAAGCTAAACTGCCTAAAGGCTTCACGGTAGACCCAACTTTGAAGGGCAAGTACGACGACCAACCTTTGTTCAAGGACAAAGTTGACCGTGCAAACCACATTCTAAAAACGGTGGGGCTGCCAAAATTTGATCAAGCCAAATGAACAAGTACTGCCCACAACATGGGTTTGGCGCAAACGGGGCTGAAGAACAAGGGCTGAACAGCAGTTTTTCAATTCATCCTTCGTGCAGGCACAAGCAGACGAATTTCTAAATCCCCGCCTGCGCCAAGCCCTGTTCGTGACGTCCCAAACCTAAGAAGCCCCGCTACCACCGAAAATCGGTAGGAGCGGGGCTTCTTTTAGAATCTAAAGAAATAGCCTAGCGGACTTGGCCAGCGGGCTGTTCGGTCATGGGGGTGATGTTGATAGCTTCCACGGAACGGATTTCAGGAACGGCTTTTTTAACCGACTCTTCTACGCCGGCTTTGAGCGTCATCGGCGACATGGGGCAGGTACCGCAGGCTCCGAGCAGTTCCAGGCGCAACACCATATCGTCGGTGATTTCCAAGACGCGCACGTTGCCGCCGTCAGCCGCCAGGTATGGGCGGATGCTGTCCAGCGCCAATTCAATACGCGAAAGGAGGGGGTGGTCTTCTACGGCGGCGGAATGTGTCATAAATCGCTGATTTTCGCTGATTAACCGTGATTTCGCTGATTTCGGCGGTCAGGGTTTGGGGGCGGTAGCACGAAAGTAAGGCAAAGATACGGCATCTGTCGGCTACATCTACCTGTTAACTTCATTCAACAACAGCCGGAAAGAGAAGTTCATTGCAACGTCAGCAGAGACAAAACGCAAACAAAAGCTGGCAAAAACCAGCAGCAACCGCCACCAATAAGTAGCGATGCTACAACCAGCTATTGTTGGTTTTCAATCATTGATTAGTTCTTGAACAAAGTAGACACAGACAGAACCACCGTAATCGAACCGGTAAGCTCCACCGAAATCAGCGCAATCAGGGTTAATCGGCAAGAATCAGCTATTCATTTCGACGATATTGGTTTTCGGCGCTATGGCGTTGCGGATGGACACTTGCCGGGCTAGTTCCTCGGCTAGCTGGCCGAATACAGCAGCGGCGGGGGTACCAGTTTCGAGGATGGCGGGGGTGCCTTGGTCGCCGTTTTCGCGGATGCTTTGTACCAGCGGAATCTGGCCGAGCAGGGGCACTTGGTGCTTTTCGGCCAGGGAGGTGCCGCCGCCTTGCCCGAAGATAAAGTACTTGTGGTCGGGCAGCTCGGCGGGCGTGAACCAGGCCATATTCTCCACAATGCCAAGCACTGGCACGTTGATTTGCGGCAAACGGAACATCTGCAAACCTTTCTCGGCATCCGCCAGGGCCACCTTCTGCGGCGTGGTCACGATAACTGAACCCGTGACGGGCACGGTTTGCACCATAGTCAGGTGAATATCGGAGGTGCCGGGGGGCATGTCGAGGAGCAGGTAGTCTAGCTCACCCCAATCCACCTCGGTAATGAACTGCTTGAGGGCCGACGAGGCCATGGGGCCGCGCCACACGATGGCGCTTTCGGCCGGCGCCAGGAAGCCGATGCTCATAATCTTGACGCCGTGCGCCTCGATGGGCTGAATCTGGTTGCGGCCGTCGGGGGTGCGGAACACGTGCGGGCGGGCATCTTCCACGCCGAACATCAGCGGCATGCTAGGCCCGGAAATATCGGCATCAACCAAACCAACTTTGGCGCCGGTCTTGGCTAGCGCAATGGCCAGGTTGGCCGTAACGGTGCTCTTGCCTACGCCGCCTTTGCCCGAGGCAATGGCAATAATATTGCGCACGCCGGGCAGGATGTCGCGGTTCTGGCGCATGGTGGTCACGCGCGAGGTCATCTTGATTTCAACGTCGGCGTCCTTGTCGACCATGGTATGGATGGCGCGGACGCAGGCGTTGTGGATCAGTTCTTTGAGAGGGCAGGCGGGGGTGGTCAGCACGACCGTAAACGACACCGCTTTGCCGTTGATCTGCACGTCCTCAATCATGTTGAGCGTGACGAGGTCCTGGCCCAAATCGGGCTCTTCCACGTAGCTCAGGGCCTTGAGGACGTCTTCTTGGGTAATTGCCATATAGAAAGTCGGAAAATGCGAATCGAAGTGCAAAGATAACCCGGAAACATGGGTGGAAGTTGGGTGGATTGGGATTCTAGTGGCACAATACCCTTGGGCGGATTTGATGGACACTATCTATCTTGCGTGCTTTCTGCTACTTCCCTGTATACGCCCTGTATGTCGGCTTCTTCCTTGCGGTACCGCTTTTCGCGCGGTGTCGGGTCACTACTGCTAGCTCTGGTTACCTTTGGCACCGCCGCGCACGCGCAGGCTCCTACCGATACCGCTTTTGCGCGGCTGCTTCGTCAAAATCAGTTGCCGCTCACGCAAACAGGTACGCAATGCAGTGGGCCTGGTTGGGAGAAACTGCGGCAAGACATCCAGAAAAGCGCCTTGGTGCTGGTGGGCGAAGACCACGGTATAACTCAGATACCGGCTTTTACGCAGGCAGTTGCGCAGGTGTTGAAACCGAAGGTGTACGTTGCCGAAATCGACAAGTATCAGGCTCAGGACCTAACCCGCCTGACGGCTCAGCCGGGTTTGCCCACGGCGTTTTTGCAGCAGCACCCAATGTACTTGTCGTTCTACAGCTGGGTGGAAGAGTTTGAGCTGGCGCGGGCATTGCGGGCGCAGAATACAACGCTGGTGGGCGTAGAGCAGGTAGGCTTTACCGCCACGGGCCGCACCCTGACGCTGATGGCCGACCAAGTGAAAAGCAAAACCACCCGGGCCTTCCTGCGCCAGCAAGCCGCCGCCATTCAGGCCCACGACCGGGCCGCGCTGGTGGCCGGTAACTACGGCGGCATTACCATCAACGGTATCCGCACCACGCTGCTCGATAGTTTGCGGAAAATGACGACCACGGAGCCGCTAGCCGTGCGCCAACTGTTGCAGGACCTGGAGGCCAGCGCGAATATCTTTAAAACCAACGCCGCTGGTAAGCCTGGCGGCCAGCAGGCGCGCATCAACCTGATGAAGCGCAACCTGCTGGCCGAGTTGCAGCCCTACCAGCAGGCCGGGCAGCCCTTGCCGCCCATGCTCTTCAAGTTCGGGGCCTACCACCTGGGCCGGGGCCGCAGCATCTGGGGCGACATCTACGACGTGGGCAACCTGGCCGTGAACCTAGCCGACGCGCACGACCAAAAAACCCTGCACATATTTATAATGGGCAAGCAGGGCAAGAAAGTAACCGGCCAGAATCCGGTGGACTTCAGTAAAAACGCTACTAATTACGCTGCTGCCGACGAAGCTATGGTTAAGCCGTTTGTGGCCGCTACGCCCGCCGGGGCCGCCTGGCAGGTGTTTGATCTGCGGCCGTTGCGCCGGGCCATGCTCTACAATGGCATGCCCGTTGCCGACCAGAAGCTGCAAGCCACTATTCTAGGCTACGACTACGTGGTCATCATCCCCGAAACTACCGCCAGCCAGAATTATTAGAAGTCGGTCCTTTGGTGTGAAGATGCGTGTTCCGGTTTCTTGATTTTGGCGCCGTCCCCACGATTATCGTTCGGGAGGTAGTCGTGAATACGCGTCTCGGCGAGACGTTACTTGGCCTCGTTTCCTGCCTACCTTTGCGGCTAGTATGGCCCGGATTCCCAAAGAACTAGTCGATCAAATAATTCACCACGCCGACATTGTGGAGGTGGTGGGCGACTTCGTGAGCTTGAAGCGCAAGGGTCAGAACATGTGGGCCTGCTGCCCGTTTCACCACGAAAAGTCGCCGAGCTTTTCGGTGGCGCCGGCCAAGGGACTCTATAAGTGCTTTGGGTGCGGCAAGGCGGGCGGGGTGGTGCAGTTCATCATGGATATCGAGGGCACCAGCTATGTGGAGGCCCTGAAGTACCTGGCTAAGAAGTACGGCATCGAGGTTCAGGAAGAAGAGAAGACACCCGAGCAGCAGCTCGCCCAAAACGAAAAGGACTCGCAGTTTATCGTCTCGAATTGGGCTAAGGACCACTACCACAAGCTGCTGTTAAACAACGAGGAAGGCCAGAGCATTGGGTGGAGCTACCTGCGCCAACGCGGCCTCAACCAAACCACCATTGCCACCTTCGAGCTAGGCTACTCGCTTGATCAGTGGGACGATTTACTGAAATCGGCTACGGCGGCGGGCTTCGAGTTGAAGTACCTGGAAAAAACCGGCCTCGTAGTGCGACGCGAAGACGATAACGGCCAAGATACCGGTCGCCGCTACGACCGTTTCCGGGGCCGCGTGATGTTCCCCATTCACAACATCTCGGGCCGCGTAATTGGCTTTGGCGCGCGCACGCTCAAGCCCAACGACAAAACCGCCAAGTATCTGAACTCCCCGGAGTCGGAAATCTACCACAAGTCGGATGTGTTGTATGGGCTCTACCACGCCCGGCAGGCCATCCGGACCGAAGAGCAGTGCTACCTGGTAGAAGGCTACCTCGACGTGCTGAGCTTGCACCAGGGCGGCATCAAGAACGTGGTGGCCTCGTCGGGTACCTCGCTCACCGACGGCCAGATCCGCCTCATCAAGCGCTACTCCGACAACGTAACCGTGCTCTACGACGGCGACGCGGCCGGTATCCGGGCCTCGTTGCGCGGGATTGATATGCTGCTCGAAGGCGGCCTGAACGTGCGCGTCGTGCTGTTCCCCGACGGCGACGACCCCGACAGCTACATCCGCAAAGTTGGTGACCAGAAGTTCAAGGAGCACCTGGACCAAGCCAGCCAGGACTTCATCCAGTTCAAAACCGACCTGGTTTCCCGCGAAGCGGCGCAGGACCCGGTGAAGAAAGCCGAGGCCATCCGGGAGGTGCTGCAAAGCATTGCCAAAGTGCCCGACCCGATCAAGCGGCAGGTGTTTTTGCAGCAGACCTCGCAGACGTTTGGCATCGACGAGCAAGTACTTATCACCGAGTACAACAAGATTGCCCGGCAAACAGCTAAGTCGCCGGCCAGCCTCCCCGGCTTGGATGTGCAGAAGCCTCGACCAGGCGGCGCCTCGGCCACCGGCCAAACCGCCCCGGCTCGCCCGGCTGCGCGGCCCATGAGCCCCGAGGAAGAAGCGGAAGCCCTGATGTACGGCGCCTCGCCGGAAGACCTGATGGGCGGCGGCGGCGACTTGCAAAATCTCACCCGCGAGGACCTCGAGCCCATACCTGATGTGCAGGAGCAGTGCGAGCGGGAAGTGGTGCGGCTGCTGCTGCTGTATTCGGCGCAGCCGCTGGCCCCGGAAGTCAGCGTGGCGCAATACCTGTTCGGGCAGCTCGATGATACGCCGTTCAAAACCAGTATCTACGCCGACCTTTTGCACTTGTGCCGCGAGGAGCTGACGCAGGGCCGCTGGCCGGAAATCCGGACCCTCATCCAGCACAGCCGCTCCGACATTCGGGCGCTGGTGGCCGAGCTGGCCACCGAGCGCTACGAGCTAAGCCCCAACTGGACCACCCACCAGATTCACGTGCCCCGCGAGCTGGACCTCATCCAGGTAGCCTGCGACAACGCCATTCTGCGCCTCAATAAAGTGAACGTGGAGCGGGAATTATCGGTCCGCCTCGAAGCGCTGCGCCATCCGCTCGATGATGCCACCATGATGGAGCACCTGCAAACCATCCGGGCTCTCAAGCAAATGGACAACGAGTTGGCCCGGCTGCTCGGTACCGTGCTTTCCCGCGGTGCGTAAGTCTTAACAGTTAACAGTTGTCAATTAACATTTAACAATGAAGCTGTTTAGGAAGTCGCCCATAACACGATGGAACGTCATGCTTCGACAAGCGGACGCCAGATCAAGCATGACGTTCCATCGTGTTATGGGCGACTTCCTAAACAGCCTCAATTGCTATCCTGCTGTGCTGTACGTGAATTGACAAACGAGTTGGCGCTGGTACGTTTCAAGGAAATCAATTTATTCTGTCTTCCTCAAACTGTTAAATGATAAATGTTACTTGTTAAATGATTTGACTTATGTGGAAGCGCCTTAACCTAAGCCGATTTTTGCTGGCGGTGCTACTCACCATCGGCAGCTTTGGTACCGGCATTGCGGGGTTTATGGTGATTGAGGACTTCAGCTTGGCTGATGCTTTCTACATGACCATGATTACCATTTCTACGGTTGGTTTCGGCGAACTGCACCCTTTGTCGCCGGGGGGGCGGCTGTTTGTTTCGTTCTACATTTTCTTTAACCTGCTCGTCGTGGCCTACCTCTTGTCGGTACTGACCACCTACATTTTCGACGGCGAGCTGCGTAACATGTTCAATATGCTTCGGAACGACCAAGAAATTCGTGGCTTCAAAGACCATGTGATTGTGTGCGGCTTTGGCCGCAATGGCAGCAAGGCCTACCACGAGCTGCGGGCCAGCGGTGCCAAGGTGGTGATTGTGGAGCAAGACGAAACGCTACTGAAAGCCGCCAGCGAGTCCCACGACGGCACCATCCTGGCTGTATTTGGCGATGCCACCGCCGACGACACCTTGCGCGCCGCCGGGGTGGCCCGGGCCCGTGCCCTCATCACGGCCCTGCCCAAAGACGCCGACAACGTATTCGTAGCCCTCACCGCCCGCGAACTAAACCCGGCTATCAAAATTATTGCCCGCGCCAGCCTCAAAACCAGTGAGCACAAGCTGCTCCGCGCCGGTGCCGACTCGGTGGTGATGCCCGACGAAATCGGCGGCTCTCATATGGCCAACCTGGTCATGCGCCCCGAAGTCATTCGGTTTCTGGATATGATTTCCGGCCTCGGGCCTCACAAGCTCCGGCTCGAAGAAATGCGCCCCGAGGAGCTGCGCTACGAGTGGCGCGCCCGCAGCATCCGCGAGCTGGATATCCGCTCCCGCACCGGCGCCACCGTCATCGGCCTTAAGCACCACGACGGCGAGCTGCAAGTCAGCCCCAGCGCCGACACCGTTCCCGTCCCCGGCGACGTGCTTTTGTTTTTGGGCACCGATGAGCAAATAAACGCGCTGGTAAAGCTGTTTCGGGCGTAGATGGCAAGTTGCTTGAAGTAGCACCTGGCTGAGGGGCCCGGCCACTGCTAGCAGTGGCCGGTGCTATGGCTGACTTTGTCGCCCGCCCGTTCTTTGTAGCTTTGCCAACCCAATCCACCCTTTCCTAACGTGCATATTCTGCAAGTTTGTCCGCGCGTGCCTTTCCCACCCACCGACGGGGGCGCTATTGCCATGTACGACGTGGCCGCGGGCCTGATTCGGGCCGGGCACCGCGTTACGATGCTGGCCCTGAACACGCCCAAGCACCGCCAACCCGCCGATGCACTGGCGCACCTTGGCCCGAACCTGCGCCTCGTGACCGTGGACGTGGATACGCGCCTCTCACCCATAAAGGCCTTGCGCAACCTAGTGGCAAGCCGGCTTCCCTACAACGTGGAACGCTTCGTGAGCGAGGACGCGGCTGAGCAGCTCTCCGAAATTTTGCGCGCGCAAACGGTGGATGTGGTTCAGCTGGAAGGCACGTTCGTGGCCTGGTACGAAGAAGTGGTGCGGCGCGTGGCCCCCGGCATACCGGTGGTGGTGCGGGCCCACAACGTGGAGTACACCATCTGGCAGATGCTAACCCGGCGGGAGCGAAACCCACTGAAAAAAATCTACCTGCGTCATTTGGCCGGTCGGATGCAGCAGTTCGAGCAGCACTATCTGCCGCGCTTTGATGCCGTAGCCGCCATTACTGAGCCCGACCAGCAGCGGCTGCGCAAGTTGGGCTGCCGGGAGCCCGTGGTGTTTGTGCCGGCCGGAGTACAACTAGAGCGGTTTCAGCTTGATCCAGCCATCCAACCCAAACCACATACCCTGTTCCTGATTGGCACCTTGAACTGGCTGCCTAATCAGGAAGGCCTGGATTGGTTTCTAGCCGAAATCTGGCCGCAGGTACATGCCCAGTACCCGAAGCTGGAGCTGCACTTAGCGGGCAAGGAAATGCCGGCCCGGTTTCGGGAGCTACAGTTGCCCAACGTGGTCGTGCATGGCTTTGTCGAGTCGGCCCAGCGCTTCATGCAGCAGTACGAGGTGATGTTGGTGCCGTTGCTGAGCGGAGGCGGGATGCGCGTCAAAATCATCGAAGGCATGGCCCTTGGCAAATGCATTCTGAGCACCACGCTCGGCGCTGAAGGCATCCACGTCCGCGACGAGCACGACATTGTGCTGCGCGACACGCCGGCCGCCTGGGTGGAAGCCATTGGGCGCTACTACCACGGCCAGCTACCCGCCAACCTGATCGGGCAAGAAGCCGCTCGCACCATTGTGCGCCTCTACGATAATTGCCGGGTGGTAGAGCGTTTTCTGGATTTATACAGCGTGGTGCAGCAGCGCCGGGTTGAAACGGCGTAAGTTTGCCGGCTATGAAGCTTCTTGTTCTTTTGTCGCGCTTTCCGTTTCCTCTCGACAAGGGCGACAAACTGCGGGCCTACCATCAGCTCCGTTACCTGGCCCGCCACCACGAAATCTGCCTGTTCTGCCTTTCCGATGAAGACGTGCCGGCGGCTGGCTACGCGGCGGTGCGGCCGTTGTGCGGGGGCGGCCTGCACGTGCACCGTCTGCACCGGCCAGGCATTGCGGCTAACATGGCCCTGGCTCTGCTCCGGGCCCTGCCGCTACAAGTAGGCTACTTCTACGATGCCCGCGTGCAACGGCGGCTCGACGCGCTGATTAGCGACTTTCAGCCCGATCATGTCTATTGTCAGCTTGTTCGGATGGCGCATTACGTGCGGGCTTACGCCGGCCGCTTGCCCATGACGCTGGATTACATGGATGTGTTTTCGACGGGCATGCTGCGCCGCGCCGAGCAGAGTTCCTGGCTTGAAAGCAAAGTGTACAGCCACGAAGGCCGGCGCCTACTAACGTACGAGGCCGCTGCTTTCGATTGGTTTCAGTGCCACACCATCATTTCCGAGCAAGACCGCCAACTCATCGAACACCCTCGGCGCGACGAAATTGGCATTGTGCGCAACGGAATCGACACTGATTTCTTTCAGCCTCATGCTGCTGCCAAAACGCACGACATGCTGTTTTGCGGCAACATGAGCTATCATCCGAATGTGGATGCCGTTGAGTTTCTGGCCCTCGAGATTCTGCCTTTGGTCCGGCGTACGCACCCGTCGGCGCGGTTGCTGATTGCCGGCACCACACCGGCCCCGCGGGTTTTGGCCTTGGCGTCGGAGGCGGTTACGGTTAGTGGGTGGATCGATGATATTCGGGATGCCTATGCGGCCGCCCGCGTGTTTGTGGCGCCGATGCGGGTCGGGACGGGCTTGCAGAACAAGCTACTAGAAGCCATGGCCATGGAATTGCCTTGCGTAACTACTCCCTTAGCCAATAATGCCCTGCATGGCCGTCTAGGGCAGGATATACTGGTTGGGGAATCGACCGCGGAGCTGGCCGACTGCATCACCTCCTTGTTGACCGATGCCACGAAAGCCACTCACTTAGCAACGCACGGCCGCCTATTCGTGCAGGAGTATTATGATTGGGAAGCCTCTGCCACTCAACTTGAGGCGTTGTTCGAAGAAGTGAAAGCTAGCTGAAAAGTGACGCTTCGTCTCGCATGAAGGAATGGCTGGTTCACTCAAAGATGTTCGGGCAAACTTTTTTCTGGCTTCAAGAACTGTAGTAGCTGCTTCAGTATCAGCAGAAAAGGCGCATATGTGTAAGGCTGTTTGAATTCAAGTAAGTGGCATGAAACCAGTTGCCTCGTGTTGGCTGCGCCCATACAAATTCAAGATGCGCTTTATTTCAGGTAAGCAACAATCACTTATAAGTACAAATCACGAAAATAGGGCTGGAGAGGGAAAGGAAAAAGCATATTGCGCCGGTCAGTACCACTCAAGTGAACAGTTTTACCACTTAAAGCAGCGAAAATATCTTGGCTGATACGGTGCAGTTAACCTTTAAACCGCAATCGATTGAAATCCAGCTAGCCATAGGCAATGAGTGAAGTGCATGCGGGGCTAGCCAGTACCAGGTCAAAAAATAGAAAAGCCTGAATGCAGGATGTAATGACATATTTATGTTGGTGTAGCTCGGCTGGGCAATGCATTGCACATGGTGGATTGTTGGTATTGGTATCCGAAAAAAGAGCGTAAACTAAAATGTATAAAGAACATCCTATAAGGATGGGCTTGATTATAATATTTCGCCATTAATTAGGATTAATACTTTATGGTAAGTAAATTTATATAGAATTGTACTTAAATCTCGAAGTGAAAATTATGATCTAAGTGGAAAAAATGCAATTCCTATGCTACTCTTGCAGTTAGTCACAACGAGCTTTAAAACGGAATAATGTCGTCAACCGCAAAAGTTGATTGGGAAAAAGTAAGGGCAGTAATTTTTGATGTAGACGGTACGCTGTACACCCAGTCACGGCTGCGCTCGAAAATGCTCTTTGACCTGCTGGGCTACTACGCTCTTCGGCCCTGGCGGCTGCAGGAAATGCGGATTTTGCAACGGTTTCGGGCTGAGCGGGAGAAGCGTCCCGGCCAGGCCATACCCGATTTAGAAAATGCTCAGTACACTTGGTGCGCCGACGGTGGCGGCTACCCGCTCGAAAAAGTTAAGCGCGTAGTTGACTACTGGATGTTCAACCATCCCAACAAATATTTGATAAGTTGCGTATACCCCGGGGCGCATTCTTTTTTTACCACTCTGCGCCAACGTGGTATTACCATCGGCATCTACTCCGACTACCCCGCCCAGGAGAAGCTTGCTGCCATGGATCTGGCTGCCGATATCGTCGTCAGCTCTACCGACCCCCATATCAACCATCTTAAGCCTGCCCCCCAGGGCTTACTCTACCTCACTGCCCAATTAGGGCTCTCGCCCAGCGAGTGTCTATTTATTGGCGACCGACCTGAACTCGACGGCGTTTGCGCTGAGCGCGCCGGTATGCCTTGTCTGATTGTCGACAAGCAGCCCTATGATCAATTCACCTTCTACAAACAACTAGAAAATCAACTCGTCGCCACTTTAACGACTCCAGCCCATGGATAAAGCGTCTATTTCTGCCTCGCATGAGGCTTTGCAAGCCGATGATTCACTTGTGACTCGGGTGCCAGCTGGTATAGCTGACTACATTGCCATTGCCCGGCCCGACAACTGGGTTAAAAACGTGTTTATGATGCCCGGCGTACTTTTCGCGCTCATCATTTACCGGGTGCCGCTCGATACGGCGCTATTTGTTAAGCTGGTGATTGGCCTGATCAGCACTTGCTTGGTAGCTTCCGCTAACTATGTTATCAACGAGTACCTTGATGCTGAGTTCGATAAGTTTCACCCCCTGAAAAAGCAGCGTACCTCCGTGGTACGGGTGGTTAACCCGGTGCTGGTTTACACGGAGTGGTTCCTGTTGGGCGCTGTTGGTTTTATCCTGGCCTACCAGATCAGCCTCCAGTTCCTGCTGATTTCCATCTTCCTGCTGGTGATGGGCGTGATTTACAACGTGCGTCCGTTCCGTACCAAAGAGCGGGTCTATCTTGATGTGTTGTCGGAGTCGGTTAACAACCCTATCCGCTTCATGCTGGGCTGGTTTATTGTGGCGCCCGCTCTTACTGCGGCTACACTCAACGGCGCTTCGTTCTTCCACAGCTTGCCTCCTTCTAGCATCATTATCGCCTACTGGATGGGTGGGGCGTACCTGATGGCTACCAAGCGCTTCGCTGAGTATCGCCTGATCAAAAACCCCGAGCTGGCCGGTTTATATCGTCGCTCGTTCCAGTTCTACACCGAGAACAGCCTGCTGATTTCCATGTTTTTTTACGCCCTCACCTCGGCGTTTTTCCTGGGCATCTTCCTGATCAAAAACCGTATCGAGCTGTTGCTAAGCTTTCCTTTCTTCGCTTTGCTTTTCGCCTGGTACCTGAAGATCGGCTTGCTGGAGAACTCGCCCGTGCAAGGCTCCGAAAAGCTCTACACCCGTAAGTGGTTCATGACCTACGTAGTGTTGTTCTGCCTGCTGCTGGTGACGCTGATGTTCGTTCGGATTCCGGTGCTTTCCAACTTGCTTGAAGCGCAGTTCAGCTTGAATAAGTAAGCTAGGGTAAGCTTGCAGGATATCCTGCGCTATTGCTACTGCTACCTTCCGTGCCCATAGCTCCGCAGTGAGTTATGGGCACTGTTGCATACTAGAGTGCCGGTTTCGTCTTATCATTGATGTCGCTACTGCCTCTGCGCCAAGAACTGGTAGGCTTCTGTCGGCCCGCTCGGACTTGCCGTGGCTCAGCAAAGGAATTGATGAGCTAGAAAAATTTGCACTCGAAATGAATAACAACCTACGCATTGCCATTTTGGGCTGCGGGAATATGGGGCAGGCTTTTGCAAAAGCATTTCTGCAGTATAACCTCGTCGCTCGTACCGATATGCTGCTATTAGGCCGCGACGACGCCCATTGCCAGCGTCTGCACACCAGCCAGCCGGGCTTGCCAACCGGCTTGGTTTCCGCGGCCGTAGCCGACTACGACGTTGTGCTGTTGGCCGTGAAGCCCCAAGACTTTGGGCGGGCTGCTGATGGTTTGCGGCAAGTGCTGCAGCCGCAGCAAATTGTGGTGTCTATCATGGCTGGTATTCCTATTGCGCGCTTGCAGCGGGAACTGAGTCATCAGCAGGTATTGCGGGCCATGCCCAACACGCCCGCCTTGCTCGGCATGGGCATTACGGGTTTTTCGGCGGCGCCGGAAGTGGAGCGCAGCCGTCTGCATCAGGTCGAGAACCTGCTCAATGCCACCGGCCGCTCTATCTTTCTGGAAGATGAAAGCCTCCTCGACGCCGTGACGGCCGTGAGCGGCAGCGGGCCGGCGTATTTCTACTACATCGTGCAAGCCATGATGCGGGCAGGGCAGGAGCTAGGCTTTTCCGAGTCGGTAGCTGGTTTGCTGGTGAAGCAGACCATGCTCGGCGCTTTCCATCTACTCAACAATTCCGACCAGAGCCTCGATCAACTGATAGCCACCGTGGCCTCGAAAGGCGGTACCACCGAAGCCGCCCTGCGCACCTTCCGCGCCGGCCACCTCGCCGATACCTTGGTCGATGGCATAAAAGCCGCCCAACAACGCGCCACCGAGCTGGCGAAGGAGTAAGAGGTGAAGTTGTGAAACGGTGAGTTGGTGAAGTTAACTGGCCGGGCGGTGCGGGTGGCGCAAGGTGGTGCCACGACTTGCTCGGAAGGTTTGTGGTCCTGCTATCGAACAAGTCCTCTTGCACATCATCGAGCGGACATTAGCAACGAGAGTGGTACCACAACTGAAAAAGCTGGGTCGCCCCGACGGCCGCGCCGCCCGGTGAGTTGAATTCATCAACTCACCATTTCACAACTTCACCTCCTGTAACTTCGCGCCTTCCTTAGTGGTTGTTCTGCTAGGCTCGCGCGTGGAAGGCAACTTCCACAATCCGCGAAATCCGAATAATCCGTTTAAATCCGTGATTCATGCTTGATTCCATAGAAGACGCCATTGCCGATATCCGTGCGGGCAAGGTGGTAGTGGTGGTAGACGACGAAGACCGCGAAAATGAAGGCGACTTTATTTGTGCGGCTCGCTGCGCCACGCCCGAGATTATCAATTTCATGGCCACCCACGGCCGGGGCCTTGTGTGCGCCCCGCTTATTGAAGACCGGTGCGAAGAGTTGGGGTTGGAACTGATGGTGGGCCGCAACACGGCCCTGCACGCCACTCCCTTTACCGTGAGCGTTGATTTACTGAAGAACGGTGTCACCACCGGTATTTCGGCCTCCGACCGCTCCAAGACTATTCTGGCCCTCATCGACCCCGAAACCAAACCGGAGGAGCTCGGCAAGCCGGGGCATATTTTCCCGCTTAAAGCCCGCAAAGAAGGCGTGCTGCGCCGGGCCGGTCACACCGAGGCCGCCGTAGACTTAGCTCGCCTGGCTGGGTTTGAGCCCGCCGGGGTGCTGGTGGAGATTCTGCGGGAGGATGGCGAAATGGCGCGCCTACCCGAATTGCGCGCCGTAGCTACCAAGTGGAACCTGAAGCTGATTTCGGTGCAGGACCTGATCAAATATCGGCTGGCCAAGGAAAGCCTTATCTCGCGCGATATTTCAGTGCGCATGCCCACGCAGTGGGGCGACTTCGACCTGTACTCCTTCACCCAAAGCTCCAACGGCGCGCAGCATCTGGCTTTGGTGAAAGGCGATATTTCCACGTCGGAGCCCGTGCTGGTGCGCGTGCACAGCTCCTGCGTCACGGGTGACATTTTCGGGAGCTGCCGCTGCGACTGTGGCCCGCAACTGCACAAGGCCATGGAGCAGATCGAGCGCGAAGGCCGGGGCGTGGTGGTGTACATGAACCAGGAAGGCCGCGGTATCGGGCTGCTCAACAAGCTGCGTGCTTACAAGCTCCAGGAGCAAGGCCGCGACACGGTGGAGGCCAACGTGGAACTCGGTTTCGGCGTCGATGAGCGGGATTATGGGGTGGGCGCCCAGATTCTGCGCGACCTGGGTATCAGCAAGATGCGCCTGCTGTCCAACAACCCGCGCAAGCGTACGGGCCTGATTGGCTACGGCCTCGAAATTGTGGAGTCGGTGGCTATTGAAATCGAGCCCAACGAGCACAATCAAAGCTACCTCGCCACCAAGCGCGACAAGCTTGGGCATACTATTCTCAGCAACAACCACGCGCCGCACGTGAGCCCGGATACGGCTTTAGAAGTTTAGAAATCCTTGTCGGAAAATTGTCATTAAGCACCCCGCACGGTATTCGTGCGGGGTGTTTTTGCTTGTTGGCAGGCTGCTGGTTGGCTGCTGATGGTATCACATATATGGGTGATATAGTTGGTTATCAAGGCCTTGCAAATATATATTCGGCTTTCTTACTTTTTCCACGATACCATGCAAAGACGCTCCTTTCTTCAACTATCCCTGGCAACGCCAGCACTGGCCTATGCCCCCTCCGCCATTGCCACACGGCTAGCCGACGAGGTGGCAGACGAGTCCCCCAAAAAAGGATTTGTGGTTAAGGATGGAACTGACCGGACCAACCAGCCTTTCGAGTTTTTGGATGCCACCTTCACCGTGAAAGTGTCGGGCAAGGATACGGAAGGCCGCTGCGTGATTTTCGATACGTTGCGGCGCGGCGACCTAGGCCCCGTCCTGCACGTGCATCGTAAGATGGACGAATGGTTTTACGTGCTCGATGGGGAGTTTAAGTTTCAGATGGGCGAAGAAATCATGCGCCTGAAAACCGGGGATACGCTGTTTGTACCGCGAAACGTGCAGCATGCCTTCGTGAAAACGAGCAAGGGTCCGGCTCGCCTTCTGGTGATGCACCAGCCAGCCGGTAACATGGAAGAGTACTTCCGCATAGCAAGTCAGATGCCCGACCAAAGGCCGGAAGCCCGGAAAGAGCTGGCTGCGAAAAACGATACCATCTTCGTGGGTGGCCCGCTGAAGCCCGATTAAAGCTGGCGCTGGGCGGGCGGCTGGCAGTGCCCTTCAGTGAACCCACAGGCACTGTAAGCGGTTAGGACAGATAAGAGGACTGGCTTCGGGCTGGTCCTGAAAAACGATGCTCCTAGTACGGCGGCCACTCGTTTTTTCGGTTATCTTTCTGCTGCTATGACCACCTATCGTTTTGCCTTTACTTTTCTGGTTGGGCTGCTGGCAGTGGCCAGTACTGCCCGAGCCCAGCAAACCGCACTCACTCAGCAATTCGCGGGCAGCACCATTCTGCTCGCCAACGGCGATACGCTCCGTGGCCCCGTCACGCTCCGCCGCGACCAGGACGTGCTCATGATGGCCCAGCCCGATGGCACCATTACAACGCTTTCGGCAGTAGCAATCAACAGCTTTGCCGTGAAAGGCGAAAACCGGGACAGCCGCCGAGGCACCAGCTACTACGACAATTTTTATGACGCCCGCAACGGCTACTACTACGGCAACCCGATGTATAGCTCCCGGCGCACCGAAGAGTCGGACCTGAATCGGGTGCGGGTGTTCCGGACCTACCGCTGGAACCGCGGCAATGATTACAGCGACTTCAAGTCGCCGGCTTTTTTCGAGCAACTCAGCAACGGGCCCCGGATGCTGCTGCGCCGCGAATCCTTGATGCAGCGCACTGTACCCACTTCCGGCCCTTACGGGTATGGCGGCTACGGCTATGGCAACCCCTACGGCGCGGGCCGCTATGCGGGCACCTACACCGAAATGAAGGACGACTTCTTTCTGGCCTCTCCCACCGGCGACGTCATTGCGCTGCGCAGTCCTAAAAAGGACTTGCTAAATGTGTTTCGAGGCCAGGCCAAACAGCTAGAGCAGTACGCCAAACAAAACCAACTGAGCTTCACGGTTGCGCGCGAACTGGCATTCATTGTGAACTACGCCAACTCTTTGGTTAAGGAAGAGGCTAAATAAGGTATGCAAGGGAGTAGGAGGGCAGTAGCTGCCTTGCTACACCCCAGCAAAAAAGCCCAGCTAAACAGCTGGGCTTTTTTGTTATAGAAGCCCATCATCCTTGTGCTTCTTAAACTAGAGATTAAAGCAAGTATACACTTGTTGTTGCTAAGGCAAGAGCTTAGAGCTGCCGGCCAAGCAAGCGTAGCGTATTCGGGTCTTGAGTGCCCTGATAAAATTTGTCTAGCACCCGCTGGAATACCGGATCGGCAGCAGGCAAGGAGGCAAACAACGTCATGGACGACTTCAACTTCATATCGTCGGGGCTGCCCATGATGGTAGTGGCATCCGAGCCCTTGAGTTGTAGCAAGGCCTCACAGAGGGTGAGTAGCCGCGGTCCTAGCACCGGGTGCTTAGCATACTGCTCGGCTTCTGCGGCACCTCTGAGCCCATAGTAGTGGGAAGTGGAACTCATCCCCAGCCCTTGCAGCTGCGGAAAGATATACCACATCCAATGACTCCGTTTTCTTCCCTGCTTAACCTCTGACAAGGCAGTAGAGTACGACGTTTCCTGGGCTTCAACAAAGCGTTGCAAGCTGCTCTCGTTGCTCATCAGACAAGAAATAGCTGGTTGGTATGGCTGTAGGAGAGCCTACGCAGCTTTCTGATTATTGATTAAGTGAATTCTCGCCGAAAGCCTGCATTGCTTTTGCTGGCTTAATGCTCTACCAGCAGTCTGCTCCGCAACAGTTGGCCGCTGGGAGAAGTTACTTCCACCACGTACACGCCGTTGGGCAAGGCTGAAATATCCAAGCCCGTATCAACGGATTTGCGTTTCTGGCTCAGGCGCACTTCACCGTAATTGTCGCGTACTACGGCTTGGCTCCAGTCATTGGCCTCGGTGGTCAAGAACACCTGCGTAGCGCCAGGGTTAGGGTGAACGGCAAGCTTGTCGGTGCCGTTGGGGGTTTGTGCTGCTCGGGAACTGTTGTCGGCGTCAACTCGCCATACTTCCAGTCCCGAGAGGTTGGCCGCCCCACCGTGCGCCTCCAGGTTAAGCGCCCCGTCCGTAATGGTGGTCCGCCACGGGCCTAGTTTATGCCATGTACCTGCGTCGCCGCTGTAATGATTAGTTAGAACCCTTGTGTTCTCTAGCTCAACGCTGAAGGTTTCGGGGTGATTGTCTTCCCACACGTACAGGTACACATCATAGCTGCCGGAGGGCACCGCACTTAACGTAAGCGAGACATTGCCTCCCCAGATTATAGAGCGTAGCATATTCGCCCGGTCAGCGTCGGTACCTGGGTTCAGCCCTACCGTTTGGTTTTCGTGCGTGTAGCCCGAGTACGAGAAGTTAGCCGCCGTGCCGTTTTCCCAAGCATTGCCATCCAGCGTCAGCGCCGGTCCGTTCAGGTTGATGGCGCGGTAGAAGCCTGCCGTGGGGTTGCTGGCGGTATTCTCCCGGTACAGGGCCGCAGCAGGAATAGTTGTTTTGCTGATGCCTGGGCCCTCATAGCTGACCTCAAATTCTTGGTTGCCTGTGCTCTCGAAAAAGGTGACAGTCAGGGCGTGCTTGCCGCGCTGCAAGCCTATAGTGCCCGCGCGTTCTTGCAGGCCGTGCAAGCCATTGTTATCAACCACTAGATTCGAGCCGATGAAGAGCTGCGAACCATCGTCGGAGGAAGTGTAGAAGGTGTATTGACCATCAGCGGGCACCTCAATGTAGCCCGTATGGCGGATTGCAAAGTGCTCGTCGCGGTTGCGGGGAGCTAGCGTGGGTGAAGAGGCAGAGCCCTCCTTTTCTGGCGCCAAGGCGTTGAAATCAGGTAATTCTCTCCACATGCCTTCGTAGTACTGGTAGTTCAAACCGGCCGTGATATTCGACGGGTTTACGGCTGGCAACAAGGTTACTGGCGCGGTGGTGTTTAGCAAGGGCTGAAGAGCCTGGTACCATGCGCTTGCCATCTTCTCTTCCCCGTTTTCGTTGGGATGCACGCCATCGTAAGTGTCGGCTTGCGCGTTGAAATTGGCGTTCTGATCTACAATAGTCACACTCGATTGCGTGGTGTTCTTCTGCCCGGCCAATCCGACCAAGGCATCACTCAACGCGCTAATGGTATTGTTCTCGCTTCTGGTCGTGGAAATGAGTTTGGCCAGTAACAGCTTCACATTAGGATTAATTGCCCGCAGCTGGTCTATTATCTGGCTAATTTCGCCCACTGTGCTGCCTACGCTCTGCCCTTGCAGTATATCGTTCGTGCCCACATGCAATAGCACGATGTCGGGATGATAGGTGGAAGCCCAGCCGTTTACTGACTGAAGCAATTCGTCGGCGCGCCAGCCCCAATGGCCTTCGTGCGTGAGGTCGAAATCTGTATTTTGTGGCGGGCCTCCATAATTACTGGATTGACTGCCCACGAAATCAACATAATAACCGCCGTTTTGTAACTTAATCCAGAGGGGGCGGCGATAACTGTTGTGTTGTGCGGCTCCCTGCGTAACCGAGTCGCCGAAAGGCATGATCTTAACTTGCGCCTGAAGTGCTCCTGAGAAACTTAGCAGCAGCAACGTTAGAGAAAGTAGAACCTTGTGATAGTGAAAAATAAGAGAGCATGAACAGAAATTCGTGGAAAAGTCTTGTTTCATCGCAACGGGGTTTGGTGGTAGAAAAGTGAAGAAGCGGCTTGCATCGCGTACGGATGCAGACGGTGGAACGGCATAGTTATGCGTTTAAGCCTCAATCTTGAAGATTAAGGCTACGCCCACAGTTCGCGAGGCTTCACAAAGGAAGTTGTAATTGTATTAAAGATGAGGTAACAGCTGAATAGTTATAATAGATATTTATTAATATTTTAGGTCCGTAAACTACCGGCATGTAATCATTAGGGTTTAGCTAGATTTTAGCTACTCTTCACTCTATTCGTACGAGCCATAAGAAGCTTAGCCATGCACTATGTAATAACTTCATGCACTATGTAATAACTTAAGGATATGATTGTTATGCGGGGTGGTGACAGCACGAAATTATAAATCCCGGCTGCGCAGCACCAGGTAGCTTAGTCCCCAGAATAGCGCGGTATACACAAGCGCTAACGGTAAAGCTTCAATGGGAAGCAGCGCCGCCGACGGCCCCGTCATGGTGTCAAGAACTTCCTGGCCGGGCATAGGGGTGAGGCTGTTAAACACTTTGGCAGGCAGGTAACGGTCGAGCGTGTCGGGTAGGGAAAAGCGCAGCAGTGGCTCGGCCACCCAAGCGTAAAGCAGAAACAGCAGGATGCTAGGGCCGCTACGGCGCACCAGCACGGCCAGCAACGCCGCCAACGACAACATTCCGAGCACCTGTACGCCGTATAGCGCCACGTTCGTGATGCCAGTCGTAGCTTGGTTGGCTGTGTCAGCGGCTCGCGTCAGGCCGAAGTAGAAGCCGAGCGCCAGTACCGTCAGCACGCCGAAAACCGCCAACAACCCCGACACCACCAACTTGCTTTGCAGTAGCTCGGCTACCGAGGCACCATCAATAACTTGCTGGCGGAACGTGCGAAACTGAAACTCATCGGTAATCAGGATAATCAGCAAAATGCCTAGTAGCAAATTGAAATAGCTGGCCACATACGTCAGTTTCTGCCATAGCCCCGGAAACGTGTACAGGGTAGCGCCCACCGCCTGCCCATTCAGCACCACGCTGCCGCCCGCCGACACAAACAGCGCCAGCAGCACCAGAAACAGCAGCAAAATAATCCAGACGGTACGATAAGGCAGGATTTTGCGAAGTTCAGCGCGGAGCATAAGGGTACTTGTTGAAGGGTTGCCTTGTTGAATGGCTGGTTGTTCTGGAAGTCGGTTGTCTGAACGACTAGCCATCTAACAACGCAACCCTTCAATAATTTACTTGGTTAGTTCCAGGAATTGGGCTTCTAGGCTGCGGTGACGTACTTCCAGTCCGGCCAGAGCAATGCCTTGCGCAAACAAGGCCCGGTTGAGGTCGGCGGAGTCGTGGCCGGGGGCCAACGCGGCACTAAAGACACCGGCTGCTTCTGGCCGCACATCCGACACCCAGGGCAGCGTGGCCAGCGCTTGCTGCAAGATGGCAGCAGTGTCGGGGGCGGGGCGTAGCACCACCCGGTCGGCGGTGGCGAGGATGCTGTGCACGGGGCCGGCGGCGCGTAAGTCGCCACGCTGAAGCACGGCGACGTGGGTGCACACCTTCTCAATTTCATCGAGCAGGTGGCTGGCAATGATGATGGTTTTGCCCTCGGCGGCTAAGCGCGTCACTAAGTCGCGCACTTCAGCTATGCCCTGCGGGTCGAGGCCGTTGGTGGGCTCATCGAGCACCAGCACTTCCGGGTTGCCGAGCAGGGTAGAGGCCAGCGCCAGGCGTTGCTTCATACCCAACGAAAAGCTCTTAAAGGCATCGTGCTGGCGAGTGCCCAAGCCCGTCAGGTCGAGGGCGCGGCTGACAGTGCTCGGGTCGGCGCGTTTCACGTCGGCGGCTAGCTCCAGGTTTTGGCGGGCCGAGAGGTAGGGAAAGAAATTGGGCGTTTCGAGCAGAGCCCCCACGCGGCGGCGGTTGCTGGCTGATGGCTGCTGCCCAAACCAGCGCACCGTACCGCCCGAAGCCCGCAGTACGCCGAGGGCAATGCCGAGCGTGGTGGTTTTGCCGCTGCCGTTGGGCCCCAGGAGTCCGTACACACTACCGGGCTCCACGTTCAGGGTAAGGTTGCGCAGGGCCGTAGTATTGCCGTAAACTTTAGAAAGATTATCGAGTTCGAGAACAGGCATGGCGCGAAGCTATAGAAATTAGTTGCAGCATCAACTTATTCAACGGCTACTGTTACAGGTGCTTTGCTGGTCTGATAGTCAAAGTAATTTTTAAGTTTTAAAGTGGGTTGCTCCAGTGATTGCCACGACAGCCAGGATATGACTATCTGAATAATAAAATTCTCTACAAACGTAATATAGATCTGATAGTGCATCACAGAAGGGGGTAGTACATGATTTATGTATTTATATAACTGTTTTTCGTCTATTAATAAAAGCATGTGAAATAGATACATGCCATAACTTATCCTGCCTATAAAGCATTGGTTGATAGAATACTTCCCATTTTATGAATTAGTGGCGTTAGCTTAGGTTGCAAGCGGCCATCAGCTGCCTGCCCACATGCAGTGGCGTACTCAGCCGCAACAAGCTGTACGGTTGCTATAATCAGTGTTTTGAAGGCCTTACTCTGCCGTCAGCGCTCCGCCTTGCCAGCGGGCAATAGGGTAGCGAAGATGAGTGGGTTCGTAGTACTTGGAGTGCCGGTACACCCATTCCAGCTGCGCCGCGCCGCTTTTGGCCAGCGTGGGGTCTTGCTGCTTTTGCTTGTCTAACTGCGCCCGCAACGTCGGGTCGCGGCGCAGTAGGTCGGCAGCCACATCCTCGAACACGTAGTCGGAAAAGTGCTCTTTCTGCTGCAGAATGCTGTCGAAAAAGCCCCACGCGAAGAAAGAGTCGGTGGCTTGCGGCTCTAGCGTTTCAACAAGGAAGCGGGCGGTGCTGTTGTCGAGGCGGGCTACATAATCCCCTTTGTGGTAGGGCAGAGGCTGCTGGGTGGTGCGTACCGTCACGGCGCTGTGCAGGTAGTGTCCCTCATAGGGGCGGGGGGTGGTTTTGTAGTCTTCGATATAGTACACCTCGGCCGTGAGGGTGGTATCGTGGGTGAGGCGCTGCAACGGGACGCCCGCTGCCCGCAGCCGGTCGAGCACTTCGGCCCAGGCCTGCGGAATCAGATAGGCCTGCGGGCGCGCAACCGTGAGGGTGGGCCAGAAGGTGTTGTAGTAGCTGAGTTGGCGGGTGAACGACGCTTTGCGGTCGTAGTAGAGCCGGGGCTGGCCGCTTACTTCGCTTGGCTTCGTTTTGCCGGTGTAGCCCCGGAAGCTGAGCTTGTCCGCCACTGTGGTATCCAGTTTCCAGGCCAATGGGAAGCTGGTTTGCGTGCCAAGCGCCTGCCCGGCCTGTGCACGAGCTTGGGTCAGGGCCGCCGCATCGGTGTGCACGAAGCGCAGCAGCACATCCAGAAAGTCGTAGGTGGCTTGCACGCGGGGCGCATAGGCCTTTAGCATGTGCGTTTCCGTCACGAAGCCGATGGTGTTAAAAAGCGTGGTGTAGCCAGTGGAGTAGCGCGGGGTTTCCAGAAAGCCAACCAAGCCGCGGGCATCGGGCGTCTGGCCCTCGAAGTCGACGTAGGGCGTGAGCGGCGACTTGCGCTTGTCCATGCCGGTATTGAGGGCGGGCAGCAGGCGTTGCGTCAGGTACTCACTAAGGGCAGGAGCCAGTTTATCTTTCTGCGTGGCAATCAGCGTCATGGTGTACTGATAGTCGGCCCCGTTGGAGGTGTGGGTGTCTACGAACACCTCGGGTTGCCAGCGCCGGAAAAGCTCGGCAAACGAGCGGGCGTTGCGTGAGTCCTGCTTCACGTAGTCCCGGTTGAGGTCGAGGTTGCGGGCGTTGCCGCGGAAGCCGTAGCTTTCGGGGCCATTTTGGTTGGTGCGGGTGGTGGAGTTGCGGTTCAAAGCCCCATCCACATTATATATCGGGATGAGGACCAGCGTCATGTTCTCTAACTGGCGCCGCAGCTCTTTTTTCTGCACGTAGTCGCGCACTAGAGCCATGCTGGCGTCTATGCCTTCCGGCTCGCCAGGATGGATACCGTTCTGAATCAGCACCACCGGCCGCGTGCGGCCTTGCGGGCTAGTGGGTTCAAACTTACCGTCCAGGGCTAGTACCACTTCGTGCAGGGGCTGCCCGCTGTCGGTTGGGCCTACCTCGCGCAGTTGAATTTCGGGATACGCGGCATCCAGCTTTTTGTAGTAAGCAATACACTCGGCGTAGGTAGCGGTGGTGTTGCCATTGCCCTTCTCGAAGGGCGTGCGCCAGTCGTCTTGGGGCGCAGAAGCAAGTAGCAGCGTGGTCAGCAGGAAGGAAAGCATAAGTTGGAGCAAGGTTCAAGCCCCGAAACTAGCATTTCCCGCGGGTGGTGCCACGACTTTTTCACGTCGTGGCACCACCGCCTCCTTACCAGAGTGCATCAACAGTTGAGAGAGGTAGCGCGGAAATCCTGTGGCTTCCGCGCTACCTCTCCCAACTAGCCACTGCCGCTTTACTGGTTCAACCCGCGGGTAATACCCATTTCCAGGCCGCGCAGTTCGGCCAGGCCGCGCAGGCGGCCGATGGCGGAATAGCCGGGGTTGGTTTTTTTGTGTAGGTCGTCGAGCATCTGGTGGCCGTGGTCGGGGCGCATGGGCAGGCGCACCTGGCGCTGCTGCATCACCTGCACCAGCTCACGCATTACGGCGTACATGTCGACGTCGCCTTCCAGGTGGTTGGCTTCGTAGAAATTGCCGTCGGCGTCACGCTGGGTGCTGCGCAGGTGGATGAAGTGAATCCGGTCGGCAAACTGGCGCACCATGGCGGCTAGGTCGTTGTCGGGGCGCACGCCGAAGGAGCCGGTGCAGAAGCACAAGCCGTTGTGGCGCGACGGCACGGCGTCGGCCAAGGCCTGTACGTCGGCGGCGGTACTCACCACGCGCGGCAACCCCAAAATAGGGTAAGGCGGGTCGTCGGGGTGAATGGCCAGGTTGATGCCTACTTCTTCGGCTACCGGCACAATTTCCTGCAGAAACAAGATCAGGTGTTCGCGCAGCTTGGCGGCATCAATGCCATCGTAAGCATCCAGCGCCAGCTGAAATTGCGCCAGCGTGAAGCTTTCCTCACTGCCCGGTAAGCCCGCAATGATGTTGCGTTGCAGCAAGTGCTTATCGGCGTCGCTCATACCAGCAAAGCGGGCTTCGGCTTGCGCCAGCTCCTGCGGCGTGTAGTCCTGCGCGGCATTGCGGCGCTGGAGTTGCAGCGTATCGAAGGCCACGAAAGCAGCTTTCTCGAACCGTAAGGCCTTGGAGCCATCTTCCACTTCATAGGCCAGATCGGTACGGGTCCAGTCCAGCACCGGCATGAAGTTGTAGGTGACGGTGTAAATGCCACAGGCCGCCAGATTTCGCAACGACTTCTGGTAGTTCTTGATATGGCGGGCGTAGTCGCCGGTGCGGGTTTTGATTTGCTCGTGCACCGGCACGCTCTCTACCACGCTCCACGTCAGGCCCGCCGCTGCTACTTCGGCCTGGCGCCGCTGGATTTCAACTACTGGCCACACCTGGCCGTTCGGAATGTGGTGCAGGGCCGTCACTACGTCGGTGGCGCCAGCTTGCCGAATGTCGGAGAGGCTAACTGGGTCGTTGGGGCCGTACCAGCGCCAACTTTGCAAGAGAGGCATGTCTATTTTGGTTTTAGGTTGCTTGTTTTCGTTTTTAGCCTTCAGTTGTGTGATGCTGCTTGCTTGTGCTCAACGACACCGAACGGCCAGCGCCACACAACTAAAAACCAGAAACCAAAAATTAGTATCGGCGGCGGCGGGCCGGGAACAGGAGTTGGTCGACGCTGTAGCGGCCGGGGCCGGTGAAGGCTAAGCCCAGGAACAGAAACGCCGATTCGAGGGCGTGCGAGTAGGCGTTAAAGCCCTCGCCGCTGCTCAGGTGCACGAAAGTAGCAACGAGCATGGTAGTCACCAGCAAGCCGCAGGCTATCCGAAAAAACAAGCCCAATGCTATCAGCTGGCCACCTACGGCTTCGGCTGCGGCGGCCAGAAAGCCCCACACGGCGGGCGCAAAGTTCAACCCCATTAGCTTCATCACCCCGCCTAGTTCAGTCCACTTTTCCGGCCCGCCAATCAGCTTTGGGTAGCCGTGAATGGTGAACATGATGCCTATTCCCACGCGCAGCAGCAGCAAGCCAAAGTCGTGGGTGCGGTAGTGATTATTGAATAAAGCCATAGAAGAGAAAAGCGGCAGAGCCGGTACGGAGTGGCACCATGCAGACTCCACAGAAGGGAGTCTGGCACGGCCAAAGTACACTATTTCTCTTCTAATGCTATTCCACTATGTTTCCACTTACTGATAAAGCAACACCCCGGTTATGCGCGCCGCTTGCGGAATATCGGACGGTTTCATTTCATCGGGGTGCTTGTTGGGCAGCGAGTTAGGGTCGATAACCCAGGCCATATTCACCAGCCCCGATACGCCCGCAAAGCCCGCTGGCGTGTTGCGCACCCGCGTCAAGCCTAGGTTCTGGCTGGCCGCGCCGAAGGGCGAGCCAACCCCGATACCTTCGCCGGTGCGGTACTGCGGGTCGTAGATGCGGATGCGACGCAGGCGGCTGGTGCCCGTGGAGTCGGGGCGCAGGTGCAGGA
Source organism: Hymenobacter sp. (assembly GCF_036387835.1). Lineage (GTDB taxonomy): Bacteria > Bacteroidota > Bacteroidia > Cytophagales > Hymenobacteraceae > Hymenobacter. The sequence goes on along the minus strand of NZ_DASVSY010000036.1, from coordinate 24,451 downwards.
CGGTGGCGGGAGCATCGGGCTTCTGCGCATCCAGCATTTCGTAGGCAGGGTAAGTCTGGCCTTGATCCTGGTAGGTGGTGCGTTTGAGTTGCGCCGCGGGCACCCGCCGGAGCAGCTCTTTCTCGGTCATGTTCAGGCGTAAACGCCCGGCCCGGCCCGGACTGAGCAGGTGCAGCGAGTCGGGCACGTTGGGGTTGGCGGCCAGGCGGTCGGCGGCGGTATTGGGGTCACTGGCTCGGGAATCAGCCGCGAAAGGCACGTCGCCGCTGGAGGCGCCACTAGTATCTGGAGAGCCGCAAGCGCCGAGTTGCAGGGCCAGCAGCACCGCGCCAGCGGGCCACCACAAAAGTCGAAGACAAAACATGAGGCGGAGCTTTAGGTTGCAATGCCGATGCTTACGCGCCTAATGCCTCTGGCGTTTGGTGAAGGAGTGATTTAGTAGCTGAGTGGGTTTGCTGTTCGGCTGGCGCAAGTGGCGCGGTAGTGGCGGCGCGGTGCCCCAAATTGCCCGGAGGGCTTCGTAGTACCCCTGTCGTTGCGAATGTCTGCTTGGCGTTGAGCAAGGCAAGTCGGGTAATGATAGGGGTACTGCGCTTAAAAAAAGTTGAGGCACCACTTCTCCCCAACTTCACCACCTCTGTCCGCCTCTCGTACTTTTACGGCGCCGGGCTGTTGTACTGGCGGCGTTCCATTTCACTGATTTTCGCTTTTTTGTTGTTTTTAACCCCCGCTGCTCGTGTCTGCTGAATCCCTCAAACCCCTGATTCTGATTTCCAACGACGATGGTATTACGGCACCAGGCATTGCCATGCTGGTGCGCGTGATGCGGCGCATTGGCGAAGTGGTAGTGGTAGCCCCCAACTCGCCGCAGTCGGGCATGGGGCACGCCATCACCATTGGCCACCCCCTGCGCCTTGATGCCAGTACCATCTTCGAGGGCCTCGAAGCCTACGAGTGCAGCGGCACCCCCGCCGACTGCGTGAAGCTAGCTAAGCAGCACGTGCTAAAGGACCGCAAGCCCGACTTGGTGGTGTCGGGCATCAACCACGGTTCCAACTCTTCGGTGAACGTGTTGTACTCGGGTACCATGTCGGCGGCTATTGAAGCAGCTATTGAAGGGTTGCCAGCTATCGGCTTCTCGCTCTGCGAGTACGGGCACGATGCCGACTTCTCCCACACCGGCGAATGGATAGAACTGATAGCGCGCCAAGCGCTACAAAATGGCGTTCCGCCTGGCACCGCTTTGAACGTCAACATCCCCAAAAACTCGGCCACGCCCATTGCCGGTGTGCGCCTCTGCCGCCAAGCCAACGCAAAGTGGCAGGAAGAATTTGACCTCCGCCACGACCCTTACAAACGCCCGTACTTCTGGCTGATCGGCGAGTTCGTCAACCTCGACCAAGGCACCGACACCGATGAGTGGGCTTTGGCCAACAACTACATTTCCATCGTGCCCTGCCAGTACGACCTTACATCCCTCCACGCCCTAAAGCTCATGAACACCAACTGGCAACTCAACACGCAGCCAGTAACAGCCGAAGCCGCCCCGGCCCCTCTGGTAGGAAGTGCGACGCCCGGCTGCGGCGAATCGGCCGAAGGGTTAGGGTAAAAGGCAAGCGCCGGGAACAGCCACGGGCTTCTAAAAGCCTGGGGTTTTTGCACCGGAAATACTTGGCTTAAGTTGATGCAAGCACAAAAAAGCCCACCTGAAGCGGTTGTTCAGGTGGGCTTTTTATTGAGAAGCAGCTGTTACGGATGCGGCGGCCGGTGGGCTACGTCGCGCACGTGCCGTAGCACGGGAGTGGGAGCATGGCGCACTATTGGGCGGGCAGTGTGCACGAGGGCGTGCGGTTTTGTTAAGCGAAGCGGATCAGGCAAGAACAGTAGCATTAGCAGCAGTGACAACAGCATCACGATTGCCAGAAGCGGCGCGCGGAGGTTAGAAGAAAAGGTTTTCATGAGTGGGACCGGTAGTACGTATCCCAAGCTAGCTTCCGTACCGTGAAGACTGCATGAGGACCTAACTCCTGGTGCTTGATTGAAGCTTTTTATGAACTTTCGCGCCCTTGCGCAACCGTTTTGCTGGAAGGTGCTAGCGTTGTTTGGGGTTGAAATTCCAGCGTGAACGTGCTGCCTTTGCCTACCTCAGAGGTGGCAGCAAGGGTAGCCGCGTGAAACGTGGCAATAGTTTGAGCAATGGGTAAGCCCAGGCCGAAGCCTTCGGGCGAGGCGGGCCCGCTGGCATGAAAGCGCCGAAACCGGTCGAAGAGGTGGGGCAGATTTTCGGGCGCGATACCGGGGCCGGTATCGGCTACGGTTAGGCAGTAGGCGCCGTTTGCCTGCATCTTACCGGTTACGGTGATGCTGCCGCCCCAGCGGTTGTACTTGATGGCGTTGCTGAGCAGGTTGAAGATCAAAGTGAAAAGCAACGTCTGGTTGGCGCGCGGCAGCACATAATCGGGCTTTAACTGTACCCGTAAGTGTAGTTCCCGCTGCGCCAGCCGGTCCTCTAGCTCGTTGGTGGCGTCGGCTACCACAGCGGCCAGGCTCACCGATTCTTCCCGCAGGTATTGGTCGTTTTCGATGTTGGCAATCAGCAGCAGAGTTTTCACCGTGTTGCGCAGCCGATACAGTGTTTTCTGCGACTCAACCAGCTTCAGGGAATGGGCGTGCCCTAGTTCCGGGTCCTGGAGCATGTTCTCGAAGCGGGTTTGCAGGATGCTCACTGGCGTAAGCAGCTCGTGCGAGACATTGCTCATAAACTCCCGCTCTTTCTCGAAAGCCGATTGCATCTGGTGCATCATCTCGTTGAGGCTGTCATCGAGCTGGCGAAAATCGGTGGTGGAAGTGGAGATAGGCTCGAAAGAAAAGGCCGAAGGGTGGTGCACATTGCGCAGTTTGCTTGAAACAAGCTTACCCAGCGGCTGCAACAGAAACCGCGCAAAGGCAGCGTCAGTCACTACCGTAATGGCCGCTCCAATCACGAGCACCCACAGCGCCAGGCGCCGCAAGGTGTCTTCCAGCAACTCCACGGTAGCCAACGACGAGCCGATTTCCAGCCGGTATGGCCGCTTATTAGCGGTGAACCTGTAGCTCAGAATGCGAAAATCCTCTACTTCGTCGTCTACCTGCCGCTGCTCGTTGAAAATATGCTCTTGCGGGGCCGGCAGACGCGTTCCGCGTTCCGGGGTTAAACTGATATACTCCTGTTTGAGAATGTTGTAGTCGGCATAGGCTTCGTTCTGCTCTTGCCGCACAAAAGCCGTCAGCCCGTCCCGCCGAATCAGGTTGAGTACCTCCCGCTTCTTTTCGTGCAGGCGCTGGTCGGTGTGCGACACGGCCACCCGGCTTACAATAGCCGGAATCAGCGCCACGCCCAGCAGCACCAGCAACACCTTCGACAGTGCATTGAAAAGGGCAAGCTTAGCTTCTAAGCGCATGAAGTCAATTAAAAAATTATGGATTAAGAATTAAAAATCAGTGAGTTAAGCTTATGCAGAGGGCTTATTTCTTTAAAGGAGTTGCCTCAGGCTGGAAAACGTAAGCAGAAACTATTAGCCTATTAGCCATCTGTTTTTAATTCTTGATTCATGAATTTAATTGGCTTCCGTGACCCGATAGCCGATGCCGCGCACGGTTTCCAGGAAGTCGGTGGGGGCGAAGACGCTGAGTTTCTTGCGGATATTTTTAATGTGTACGTCGATGTAATTGGAGTCGGAATCGTCTTCGAGTACGTTGCCCCACAGGTGCTCACCTAGCTGTAGGCGGGTGAGGACGCGGTTTTTATGGAGGACGAGGTAGTGCAGCAAATCGAATTCCTTTTTGGTAAGGGGTACTTCCAACTCACCCTGGCGTAGCACCCGTCCCGGCACGTCCATCTGAAACCCCGACCCGAAGGTGATTTCCTGGCGTTTCAAACCAAACTTGCGGCGCGTGATGGCCTGCATCCGGCTTTGCAGCTCCAGCAGCGAAAACGGCTTGGGCAGGTAATCATCGGCCCCGAGGTCGAGGCCTTTGATTCGGTCGTCGAGGGCGCCGCGGGCAGTTAGAATAATGAACGAGGCTTCCTGCCGGTCGTTCTGGCGAGCTTCGCGCAGCAGATCGAGGCCGTCGCCCCCGGGCAACCCCAGGTCGAGGAGCACGAAATCGTAGCTGTTGACAAAGATTTTCTCGGAGGCCTCCGCGTAGGTGTGGGCCGAATCGACGAGGTACTGCGACTCAAGCAAAAATTGCCGCACTTCGTCGTGCAGGCCTTTCTCGTCTTCTACAATCAGAACGTGCATAGGGAATCAGGTTTAGGAAACAATGTTCTTATAGCCGATGTGAAAAGAAGATGAAGATGCTTCTGGCTGTTAGTTTTTGGTTTGTTGTTTTTGGCTGCTAGTTCGAGCGGTTTAAGCAAACCAACAACCAAAAACAATAAACCAATAACCCAGTTACTGCCGCAAATACACTCCTAAGTCGGAAATAGAGGCAATGCCTAGCTGCGAAGCTTGTTGGCGCCGCATCAGCAGGGCATACGTGTTGTTGAAGCCCAACGGTGCCAGCCACTCCAGCCCATAACGGCGCTGAAACCCGGTGCGCACGTAGCGCAGCACGGCCCCCGCATTACCCCCCAACGAATCGACCACGGCGGGTGGGGGCTGCAGCAGCACCAGCAACCCGGTGCCAGTGTATTCCGGATACATATCGATGGCGCCGCTCCGCAGGGCTTCAAAACAAATAGTAGTGCCGCCCAGGCCGGTTTTGGTTTGCACATCAAGGTTAGTGTAGCCACGGACAAGGCTGGCGTACATCTCGGCCAGAATATACTGCTCCGCGAAAATCTTCGAACCTAGCTTCACAGTGGCCGCCCCGGCCGCCAGGGGCCGAGGTGCGCGCCATAAGCCCCGGCGGCGCAAATAAGCTAGCGCCACGGCCCGAGGGTCTTCGTGCAGATAATCGACGTGGTAGTTGAGCTCGGTCATCACCGAATCGGAAAGCTGCCCTGCCAGCTTCCCAAACACCGTCCGCAGCTCGGGGTGCGCGCTGAGCAGGCCGGCCCGCACCACGGGCGCCGCGTAGTAGGGCGGAAATACGCGCCGGTCGTCGTGCAAAACTTGCAGGTTGTAGGCTTTAATCCGGCCGTCGGTGGAATAGCCGTCGATGACGTCCACGTTAGCGTTGCGGGCCGCCTCATACACCAGGGCAGGCGCCAGCACTACGCTAGGCAGGCGGCGCAAACCGTAGGTGCGCGTGAGACCCGGCAGCCCGTCGGCCCGCCCCACAAACTCGGGGCTAAAGCCCGCCTGGAGGCGGCCGGTGGCCCGTGGCAGCAGGTAGAGCGTGGCCAACAGGGGCAAGGCCAGCAGCACCCCAATACCTACGCTACGCCGCTTGCGGCCCGCTAGCCGTTGCACCCCACCCAAAGCCGCATCAAATACCAAAGCCAAGGCCGCCGCCGGAATAGCCCCGGCCAGAATCATAACCGGGTTGTTGAGGGCAATCCCCCCAAAGATGAACTCGCCAAGGCCGCCCGCCGCCACGTAGGCCGCCAGCGTAGCCACGCCCACATTGATAACGGCCGCCGTACGGATACCCGCCAGCAGCACCGGCAGCGCCAGCGGCAGCTCCACGCGCCGTAGCAGCTGCCCATCAGTAAAGCCTAAGCCGCGGGCCGCTTCCACCACGCCCGCATCCACCCCCCGAATGCCCGTTACGGTGTTGCGCACAATGGGCAGCAGCGCGTACAGAAACAAGGCGAAAATGGCGGGCACCGGCCCGATGCCCATGGCCGGAATCAGGAAGCCCAGCAGCGCGATGCTCGGAATAGTTTGCAGCACCCCGGCCACGCCGAGCACCACGGGCGCCAGTCGGGGCCGACGCGTGAGCAGCAAGCCCAGCGGTACGCCCACTGCCACCCCGAGCAACAAAGAAGCAGCGGTTAGGCCGATGTGCTGCACGGTTTGCTGGCCCAGTTTACCGGCTTGCAATTGCCAGAAGGCGAGAAGTTCTTGCAGCGTATTCATGGGCGTTGGAGGCGTTGAACTGCTTGTCCGAATGCTGCCATCAGTGCCGGCAGCGTAACCGGAATCAGGTTGTTTTCGGACGCAGACTTGACGCTGCCTGCCGCCGGGCTGATGGGCCCGACAACGCCGTTTGCCGCAGGCTGAACCCATAGCACTGGCGCAGAAGTAGTCGTGTTAGAAGGATGATTTAGAGGAGCCGTAGCGCCCGTTGAAGTAGGGCTGGCAGTAGCGGCCACTGCCTGCGTAACCATTGGTTGGCGGGTGGCTGCCGGGCTGCTAAGTAGCTCTAATGCTTCTTGAACTGTAGCATCAGATGATATGTTTCTTTGGCCTGATTGTGAATGATTTATAGTATTGCTATCCGGTAGATCAACTAAGTCCTTGAGCAAGTCATCGAGCCGCAAGGTGCGCAGTTGCAGCGTCAGGCGCTCGGCTTCGAAAAAGCGCCGGACAAAGTCGTTGGCGGGTTGAAACAGCAGCTCCCGCGGCGTGCCTAACTGCTGTACGCGGCCGGCGTCGAGCAGCATAATTCGGTCGGCTAGCTCGAAGGCTTCGGTGACATCGTGGGTGACGAGCACCACGGTTTTCAGGCGCAGCTCATCCAGCTCCCGAAACTCCCGCCGGATGCCGGCGCGGGTGATGGGGTCGAGGGCGCCGAAGGGCTCGTCGAGCAGCACGATGGGCGGATCGGCGGCCAGGGCGCGGGCCAAACCCACGCGCTGCTGCTGCCCGCCCGAAAGCTGCCGCGGGTACTGATTGGCGTAGCGGGCCGGGGGCAGGTGCAGGCGCGTCAGCAACGCCTCGGTGCGGGCCGCTACTTGCGGGGCGGGGTGGCCCAGCAGCTTCGGCACCACGGCCACGTTCTCGGCTACCGTGAGGTGCGGCAGCAGCCCCACTTGCTGAATAACGTAGCCGATGCCGCGCCGCAACTCTTCGGGGCGTTGCGCCCGCACATCCTGGCCCTGAACTTCCACCGTGCCGGCGTCGGGTTCCACAAGTCGATTCAGGGTTTTGAGCAGCGTGGTTTTGCCGCAGCCGCTTGGCCCCAGCAACACCAACGTCTCGCCGGGTTGCAAGTCAAACGACACCTCCTGCACTACAGCATGCGCCCCGTAGTGCTTGCTCAGGCCCCGGACCCGGATGATAGGTTGAGAATCAGGCATAGAATAGGGTAGAAGCGGTAAGGTAAAGAATGTAGCACAAGCTTTGTTGGCTTTGGGGCTTGTGTTAGGCGCTCAAAGGTTGTGGCGCGAAGCCGGGGCTTCGCCTATGGTGGGACGACTAGCCCGTGCTGTTACAACGACATTGTGGGACGACTGGCACTGTGCTATTCAACGACACCAGGCAGTTGCAGCGCGCCGCGCCGGCTTCGCGTTGCAACCAACGCCTACGCGCAAAGGCTGCCAGCGTGTATCTTGAAGCACTTTTCTTACCAAGCTCTCTATGAACCGCAAACCGCTACTACTGCTTTTTCTTTTGATGATCCTGCTGCCCGGCGTTTCGCGCCAAGGCGTGGCTCAGGTGTACCGCACTACCGATCCACTGGCGCACACCTTCTCCATCGTGGCCCGCGACCCGCAAACCGGCGATATGGCCGTGGCGGTCCAAAGCCACTGGTTTTCCGTGGGAACCTCGGTGAGTTGGGGCGAAGCCGGCGTGGGCGTGGTAGCTACGCAGTCGTTTACCAACAAGTCGTTTGGGATGCGCGGGCTGGCTTTGCTGAAGAGTGGCAAAACTGCCCAGCAAGCCCTCGATGAGCTGCTGCGCACCGACGAAGGCCGCGACGTACGCCAAGTAGCCATCCTCGATGCGCAAGGCCATGTGGCGACGCACACCGGCAAAAAATGCATCGACATGGCCGGGCAACAGCAAGGCGACCAGTTTTCGGTGCAGGCCAACATGATGCTCAACAACACTGTGCCCGCCGCCATGGCCAAAGCCTACGAGCAGAATGCCAAACTGCCTTTCGCCGAACGGGTAGTAGCCACCCTGGAAGCCGCCCAGGCTGCCGGCGGCGACATTCGGGGCCGGCAATCTGGCGCGCTGCTCGTGGTGCGGGGCAAAGCCACCGACGCCCCTTGGGACGACCAGCTTATCAACCTGCGCGTCGACGACTGTGCCGAACCGCTCAAAGAGCTGGCCCGCCTACTGCGCCTGCACCGCGCCTACGAGCACATGAATGCCGGCGACCTGGCCGTGGAAAAGAACGACGTGCCCGGCGCCATTCGCGAGTACCAGGCCGCCGAAAAGCTCTTCCCCGACAACCTGGAAATGAAGTACTGGCACGCCATCAGCCTCGCCAACAAGCAGCAAGTGCCGGCCGCCCTCAAAATGCTCCAGCCTATCTTCAAGCAAGACCCCAACTGGCGCACGCTCACCCAGCGGCTACCCAAAGTTGGCTTGCTGACCGTGAGTGATGCCGAGCTGAAACAGATTCTGGCGCTGCAATAGCGATACTCAAGTTTCGCTTACGCCTCGTCCTCTCTATTCTTTCACTTCTCTTTTCCTGCCAGAAGCCATGACCCATCTTACCTTTCTACACGTATTGCTTTGGCCTTTGCTGGTCCTCACTACGCAGTGTACTAGCTCAACTGTCTCAACCAAACAGCCAACCACCGTTTATGTGGTGCGTCATGCCGAGAAAGACCTCACGCCCAACCTGCCCGACCCACTCTTAACGCCCGCGGGCCAGCAGCGCGCCGTGGCCCTGCGCGATTCGCTGCTCCGGCGGAAGCCCTTGGCGGCCATTTTCAGCACGGCTACCAGCCGCACCCGCGCCACCGCTGAGTTGCTGGCGCAGGCCCTCAAGCTCCCCATTCAAGACTACGACCCCAAACAGTTGCCCGCGCTGGCCAGCCGCATCCGCCGTAACTATGCCGGCCAAACGGTGCTGGTTGTGGGGCATTCCAACACCATCCTCGAAACCGCCGAAGCCTTTAACGCCGCTCGGCCAGTGCCCACCATCGGCGACAACGAGTACGATTACCTGCTGGAAGTGAAGATTCCGCGCGATTCTACGCAGGCCGCTACGGCCGTGGCGCGGCGCTACGGGGTGGCAACCGCCATCCGCTAATCCGTAGGTGTTGCTGCAACTTGCCTGTTCTTCCTGCTACTTTAGCGCTGCTGGCAGTTGCTATTCAATTGTTGCTCTGTTTTCAACTTCACTCTTTTCATGTTGATTTCCTTTCCTCGCTTCTTGTTGGCTGGTGCGTTTGCCCTGGCTGCCACCGCGCCAGCTGCGGCGCAAACCACTACCAAAATCGATTCGCTGGCTATCCGTAAAATCTACGATGAAGCCCTGCTGCGGGGCCAGAGCTACGACAACCTGCGTGAACTGTGTACCAAAGTAGGAGGGCGCCTAAGCGGCTCGCCGCAGGCCGAACAGGCGGTACAATGGGGCAAAGTGGCCATGGAAAAGCTCGGCCTCGACCGGGTGTACCTGCAAGAGGTAATGGTGCCGCATTGGGTGCGTGGCGCCAAGGAAAAAGCAGAAATAAAACCCGCGAAAGGCAAAGGTGTCAGCCTTGATGTCTGCGCGCTCGGTGGGTCCGTGGGAACGGGCGGTAAGCTCAAGGCGCAAGTAGTGGAAGTACACAGCATGGCCGAATTGGCCGCCCTGCCCGCCGAGAAGGTGAAAGGGAAGTTCGTGTTCTTCAACCGCCCCATGAACCCCACCTACGTGGAAACCGGCCGCGCCTACGGCGAAGCCGGAGACCAGCGCCGCATCGGGGCCTCCGAAGCCGCCAAGCGTGGGGCCGTGGGCGCCTTGGTCCGCAGCCTCAGCCTGGCCCACGACGACCAGCCCCACACCGGCACCATGCGCTACGAAGACAACGTGGCCAAGGTGCCAGCCGCCGCCCTCAGCACCAACGGCGCCGACCAGCTCAGCCAACTCCTCAAAGTGGATTCTAACCTGATGGTGGAGTTGGAAATGGCCTGCCAGACGTTGCCCGACGTGAAAAGCTACAATGTAGTAGGCGAAATCAAAGGCTCGAAATACCCCGCCGAAATCATTACTGTTGGTGGCCACCTCGATTCGTGGGACCTGGCCCAGGGCGCCCACGACGATGGCACCGGCTGCGTACAAAGCATGGAAGTACTCCGGCTACTTAAGGCCACCGGTTTGCGCCCTGAGCGCACGCTTCGGGCAGTGCTGTTCATGAACGAGGAGAACGGCGCGCGCGGGGGCAGCAAATATGCCGAGCTGGCTAAAGCAGCCAAAGAGCAGCACGTAATTGCAATGGAATCGGATGGGGGCGGCTTCACCCCCCGTGGCTTCAGCATTGAGGCGGACCCCGCTACTATAAAGAAGATGCAGCAGTGGGAACCACTATTCGTACCCTACAAAAGCAATGAATTTGCCCCCGGCCACGGCGGAACCGACATCAGCCCCTTAAAAGACCAGGTGAAAGCCCTCATCGGCTATAATTGCGACGACCAGCGCTATTTCGACATTCACCACACCGCCGCCGATACTTTCGATAAAGTGAACCGCCGCGAGCTAGAGCTAGGCGGGGCAAGTATGGCGTCACTTATTTATCTAATCAGTAAATATGGCTTGTAATATTGCCCACTAGGGAATAGAGGCTGGCAGAGAGTTAAAACAAACTTGCTTTGATTTATTGGCTTGTTTAGTTGGCTTCCTATTAGATAATAAAGTAAAAAGCCGCCCGCAAATAATTGCGGGCGGCTTTTTACTTTATTAATAACAACTAATCAGCAGAAGCGGCTTCTTTCTTTGGGCGGCCTGGACGCTTACCAGTGCTGCTTACAGCGCGGGGCTTACGCTCTTTTTTCTCAACCGTATAGCCGGGCTCCAGCATTGTGCTGATTTCCGTAATCAATTCGGTTACTTTGGTCATATTTTTGCGAATCTGGTTGAGCACCGCTTCATTATCTTCGGCGCTGGCCAGAATTTGCTGTAGTTTGCTGAGGTCGGGAGTAGCCATGGGCTGGAAATTTTGGTTGAGAGGATATGAACTAATGCTCAAAGTTGAACTAAAAACTATTTATATCAAATAGTTTTCAACTACAACGAGAAAAAAGCATTCAGGTTATCTATTTACTGCAACTAAATTCCGCTTATAACTGAAGCTAATTTCAGTTTTATTATTTGGCAAGGAGTCTACCGCAAGCTAGACTCAGTTGGTAGCCTAGGTACTTAACAACTACAACGTGATTTATTTAAAGCCCAAGCCCTGCAAAAAACACGTTTTCATAGAAGCTCAGCTATAGAAAGCGACCACCCTTGCCGATTAAGACCACTAGTAGGCCTGCCGGACCAGGTAAGGCAAGCTTTAATTGAAGCTTAAATCGGTGGATTCGTATGGAGACATACGAGTAGATTGAATTATATTCAATACTATTCTGTCACGCAGTAGCTTCACTTCAACTACAGCCGTTGCTTAGCAGCTTTTTTTGAAGACAATCTTTCTGTTACTCTGCATACGAACTGGCAAGTAAGAAGGATATTAAGGTGCAGGTAGGCGTAGATGAAATTATTTTATTGAACTGTACCATCAACATCTGGCTGCTTGTGCAATTTATGCAGCAAGACCATTCCATTACCATGTTGTTACCGACGTTAAGAAACTGTAGTCTCTATAAGAATTTCTTATTGGTAAGGGTTGCTGCTATCAGTAATAAAATTTTGTCAACTACTCTTATTCATTTCTTCTTCAGCCAATCAACTGCTTGGTATCCGGAAGTGTGGGCACAATAAATAGCATTGTGTAGTGCCTTCTGTTGAAATAGAATAGGGCTATTATGCAACAATGACTTTCCATTGCGGGAAAGTCACTGTGTGTATGACAACAGAAATAAGTGAGCTATAATTAGTTGGTTTCCAGAATCTGGAATAATTCGTCGAGTTTAGGAGTTAAAATAATTTCGGTGCGCCGGTTCAACGCTTTATTCGCGGACGTATTGTTTTGGGCAACAGGCACATACTCGGCGCGGCCCGAAGGCGTTACCTGACCGGCGGGCAACCCGTTGGCGGTAAGCAGGCGGGTAATTTCAGTGGCGCGCAACACGCTCAAATCCCAATTGTCGCGCATGCCAACGGTGCCTCTGGCTATGGGCACGTTGTCGGTGTGGCCCTCTACCAGCACGTTCACGTCTTGGTTGCCTTGCAGGGCCGCAGCTAGCTTTTTCAACGCTTCCTGGCCCTTGGGGTCGACTTTGGTGGAGCCCGATTTAAAGAGCAACTGCTCGGAGAGCGAAACGTACACTTTGCCGTTCTTCACATTGATCTGCAAATCCTGGGCGTTGAAGCCTAAGAGGGCGTCGCCAACTTTCTGGCGCAGGGCTTTCACCGCGGCGTCCTTCTGGTCGAGAATGCGCTGCATTTCCGCTATGCGCTGCTCTTTCGAGCGTAGATCGGCCGAAAGAGCACTATTGGCCTGTTCGGCGCCGCTGAGGTTGTCGTTTAGCTGATTTACTTGTTGGTTCTTGTTGAGTAGGCTAGCCCGTAGCGCTTCTTCGTTGCGCGCTTTCTCTTGTTCGAGAGCGGTTTTTTGCGCCTGCAACTGGTCGCGCGAGGAGGTTAGCGTGGCATTCTGTTGTTGCAGCGCCGCAATTTCCTTGGCGTTGCAACCACCGAGCAGGAATGCACCAGAGCCAAGCACAGACAGGAGTACCAAACGGGCAGACAGCAGGTTCATAAGAAAGAAGAAAAAGTGAGAAAAATGGTTGAGCTTGAAACGGCGCCAGGTAAGGTTGAGTTGTCGGCCAACACGACCACGGGCAGTTGTTTTGCGTTAGCTTTGAAGTGTTGAAGCTCAACCTCTCTTTTGGGCTGTTAGGCGCTATTTTTGCGGCCGATTGTTTCCTGATGGTATTTTTAGATCTGCTATATCCTTGCTGTATTTGCTACCCCGCGTCCAGGTTTTAGTGCTGCTCTTGTTGTGGACAACCACCAGTCGGGTTGCAGGCGCCCCACCCACGCGCCGCTACTGGGTGGAGCTGTGCGACAAAGCTGGTGTTGAGTTCGAGCCAAGCCTGTATTTCCATGCGGCGGCCCAGGCCCGCCGCCAGCGGCAGCACTTGCCCGCCGCCGATCCTACCGATTTTCCAGTTAGTCCGGCGTATCTGCGGGCCGTGCAGGCGCACACCGATACAGTGCTTTTCGTGAGCCGCTGGTTTAATGCTGTGGCGTGTCGAGCCACGGCGGCCCAGGTTGTCGCGCTTGTTAAGCTCCCCGGGGTGCGGCACGTGATAGAGTTGCCGGAAAGGGCACTGCTGCCCGCCAGTCACCAAGGCTTAAGAGCCGTTGCTAGTCGGGGCGACAAAACCACCATCAGTACTGCCGACCGCCAGCTGGCGCGTCAGCAAACCCGTACCCTAGGAGCCGATGCGCTTCGGCAGGCCGGGCTAGATGGACGGGGCTTGCGCATTGCTATTTTCGACGTGGGCTTCAACGGGGCCGACCAGCATCCGGCTTTCCGGCAACTCTTTGCAGAAAAGAAGGTGGTGGCCACTTTTGATTTCGTGCACCAAACCCCCAACGTGTTTCATGGTGGCACGCACGGGCTAGAGGTGCTCTCGTGTTTGGCGGGCCGCCTACCCGATGGTACCCTGCTCGGCTTGGCGCCCGGAGCCGAGTATCTGCTGGCCCGAACCGAGCGCATGAACCGGGAAGTCTACTCCGAGGAGCTGGATTGGCTGGCCGCCGTGGAATGGGCCGACCGCAACGGCGCCGACATCATCAACTCATCGTTGGGGTATACTGCGCGCCGTTATTTCCCCGAGGACATGAACGGCCGCACCAGCCTGGTGGCCCGCGCCGCCGAACTGGCCGTCCGTAAAGGTATGCTGGTAGTAAACGCGGCCGGCAACGACGGCGACAACGACGACTGGCGCACCATCGGCACCCCCGCCGATGGCGATTCAGTGCTGGCGGTAGGGGGCATAAACCCGGAAACCGGTCTACACCTCGATTTCAGCGCTTACGGTCCTTCCGCTAGCCGGCGGCTAAAACCCAACGTCGCCGCATTTGGGACAGTATTGGCCGCTTCTCCCGGCGGCTATGCCCGCATCGATGGTACTTCCTTTGCTTCGCCCTTGGTGGCGGGCTTTGCCGCCTGCGCCTGGCAACAGCAACGTACGCTGCCGGTCATGGGCCTTTTCGCTGAAATCGAGCAGTCAGCCAGCTTGTATCCTTATTATGACTACGCCCACGGCTACGGCATCCCACAGGCAACGGTGGTGATGCGCAACGTAGTTGGGCAAGCGCCCCCCCGGCAAGCCCCAACCGTTGACTTCGTGATGCAAGACAGCGCGCTGGCCGTGGTTATTCGCCCCGAGGTAGAGCGGCCGGTTGTGGTGCAGCAACTCCCGCTTTACGTCGATTCCATTACTGCCAAGCTGGCTACCGACAAAGCGCCGCCGCGGGTGGCCCCGCTCGGCCGCGAAGATGCCCGCCCAACGCAACCAGAAGGCCAAAGTCCCGCAGTAGCAGCAGCGGTGCCCACAACTCCTGCGCCGCCGTTGCCCGCCGCCAGTTACTTGTACTGGCACATTGCCGACGCCCGAGGGGTGCTTCGCCGCTACGAGGTGATGGAAGTAAGTCAGCGGGCCATCCTGCGCATTCCGCGCCGCACCTTGCGCCCTGGCGATGTAGTCCGGGTTTTCTACCAAGGCACCACGCATAGCTACCCCGTCCGATGAGCTTTCCCAAGAATCTGAAGGCTGCCTTAACGCTGATGCTGGTGGTGCTGATCAGCATATCCGCGCGGGCCCAACGGGTGCTGCTGCACGCCGAGGTAGCCGAAGACACGGTTTATAACTCGTTCGGGCCGAATCGAGCCTTCTTCAACCACCTTTATCTAGGCTATCTGCCGGTGGTAGGCCGGGCCGCCGATGGTGCTAAGCTGCACTACGGCAACTCAGCCGAATTGATGTTCGGCCTGCGCAACAAGTTCAAGCTAAACGAACCCCTAAGTGTGGGAGCGGACTTACGGTTTGTACGGATGGTATACGTGCTCGACCAAAATAGTCAGAAGCGCCTGCCTACGCCTGCCTTGCATTACCGCGAGTCACTGGTGGTGTCGCAGTGGCAGTTGGAAGGATTTATCCGACTGAACGTGGGGCAGCGCGGCAACATATTAGGCCGTTACCTCGACCTGACGGGGTGGGGTGGGTGGGTGATGAGCACGGCCCATCGGTATGAAGACCGGCCCGGGGTAGGCGCCAAGAAGGTGCAAGTAGCGGAACATGGCCTACCTTATATAGAACGTTGGCCGTATGGCGTGGGAGCTCGCCTAGGTTTGGGCCGCTGCGCCGCCGTAGCCCGCTACCGACTCTCCGATACCTTTACCTCTGCTTATCAAACGCAGTACCCCGAGTTGCCTCGTTGGACGATAGGGCTGGAGTTGGGCTGGCTTTAAAAATTATATTTAAAATTGGCATTTTTCAAACCTTAGGTTGACTGGTAGCCGTATATTGCCCATAATATAAGCTTAACATTACACAGCGGGAAGGTTAAACTGAAAACGTCAAACAAGCCTGAATATTTAATCCTGCGTAGTTTTTTTGGTAGATAAAGGGTTAGCTGTAGCTTTGATTTAAAAATAGAGACTACAGCTTTCAAGTGCTTCCCGCTCGACGGGTGACTTTGTACTTTGCCGACCTGCTCTAATTAAAGTTTTTCGCGTAATAATGAAAAATATAGTACTAGCAGCCGCCTGTTTAGGGCTTATGTTTGAAGTGTCCTCTTGTATCACCACTGATAAAGAGGCTGGCACATCTCGCAATACAGATAAGCCTTATACCCCCGTTCCGGATCCATCGCGCGGCCGCGTCACCAATCGAACCGTGTTGCGCACGGTGAACTCAACTCACTACTTCTCTAATACCAAGACCAAAGACAACTTTGTGCTGCAATTGCGAGGTACCAAGATCCTAAACTCACAAGCGCGCTTCATCATCCTGACTAGTACCGGCGATACGCTGCGGAAAGAAATTATACCTGCCACCGCGCTGCTAGACAAGCGCTTGGCATCTGACCCAACGGCGGCCACGGCTCGCGACAAGGAAATAGCCATTCTGCAGAGTATGAACACTTTCTTCAAGGAAGACAAGTTTATGCAGCCCGCTGTGCCCCGTACGCTTCGCCTCCCTAGCGACGTAGACCCCCAAGCCTGGCAGGCCGTGCGAGAAGACACCAAAGCCGTTGGCTTCGATTACGTTGCAGCAGGCGGCAAAGAGCGGCGCCTGGCTTACGCCAAGAAACTGCGCAAAGCGGTTATTGTGGCGGAATAAGTTGACGTTGTATCAAGAAAGAAAGAAAGCGGCCTCTGACAAATGTTAGGGGCCGCTTTCTTATGTGCCAAACCGAGCCAACAAAAAAACGCGGCGCAGCTCCACCAGGAAAACTGCGCCGCGCTGTTCCAATCACCGGGTGAAAGGTATTGCGGCCTACATGAACAGTTAGTGAAGCCAACGCAACCTGTAACAGCTACGAGTCGATACCGGCGAGCCAGCCGATAGTGCCCGCAGCGCTACGCACCAATCGATACCCTTGAAACTCGCCTAGCACTGCCACCAAACTGCGAGCGGGCAAGGAATCGAGGGTGGCTGCGCCGGTTTGAGGTTGGGCGTATAGGTCGGTGGCTACGGGTAGGGCCGTCTGGCGCAAGGGGGCAGTGGCTGCTACCACAGCCTTAGCCGGAATGTAGCCTAACTGCCCGTCGGGGCGCTGCACCCGGTACCAGTCGGTTTGGCTGCCGACCACCAAGAGCGGAGTATTGCGCACAACGCCCGCTATGGTGGTAGCCTTGGTTAAGGGGCCGCGGTGCAGGGCGGCTTGCTTGTCGCGCACTCGCACCCACTGGCCTAGCCGCTCGGGCGCCGTGCGCGGGGCAGGAGGTAGCGCATCGGCGTGGCGCACAAACGGGAAGGGGTCGACGGCGCCCCGGCCACCCCGGTAGATGCCGAAGTGCAGGTGCGGCGGCGTGGTGCGGGCATTGCCGGTGTTGCCAATCAAGCCGAGCGTATCACCTATGCGCACTTGCTGGCCCGGCTGCACCAGTTGCTGGTCGAGGTGGGCGTAATAAATGTGCTGGCTGTGCTCGGTATCGGCGAGCCACACCACCTTGCCGCCGCGCGGGGTTTCGTTTACGCGGGTAATAAAGCCAGCGGCGGCGGCTACGGCGGGCGTACCGCGCTTGGCAAAGATGTCGATGCCCTCGTGCCGGCGGGCGCCGCCGTCGCGGTCCATTCCCCAAAAGCTGCCAACAGCCACGTCGTTTTTGCCACGCACCGGAAAGCCCAGGCTAGGGGCCCGCTGAATGCGCAAGGTAAACTGCCCGGTACGTAGCAGTTCCGGCTGCACGCGCAGCAGGTGCTGGCGGTCGTCTTCGGCAACGTAGCTAAAGGATAGCGCCGTAGTATCGGCCGAGGCCAAGGGGCGGGGGGCAGCCCGATCGGGGTCTAGCTCGAAAGCATCCAGAAACACGCGGGCCTCGGTGCCACCTCCTAAAGTCAAACTGATCCGGACGGTTTCACCTTCGCGCACTTGGTACCGGTACGAGGACGCAGTAGCCCGCTCGGCCGCGAAATAGCCGGTTTCCTGGAACGGCAGGGTTACTACCAACGAGTCGCGCAGGGCCTTATCGGCGGCCGCCAGCCAGTCGCGGCCTAAGGCCGTTTGGTCGAGGCCGGCTTGGCGTAGGCGCCGGGCGTAGGTTTCGTGGGGCGTTGATTTCTGAAAGATGCCCTGTAGGGTTTGTTGCTGGCTACAAGCCGTAAGCAGCAGAAAGAAAACAAAGTATAGCAGAGCGCGCAGGCGAAAGGGCATGTGTGAATGATTTCTTTCCAAACGCCTAATCAAGCAGGGTAGTTCGCCGCCTTGCTTACTGCTTCAAGCCAGAGAACCTGAAGTCTTGAACTTGAACTGAAGAATTGACTTCCGCTTACCATATAGTAAAGGTGCTCGGGAAGTATATATGGAACAAGAAAGGTATTATTGGCTGATTTTACTGGTCCTCCACACGTTCGTATGTTTTCTGCTACTCGCATCGTTGCCGCTCGCAAAAGCAAGGGATTTTCACAGGAGCTGCTGGCCGAGCGGTCGGGCGTAAGTTTGCGCACCATACAGCGAGTGGAACAGGGCGACACCGTTCCCCGCGGCCACACGGTGCAGGCCCTGGCCGAGGCCCTGAACGTTCCGCTCGAAGTCCTGCAGAACAAGCTTGCCTCGGAGCCCGAATTCGATGCCGCGCCAGCACCGGTGCTGCCGGTCGCCCCACCGGTGCTGCGGTCCGACCCACAATTTCTCCAATTGCTCAACCTGAGCGCACTGAGCTTCTTGGTGCTGCCCTTGCTCAACATTGTGCTGCCTTTGCTGCTCTGGCGCGCGCGCCGCCACGACACCGAACACGTGGCCGAACTAGGTCGTCGGGTGCTAGGCTTCCAGATTCTGTGGCAGGTTGGCTGCTTCTTTGTGTATATGGTGTTGCTAGTGGGCCAGATGCTGGTAGCGCACTATTATCACCTTGTGCTGCCTGGCGCTTTCATGGGCGTGTTCCTGGTTACCTACCTGCTCAACGTGCTGACGGTTGTGTACTATGCGCTGCAACTGCGCCAAGGCCGCCTCGACTTGTACCGTGTTAGGCTGTAATAAGAAGCTGATAGTCAGACAGTAGAAACAAGTGGCGGCTAAATGGCGGTAATATGACGCACGGCTGTGTTCAACGAGACGCTAGGTTTGATTTCATAATCCAACCTAATTCCGTTACTCGTGAAACCCCTTTTCAAAATTCTGCTGGCCGTGCTGGTCCTACTAGTGGTAAGTGCTATCGGTGGCTACTTCTACGTTCGGAAGCAGTTTCGGGCGCCACGCAATCAACTCGTCGTTACGCAGCTACCCGCCACCAGCTCTTTCGTATGGGAAGCGGATACTACCAATCAGCGGGCCATGCCCCACGCGGCGTTGCTGGTGCCCGTGCTGCTGCCAGGCTGCTCGCGCACCTGCTATCTGCAATTCGACACAGGGGCGCCCTATTCCGTACTGTATGCCAACTCTCTGGCTGCCCTTCGCGGCCAGTATCCGGCTACGGCCAATACGCTCCTGCCTCAAGCCGATACGGTGCGCCATTTTCGTTTCGCGCTCGGGCAGGGGCAGGTACAGGCGCGGGCTATTCGCGTGATGCAGCGCGGCGCGACTCAGCTGCCAGCCGATAGTACGGCCCCGTTCGTCATCGGCACGCTAGGAGCAGATGTGCTAGCCAAGCAAGTGCTGGTTATCGACTACGCCCGCCGGCAGTTTAGCTTGTGTTCTGCAGTGCCCGATAGCCTGTTGCGCCGAGCTACCTACGTGCCGATGAGTTTCGACAGCCGCCGGGTGCTACTCAACGTGCGCTTGCAGGGCAAACCCAAGCAGCTGCTTTTCGATTCGGGCAGCAGCGCCTTTGCCCTGCTTACCAGCCAGGATGCCTGGCACGAGTTGGCCCGCTCGGCGGCGCCAGCCCGTACGGCTGCCGTTAACTCATGGGGCAAAACCTTGACGGCGCATACTGTGGCTACGGCCGCGGCTTTGCAGCTAGGAGCCTTAGTGGTGCCGTTGGGCACCGTTACGTATATCGAGGGCACCAGCATGTGGCAAGAATTGCTGATGCGTTTTTCGGGGATGGGCGGTATGCTCGGCAACGAGCCCTTCGTGAACCAGACGGTTATTCTGGATGCTCCGGGCGGGCGGTTTGGGGTGGTGCAGGAGTAGGCCTGGTATGTTAGGTGTCGGTTTGACGTTGGGGCTTCTACCTTTGCTGCTCCACGCTGCTTTCCCGCCCTTCTATATATGAAACTAATCGACTGCCCGCGCGATGCGATGCAGGGCTGGCCCACCTTTATTCCCACCGCCCAAAAAGCAACCTACCTCAACACCCTGCTGCGCGTCGGCTTCGATACGCTCGACTTCGGTAGCTTCGTTTCACCCAAAGCCATTCCACAGCTAGCCGATACCGCCGAGGTGCTAGCCGGCTTGAACTTGGATGGCATTACCACCAAGCTGTTGGCTATTGTAGCCAATTTGCGCGGGGCCGAAACGGCAGCTCAGTACCCGCAGATCCAATACATTGGGTTTCCGTTGTCGGTATCAGAAACCTTCCAGCAGCGCAACACCAACAAAAGCATACCCCAAGCTCTCGACGACGTGGCTCGGATGCAGGAGCTGTGCGCCCGCACCGGCCAGCAACAGGTGGTGTATTTGAGCATGGGTTTCGGCAACCCGTATGGTGACCCGTGGAGCCCGGAAATTCTAGGCGAGTTTACCAGGAAACTCGACACGCTAGGGGTGCGCATCGTGGCGTTGTCGGACACTATTGGGGCTTCGGTGCCCGCCACCATTGCGCCGCCGTTTCAGGAGCTAACGGCGGCCTTCCCGCACATTGAGTTTGGGGCTCATCTGCACACCACCCCCGACACCTGGCGCGAAAAAGTGCAGGCCGCTTACGGTGCCGGCTGCCGCCGCTTCGACGGCGCCCTCGGGGGCTACGGCGGTTGTCCCATGGCCGCTGATCAGCTCACCGGCAACATGCCCACTGAGCGTCTGATCAATTTTGCCGCCGAAGTAGGAGAGAAGTTATCCGTAAACGAAGGAGCGCTATGTGAGGCAATCGAGCTAAATCAGGCAATATTTGCAACCCAATAGAATTACTACTAGTTTCTTTTCTTTTTCAAAGCCTATCGAGGGATTAATGCCCTTTGCTAACGACCCGCTCCCATGCCTACTGCCGTCGATATATTTATTCCCTGCTTCGTAGATCAGCTTTTTCCGGAAACGGCCATGAACATGGTGAAAGTGCTGGAAGCCGTTGGCTGCGAGGTGCATTACAACAGCAACCAAACTTGCTGCGGCCAGCCAGCCTACAACGCCGGTTACAAAAAAGAGAGCCGCGAAGTGGCCTGCAAGTTCCTCGGCGATTTCCCCAACGAGCCCGACCGCTACATCGTGAGCCCCTCGGCTTCCTGCGTGGGTATGGTGCGCAACTCCTACGCCGAGCTATTTGATGGTAGCCCCGAGCAGGGCCGCTACCATGCCACCCAGCGCCGTATTTTCGAGCTTACCGAGTTTTTGGTCGATGTGCTTGGCATTACCTCTATTCCGCAAGCCCGCCTGCAAGGCCGCTACACCTACCACGACTCTTGCTCCGCCCTGCGCGAGTGCGGCATTAAAATAGCCCCTCGGCAGTTGCTGGACGCTATTCCGGGCCTTGAGCGCCTCGAAATGGCGGAAAATGAAACCTGCTGCGGCTTCGGCGGCACCTTTGCCGTGAAGTTTGAAGCTATTTCCGTGGCCATGGCTGAGCAGAAGGTAGAGCATGCTCTGGCCACGGGTGCCGAGTACATCATCAGCACCGACACCAGTTGCCTAATGCACCTTGATGCGTACATCCGCCGCGAGCAAAAGCCTATCAAAACACTGCACGTCGCCGATGTGCTAGCAAGTGGGTGGTAAATAACGGGTTCAGCGGATTAGCCGGATTAATCGATTTTTGTGGGCGATATGAAGGCGAGTTTGCTGGTATTTATTTTGAGTGGTCTGTGGGGGGTGACATCCTGCGGAAGGGGGCTGAGGTTTCGGAATTATCTATCGCAGGAAATACCCCAGGCTCAGCCAAGGACGCGGAATTTTTCATCAAGAACAAGGAATTCGTTTACCTGGCAAGCGGCTACGACCACCAGCTTCGTTCTGCCGTCACAGATACCATTACGCTGACCTCCAGCGGCACCAGATGGGACAGAGACTCCCCCCAAAAAACAATTGGGTGGAAAAATAGAACTAGTGGTGCGGGATCCGGCGTGATCGAAAACGACGCGTGCGTCTGGATACACCCGCCCCGATTTAATAGATATGATATCCTGGAATTAAGCCCTTTTCCAGAAGTGAAGAAGCCGTTCGTGCCCAGTCAGGAATGGGATTGGCAACTGGAATTGGGCTCCCATTGGTCTAACCCTGCCTGGGCGGTCTGGAAGGGCAATATGTTGGTTGGAACGCACTACAAAGCCATTGGGAAGCGCACGGTTGCCACGGCCCTGGGAAAACTGGTGTGCGAGGAAGTGAGGGTGGTTCCGCGCTGCTCGTAAGGTAGTAGCACGTTGCGTACTTTGTTTCATCCTGTCTATGGCTTTGTCGAGCTCGACTACGTCAATATCGACGGCAAGCGCATGAAGCTGCAACTTATTAGTACCGCAGTGCAAAACAAGTTTGATGGTGAAGCCTTCTTCAAGCAAGCAGCAACGATAGTCGTTGTTACGTTAATTGTGCCAGTTGTTCTACAATACGCGAAGCGCAGGCTTCGCGCTACAGCCTGCGCCCCAATGAATTGCGCTAAGTTGTTTTCTGATGGGAAGCTGCGAACAGGCCAGCAATAGTAAGCTGCTACAGCACCTGTCCGATACGCTCGCGCAAGCTTTCACTGGCCGCCAGCAGCGGCAGCCGCACCGCTCCGTCGCACACGCCCAGCGCTTCTAGTGCCGCTTTTACTCCTACCGGGTTGCTCTCTTCATACATCAGCGGGTTCAGGTCTACGAACCTGAAAAGTAGTTTGCTGGCTTGGGCATACTCGCCCGCCAGCGCGTGGCGCACCATATCGGTGAAAGGGCGCGGAAAAGCGTTGGCTAGAACCGATATCACTCCCACGGCTCCAAAGCTGACAAGCGAGGTTGTCATCATGTCGTCGCCGGAGATAAGCAAGAAGTCGTCGGGTTTGTGGGCGGCTATCTGCTGGCACTGTTCTAGGTTGCCGCTCGCTTCTTTGATGCCGATGATGTTGGGGTGCTGGGCCAGGCGCAGCGTGGTGGCAGCCGTTAGGTTGGATGCCGTTCGGCCGGGCACATTGTACAAAATAAGCGGTACCGGTGAGGCACCAGCCAGGTGCTCATAATGAGCAATGATGCCATTCTGCGAGGGTTTATTGTAGTAGGGA
Source organism: Hymenobacter sp. (assembly GCF_036387835.1). Lineage (GTDB taxonomy): Bacteria > Bacteroidota > Bacteroidia > Cytophagales > Hymenobacteraceae > Hymenobacter. The sequence goes on along the minus strand of NZ_DASVSY010000036.1, from coordinate 1,518 downwards.
CTGGCAGAAAGCAAAGCTGCAATACCCGATAAATCAGTGTTGCGGATAGTGGCTTCGATACCAGCGGTGTCGTTGCCGCCAAGGCCGTAAACGAGCGGTACGCGGCCTGCTACGTGTTCTTTGACCACGCGCAGAATTTCAACTTTCTCTTCGGGCGTAACGGTTGGCGACTCGGCAGTGGTGCCGTTCACAACCAGGTATTCAACTCCACCGTCCATCACGAAATCGAGCAAGCGACGCAGAGCGGAATAATCGACGGCGCGGTCGGAAGGGGTAAAGGGAGTGACAAGGGCGACACCCGTGCCTCGGAATTTGTCCATGCGAGGAATTAACTGTTGCTTTGTAGGATGCAAGAAGAATAGAAATAGTTAAAAGCCTTTTCTGAACTTCGTTACGCCAAAATAAAGCATTTGCCTGCGGTCTGGCCATCTTTTTATATTTCATGAAGTTTTCTTACTCCTCATTAATTGCCGCTGCCCTTTGTGCTACGGTGTTCTCCCTTTCTTCCTGCAACGATTCGAAACCAGCTTTAACGGCCGAAGGAACCGCCGCTGTGCAAGCGGCTACTAGCTCAGCAGCAACGACCGAGGTAGCCGCTTCTGGTCCATCGGCACCCGATCCGGCTAGCATTCCGGCCAGCCGCATTGCCGATGCGGCTACTATCACGGCCCGTCCGCAGGTACCTATCCTGTGTTACCATCAAATCCGCGACTGGCGGCCCCGCGACTCGAAAGGAGCCAAAGATTACATCGTACCCGTCGAGCAGTTTAAAAAGCAAATCCAGATGCTGGCCGACAGTGGCTACCACACCATTTTGCCCGACCAGCTTTATGCTTACCTGGCTACGGGAGCACCACTGCCCCCCAAGCCCATCATGCTTACCTTCGACGATACCGACCTAGACCAGTTTATGGTGGCTCGGCCTGAGCTGGAAAAATACGGTTTCAAGGGCGTGTACTTCGTGATGACGGTGAGTTTGGGCCGGCCGCGCTACATGAGCAAGGCGCAGGTAAAGCAGTTATCTGATGAGGGCAACGTTATCGGGTCCCACACCTGGGACCATCACAACGTGAAGAAGTATCAGGGGGAAGACTGGGTAACCCAAATAGAAAAGCCTACCAAAACCCTCGAGGAAATCACGGGTAAGGACATCAAGTATTTCGCTTATCCCTTTGGCTTGTGGAACCCGGAGGCTATTCCGCAACTCAAGCAACGTGGCATGGTGGCCGCTTTCGTCCTGTCCGAAAAGCGCGACCTTCAAGACCCGCTCTACACAATCCGCCGGCTTATTGCCAGCGGCTACTGGAGCCCCCGCACTTTGCACAACAGCTTGGTAAATAGCTTTTAACCGTTAAAAGCACCCTAGCCGATAGGAAGTATCAATTGCTTGTGATTTGCTAGCAAAATAGAGAAGCCATTTAGAGCGCCGTGCTGATGTTCGACTGACTTTGGTGTTTTCTGGATTAAGTAGCTTCAAGACCTCAAAGACAAGGGCCGCCGACTAGCTAGTCGGCGGCC
>NZ_DASVSY010000035.1:0-16065 GCF_036387835.1 Hymenobacter sp. | reverse complement strand
AAGAGCCGCCCAACACCAGTTGGGCGGCTCTTTTTGCTTGTTGCGCTACTGTGCGCTACGGCACTGGCGGTTTGGTGGTAGGCAGTACCTCCACATCAATGAAACTGTCGCCATGCACGGTGTGGGTTGCTTGTATATAGTCGCTCTCGTTGGCCTTATACGGATTGGCGACGAAAGTTTGCGGGTTGCGGGCAATGAAGGGAAACCACGTGCTCTGCACCTGCACCATGATGCGGTGGCCTTTTTTGAAGGTATGCAACACGTCCTGCAGGCGGAAATTCACGTCGGTTTTCTGGTTGGCCACCATGGGCTCAGGCTTCTCGAAGCTGTTGCGGAAACGAGCGGGCATCACTTCGGAGCGCACCATCTGCCAGTAGTTGCTGAGGGTGATGTTCTTGTTGGGCATGTACTCGTTGTTGGGCTCATCGGGCGGGTACACGTCGATGAGCTTTACCACCCAATCGGCGTCGGTGCCGGAGGTGGCTACTTTGAGGTTGGCCATGATTTCACCGCCGAGGGTCACATCGTCGGTCAGCACATCGGATTGGTACACCAGCACATCGGGGCGGCGGCCAGCGAAGCGCTGGTCTTCGCTCATGTAGTTGAAGGGCGTGAAGCCCATGGTAGTCGTTAGGTCTTCGGTGTAAGGCACCGGCTTCAGCGGGTCGCTGACGAAGCTTTTGGTGCCGGGCGTGCCGGCGGGCTGCTTGTCCAGCTTGCCGTCGGCGCTTAGGTACAGCTTGAGGTGGGTAGCTTCTGTGGCGGGCCACTTCGGGAAGGTTTCCCACTGCTTTTTACCGGTGTCAAACATGTAAGCCTCGGGCAGGCCCGAGTTCTTGTCGCCGTTGCCTTTCAGGAAGTGCTCGAAGAACTTCGCCTCGATATTGCGCTGATAAAAAGTAGCGATACTGTCGCCGAAGTACACGTTGCTGTGCATGGTGTGGCCCGTTTCCCGCGACCAACGCCCATGGCCAAACGGCCCCATCACCAACGTATTGTAGGTGTTTGGGCTCTTCTTCTCGATGGTCTTGTAGATGGCCAACGGGCCGCGCAGGTCTTCAGCATCAAACCAGCCGCCGACGGTCATGACGGCGGGCTTTATGCCGGAGGTATAGTGCTCGGGCAGGGCGCGTTTCTTCCAGAAGTCGTCGTAGTTGGGGTGGTTGACGGTTTCCTGCCAGAAGAAGTTGTTGGCATAGTACTTATCGGCATTCTTGAGCGGTCCTAGGTCCAGCAGGAACTGGTAGCCGTCCTTGGTATTGGCCTTGATGTTTTGCGCGCTGTACCACGCCTTGCTAGTGGTGTCTTGCTTCTGCACCCCAAACACTGGATACGTGAAGATGTACGACTCCAGGAAGGCCCCATTGTGGTGGAAATCGTCGAAAAAGAAGTCGGACACTGGCGCCTGCGGGGAAGAAGCTTTCAGGGCCGGATGCTCGGAAAGAAGACCCGCCGCCGTGTAGAAACCCGGATAAGAAATGCCCCACTGCCCCACCCGACCGTTGTTGTTGGCCGCCTTCTTAACGAGCCAATCAATGGTATCGAAAGTATCGGAACCTTCGTCTACGTCTTTCTTGCCTTTCTTTTTGTCGATAACGGGCGTCATGTTGGTCCAGGTACCCTGGCTTTTCCAACGGCCACGCACATCTTGGTACACGAAAATGTAGCCTTGCTTCATCATGGTTTCGGAGGGGCCGAGGCGCGCCGGAAACTTATCGGGGCCGTAGGGGGCCACGCTGTAGCAGGTGCGCTGCATCATGATGGGGTACTTCTTGCCGGCGGCAGCATCCTTGGGCGTGTAGACAGCCGTGAACAGCTTTACCCCGTCGCGCATGGTCACGTACACCTCCTTTTTGGTGTAGTGCTCCTGCGCATAGTTGGGTTTGTCGGGGGTTTGAGCAAACAAGGGCGCGCAACAAAGCATCAGCAGCCAAGACAGCAAAGCAGTTGTTTTCATATAGTAGTGGTTAAGAAATGAGGATGCAGATTGAAGCGTTTTGAGAGGCGATGTTAGCCAAAGAACGCGCTTCCCCGGACAATTTTCTAGTAGTGCAGGGCTAGACGGATACATTAATGATGGAGTTGAGATAGTAACTATACTATTGATTGCCTATCTTTGCGGCCCGTTTGCCACTTGGGCAGGTGGTTATTTTCTTCAAAAACACATCTTTATGAAAAGCCTCGAGATTGTAGGGTTTAAAAGAGCGAATCTCGGTAAGAAGGATTCCAAGGCAGTTCGCCTTGAGTCGTACGTGCCGTGCGTATTGTACGGTGGCACTGAGCAGGTCCATTTCACGGCCCCCGCTATCCTCTTCCGCGAATTGCTGTACACCCCCGAAGTTCACATCGTGGACCTCAATGTGGAGGGTACGCACTACCGCGCCATTGTGCAGGATGCGCAGTTCCACCCCGTAAATGAAATGCTGCTGCACGTTGACTTCCTGGAGTTGGCCGACGGCAAAGAAGTGAAAATGGATGTTCCGGTGAAGTACGTAGGCGTTTCGCCGGGCGTACTGGCTGGTGGCAAACTGGTAAGCAAGCTGCGTAAGCTGAAAGTAAAAGCTACCCCCGAAAATTTGCCCGACTTCGTAGAAGTTGACATCTCTGACCTCGCCCTCGGCAAGTCGATTAAAGTGAGCAAGGTAGAAGCCAAAGGCTACACCATCCTCACCAGTACTCAGGCTCCTATTGCTACCGTAGCCATCCCACGTGCCCTGAAAGGCACGATGCAAGGCGAGAAGTAGAATCACGGATTTTTCGGATTAGACGAATTTCACGGATTTTGCGGACGAGTCAATCCACTCAATCTGATAACGCAAAAAAGCCGTCCTGTTGGCAGGACGGCTTTTTATTTGACTGCTTTCCTGTTCTTGCCGAAAATTCTTGGCTTATACCCCCAATTTTATAGCGGATTTATAATGGAGTTGATTCGTCCACTAAATCCGTGAAATTCTTCTAATCCGAAAAAATCGTGATTCTATGAAGTATTTGGTTCTTGCCCTCGGCAACATTGGGCCGGAATATGCCAACACCCGTCACAACATCGGGTTTATGGTGGCTGATTACCTGGCAGCCAAGCACGAGGCCCGGTTCGAGCTCGGTCGCCACGCCTTCACGACGGAAATCAAGTTCAAGGGCAAAACGTTTGTGTTGGTGAAGCCAACCACCTACATGAACCTGAGTGGCAAAGCGGCCGCACACTACCTCACCAGCCTCAAGCTAGAAAAGGAGAGTATGCTGGTGGTAACCGACGACCTGGCCCTCCCCTACGGCAAGCTGCGGCTGAAAGGCAAGGGCTCGGCGGGCGGGCACAACGGCTTGAAAAGCATCCAGGAAACCATAGCCAGCGACGAGTACGCCCGCCTGCGCTTCGGCGTAGACGCCAACTTCCCGAAAGGCCGCCAGGTCGATTACGTGCTCAACCCCTTCTCGGCAGACGAACAGATTGATTTGCCCACCCACATCGAAAAGGCTGCTGATGCCGTGCTGGCTTTCGGCACGCTTGGGCTAGACCGCGCCATGAACGTAGTGAATACGAAATAGTTAATTGCGTATATTAGTGGGAGCAATTCACTCGTTCCTCAGCTATGAAAACTAAGCTATTCTATTGCTTTGTGGTAGCATTGGGTATAGCGCTAACGACAGCGGCTTCAGCAGCAGCACAGTCGTCGGTGCCTACGGCTACGGTGGTCGTGTACCGGCCCAATAAGTTTCTTAGCTGGAATGTGAACTACGACTTTTTCAACGACACCCGGGAGTTGTGTCGGTTGGGCAAGGGACGCTACATGATAACGACCGTGCCTGCGGGCATCGTTACGCTTCGCTCCCATATCAGCGGCTTTTTTATGTGGCCTTTGAAAACGGATAGTATTCTGCGGTTTGCCGCTAAAGCAGGTGAAACCTATTTCGTACAGACAGATCTTTTAGGCTACAACATGGGTCTCGCCCCCGCAGATTACGCCAGAACCCGCCTGCAGCGCATTACCAAGTCCGACGACTGCGCGAACTGCAAGGGTATTTAAATCACATCCTGTTCCCGGGTTGGTTGTACAGACGCCATATTTCAACTTCATAAAAAGCGCCGCTCCTGTATCAGGAGCGGCGCTTTTTTATGAAGTTGATTTAATCCAGTGTAAGCTAAGGCTTATGCTACATTGGATCCGGGTACTACGGCGTGGCCGGGCTGCATCAGGGCTAGCGAACCGTCGGTGTTTTCGGCCATTAGCAGCATACCCTGGCTTTGGATGCCTTTAATTTCGCGCGGCGCCAGATTAAGCAGCACTTGTACTTGCTGGCCAATCAGCGCTTCGGGAATAAAGTGCTCGGCAATGCCGCTCACAATAGTGCGTGGCTCGGCCAGACCTACATCAACGCTGAGCTTGAGCAGCTTCTTGGTTTTAGCAACTTTCTCGGCGGCCACGATAGTGCCCACGCGCAAATCCATCCGCTGAAACTCTTCGAAGCTGATGTCTTCTTTGGCGGGCGCGGCTACAGCGTTGGCTAGTTCGTTGGCCTTTTTGGTGTCAAGCAGCTTTTGCACCTGCGCCTCCACCGTAGCATCCTCAATTTTGTCGAAAAGCAGGGCAGCTTCCTTGATTTGGTGGCCGGCAGCCAGCGTATCGGGGCGGCCGGCTTGCTGCCAGGTGCCTTTCTCTACATTCAGCATGTCGCCTAGCTTGGCGGCGGAAGTGGGCAGGAAGGGTTCGAGCAGCGTGACCAGGCTAGCCGCCAACTGCAAGGCAACGTGTAATATGGTGCCGGTGCGGGCTTCGTCGGTTTTAATGAGTTTCCATGGCTCGGTGTCGGCCAAATACTTGTTGCCAAGCCGGGTCAGGTTCATTAACTCGCTCAGCGCATCGCGGAAACGGTAGTTATCAATCAACTCGCCGATGCGGGCCGGAAACTCGGCAAGTTGCGCAAGTACCTCTTCGTCCTGCGCCGTGAGCGGGCCGCGGGTTGGCACCTGGCCCTGAAAAAATTTGTGGGTCAGCACTACGGCCCGGTTCACGAAGTTGCCAAGATTAGCCACCAGCTCGTTGTTGTTGCGGGCTTGGAAATCCTTCCAGGTGAAGTCGTTGTCTTTGGTTTCGGGGGCGTTGGCGCAGAGCACGTAGCGCAGCACGTCGGCTTTGCTGGGGAAGTCTTGTAAGTATTCGTGCAGCCACACGGCCCAGTTGCGGGAGGTGCTGATTTTGTCGCCTTCCAGGTTCAGGAACTCGTTGGCGGGCACGTTGTCGGGCAGGATATAGTCGCCGTGGGCCTTGAGCATCGTGGGGAAGATGATGCAGTGGAACACGATGTTGTCTTTGCCGATGAAGTGTACCAGCTTGGTGCCGGCGTCTTTCCAATAGGTTTCCCAGGTGTCGGGCAGCAGGTCTTTGGTGGCCGAGATGTAGCCGATGGGCGCGTCAAACCACACGTAGAGGACTTTGCCCTCGGCGCCGGCTACGGGCACGGGCACGCCCCAGTCCAGGTCGCGGGTGACGGCGCGGGGATGCAGGCCCTGGTCGATCCAGGATTTGCACTGGCCGTACACGTTGGTTTTCCAGTCTTGCTTATGGCCCTCCACTATCCACTCGCGCAGCCAGGGCTCGTACTGGTCGAGGGGCAGATACCAATGCTTGGTTTCGCGCAATACGGGCTGGTTGCCGCTGAGCATGGAGTGCGGATTGATTAGCTCGGTGGGGCTGAGCGAAGAGCCGCACCGTTCGCACTGGTCGCCGTAGGCGTTGTCGTTGCCGCAGTTCGGACAGGTGCCCACGATGTAGCGGTCGGCCAGGAATTGTTCGGCTTTTTCGTCGTAGTACTGCTGCGAAACCTGCTCGACGAATTTATTTTCCTCGTAGAGCTTCTTGAAAAAACCGCTGGCTACTTCGCTGTGCGTACCCGACGACGTGCGGGAATAGATGTCGAACGAAACGCCGAAATCCTGAAACGAGTCGCGGATGATAGCATGGTACTTGTCAACTACTTGCTGCGGCGTGACGCCTTCTTTTTGCGCGCGAATAGTAATGGGCACCCCATGCTCATCGGAGCCGCAAATAAACTTTACGTCGCGGCCGGCAGCCCGCAGGTAGCGCACATAAATATCGGCGGGTAAGTACACGCCCGCTAAGTGACCGATGTGCACGGGGCCGTTGGCATAAGGCAGCGCCGCCGTGACGGTATAGCGTTGAGGATCAGGTTGCATTAGAAAAAGAAAGTAATCTGAGGGAGAATCGAAGAGGCGAACTGTAAAACGCTAAGCGCAGGCATCCGGCTACGGTTGCTGGCTTGCTTAGCAATGGGCGAAGTAAGGTAGCAACAACAAAAGCCGTACGTAATTTCTTCTATATTTGAGTAGCTCAACTGTTAGTTGCTGGTGTGCTTTCCGCCGAAAATTCCTTTCCACACTTTCCTACCGATGAAAAAGTCTGAACAAGAACAGCCTGAGAAAAAGGCTAAAAAAGCTTCCGCCAAGAAAACTCCGGAAGAGAAAGTGCAACGCAAAGCTGCCAAAGCTGCCACCCGTGCCACTGATACTATCTCGGATTCCAGCCTCGACAAGAAGGCCAATCAGAAGAAAACGTTGAAGCTAGCCGCCAAGCAACTGCAAAAAGAGCTTGACCAGCGCATGAGCGAAGTAGTGAAGCGCATTCGCAAAGAAACAAAAGACAAATTGAAAGAGGTGGTAAAAGAGGCCACGCAGCGCCTCGACGTAGATACGACCCGCTTATTCGAACAGGCACTGCACAACATCGTTCGGCAGCACGACAACGGTACGTTCGCCGCTTCCGACAGCATTTCCACGGAACCAGCGCCGGCTATTGCCAAAACAAACTTGAGTTCCAAACAGAAAGCTGCGACGCCGGGCAGCAAAGCCAGCGCCCCGAAAGCCGGCGCAAGCACTAAAGCACAGCCCGCTGCCAACACGCCGAAAGCAGTTCCGGCCGCCAAAGCAGTTGCCAAGCCAGCAACTCCGGTGGCTCCTCGCCGCAGCCGCCCCGCGGCTCCTAAGCCTAAGTTAACCACTACGGCTGAAGTGGCCAGCACCAACCCCATAACTGTATACGGCCAGTAAACTTCCAGCAACCATTCAACAAACGGCCCGCTGCTCCTTTACAGGAAGCAGCGGGCCGTTTAGCTATGGAGGTGCGGCAGGTGTGAACCTTTACCGAACCTATGGACGCCGCATGGTGTCGATGATGCCTCCGTTGAGGCGGCGGAGGCGGGTTTCGTTGGGGGTGTTGTTAGGGTCGTTGGTATTGAGGGTTTCGGGGCGTTTGCGCGAGTTGATGCCACTAGCCTGCTCACCGGGCCGGACGCGGCCGGGCGTAGCGTCGGGCACCGAGCCCCCATAGCCAGCCCCACTGTTGTAGGCAGCCTGCCGCTCAGCGTCGGTTGTGATTTGGGTTGGCAGCACCGGGCGCTCCACTTCCGCGGCACTCTCCGACGTAAAGCAGGCCGTAGTCAAGCCGCTCGAACCGACCAGCAGCGCGGCTATAATAAAGCGCGTGTCAAGCTTTTTCATGAGACAAAAAATAAGGCCGCACCAGAAGCGGCGCGGCCTTGCTATCAACGCACTAAGTGGCCGCTTGGTTGAGGCGCTGAACAAGCTACAACTGACCACTTAGAAGCCCCGCAACTTAAGACTTGTCATTCCGACATTCCGCGCCTTGAAAACTAAATATTAGTGGGTTACCGGCTGCTGCGACAGTGCCCCCCGGATTCCGTCCCACAGTGCCACTCTGGCTTGCATGCAGTCGGCGGCTACTTCCTGGCATTCCTGCCACCGTTTGGCATTGGTACCGCATAGCTCGCGCACCATTTGCTGCGCCAAGGGCGTGTGCACTTCTTCATCGAGCTGAATGTGGCGGTCGAGGTAGTAGGTGAAGGTGTCGAGCTGGCTCGGGAACCGCTCGCGCAGGTCGTGCACGAGGTGGCGGAACATGTCGGGAATCACGTCTTCGCGGCCGAAGGTGAAGGCGGCGGCAATAGCATGAGTTTCGCCGGAGTTAATCGCCTCGAAAGTAGCCAGTACAAAGCGCCGCACCGACTCGGGCGCATCTGCTATTTCCAGCGCCTTTTCCATGGTTTCGCCAACGGCCAAGGCCCCCAACAGCCGGTGTATCGGCGCCGTATCGGCGCCACATTCTTCCATGGACCGCAAGTACATTTCGAAGTGACTGGTAGGCTGACCTAGCTGGTCGACGTCGGTTTCTTCTTCCAGTACGATTTCGTTGATGAGGCGGCGCGTGACGGGGTTGCCGCGCGGCACCCACGGCACAGTGGTGCACGTAAGGTCGCGCTGCAAGGCTTTCAGCAATGACATAAAATCCCACACGGCAAACACGTGGTACTGCATAAACACCCGCAAATCCTCCAACGAGTGCAATGCGTGGTATACATCGTGCGCCACCAATTGCGCCCGAACCGGCGCTAGCTGCTCCTGCAAATGAGAAATAGGGTCTTGAACTTGGCTTGGCATAAACAGACAAATGGAAACGGAGTCAGAATAACCTTCTATCCTCACAACAAACAAAACGGCCCAATGGCTAACATTGCCATTGAGCCGCTACCAAACTGTCTTGGTCAGGCATGCTCCACTTTTGGTGCTGCCGAAACTACTTGGCTTTCTCGAACAGCATACCGTCGGAATCCATGCAGTAGCGCTGGCCGGTGGGCTTGGGGCCGTCGTTGAAGACGTGGCCGAGGTGGCCGCCGCATTTGGCGCATAGCAGCTCGTCGCGGCTCATGCCGAAGCTGTTGTCGGCGGTTACTTTCAGGCTGTTGTCGGCGGCCGGGGCCCAAAAGCTCGGCCAACCCGTACCCGATTCAAACTTGGTTTCAGACGAAAACAGCAGGTTATGGTCGGCGGCGCAGTAATAATTGCCTTTCTCGTGATTGTCGGCGTATTTGTTGACGAAAGGCCGCTCGGTGCCTTGCTTGCGCAGAATGAAGTATTGCTCGGGAGTGAGCTGCTTTTTCCATTCCGCATCGGTTTTGCGCACCGGAAACTCGTCGGGCTTACCCGTTACCACTTTCGGACTTGGGTATTTGGAAGTAGTTGATTTCACGGCAACCGCCGGAGTGCGGTTGGCGGCGGCAACTTCGGAAGAGCTATTTTTTTTCTGTGAACAAGCCGAGTTCAACGTCAGGGCCGATACGAGCAGAAACAGAAGGGAAGAGCGCATGTGCTGAAGCAGATAAGAAGGTACGGGAAGCCGGGCGGTAGTGTCCGGCTTTTGAGGGAACATACGCGGGCGGCTATACGTTCGGTTCGTTGGCAACGGCTTAGTTTCTGTGTCAGGAAGTTAACTTTCTAAATCACACGGGTTTTTGCCGTCTAAATTGTTTACCTTTGCACCCGGAAAAACCATTGTATGCAGAACATCCGGAATATCGCAATCATTGCGCACGTTGACCACGGCAAGACCACGCTCGTGGACAAGATCATTCACGCCTCCAAGCTTTTCGACGACCATCAGCACTTCGACGATCTGATTTTGGACAACAACGACCTGGAGCGCGAGCGAGGTATCACCATCGTCTCGAAAAACGTTTCGGTGCGTTATAAAGACGTAAAAATCAACATCATCGACACTCCTGGTCACGCCGATTTTGGTGGTGAAGTGGAGCGCGTGCTGAAGATGGCCGACGGCGTGTTGCTACTCGTTGATGCCTTCGAAGGCGCCATGCCCCAAACGCGTTTCGTGTTGGGCAAGGCCATCGACCTGGGCTTGAAGCCCATTGTGGTGGTCAACAAAGTAGACAAAGAAAATTGCCGTCCCGACGAGGTACACGAGCAGGTATTCGACCTTATGTTCAACCTCGGGGCTTCCGAAGACCAGCTGGACTTCGTGACGCTTTACGGTTCGAGCAAGCAAGGCTGGATGAGCACCGACTGGAAAGCGAAGACCGACAACATCATCCCGCTGTTGGATGCGGTTGTTGCTTCTATTCCGGCCGCTCCTACCTTGGATGGCACCCCGCAGATGCAGGTTACCTCGCTCGACTACTCGTCGTTTGTGGGCCGTATCGCCATTGGCCGGGTACACCGCGGCACGCTGAAAGAAGGCGCCAACATGAGCCTAGTAAAGCGTGATGGCAGCATCAAGAAAGTTAAAATCAAAGAGCTGCAAGTATTCGAAGGCTTGGGTCGTACCAAGGTTTCGGAAGTTAGCTCCGGCGAAATTTGTGCCGTAACTGGTATCGAGGGCTTCGAAATCGGCGATACGCTGGCGGATCTTGAAAACCCCGAGGGCCTGACGACCATCAGCATCGACGAGCCGACGATGAACATGCTGTTCACCATCAACAACTCGCCCTTTTTCGGTAAGGAAGGCAAGTTTGTAACCTCGCGTCACCTGCGTGACCGTCTGTTCAAGGAAACCGAGAAAAACCTGGCCCTGCGCGTAAAGGAGACCGATAAGGAAGACACATTCTTGGTGTACGGCCGCGGGATTCTTCACTTGTCGGTACTGATTGAAACCATGCGCCGCGAAGGCTTCGAGTTGCAGGTTGGGCAGCCACAAGTACTCTTCAAAGAAGACGACAACGGCAACCGTTTGGAGCCAGTGGAGCACTTGGTGGTAGACGTACCCGAGGAAACCGCTGGTAAGGTTATCGAGTTGGTGACCATGCGCAAAGGCGAGCTGACCATCATGGAGCCGAAAGGCGACTTGCAGCACCTGGAGTTCAACATTCCGGCCCGCGGCCTGATTGGCTTGCGCAACAACGTGCTGACGGCTACCGCTGGCGAGGCCATCATGAACCACCGCTTCCAGAGCTACGAGCCCTATAAAGGCGTAATTCCTGGCCGTATCTCTGGTTCGCTGATTTCAATGGACACGGGTGCGGGCACGGCGTATACCATCGATAAGATGCAGGATCGGGGCGAGTTCTTCGTTGATCCGGGTGAGGAAGTATACGCCGGCCAGGTTATCGGTGAGCATACCCGCCCCAACGACTTGACCATCAATATTCAAAAAGGCAAGAAGCTCACTAACATGCGGGCTTCGGGCTCGGATGAAAACGCGAAGATTGTGCCCAAGCGCCAGTTCTCGCTGGAAGAAGCCATGGAATACATCCAGAAGGATGAGTACCTGGAAGTAACCCCAAAATCGGTGCGCATGCGCAAGATTCTGCTCGACGAGAACGAGCGGCTACGCTACGCCAAGAAAGTGGACTAAGGTTCGTTTGTTATTGTTTTTCATGAAAGAGGCGCGGCGCAAGTCGCGCCTCTTTTTTTGTAGTAGCTTGGTCGACCTTGGCTTTGTAACTTTCGTATCTTCCGCTATTCATTCCTTTTGCTCTATGGATTCCGAAAACCGCAACAAGCGCGACTTGCCCGAAGTAGTAGCTGAGATTCTTATTACGCTCGATAAAATAGTTGAGCGGCAGGACCGCATGGAGCAGACGCAGGAGCAGATGCTACAAACGCAGGAACAGATGCTACAAACGCAGGAACAGATGCGGGTGCAGATGAATGAAGGCTTTGACCGTCTGAGCAACTCCTTTGACAAAATGACCAACGCCGTGCTGGACGCCATGAACCGGCAGACGGAGCGCTACGACCGCACAGCTGATACGCAAGCTTCGCAGGAAACGGAAGTGCGAGAGCTGAAGCAACGCGTGGAGAATCTAGAGAAGACAGTCTACAACAAGGCTAGCTAGGTTTCTGGTAAACAATCATCGAAAGGGGACGCGGCTACTGGCTGCGGCTCCTTTTTGTTTTTCAAATAGGCAGTGAGTATTTGCCTGTTCGGTTGTTGTAGCAGCGTTATCCACTTTGCTTCTTCGTTTTGCTGGCTGCTACACTCGCTACTTCCACTCCTACTCGCCCCCGCCTGCCTCTGATGCGGCAAACATGGAGTGAGCTGCTATTTGCGCATTGGCCCATAGCACCCGAACTATTGCGGCCGTATCTGCCCGAGCGGCTGGAGTTGGACTTGTTTGAGGGGCAGGCATGGCTCGGTGTGGTACCCTTCACGATGAGTGGCATCAGGCCGCTCGGCTTGCCTGCCGTGCCGGGCCTAAACCACTTGCACGAGCTGAACGTGCGAACCTATGCCCGCCTAGATGGCGTGCCGGGGGTGTGGTTTCTTTCTCTTGATGCGACCAACCCACTCGGCGTATGGGCGGCACGGACGCTCTTTCACCTTCCCTATCTGCACGCTAACATCAGTCTGAGCAAAACCAACGGCAGCTTCCGAGCCGTGGCAAAACGCACCCACCGAGGCGCGGCGCCAGCCACGTTTGCTGCCACCTGGACGCCGGGCAAGTTGCTACTACGGGCGCAGCCGGGCAACTTGGCGCACTTTCTGACGGAGCGGTATTTCCTGTACACTGCCGGCCCCAATCTACTGCAGGATATCCAGGGTCCTGACCTATGGCGCGGCCAACTCTACCACGAGCCCTGGACATTGCGGGAAGCTACGTTGAGCGAGTGGGACTCGACGTTGGTGGAAGCGCACGGCCTACCGACGCCGGTGGGGCCACCGCTGTTACATGCGGCTGAGGCGTTGGACGTGTGGGTGAAGGAGCTGCGGCGAGTGTAAAACTTACCGTCCGAATCCGGTAGCACCCAACTGCTGGCGTAGTACCGTGTCGGCGCGGGTGTGGCGCTGCCAGTAGTCGGATTTGAGGGTGGTAGTGCGAATGGCGCGGGTGGTGAGGGGCTTGGCACTACCGTAGGTTTGGTTGCCGAAGCGCATCTGGCCATCGTAGGTATCTTCCCAACCGGCAATCAAATAAGGAAATACCTGCTCGAACACGATGGTGAGCGTCCGCTTGGTATCGGGGTAAGTAAGCGTATAGGCTTGCAGTGAGGCGCCGGCTTGGGCAGGCTTAAAGACAACTCCGCGGTAGGGTTTTAACTCGGCGCTGGCCGCTTCTACGCGCAGCGGCTGGTGGCGCAGGCGGGCTGCTACGGTGCCGGGAATAATGCGGAGCTTGCCCAAGGGCAAGTTTTTAGGATTGAGACGCAGGCGGGTCCAGAGTTCATCTTCCAGCTCCACCACCTCCAGAGAAGCAGTTTGGTCGGCTTCCTGCTGAAAGTAGGAGTGCGCTTCGAGTTGATATTTGTTGCCGCGCAGGTTGAGCTGCGTGTACGTCTGGCCGCACCAATCCTGCACGGAGGTAACTACTTTGAAGGTATGCGGAAACTGGTTGGCCGCCACGGGCGTGAACACTGAGGTGTTGATGGAATAGTCGTAGATGCCCGTGGTGAAGCGGCGAATCTGGTTCATTTTCAGAACGGAAGTAGGCGTTTCATCGGTTTCTCCGCCCTCTATTTTCACTTGCTTGGTGGGCAAAAAATCCTCGGTGACGAACACCAGCACCGCTTCGCCGGGGTGAATGTCATCGTAGCGGTTTTGCTGGAGCCGGTAGCGGCTTAGCTCGGCTTGGCCGGTATACCAATAGCGCGAAAATTCAGGCGATACCGCCGTGGCAGCTGGAGCCGTGGTTTCAACATTTTCTAAATTACCCGAACAAGCTGTTACCAGCAAGGAAATACCGAAGCCCGCCGCAATTCGACGCATAAGCATACACTGAAAGCCAAGTGAAACACAGCCAAGATAATGGCCTGGCTGTAAACCGGCTTTGCACAAGCAGCAGGCATCAACAACTAGTGTCGCACTTCAAACGTCGGGTACCCCTGCACCTGCCCTGCTTCCGCTTCCACCTTATCGACCCGGGCGGCAGCGGGGCCTTGGTGACACCAGGCTTCCAACTTGTCTAACGATTCGGCGGGCCCTTCGGCTTCGATGGTGACGGTGCCGTCGGGGTTGTTGCGGGCGTAGCCGGTGAGGCCAAGGCGCTGCGCTTCAGTGCGGGTGCTTTGGCGGTAGAAAACGCCTTGCACGCGGCCGTGCACTTGCAAGATGCGGTGTTCGGAAAGAGCAGGCATTCGCGCAATGGTTGAGGGATGAACCAGTAAATACGAGGCGAAGCATCGTGTGTTTGGGTACGCCAAAAGCAAAGACCTTACCACCCGAAGCTATTTTGCATAAGCTCGGTGCTGCCTCACTCGTTGTAGCTTACAGTTTCTTCAGACTTTCTTCAGAAAGCAGCCTATACTTAGCCAGTTACTTATGAGCGTAACACGGATTATCCTGCTTTTTCTGCTACTGACAACGGGGCCAACGGCTTGGGGCCAACACACTATCCGCGTGGTAATGCGCGATTCCACCACCCGCGAGGCTTTGTCCGGCGTGAGTGCAGCCGTACTTGGTACCACGGTAGGCGCTGCTACCGACAACAAGGGGCAACTAATACTCGAAAATGTGCCCGGCCGCCGACGTTGTTGTTAGTTTCCTTGGCTATCGGCCCAAGAACGTGCACGTCGCGTTGCCCCAAACAGGTGGGCCGCTACTCGTGCTTTTGGCCACCGCAGCCAACGCCCTCGATGAGGTAGTGGTAACGAGCACCCGCACCAACTCCCGCATCGAAAACCTGCCTACGCGGGTAGAAGTGCTAGGGGAGGAGGAATTACAGGAGGAAAACGCCATCAAGCCCGGTAACATCGCCTCGTTGCTCGGCGACATTGCGGGCACTCAGATTCAACCCACTCAACCCACCACCGGCAACGCCGACTTGCGTATTCAGGGTTTGCAGGGGCGCTACTCGCAAATTCTGCGCAACGGGCTGCCGCTGTTTGGGGGCTACGCGGGTTCATTTGGCATTTTGCAAGTGCCCCCTCTGGATTTGCGACAGATCGAGTTGATCAAGGGTTCGTCGAGCACTTTGTACGGCGGTGGGGCCATTGCCGGCTTGGTGAATCTGGTTTCCAAGCAGCCCAAGCTAGGCAGTCCGGAACGGAGCATCACCCTCAACCAAAGCACTCTGCGCGAGAGCAACCTCAATGGGTTTGCCTCGGGCCGCAACCAGAAAGTAGGCTACACGCTCTTTGTGGGCGGCACGCGGCAGCAGGGCCCGAACCAAGCAGTAGAGTGCTTCGACAAGCGGACGCCAGATAGAGCAGGACGTTCTGGGGTAATTTTCGGTTTACTCAAACCCCTTCTTATGCAAATTACCCGTCATACCCCAGGCACTAAGCACTAAGCACTAAAATCTACCCCCGCTGCCGCAGGGCCTCGAAGGTGAGGATGGCGGTGGCGGTGCTTACGTTCAGCGAGTCGATGGCGCCGCGCATGGGAATGATGATGGTTTGGTCGCAGGCCTGCATGAGTTCAGGCGTGAGGCCGTCGGCTTCGGTACCCATGACGAGGGCGGTGGGGCCGCGGAAGTCGCAGGTGGTGTAGGGCACGGCCTGCTCAGTGAGGGCCGCGGCGTAGGTGCGGATGCCGTGCTCCTGGCACCAGGCCAGCAACTCGGCGCGGGTGGTAGCCACGGTGGGCACCGTGAAGCTGCACCCGATACTGGCCCGGATGGCGTTGGGGTTGTAGAGGTCGGTGCGCGGGTCGCAGACGATAACGGCGGTGGCTTGCGCGGCATCGGCGGTGCGTAGAATGGCGCCGAGGTTGCCCGGCTTTTCCACCGACTCCAGCACCAGCAGCAATGGGACAGCGGGCAGCGGCAGGCTGGCCAGCGTGAGGCGCGGGGGCCGCACCAGGGCCAGCACGCCATCGGAACCTTCGCGGTAGGCTACTTTCTCGAACACTGCTTTCGATACCTCGAACCATTCCGTGGCGCCAGTTCCTAGCAACATCTGTAACTCTTGCATTCTGGTTTCACCGGCTAGCTCCCGACACACGAACAGGGCTGTAACGGCTACGCCCGCGCCGTGCGCAACGGTTAGCTCGCGGTGACCCTCCACAATGGTTAAGCCCTGCTCGCGCCGTTCCGACGACTTCTGCTGCAGCCGCAGCAAGTTCTTGATGCGCGGATTTTGGGGGCTGGTAATAAAGTCGGGAGCGGGCATGAAGGCAGCAAAAACGTGAGAAACACAGATGCGGCGAAGATACGAGAGGCAAGGGCAGCTGTGTTGCGGCGCAGTACTATGTTCAAAGTTTCGCAACGCTACCCTATTCTTAGAGGATGCTCGAGTTAAGCGTTGGCAATCACCGAACGGTGTAGAGACGCCTCTTTGCGTCTCGTCGTTGAACAAAATCGGCGGGTTGG
>NZ_DASVSY010000034.1:0-53641 GCF_036387835.1 Hymenobacter sp. | reverse complement strand
CCCCCCCACCACTCCGTTTCAGCCCAGCCGAATAGTAAACTCACTAAATCGCTAACTGCGGTTCCGTAGTCGGGTCGTTCTGATGGGGCCTCACCCCCTAGCCCCCTCTCCTAGGGGAGAGGGGGAACTAGCTCTAATTTTTAGAAGCCAGTATAAAAGGTTGATTATTAGTTTAAAACTAAACTAGAGTTAGTCCCCCCTCTCCCCTAGGAGAGGGGGCTAGGGGGTGAGGCGAACGTTGGAACGACCCGACTGCGTAACATCAGTCACTAAACCGCTAATTCACTTCTACTGCTGGTGTACCCGGCCGCTACCGGCGGTGGAGCTGCTGACTTTGGCGCCGCCAGTTATATACACGTTGCCGGAGCCGGCAATGCTGGCTTCCAGCGTTTCGGTGGCGTTTACGCGGCAGTTGCCGGAGCCGCTGATGCGCACGTTGCACTTTTCGGAACGCACCTTCTGGGCCTGCATTCCGCCTGAGCCACTGATCCGAATGACTTGGCGAGGGGCAGAGCCGCCGTTAATGCTGATGTCGCCGGAGCCGGAGATAGAGGTTTGCAGCTCGTCGGCCTGCACTTGGCCCAAGTCCATCTTGCCGGAGCCGCTCACGGTTAAGTCGAGGTCTTTGGCTTTCACCCCTTCATCTGCCCTCATTCTGCCAGAGCCACTCACGGTCAGCGCGCTAATGTTAGGCACCGTCACGTACACCGTCACCGGCCCTTTGAAGCTGTAGTTCGACC
Organism: Hymenobacter sp.; assembly: GCF_036387835.1. Taxonomy (GTDB): domain Bacteria; phylum Bacteroidota; class Bacteroidia; order Cytophagales; family Hymenobacteraceae; genus Hymenobacter. Next base: position 52,901 of record NZ_DASVSY010000034.1, on the reverse strand, counting down.
AGCTCATGCCTTTTTCCTGCTTGGTGCCGATGCGCAGCTTTTCACCACTAACCGTGGTTTCGAGGTGCGAGAGGTCTTCGGCGTTGGCATCCACTACCACCTTTTGGGGGCTGCCCTGCACCAGTATCACCGTGGCTGAGCCCGCTAGGGTTACTTGGTTGAAACTGGCCACTTCGCGCGTTTCGCGGCCAGCAGTGGCTACAAAGCCCGACAGCAGCAAGGCGCTGGCAAGTACAGGGGAAAGGAAGTTGCGCAATGTTTTCATGACGAGAACTGGTTAGAAGTAATACATCCAAATAGATGTATGCCCGCCCCAAACCGTTGCCTGGCCGCGGAAATCATTGCTAATAAATCTATAAGCAGCAACCACTATTGCGGCATGGAGGCTAGCTGGCTGCTCAGGACCGACAGCGGCACGGTGCAGCCTTCACGCTGCAAATAGTCGAGGCCCCAAGTGGCCATGGTTTCCAGCAGCGGCCTGATGCGCTGGCCCCGCTCGGTGAGGGTGTATTCCACTTTGGGCGGTACTTGTTGGTAGATGGTGCGCAACACAATGCCATCCTGCTCTAACTCGCGCAACTTCTGAATTAGCATTTTCTCGGTGACTTCGGGCGTGAGCCGCCGCAGCTCGCCGTAGCGGCGGGTGCCTTGCAGCAGGTAAGAGAGTATCAGGAGCTTCCACTTACCGCCGAGCACGTTCAGGGTGGTGCGCACTGGGCAGAAGTCGAAAGGGGTGGATTGGGTGGCCGTTTGCCAGAGCACTTCGGCCGCTTGCTGTTTAGTTGGCTTGGACATGAAAAATAATGTGGCTGATTATCAGTATTACTGTGTAAAAAGTAGGCACCTGACTTTTTGGTAGGTACTTGCTAATAGGGAAGGTAGGAAGTTTCCTTTGTGCAAGCAAAATGCCACCGCGTAGGCGGCCGAAAGCGCTGGTTCACAGTTTACTTCAACCTCATCTGATTCCCATGTCGAAACACATTGTAGTTACGGGTGCCACGGGCAATATTGGCAGCGCTTTGGTTCATACCCTCTTGCAGCAAGGCCACCGCGTGACGGCCGTAGCCCGCCCCAGCCAGCGCTTCGATGCCCTGCAAGCAGCCGGCGCCACCACTCACCCCGGCGACTTGCACGATACTGCTTCCCTAACCGAAGCCCTGCGCGGTGCCGATGCTGTTTTCCTAATGATTCCGCCGAACGTAACGGCGCCTGATGTGCTGGCGCATATGCGCCAAGTGGGCGAGAGTCTAGTGGATGCCGTCCGTGCCGCAGACCTCAAACAGGCCGTGTTCCTCAGCAGTATCGGTGCCGACCAGCTCGCGGGCACCGGGCCAGTGGTAGGTGTGCACCACCAAGAGGCCCGCCTCAAGGCCGTGGATGGCTTGCAGGTAGCGTACCTGCGCCCGGCTTACTTCATGGAGAACTTCCTGGCCAATATTGACCTCATCCAGCACATGGGCATCATCGGTTCTGCCATGCGCCCCGACCTGGCATTTCCGATGGTCGCAACCCAAGACATTGCCGCCAAAGCCGCTGAGCTGCTGAATCAGGGATTTGAGGCGGGCTCGGTGCACTATATACTAGGTCCCCAAAGCTATACTATGCAGCAGGTAGCCCAGGTCATTGGCCAAGCCATCGGCCGCCCCGACTTGCCCTACGTGCAATTCCCCTACGACCAAGCCAAGCAGGGCATGGTGCAGGCTGGCCTCTCCGAAAACATGGCCAGCCTCTACGACGAAATGACGCGCAATATGAACGAGGAAAAAGTCATGGTGAAAGAAGAGCGCACTCCCGCCAGCACCAGCCCAACCACCTTGCAGCAGTTTGTTGAAACCGTGTTTGTCCCGGCCTTCCAAGGCGCTACCGCCGCTCAACCAGCCTAGCAGCAGCGTGCATCCTGAGAATTCGAGAACAACGCCCACGGCAAGTCCGATGGGCATTGTTTTTTGTGCAGCTTTAGGTATCCGATACTGGCCGAGCTTCGGCCGCTTTCCCGCCTTCGCCATGCATGCTCACGAACAGCTTCTGCACCGCTTCTACCAAGCTTTCCAGCGCCGCGAACACGCTGGCATGGCTGCTTGCTACCATCCCGACGCCACGTTCGAGGACGCCATTTTCCGGCTGCAAGGCCCTGAGATAGGTAAAATGTGGCGCATGCTCTGCGAAAAAGGCAAGGATATGCGCCTGGCTTACAACGACATTCAAGCCGATGAGCAGCAGGGAAAGGCCACTTGGGATGCGCATTACACGTTTTCCCAAACCGGCCGCTTCGTGCACAACCACGTGCAAGCCAGCTTCACCTTCCAAGACGGGCTCATCCGCACGCACCACGACCAGTTTGGTTTCTGGCCTTGGTCGCGCCAAGCCTTAGGCCCCATAGGTTGGCTGCTCGGTTGGTCGGGCTTCCTGCAGAACAAAGTGCGCAAATCGGCCGCCGAGGGCCTAGCGAAATACAGAGTTGCTTCCGATAAAGCGGTTGGCAGCTGAGTGGCTAGCCAGGGAAAGGGGATGATACCCAGGACTGGAAAAGTTTGGGACCAGGAGTTCATTAGAAACTAGTTGCTTTCTCAGCTGAGAAGGAGCTAGGGGTGGTTGACTCTCCGTTGTTTATGTAGAACGTCCTGCTTGATCTGGCGTCCGCTTGTCGACGCATCTCGCTGGTGTAGCAACCAATGCCACTACAACCTCAGCACGCGAGATACTTCCTGTTGTCAGCAGGACAGTTACCACTCCGGCATCAGCACACGAGATGCTTCGACTACGCTTCCGGTCCCTGGCTTGATGCGCCACGTGCGGACGCCAGATCAAGCGTAGCCATTGCTTTGACAACGTTAGCAACGGCTATCAACCATTCTTAGTCCCTCCTCAACTGAGGGAAACCAGCTTGCTAGCCTCTGGCCCTGAACAGCTCTAACTTACCATTTCGCTCTTCACAACCTCACTCTCAAATCACCGGCTCACCAACTTACGGGACTATCAGCGCCATCTTGCTGCGCCCGTTTCACTACTTCGGCGCCTACTTTTTCGCCCATTTCCAGCCCCACAGTGTTATCGACGCGGAAGTAAATGCCGGCCTCGAAGCGCGATTCGGCAACTTCTTTGGCATTCTTTTGGAAGATCTTGGTGTCTTCTGGAAACAAGTAGCTCAGCACCATGGCCCGTGCATTAAAGATAGTAGTATGGCCCGAAGGGTAGCCTGGATGGGGCGGGGTGCCGGGCAGCGCGGGCGAGTACGTGGCAATGCTAAGCAAGCCATAAACGCGGGCCGCGCGGGGAGCATCGAGGTGCTGATTGGTTTCGAATAGCTTTCGGTCGGTTACCTCGCTCCTAATGCAAGGCATGTCAACCACGCAGCTCGTGTAAGAGCTGCATCACCTCATCGGCACGCTCGGCGGGTACAAACAGGTGGTCGTGGTAGTAGCCCGACACGGGGTTGACGCTGATACCGTGGGCGGCCAGCAGGCCGGTAATGCGGGCCAGAAAACCCACGGCTTCGAGGCTGGAATGCACGGTGAGCGTAATCCAGCGGCAAGGATAAACCGCCGCTAGTCCGACCTGCGCCGCTTCGTCTGCCAACACGATCAACGTTAGGCCTTCCGCCTCGCGGAACGTGGCCACGGGCGCAAGCTGCAGCAGCAACTGGCCTGGTGGTACCGTGCAGAACACGTAGACTTCCGGGTTTAGCACAGGCTCCAGGGTGCGAAGCAGAGCGTCTAGGTTGGTTTCGCCGGGAGTTAGCTGCATGGGCTACCAGATGGTGACGCGGGCGGAATCGGGGCGGTAGAGCTTGTCGCCGGGCTTCACGTTGAAGGCCTCGTAGAAAGCAGGCACGTCGGCGAAGGGGCCATTAACGCGGTAATTGGCCGGCGAGTGTACATCGGTGAGGATGCGTTGGGCCAGTATCTCGTCGCGCTGATGGCTTTGCCAGCCGAGGGCGTAACCGAGGAAGTAGCGTTGCGTGGGCGTGAGGCCGCCTATTTTCTCGCCTTTCTTGTATTGGTCGGTTTTCTTGAAGGCATCGTAGGCAATGACGATGCCACCGAGGTCGGCAATGTTTTCGCCGGCCGTGGCCTTGCCGTTGATGTGCAGCGAATCGAGCACGGTGTAGCCGTTGAACTGGCGCACGATCTAGTTGACGCGCTGCTGGAAGGCGGCCCGGTCTTTCTTGCTCCACCAGTTGCGCAGGTTGCCTTTCTCATCGAACTGGCTGCCCTCGTCGTCGAAGCCGTGAGTCAACTCGTGGCCGATGGTAGAAGCGCCAGCATAGCCGTAGATGATGGCGTCGTCGGCGTTGGCGTCTTGCAAACCAGGAATGGCGAAGATGGCGGCCGGCAACACGATTTCGTTGTTGCTTGGGTTGTAATAGGCGTTATAGGTCTGCGGGGTCATGCCCCATTCGGTGCGGTCGACGGGCTTGCCGAGCTTGTTGAGCTCGTAGTGATATTTCCACTGGCTGGCGCGCATCATGTTGGCGGCGTACGAGTCGCGCTTGATTTGCAGCGTCGAGTAGTCTTTCCATTTGTCGGGGTAGCCTACTTTCGGGGTGATTTTGGTGAGCTTCACCAGCGCCTTTTGCTTGGTGGAGTCGCTCATCCAGGTCAGGGCCTGGATATGCTCGCGGAAAGCGGCCACCACGTTTTCGGTGAGCTTGGCGTAGCGGGCTTTGGTTTCGGGCGAGAAATACTCTTTCACGAACAGCTGGCCCAATGCTTCACCCATGGCGTCTTCCTCGTCGTCGAGCACTCGTTTCCAGCGGGCGCGCTGCTCTTTGCTGCCTTGTAGCACGGTGCCGTAGAAGCGGAAATTCTCGTTGTCGAAGGGGGCGCTTAGGTGGTCGGCGTAGGTGTGGAGCAGCTGCCATTGCAGGTAAGCTTTCCAGTCGTCAACGGGCGTGGTACGCAGCAAGCGGCCGGCTTCGCGGTAGAACTCCGGCTGGCCCACAATAACGGTGTCTACTTTTGTTTTGCCGAGTTTCATTTGCGCTAGCCAGGCTTGCCAGTCGAGGCCGGGCGCAAGCTTGTTGAGGTCGGCAACGGCCATCTTGTTGTAGTTGGCATAGGGGTCGCGCAGGGCTTCGAGCTTGCGCGAAGAGGCCGCCAGGGCGGTTTCCAGCTTCACTATTTGGGTGCTGTGGCGTTGCGCGGTGGCAGCATCTTCGCCCATCAGCTGCAGCATTTTGGCTACGTGGCCGCCGTACTCTTTGCGGATGTTGGTGGTGCGCTTGTCTTTGTTGAAGTAATAGTCCCGGTTCGGCAGGCCCAAGCCGGCCTGGTAGAGGTAGAGCGCCATCTTCTCGCTGTTTTTGCTGTCCTGCGACACGAAGGGACCAATCAGGGCATTCACGTTCAGCGGAATCAGGCGGGCAATGGCGGCCTGCACGTCGGCGGGGGTACGCAGCGCGGCCAGGCGGTCCAGCTCGGGCTTCAGCGGCGCAATGCCTTGCTTGTCAATCGTTGCCGAGTCCATGCCGGTCGCCCAAAAGTCACCGATTTTTTGCTGGGTGGTGCCAGGGGCTGCTTTGGCGCTGGCGGCTTCTTTATTGAGGGCCAGCAGGCGGGCGTACACTTCGTCTTGCACCTCTTTGCCGATGCTCCAGCTGCTTTCCGAGGCCGGAATAGGGTTCTGTTGAAGCCACGCGCCATTGGCGTACGTGAAAAAGTCGTCGCCGGGGCGCACGGTGGTATCAAGGTTGGCCTGGAGCAGGTCGGGCTGGCCGGCGCCGGTTTTAGTGCCTGATTGGCAGCCACCCAAGGCAAGCAAGAGAGCTGGCGCGGCCAGCAGCCACCGCCGGGAAGAAAGAAACGTCATGGTGTTGCAGAAATCAAGATGAGAGAAGCGCAAGCGTGAAAATATCTATTCAGCACCAACGAAAGAAGCAGGCCAAGCTCGTCGGGTTGCAGGATGTTGCTGCCAAATTGTTCCACTGGGTAGGAGAACATCTTGCTAGGGCGAATGTATAGTAAGGGAAAAGCTCGTCCTGCACAGGCATAGCCGAAGTATCTCGCCTGCTAACGTGTGGTACTAGCTGCTACGCGGTGCAGGTCGTTCAGGCGTGGGCCTCACCCCCTAGCCCCCTCTCCCGTGGAGAGGAGGAACTAGTGCTAGTAAGAATAAACTCTAAAAAACTAAACGCTAGTTCCTCCTCTCCACGGGAGAGGGGGCTAGGGGGGTGAGGCAACCACGAAGGACGATACAACTCCGTAACCGCTAGTACTACTCCCGCGTCAGCAGGCGAGATACTTCGGCTGCGCCTCTGCAGGCCAGGCTGCTAGCGTCTGTCAATCCATAGTTCTTACTCCTTAATCAAATCTATGTCGCTTAAGCTACTCTTGCTCCTCAATTTCGCGCTGGCGGCTTACCTGACGGGGCTCATCTGGACGGTGCAGGTGGTGCATTATCCGAGCTTCGCCCACGTAGCGCCCGATAAGTTTGTGGCCTTCCATCAGCAGCATTCCAACCGCATGAGTTGGGTGGTAATGGGCCCGATGCTGTTGGAACTGGCGCTGGCGGCGTGGCTGGCTTGGCAGGGGCGGAGCTTGGGGGCGGCCGTGTGGTGGGCGTTGGCGCTGGTTGTGCTGGTGTGGGCGGCTACGTTCTTGGTGTCGGTGCCTTTCCACAACCGCCTCGCCCACGGCTACGACTACGTGGCCATCGACGGGCTGGTGCGCACCAACTGGCTCCGCACCCTGGCCTGGACCGCCCGGAGCGGGCTGTTGGGGTGGTTGCTGTGGAAGATTCTGTAAATGGAAGTAGACGGGACAGATTTTTCATGGCTCCCTATGCGTTGCACGTTGCGCTCTACACCGTCACTTCAGAAGTTTCGAGAAAAGTTAGTGCAAGCTCAACCTAACTCATTGAGGCCGAATAGCGTAAGGGCAAGACGTTTTACATCACCCTATTCACGCTTACAATCATGAAACAACCTAAGCAACCCAACGCAGCCAGCAACGATATTTACGAAGCTGGCGCGACGAATCAGTCGACTGCCTCTGATGGCAACGGCTCCGGTAACCTCCTCGATCAAGCTAAGCAGTTGCTTAATAAAGGAAGCATGGGCGACATGCTCACCCAAATTCAAGTGCCACAATCTGTGAAAGATGCGGGTACCGGCGCTTTAGCGAAAGTCAACAAGCTCAGCACCACGCAAAAAGTGGTAGGCGGAGCATTGCTGGCCGCAGGCGTCGGCTACTTGGCCGTGCGCAACCGCAAGCCCAAATCGACGGGCCAGGCTGCTACGCTGCATGAGCTGCTGCTATTCGTCAACGACCGGATTGAAGGCTACCAGCGCGCCGTAGAGGAAAGCCAGGATACCAAGCTGCAGGGCTACTACAAGCAGCTGGTAAGCCAGAGCCAGCAGTTCTCCAACAAGCTCAACACCTATCTGCGTCAGCAGGAAGGAACCGGGTCCGAAGAGAAAGGCAAAACGCTGAAAGGTCGCCTCTACCGCGCCTGGATGGACACGAAAGCCGCCCTCACTGGTGCCGACGAAAAAGCCATCCTCGGCTCCAATATCTACGGCGAAGAGTGGGCTCTGAAAGCCTACGAAGATGCTCTGAACGACCATACCCTAACTGGTTCACTGCGCTTGGAAGTAGAGCGTCAGTATGCGCTGTCGCAGAAAACCTACAAAGAGCTGCAGAAAATGGACAACAAGCTGTAAGCCAGCTGTTCCACTAGTTATCGAAGCCCCGTCAGCAGAAAATTACTGCTGGCGGGGCTTCCTTTTTATGACGCTTTCAGGCGGCAGCCGTTGCAGAAACTCGTAGATACCGCCAGGAGCAACCGCCATTTGTGTCGTTCAACATATCTTCCGGTTGTTTGCAACTTGCCAGCTCATTCTGGTGCGCCCCTATTCTTGCTTACTTACATGCTACCTCCCGCTGCCGATTTTCTGCCCGAACTAGAGTTTCAAACCAGCCGTAGCAGCGGCCCCGGTGGCCAAAACGTGAACAAGGTGGAGTCGCGAGTGGAACTCCGGTTTCGCCTCGCCGCTTCCGAACTGCTCACCGACGAGCAAAAGCAAACCCTGCAGCAAAAGCTCGCCTCGAAGCTCACGGCCGAAGGCGAGCTGCTGGTAGTGGCACAAGAAGACCGAAGCCAGCTCCGCAACCGCGAAATAGCGTTACGCAAGTTTCATGATCTGCTGGTCAAGGCCTTGCACAAACCCAAGCCCCGCAAAGCCACCAAGCCGAGCAAAGGCGCCGTCCGCCAACGCCTGGAATCCAAGAAAAAACACGGCGAGAAAAAGGCCAATCGGAAGAGGTTTGATGGTTGATTGTTGAATTGCTGATTGTTAGATGGTTGAATGGTTGATTGCTGAATGGTTGATTGATCGCCCTTGTGCGGTTAGGCGGCGTAAGAGCAAGCCATCAGTTAACAATCAACCATTCAACAATCAACCATTCAACAATCAACAATCACTCAATTCAAATCCAAGCCAAACAGCACGCCAAACCAGGGCTTGCGCTGGTAAATCCAGTTGGGGCCGTCGGGGCCAAGCAGTTGATCAACTCCAACGGCTAGGCCTAGATTGAAAATGCGGGCATCATAAATAAAGGCGGCGCCTAAATGCACCACGAAGCCCTCGTATTCGGCCACTTGAGCCTGCTGGTTGGTAACATCGGGGTTGACGATAGTGGAGCCCAAACCAGTGAACACACCGTAGCCTAAGCCTACCGTGCGTATCTGCGGTTCTTGCTGACCGTTGAGTAACAGCCGGCTGTTAACGTGGTAAAAATCGAGGCGCCTACCCAAGTAAAGGGCCGCGTTGAAGTTGGTGTTGAGCTGCACCGGTACCGGCCCCTGCGGTGGGCGGGCCTTAAAGGGAATGGTAAACACATCGAGGTCGAACTTCCGATCAAGCAGAATGACGTGCTGGCCTCGGCGCAAAGGGTAGCTAAAGCGACGCGGCGTGTTGTCGGCGGCCTGCGCCAGAAACTGCAGTGTATCGTGCTGCTGCTCCACATAAACGGCGCGGTTGGGCCCTATGGTAGCGGCCAGGGCGGGCGCGTTGGTGCGGAAGAGTTGGTAGTTGCCGGGTTCCAGGGCCGGCAGCCGCCCCACGGCGGCACAGCCCGCCAGCAACCCGCCGGCGCCGGCCAACCCGATCAACTGTACGAGTCGAAGAGCAGATTTCCGACGTAGTGAGTAAGAGTGCAACATAGCGGCCGTGTTGAGCGCTGCAAGTTTAGGCGCTAAATCCAGCCTTTACGCTTGAACCACACATAAATACCAACTGATATGATTACCATGCTCACCATGGCTATCGGATAGCCAAACTTCCAAGTTAGCTCGGGCATGAACTCGAAGTTCATGCCGTAGATGCCGGCAATGAACGTAAGCGGCAGGAAGAAAGCCGAAAATACCGTCAGTACACGCATGGCCTCATTGGTACGCTGCGACGACAACGAGAGGTATAGATTCATAAGGTTGGTGGCGCCCCCATCGAGCTGCTGATAGAGCGTTTCCACTTTCACTTGCAAATCCTGCGTGTCTTGGAGCAGGTTGCTGTCGGAGGAGTTGGATGCCGTTTGGCGCCGCAGCATGGTCAGGATGTCGCGGGTGAGCAGCAGAAGCTGCTTGGCCGCCGACGCTTTGCGTTTCAGAAAGTAGAGGCCTTGCAAGGCGTTAGGCACTTCCTGCTTCAGAAATATCTCGGCCTCGTAGTCGTCTAGCTCTTTGGTGAGGGCCATGGCCGGCTGCACGTAGCTATTGAGGGCGTAGCGCACAATATGAATGGCTACTTCCACGGGCGAGTCGCATTCTTCGCCGGGGGAGCAGGCCACGTTCCGCAGCTTGCTCAAGACCGGGTGAGGCCGCCGGTGCACCGTAATCAGGTACTTGCTGGTGTAGAAGATAGCAATCTTGGTGCTTAGCTCCTGAATGGTATCGGCCTGGCTGTTTTCGGGCATGCTAAGCACCCGCAGTATCACGAAGTTCAAGCCGTTGGTGGCTTCGAACTTCGGTAAGTGAGTGGGCTCCAGACAGTCGCGCACCAGCGAATCGGGCAGGTCGTACTGTTCGGCCACGGCTTGCAGCTCGGCCGCGGTTGGGCTGGTGATATCGAGCCAGGCAAAATCGGCTTCTTGCCGTGTGAGAAGAGTTTCAGTCATAGGAAGAAAGGCAGCTGGCACAGTGCGCTGCGTAGAAGCTAGCCAGCCTGTGCGTACTACATACGGCTTGGCATGGCTCAAGAGTTGATTAATTAGCACGAAGCAGTGCTTTACGGCCCATAAACGCAGCCACATTTAGTTGACTGTTTCGCTTCAGCGCAGCCTGTAAAATCCTATAGTTGAGCTTGTTATTTTTCAGGCAAACGGTAGTGGGTTTCGAGTGTTGAGCTTAGGCTGTAAGCGCAAGCTCGACCTTTAACCTTCTGTATATGTTGACGTTATGATAAGTATTCTATGCGCTGGTATCTTGATGCTTATCGAAAGAAAGCGCGTTCAATCTTTTCCTAACCCTTTCAAAAACATGTATATGCACAAATTAAATGAAACCACTCCTCGTCGGAATTTTCTGACCAATTCAGTGAAAGGCAGCCTAGCATTCGGCGTCGGGATGTCGGCATTTGCTTCGCTGCTCCAGTCCTTTACCTTCGCTGAGGACGAAGAATCGGGCTTACTCCTGCAAGGGGCGGGCGCCATTACCACCGAAGCGCAGTTTCGGGCGGCCATAGCCGGACCCGTCAATACGTCGATGATGAGCAGCCAACTGGCCGCTACGCAAGCCACTAATCCGTACGCCAAGCAATTTGCGGGCTTCGAGTTGGAAGAAACCAAAGGCATGGTGAGCATTCTGAAAGACATGGGCACCACCCCACCGCCGCCCGATGCCAAAGCGCAAGCTATGATGACCCAGATGAAGTCGGCCACCGGCGCCGCTTTCGACAAAGCCTATATCACGGCCCAACTCCAGACCCACCAGCTGCTGCAAAGCCTCACGCAAGGCTACCTCGCCAGCCCCGCCCCCGCCAAAACCAATATGATGGAGATGCACGGCCGCCACATTGCCACCCTGGCTCTGGCCACCATCAAAGAGCACGTCGCCATTACGCAGCGCCTGTCTACAGTGTTAGGCAGCTAGCGAGTGAATGAGTAAGTGAGTGAAGCTGTGAATGAGTGAAGTAGCCTCCGGCGCGAATGGCGCACACGTCAGTTGACGTAGGCTACTTCACTCATTCACTCGCTATAGCAGCGTGCCGCGCAGCACCATAGTAGCTACCGAGAAATAGATAATTAGTCCCGTCACGTCCACGAGGGTGGCTACGAAAGGTGCCGAAGCGGTGGCGGGGTCGAGGCCAAGGCGCTTAAGCAGCATGGGTAGCATAGCACCTGCCAAAGCGCCCCATAACACAATACCCAGCAGCGAAAAGCCTACCGTGATGGCAATCAACTGCCAATATTGCCCGAAATAGCCGGGGTCGATGACGGTGGCCCACAACACGATACGGAACGAGCCCACCACGCCCAGAATCAACCCTAGCAGCAGCCCCGACTTTAGCTCGCGCCGCATCACCAGCCACCAGTCATTAAGTGTGAACTCGCCCAGGCTCATGGCCCGGATGATGAGCGAAGTAGCCTGCGAGCCGGCGTTGCCGCCCGCCGAAATAATCAATGGAATAAATAAGCCAAGTACGGCCGCCTTTTGCAAGTCGTCTTCGAAGTGGTGCATAGCCGAAGTGGTCAGCATCTCACCGATGAGCAGAATCACCAGCCAGCCAGCCCGCTTCTTTACCATGCCCCAGATAGACGTGGCGAGGTACGGCTCGTCGAGCGCCTCCGAGCCTCCGAGCTTCTGAATGTCCTCGGTGTCTTCCTCTTCCCGGATGTCCAGAATATCGTCTATGGTCACGATGCCGAACAGAACCCCGTCGTCGTTGACGACGGGCAGGGCCACCCGGTCGTTGCGCCGAAATACGTCGATAGCTTCCTCCTGGTCTTGCATGGCTTGCAGCGACACGTAGCGGTGGTCCATCAGGTCGCGCACCTGCTTCTGCGGATCAGCCAGCAAAAATTCCCGAATGCGAATGTCGTCGATGAGCACGCCTCGGTTATCGGTTACATAGAGCACGCTCAACGTTTCCGACTGCCCGCCGTGGCGCCGGATGTAGTCGAGCACCTGCTGCACGGTCCAGTTCTCCCGGATGGCAATATAATCGGGTGTCATCAGGCGGCCCACCGAGTACTCGGGGTAGCCCAGCAGCTCCAGCGTGACCCGGCGCTCCGGCTCCGACAGCGTCTGAATCAGTTCCCGTACCAGCTCGTCGGGCAGAAACTCCAGCAGCGCCGTCCGGTCATCGGGCGACATTTCGTTGAGGATGTTGGTGATTTTCTCCTGTGTCAGGTTGATCAGGAAGTGTTTTTGTACTTCCAGGTCGAGGTACTCGAACACCTGCGTGGCCAGCTTGAGGGGCAGCAGCCGAAAAATAATGAGTTGCTCCCGTTCTTCTTCTTCCTCGATCAGCTCCACCAGCTCGGCCGGTTCGTAGTGCTTAAGAAGTTCCTTGAGTTTAAAAAACTCGCCCTCCTGAATCAGGGACGTGATGTGTTCGGTGGTCGGGTGCTGATTCATGAATAAAAGAAGGGCCGTGTCTCGCTAGGCAGATGGAATTAGTGACCAAAAGGCGCGCAAAAATAGTTGGATTCCGCGGCTCAACAGCACTGTATCAGAATAAATAGTAGTTATTGCGCGAAGCCATTGCTTGACGCACGAGTAAGGCAGCTTCTTGCATTGTAGGGCTTGTAGAACAACATTCGGCGACTTCCGCTGCCCACCATTATACCAGCCGTAGTGCCGAAAGCTGCCCACCGAGAAACTTGTAGTTTTCGACGCTTCCGCTATTTATCAGCAAGCTGGTTAGCGAGTAGCAGCAGCACTGAAAAAACAGACTGTTCCTCTCCGTAAATAAGAGGTAACAGGCTAGTCGCTGTACACATGCACGAAGCGCAAACTCCGACTTACAACGAGAGGTCCTACCCAGATGGTTTCAGCTTCGACAAGTAGATAAAACAGGCCAGCCGTTATTTATTCGTTGTCAGCTGGCACGCTTTCCAGCCAAAAAGCTAGGTGGCCCGTACATTTGGGCCGTCCTCTTCGCGCTTCCCATGCCCCAATCGACGCCCGCCGCTTTGCCCCTCGGTACGCTCGTTGCCCTCGGCGGCGGCGACGATGATGCCCTGCTGGCCCTGCTCCGCGACTTGCTGCCCACCCTCGATACGCCCGTCGAAATTGTAGCCACGGCTTCCAGCAACCCGGCCCGCACCGCTACAGCCTACGAAAAAGCCTTTCGCGACCTAGGCTGCACGGCTGCACGGCATCTGTCCGTCAACGACCGGAACCCCGCCGACGCCCCGGCCACCTTGCACCGCCTGAGCCGCGCCGGCCTGGTATTCTTCACCGGTGGCGACCAAGAGCTTATCACCGAATTCATACGTGGCACCGAGTTTCTGGCGCAGCTTAAGCACCGCTTCCAAACCGAGCCGGCGTTTATAGTGGCCGGTACCAGCGCCGGTGCCGCCGCCCTATCCGATTATATGCTCGTGGAGGGCTACGGCTGGCGGGCTTTGCGCAAAGGCGGCATCCAAACCGTGCCGGGCCTTGGGTTATTGCCCAGCCTGCTTATCGATCAGCATTTTGTGGAACGAGGCCGGTTTGGCCGCCTTATGCATGCACTGCTGGCCCACCCGAGTTGCCTGGGCCTAGGCTTGTCAGAAGAAACCGGCATTATCGTGCGGGGCAGTACGGAAACCGAGGTATTCGGCGACGGGGTGGTGATAGTAGTTGACGGGGGCCAGCTGCAGGGCAACAACATCGGGCGGGCCAGCCGGGGCGAGCCGGTCAGCGGACAAAATTTGCAAGTGCATTTGCTGGTAGCCGGGCAGCAGTTCAACTTACGCACCCGGCAGGTGACAGGCCCTGAGGAAAGGTAAATAATGCCAGAAAATGTAAGCGCAGAAATCACGCACTGTACCGATATTGCCCGCAAATTGGCTGGCTGTGATTTGGCGTTGGTCTGCTGTGATGTTGATCCAGTTCCGGCGGTTGCTCCGCATCAGCTTGCTACTTGCTTTTCACTGGTCCTGACTCTTCTGTAAAATTGTTAGGCTAGCCTACTATCCTCGATTTTTTTCACCTACATTTAATGCCATAATCCCAAATCCTCACCCACATTCTCTTCATATGAATTTTAAATCTTTACTCCTCGCTGGAGGGGCATTGCTTTCGGGCACTGCAGCGTTGGCGGGCGGCTATCAGGTAACCTTGGCCGGACAAAAGAACAACGGTATGGGCGGCGTTGGTGTGGGCTTGTCCCTCGACCAAGCCGCCATGTTCTATAACCCTGGTGCCCTGGCCTTGGTGCGGGACCGGGGCGTGCAAGTAGGCGTCAATGCAACACTAGCGCGCAATGCCTTTGTAGCCGAAGGCGGTAGCCAGCAGCGGGAACTTCGCAACAGCACTGTAACGCCCTTCAACCTTTACGCCGGATTTGGGCCCGCCGAAGGTAAGTTTCGGGCTGGCATTGCGGTTTATACACCTTTCGGCAGCAAGCTACAGTACGCCAATGGGTGGGAAGGCCGTACTTCTCTGACTGACATCACCTTGGAGTCGATTTATGTGCAGCCAACCTTCAGCTACGCTATTACCGACCAGCTGAGCATAGGGGCCGGTCTGATGATCTTGGCTTACGGCTCGGTAAACCTGCAGCGCGATATTCCGCTGCCTGATTCTTTCGGGCACATCGAGCTGGACGGTAAAGCTGAAAATAAGGTTGGCTACAATGTTGGTATCTTCTTTAAGCCTTCCGATAAATTGAGCGTGGGCATTAGTCACCGCTCCAAGATTGACGCGCAGGTAAAAGACGGCGATGTAACCTTCACGAATGTTGCGCCAGCCTTTGCAGCCAACTTTCAGGCCACCAAGTTCAACGCCACGCTGCCGCTGATAGCTACCACCAGCCTCGGTATTGGGGTAATGCCTAACGAGAATCTAACGATTGGATTAGATGTCAATTTTGCTCACTGGAGTGCATACCGTACGCTGGTATTTGAATTCGACCAGAATGTGGGCCCCTCTGCCCGCAGCGAGTCGAAACGCTTCTACGACGATGCTCTCACGTTCCGCCTAGGCGGCCAGTACAAGCTAACCAGTGGCCTAACCGTGCGGGCCGGCGGCTCTTACGACATGACACCCGTGAAGGACGGCTACGTAACGCCCGAAACGCCCGACAACGACCGGATCAGCGGCACTGTGGGCGCTTCGTACGCCTTCGGCAAATTCGGGGTGGATCTGTCGGCCCAATACGTTGGCATCCAGAAACGGACGCAAACGCAACAGGACCTGCTTAACAACGGGACCACCGACCGGATTGCCGGTACCTACAAAACCAACATCGTGATTCCAGGCGTGGGCCTGAACTACAACTTCTAACCGCACGGCGCTTCCCACCATATGACTACTTTTCTATTTCGTAAGTACGCGCCAGTTGCGGCGCTGCTAGGGTTGGGCCTCACGGCCTGCCAACCCGACCTGGAAGATGATTATAAGCCCAGCGCTGGCTCCGCTGACTTCTCCCGCTACATTGCCGTCGGCAACTCGCTTACGGCCGGCTACTCAAACATGGGCCTGTACCTAGAAGGCCAGTTGAATTCGTACCCGAACCTGTTGGCCGGTCAGTTCCGGGCTGTCGGGGGCGGCGACTTTGTACAGCCACTTTTTCAAACTGGCCAGGAAAATGGCTCGGGTTATCTGCGTTTGACAGGCATTGTCAACGGCGCTCCTGTTACGGCTTCCGTGACTAATAATTTGGCTATCCGTAGCACTACTCCTCTCTTGTACACCCGTTTCGAAGGACCTATAAATAACTTTGGGGTACCTAATATCCGCTTAGCTGACGTGCAAACGCCAGGTTACGGCAATTCGCAAACTACACCACTGAATCCTGCTACGTTCAATGCATACTTCGAGCGAATCACCCCCGCAGCTAATGCTACCCAGAGCTACTTCCAGCGTATAAAAGCTGAGGCCGCAACGGCTACTTTTTTCTCTAACTGGCTTGGTAACAACGATGTTCTAGGCTATGCCACTACTGGTGGCGTGGGTGGGGTCATTACTCGTACCGACACGTTCACGTTGAAGAACAGCCGCATTATCAACGCGCTTACTGCTACGGGTGCAAAAGGAATAGTATCCACTCTTCCAGATGTAACTACAATACCTTTCTTTACAACCGTGCGGGTGCCCGACATTCGGGCTCGTTTCAAGGCGGCTAACGCGGCTCTGGATGTGTACATTCAAACAACTGTTAATGGTGCAACAGTCGTGCGCCTGGCTACGGACGCCGACCTGTTGACCCTGACTTCCTCGGCGGTTCTCGGGACTACTACCCCCGGCAATCCTTTTCCGGTTGGAGCCGGCGTTGGTGCAGGTGCCGGCCAATCTAACCCCGTTCCCAACCAGTTCGTGCTGGATGCTGCCGAGCAAACTGCTGCGCGCACTGCTACTACGGCTTTCAACACGGCCATCACTACTAAAGCCAACGAGAAGGGATTGGCTATCTTCGATGTCAATGCGTTCTTCGCAGGTGTGGCTAGGTCTGGAATTGTTACCAACGGCGTATCGAATACGGCGAGCTTTATCACAGGCAACATCTTCTCCCTCGATGGGGTGCACCCTACCTCCCGCGGTTACGCCATCATAGCCAATGAGATGATCAAGGCCATCAATGCCAAATATGGCTCGCGCGTTGCGCAAGTCAACCCAAACGATTACACCGGGGTGCAGTTCCCGCGCTAACTAGTAGCTCAACAAAAAGCCCGCCTCTGCTTATCAGAGGCGGGCTTTTTGCTTTTAAATCGGGCTACGACTGCGGCGTGAGTTGCACCGGCTGCAAGACTTCGGGCAGCGCGGGCGCCGGTTGACCTGCCAGATGCGCGGCAATGACCTGGGCGTGGTAGCGGCCATTCTCGATAAACCAGCGGCTGGTATTGAGGCCGCCGCATACGGTGCCGGCCAGGTACACGCCGGGGCGGTTGGTTTCCAGCGTTTCGGCGTCGTGGGTGGGGGTTTGGGCAGCGTCGAGCTGGCAGGTGATACCAAGGGCCGTCAGGAAGCTGAAGTCGGGGTGGTAGCCGGTGAGGGCGTACACGTAGTTGGCCGGGATAGTAAGCGGGCCTTCCGGCGTATCGAGCTTCACGGTATCGGTAAGGATGCGCTGGATGGTGGCGTTGAAGTGCACCTTGATGCGGCCTTCCTTGATGCGGTTCAGTAAGTCCGGCCGAATCCAGTACTTCACGGAGTTGCTGATTTCCGCGCCGCGAATCACCATGGTCACCCGGGCACCGGCGCGTAGCAGTTGCAGCGCGGCCTTGGCTGAGGAGTTTTTGGCGCCAACCACTACCACGTCTTGGTGGGCGTGGGCATACGGCTCCTTGTAGTAATGGCTGACGTGCGGCAGGTCTTCGCCGGGCACGTTGAGGTAGTTGGGTACATCGTAGAAGCCGGTAGCTACAACTACGTAGCGGCAGTTGATGCGCCCTTTCTCGGTCACGATTTCGTAGTTGCCGGGCTCGCCCTCCAATCCTGTAACTCGTTCGTAGAGGCGCAGGTCGAGGTTTTCGGTCTGAGCCACTCGGCGGTAATAGTCGATGCCGTCTTCGCGCAACGGTTTGTAGCTGCTGACCGGGAACGGGTGGCCGCCAATTTCCAGTAGTTCGGGCGTCGAGAAAAACTCCATGTTGGTGGGGTAGCCAATAATGGAATTCACCAAAGCGCCCTTGTCGACCACTACGGCCGTAAGGCCAACCCGCTGTACTTCCAAAGCGCAGGCCAAGCCCACCGGCCCCGCCCCAATCACAACTACATCAACCATATTCAATTTTTCAAAACAAGTGAGGACGTCTGCTAACGTCTGTCATACCAAAATAAAGCAGCTAAGCGCACGTGTAATCGGCTTGATCAGGTGCAGTAGCTGCCAGCATCAGTGCCTGCGTTGCCTTCCGAATTCATTCAACAGAACCATTGTCCTTTCAACGCAGGAGGAATTTAAGTTAAACCTCATCTAACGACCTTATCCTGATTCCTTCTGCGCCGGAAGGGCAATGGCGAAACAGACTATCAGTTAAACAGGCAAAGCCCACCCGCGGGTTTCGCGGATAAGTGCGAACTTGCCTCTTGGTTTGATTTCGAGACTATGCGCACTTGCGACTTATGCGGGCATACGGCGTTTCGGCCGCGTCCTTTCTACTATGTTTTTGAAGGCCAGCGCCTGCAGGGCACGCAGTGCCAAAACTGTGAGCTGGTGTTTCTAGACCCGCAGCCGACGCCAGCGCAGCTGGAGCGGCTCTACGGCAAAGAGTACTTTACCGAGCGCCCCAATTACGACCGCACCGCCCAGGACCGCAAGTTCATCGAGGAAGGCGCCACCATCGACCTCAGCCAGCCCCGCGCCGACAAGTTCACCGACTATATGATGCGCCACTACCCTAGCCGCCAGTTCCGGTACCTGGAGGTGGGCTGCGGGCCGGGCTACACGCTCAAGAGCTTGCAAAGCCTGGGCTGGGAAACGCATGGCCTCGAAATATCAGCCCACGCGGCCGACTTTGCCCGCCGTGAGCTTGGCCTGCCCGTCGTGACCGGCAACATCGAAACCACCGAAGATTTTCACGAAAACCAATTCGACTTAGCGTACCTCGGCGACGTGCTAGAGCATTTGCTGTCACCATCAGCGGCCGTGGCTAAGTTTGGGCGCATTCTGGCGCCGGGCGGGCTGTTGGTGCTGGCTCTACCGAGCGTGCTCAACCTGCCGAGTATGCGGACCGGGTTTGCTGTTTATGGTGCCCTCGGGCGGCAGCGCCGCATGGATATACCACCCTACCACCTCTACGAATTCACGCCGTCTACCATCCGCAAGTTGCTGGCCAAGCACAAGTTCGAGGTGGTCGACTTACTGAATCCGGTCAAGAAACCCCAGCAAATCAGGCTAGGTGGCAATCCGGTGGAGCAAGCCAGCAAGCTACTGGCACAATATCCCACCTACTGGCTCAACCAACTTACCGGCCGCTTCGGTGACCGGATGTTTGTGGTTGCAAAGAACGGAAAAAAGTAGGACGTCAATAGCTAGCAGTTGGGTAGTACGGTTGCCCAGCTGTTGGCAGTAATTCCGTCTAATAGCCATCCTTCATGTACTATTGCCGCAAATAGGAAATATAAAAGGAAAGTGGGCTCACAACTCACCATACTGAAAAACAGCTGATTCCTGCGTAGTTAAAATACCTATTACTAGGTATTTCCGCCGCCACTCAAGCTATCTACTTTCGTAGCGCAACTGCTTTTCACCTTTTCAACCTATTGCATGAAACGTATTTACTTGGCTTTGCTGCTAGCTAGCAGCGCATTTACCGGAGGCTGTGGCCTTTTGGGCGGAGATGAGGAAGAAGAAACTCGGAGCGAAATCCTTGCTTCGGGCGAGTGGCGCCTGATCAGCTTCGTCTCTCAAACCGGTACGCAACCGGCCAGAAGCCTGATAGAGCCCTGTGATGAGGATGATTTCTTCAGATTCTTGGAAGACAAGTCCTACGCGGAAGAACGCAACCAGCTCATTTGTTCTAATGCCACAAACCTTCCCCCCGTTGCCCTTGGCACCTGGTCGCAAACAGGCGATGTGGAAACGATTACGATTACCAACTCTACCTCGGGTGGGATGGTGCTAGTAGGCACGTGGCAAGTAACCGAACTCACTAACAGCTCGCTGAAACTATCGGCTACCGCAACCGTGGGCTCGGGCACCACGCGGGTATCAACGGTGGAAATGAAGCACCAATAACAGAAAACCCGGCCAAGACAGGCCTAGTGTCTTGGCCGGGTTTTCTGTTATCGAACCTTTCAACTCTTTTTAATGCGCCTGTAGCCAGTTATTGCCGGTGCCCACTTCCACTTCCAAGGGCACGCCGCGGGGGAGGAGCAGGGCGGTGGTCATCAGCTCTTTCACTTTGGGCGTGATGTAGTCAATTTCCTCTTTCACAGCGTCGAAAACCAGTTCGTCGTGCACCTGCAGGATCATGCGGGTAGCTAGTTTCTCTTCGCGCAGCCAGGCATGAATGTTAATCATGGCCTTCTTGATGATGTCGGCGGCGGTGCCTTGGATGGGAGCGTTGATGGCGTTGCGCTCGGTGTAGCCGCGCAGGGTGGCGTTGCGCGAGTTGATGTCGCGCAGGTAGCGGCGGCGGCCGAGCAAAGTGGTGGCATATTCCAGCTCCCGGGCCTTGTTGATGCTCTCGTCCATGAACTTCTTCACGGCCGAAAACTCCTCGAAATACGTCTCAATGATTTCGGTGGCTTCCTTGCGCGAGATGCCAATGCGCTGAGCCAGTCCGAACGATGAAATGCCGTAGATGATGCCGAAGTTAACGGTTTTGGCTTTGCGGCGCATTTCGCCGTCTACCTGGTCCAAGGGCACGTGGAACACTTTGCTGGCCGTGCTGGTGTGAATGTCCTGGCCCTGCCGGAAAGCTTCAATCATGGTTTTGTCGCCCGAAAAATCGGCCATGATGCGGAGCTCTACTTGGGAGTAGTCGGCGGCTAGCAGCACGTGGGCGGCGTCGCGGGGCACGAAGGCTTTGCGGATTTCGCGGCCTTTTTCGGTGCGAATCGGGATGTTTTGGAGGTTGGGGTTGGTGCTGCTGAGGCGGCCGGTGGCCGTAACGGCTTGGTTGAAGCTGGTATGTACGCGGCCATCCAACTCGCACACCAACTGCGGCAAAGCTTCCACGTAGGTGGAGCGAAGTTTAGTCAGCTGGCGGTGTTCCAGAATCAGGCCGGCCACCGGGTTGTCGGCGGCCAATACGCTCAGAATTTCCTCGCCGGTGGCATACTGGCCGGTTTTGGTTTTCTTGATTTTGCCGCCGCCTAAGCCGAGCTTATCAAACAGGATTTCGCCGAGCTGCTTTGGTGAGCCAATATTGAATTCCTGTCCGGCCGCCGTGAAAATCTGCTTCTCGATGTCTACAATATAACCTTGCAACTCGGTGGAATACTCGCCCATGGCGCTGGAATCAATCTTTACGCCTTCGTACTCGATGGCCGACAGCACCGGCACCAGCGGGTTTTCCACCTCGGTCAGCAAGTCCAACAAGCCCACTTCCTTCAGCATGGGCTCGAACACATGCTTGAGTTGCAAGGTTACGTCGGCATCTTCGCAGGCATAGTCCGATACTTCGGCCGGCGGAAGGTCGGCCATGGTCTTCTGGTTTTTGCCTTTGTTACCGATGAGCGAGGTAATAGCTACCGGCGTGTAATGCAGGTAAGTTTCGGCCAGCACGTCCATGTTGTGGCGCATGTCGGGCTCGAGCAGGTAGTGCGCCAGCATGGTATCGAAGAGCGGCCCCTGAATCTCGACGCCATAGTGCCGCAGAATGGTAAGGTCGTACTTGATGTTTTGGCCAATCTTGAGGATGCCCGTCGCGTCGAAAAACGGCCGAAACTCGTCTACTAATGCCTGCGCGGCGGCGTGGTCGTCTTGAGGAACGGGTACGTAGTAGGCTTCGCCCGGCAGCCAGCAGAAGGAAAGCCCCACAAGGCGCGCCGTCATGGTATCGAGCCCAGTGGTTTCGGTGTCGAAGCTGACTTCGGTTTGCTGGAGCAAGAAGCTTAGCAGGGACTGGCGCAGCTCAGGCGTGTCGATGAGGTGGTACTGGTGGGGTACATCGGCGAGGGTGAGGCGCGGCCCGGCGGGGGCACCGAAGCTGCCGGTTTCGCCTTCCTCGGCGCTGATAGCCACGGCGGCATCGGAACTGTTGCCAAACAAACTGGCTTGCCCGGCCGGCACTTTTGGCCGGCGTGAACTGGACCGTGGATTGGCGCGGTCAGCGGCGGTTGCTGGTGCGGTGGCCTTCTCACCGCCACCCAAAATACGAGCTGCTAATTGCCGAAACTCCAACTCGTCGAACAAGCTGCGAAGCTGCGTATCGTCGGGACTATCGAGCACCAGCTTGTCGGCCTCGAAATCAATCGGGACATTAACGTGGATGGTAGCCAACTCCTTGCTCATTAGGCCTTGCTCAGCAAAGTTGCGCACGTTTTCCTGCTGCTTGCCCTTGAGCTGGTCGGAATTGGCAATCAAATTTTCGACGGAGCCGAACTGCTGAATCAAGCTTTTGGCGGTCTTCTCGCCAATGCCGGGAATGCCGGGAATGTTGTCGGAAGCATCGCCCTGCAAGCCTAGGATATCAATCACCTGCTCGACGCGCTCAATCTCGAAGCGTTGAAGCACGTGGGCCACGTCGAGTACCTCGGCTGCGTTGCCCATGAAGGCCGGCCGGTAGATCTTAATTTTATCGGTTACCAGCTGGCAGTAATCTTTGTCGGGCGTCATCATGAACACCTCGAAACCCTGCGCTTCGGCCCGCTGTGCTAGTGTGCCTATTACGTCGTCGGCCTCGAAGCCATCCACCATTAGAATGGGGATGTGGAAGGCCTGAATGATTTTCTTGATGTAAGGAATGGCCGTACCAATGTCCTCGGGCATAGCCTGGCGCTGCGCCTTATAGTCGGCAAAGCTGTCGTGGCGGAAGGTCTTTTTCTGCGCGTCGAAGGCTACGCCGATATGGGTGGGCTTTTCCTTTTGGAGCACTTCCACTAGCGTGTTAGTGAAGCCGAGAATAGCACCAGTATTAAGGCCTTTGGAGTTGACGCGCGGATTCTTGCTGAACGCAAAGTGGGCGCGGTAAATTAAGGCAAAGGCGTCGAGCAGGAAGAGCTTTTTGGCGGGAGTAGTGGGAGCGGGCGTATCGGTCATAAGGCGAAGGTAGAATACAAGAGAGAGGCGTCAGAAAGCTTAACGGGTAGTTTTATTGGTCGGATAATTTATAAGGCAACAAAAAGCAGCTTAACCTAGCTTTCTGACGTGCGGCTGTAGAAAGCGGCATAGCGGCTTAGGGTTAAACCCAATAACAGCAAAAACCGCCTTTGGCAAAAGCCGAGGTGGTTTTTGTAACAGAGAAGACAAGATTTTACTGATTGTCGGCAGTGATACAAGACAAGTAAAAAGCAGACCCCACCTAACAACAATTACTAGAGTGCCTGCTTCACCTCAAAGGTGAAACTAGTGCTGCCCGCGGCTCCTTTGCCAGAGAGGCCTTGTACTACTACCATGTAGCGTCCGGCTTGGTCGCCGGTGTAAAACTCTAGTTTGCTAGGCTCGCCGCTACTGGACGTAATAGCCGGGTTCCAATACAGCAGGTTGCGCATATCGGGCAGGCGGCTTTGCTTGGCTTGGGGCGTGTCGTAGCGCGGGGCGTAGAACTCGCGCTGGCCCTGTAGGCCCTCGTACTGTTGCACCAATACCCCTGGGTCGAGGAGGAAGCCTTCCAGGTCGCCTTTGTAGGTGGTGTAGCTAACGATGCCGCTGTACAGGGCCGCGCCGTGCAGGTACCGGCTGTCAATTACTTCCAGCTTCTGAATTTTCAGGGGGTCCATCTTCATGATCTTGTTGATATTGAAGATAGGCACCCCGTCGAGCAGCACCATGGGGTTTTCGGTGAGTACCGTTTTGTTGACCTTATCGATGACAAGGAAGTGAAAGCCGTCGTCCCGGATTCGGACTACCACGCCCGGTACATATTCGCGCATCACTTCCTCCAGTACCTTGAAACGGGTGTATTTGTCGAGGAAATACTGTTCGTCGGGTTTGCCAAAAAACGGTAGACTATCGACGGGTGGGGCAGTGTAGCGGTTCTCGTACTTGCGGGCATACAGGCTTTGCACCTGGCTTTGAAAATGCCGCTTGGCGTAGTCCTGTTGCAAGCGCGTAAGCGGAACAAAAGGTGCCACCGCACGAGCGGCGTATTGCCCGGAAAAAGCCGGCAGCAGTTCGACGCGGTAATTGTTGTTCTGCTGCGAGTGCGCCTGCACTACCACGTCCTTGGAACCATAAAAATCACTTAGCTCGAACTGCACAACGCCATCCGCATTGCTGATGCCGTTGGTGAGGCGAGTAAGGCGGCTAGGAACGGACAGATACGTGACAACTCCTGACGAAGGCCGATTGGTGCCTTCCTGTAGTACGCGGGCTTGCACGAGCGGCCCGTACAGCTCGGGCAGATTATCGAAGGGTGCTAGCGTAGGCGCCAGCACTTGCTCCCACCTAAAACGGCTCCACCCTTGGGTGAGTATCAAATTGTCGGTGGCTTCCGGGAGGTCCGGGCCGGTGGCCGTAAAGTAGTAGCCGGCGTTTTCGATGGTACCCCGCAGGTCGGCGGCCAGCCACAGGTAGCTGTTGATGTCGGGAGTGGGGGCCATTGTCAGGGAATCCAGGCGGTACACGGCCATCGACAGGCTGGCGCGTTCTGGCTGAGTGGCGGTAGCTACCTCCACGCTCACTTTGTCACGGGTGGTATACTGGCTTTTGTCGGGGCGGGTGGTAATGGTGAGCTTCTGTTTAGGCAACTGAAAATACAGTCGCTCACACAGGGGCTTCTGCTCGGCGCTAAACACGGTGAAGTGCGAAATGCCATCTACCAGCTCGTTTTTGTTGACCGCAAATACCGCCCGCCCATTTATCAGCTGTGTGCGGGCCGCCACCGAAACCTTCTGCCGCGAGTGGCCCAACAAGTAAATTGTCTCGGGGGCAGTGCTCGTGCTGCTCACCGAAAAAGTCAGTGCCTCGGCCCCACTGTTTTCCAGGCGCATCACGTAGCCTTGCTCATATACGCGCGGTAGCGGGCGCCTGACCACTTGGTTTTTGGGCAAAGCAACTACGGCGGTGTAAGTGCTACCCGCTTCCGGCGTGAACGTAAAATTACCCATGCCGAAGCGTAGCGTTTTAAAGGAGGCCACTACTTGGCCGTTCTGGTTTAGCACCTTGCCTTCCGCGGCCGCGCCCTTGCCCGCCTTGGAGGTTACCTTGAAGGCTACCTTGCTGCTAAGCCCCTGTACCAGATTGCCACCCTCCGGAAAAAACTGCACATCATAGGCGGCAGAATCTTTGTCGGCCACCGCGCCCGAGGCCGTGAATGTATTAATCACGGTTACGGAGCTGTGGAAGTAGTACTCCGGGTCGAAGTTCTTCATCCAGTTGGTGTATGCTCGCACGGTGTAGCAGCCCGAGGCCAGTGAAGCGGGAAGCGTAAACGAGCCCTGGCCGGTGGCTTCCTTCAATTCGATTTTGCCTTGCAATACGGGCCGGCGCGCTTTATCCAGCACTTCCACATAGGCCACCGAACTCAAAGCCAGCGGCTTGGAATAGGTGCCATCAACGGCATAAACCTTAAACCACATCGTCTCGCCACTGCTGTACACCGGGCGGTCGAGATGCAGGAATAGCTTCTCGGGCAAAGCCGCTTTCTGGTAGCGGCTCAGCTTTCCAGTCAGCCCACCTAAAGAATCCACCTGGCAGTAAGCTGTTCCGACCGTAGCCAGCCATAGCAGCAGTGCTAGATAGGCGTATAGACGCCCCCACTTCTTAGATACACTCATGATGTATAGCGCATAAAATTTACCGAAAACCCTAAGGCCAGAAGCTCGGCTTGATTGCCGTGCCGCGTGTGCGACAGTCAATACAATCCCGGTTCTTGGCGGTATAGCCAATTAAGAGTCCGCTTGTGGGATCAAAATGGGGACCAATAGGCAGGTAATTGGGCCCGCCAAAGGCACTCTGGAGGATCTGCGCGGGAGGAACGCGTATATCAGGACCGACGATAAAAACAGTATCAGGCGGGGTGCAACCCTCATACCCTGACTTAATGGGCCAGGTACGGGGTAATTCTGAATTGCGGATGAAGAGGCGCTTTACCTCCACCGAGTGTACGCCAACGTAGCCTAACGCCAACTCGGAGGCATCATCAACACACCTGACATTGCCGGTAAGCTGAGCGGGAAGTGGGTCGAAGAGCGTACCAATATTTTCGGTGTTTTTCTTAAGCAAGTCCCAGTACTGATACTCGTCGGCGGTTTGAGCGTATTGCTTTACCAACATGCTGTACGTGCCGCGCAGCCGCTCGGAGGTGGTTGGATAAGAGTGGAGCAGGTAGTTGGAGACAACATCCCGACTTAAACGAACCGTGTTGCTTACCTTGATATCCACTGACCTGGAAGTTCCCCAACAGATTAGCGGATAGTCAACGGTTATATCCTGGATGACACCGTTTTTGTATTCAATGCCAGGATTGTAAGGAGTTACTATTTCCCAGGTTTCCTCGTATTCCCACCGATAATACTGAGTCAGGTTCGTGTCATCGTGGCTATTGACATAGATGTTCAAGCCCGTATTCACTGCTCGCCAAGTGATATCATCGATGGGCGGGGTGACTTTAACCGCTGTGAAATCAGAGGTGTACACTTTGCCGGCCGTACTGATGTACAATCGGTAGCGCTTTGCCGTATTCAAGCGTAAATTATTTGAAGTGTACGTACCTGGGCTGCTTTCCCGCAGCTGATTGCGCGTTCCGTTTTCTTCCTCGATGTATACGGTCGCTCTGCCCTCTTTGGGAGGTGCCGCGCCTGATTGGATATCGTAGGTGCGCGACAAGTTGATGGTGGTGACCCCATTGCTGTTGATAAAGCCGTCGACCACCAGGTAGCTTTTATCGGAGCTGATGGCATCGGGCATGTAGGGGTCGATGCAACTCGGCAAAGACAGCGCTAAGCACCAGAGCAGGGTGGCCCGGACAAAAAGAGATAGTGCGCGCATCTAGAATTTGAAATTGTAGGTGATAGTAGGAATGGGCTGGCCGAAGATGGATAGCTTATAGCCTCTGATCTGGCCGTTTTCCGAGCGGAAATAAACCGAATAAGGATTCTTGCGCCCAGTCAGGTTGTATACGCCTAGCGTCCAGGAGCTGTGGGCCAGCTTCTTGATCTTGTGGCTGCCCTCGATGTTCAAGCCAAAATCGGCGCGGTAGTAGTCGGGTACCCGGTAGGCGTTGCGGTCTGAGTAGTAGACCCGTAGCGAGTTAGCCACGTAGTACTTGGCCAGTGGCAGCGTAATGGGCCGGCCGGTACTGTAGGTGAAGTTGAGCGAGCAACTGAAGCGGCGGCTGAAACGGTAGTTGCCAATCAGCGTGAAGTCGTGGGGCTTGTCGAAGTTGCTGGGGTAGTAGCGGCCCCCGTTGATCATGTCGGAGGTGGTGGCGTTGTTGACCTGCACCAGCGAGCGGGAGTAGGTGTAGCTTACCCACCCATTCATTTTGCCGGTAAGCTTCTTCACCATCACTTCCACGCCGTACGCCTTGCCGAGCGCATTCACAATGTCGGTTTCGATGTGGTGATTGAGAATAAGAGTAGCGCCGCTCTTGTAGTCCACAAAGTCCTTCAACCACTTGTAGTAGGTTTCAACGGAGGTCTCGATGGTGTTGGACTTGAAGTTGCGGTAGTAGCCCACCGATACCTGGTCGCCGACTTGCGGACGGATATTGGCGTCGGTAAGCTTCCAGATGTCGGCCGGCGATACAGAGGCCGTGTTGGAAAGCTGGTGGATGTACTGGCGGGTGCGGTTGTAGCTCAGCTTCACCGACGAGTTGTCAGACAAGGAGTAGCGCGCCGACAGCCGGTATTCGGGGCCGTGGTACTTGGCCAGCACTTTGCCCGAGCCGTACGCAACCGTGTCGGTGATAGTGCTTTCCGACCTGGACAGGCCGGGGGCGTACTGGTATACTTCGCGTGGTCCGAGGGCCTGATAGAGAGAGTAGCGCAAGCCGATGGATATGGAAAGCCGTTGGTTGAGGTCGATCCGGTCGGAGGCGTAGAAAGCACTTTCCAGCGCTTGTTCGCGGGCCAGGATGTCGGGTACGATCAGCGAACTGTCGCCGTTTGGGGTTAGGCTGCCGGGCGAGATATGGTAGAGCAACGAGCTGGCCCCAAAGTCAATCGTATGCTTGGAGTTAGGGAAATAGCTGAAATCGGCCTGGACGTTGGTTTGGTTGATGCCGTACTTCAGGCTCGAGGCATTCACCGCGTTTTCCGTGCTTTCAATGTCGTAGGCGTAATGGGTATAGGCGCCGGTGAGTACGCCATACAGCTTGTTGTTGAAGTTGTGCTGCCACTTCAGGCTGGCACTCTGGTTTACGTACTGATACGAGGTGTCACTAGCCAGCCGAAACTTATCGGCGCTGAGGTAGCCGGTGGCATACACCGAATTCTTTTCGTCGAGCTGGTAGTTAACGTGGGCGCTTACGTCATAAAAAGATGCCGAGCTGTTCCGGAACGAGCTGTTCGAAAGCCGGCGCAGAATCCAGTCGGAGTAGCTGGTACGGCCACTGACGACAAAGGCGCCTTTGTCTTTCACAATGGGACCCTCCAGCGTCAGGCGGCTGGTAAGCGGCCCAATACCGCCCGAGCCTGAAAACTTCTTCTTGTTGCCTTCCCGCGTTTTGATTTCCAGCACCGACGATAGCCGCCCGCCGTATTTGGCTGGAATAGCGCTTTTGTATAGCTCTACTGTCTGCAAAATATCGGGGTTGAAAGCCGAAAAGAAGCCGAAAAGGTGCGAGGGATTGTAAATGGTGGCCCCGTTGAAGAGAATCAGGTTCTGGTCGGTGGCCCCGCCGCGTACGTTCAGGCCCGTGTTGCCTTCACCCACCGACTTCACGCCCGGCAGCGTGAGCACCACGCGCAGAATATCGGTTTCGCCGAAAGCAGTCGGCACTTGGCGCATCGTTTTGATGTCCAGCTTCTCCAGGCCCATTTGCATGCCCGACACATTCTTGTCTTTCTCGGCCTCAATCACCACTTCCTTGAGCGGCGTAATGTCTTCCTCCACCTCGATTTCCAGCTTGCCATTCCCGCGCAGCACCACTTGGCGCTTGGTGTTCTTGATGCCCAGGCCCCGAACCTTGATGTCGTAGCGACCGGCCGGGAGGGTGAGCGAGTAGTACCCGAACTGGTCGGTGCTGGTGCCAACGGCCGGGTTGTCGGTGTATACCGTGGCCCCAATTGCCGGCTCCCCTGATTTCAGTTCCCGAATGTGCCCCGCCAAGGTCGCCTTGCCACCTCCCGCGCCCGTGCCTATTTCATACACCCGAAACTCAGCCTCGCGCACGTAGCGCGACCGTACGGCCACGCTAGGCTGGGCGGTTTCGGTGCTGCGGGGCTTTGCCGCTACGGCCTCCGTTGGTTCAGGGCGGAAAAAGTCTTCGGACAGCGTAGGCTCAATTGTGGCGCCGGCAGTGATGAATACCCGGTTCTCGTCGTCGATGGCGAAGTGGAAGCTGGTGTTACGCAGGGCCAGGTCCAGCACGGCCGATACGGGTTGATCTTGCGCCTGCACCGTAATAAGCAGGCTGTCGACGGCCGCCGGATCAAAGTAGAAGCGAAAAGAAGTTTGCGCTTCTATCTGCCTAACGAATTGCTCGAACGGCAACTGCGTGAAATTACCGGTAATTCTTTTCTCGTTTGTTTGCTGCCCATAACTAGTAAGGCTTGCCACTATAAATAAGAAAAAGAAAAATACGAGGTACACGTGCTTCATGGAGAGATTTGCAAATTCAAAAGATAATTACGTCCTGCGCAAATCGGTATAGTTAGCGCGAAGCTAAACTGCAGTAGTACTCAGTGAGCTGCATAATGTCGGCTTCGCGCCGGCTTTTTTTGAACCGTAGCTTATTAGCTTTGCTATAAGCCTTCAACTCAGCTTCCCGGTCTGAAAGTAAATTGACAATTGCCCTTTTATTATTGATCGGATAATATATTCCTCCTTTTTTAAGGAATAATTTATCATTTAAATAAAATTCAATGTTTATATGACTGGTTTCTATCTTTTCCTGCATCTGTTTACTCCGGCGAGCTAGCAACTGCACTTTATTGTCAACCAAAACTTCGTAGTAACCGGTACTGATCACTTTAGCTACTGCACTGTCATCTGCCAAGCGTATAAAACGATGCTTGGCAATGGTAAAATATTCTACCCGCTCGTTGATAAGACTTAGTAGAAGCGGCGTCGTCGGATGTTGTAGTATAAGCTTGTCGGTAACTACGTCATAAATTAATTGAACATTTTCAAAGAAGTGGTTGGTATAATAAATGGTGCCCCTCTGCTTATCAGGAGATTCAAAGAACTGATGCCCTTCACGCTTGAAATATTTTTTTGAATAATCCATATACTCAGGCCCGTTAAATAACTCGGGATGCACTGGAAAGGAAGCATAATATTGCTTTTCTAACGATGCGCCGGAGAATAACGGGGAATCCTTATTATCGGAAGTAGCAACGCTTGCCTGTGCTAAAGCTACTCTGCTAAATAAGGTTAGAAATAAAAAGAGCAGTAAAGGCTTTGATTTCATAAGCTAGATAATCACTATGCTATTAGGGAAGGAGTTGCCTTAACGATTTGAGGTTTCAGCTTGATTAGCCTTATTTGTATGCGTATTAGCGCACCCTGTAACGCAAGATGCTTCAATATAAGCATACCTGCCAACAATTGAACTGTATTGAGAATCTGTAAGAAACTTCTTCGTTCTATGAGACTGCTTATTCTATTTTGCTTTGCGTTATTATCGGTTTTTGCCGGTGCACTACAAGCGCAGACAACAGGCTCGGCTTTGCTGCCTTCAAAGGAAGAGCACATTAAGAAAGTCGCTAAGTTTCAGGCAGAGTTGAATGCCGAATACAAAGACGCCAGCCGTTCGCCGCTACCTGCGGCCGAGCGTCAAAAATTCAAAAGCTTGCCTTTCTTTCCCGTCGATTATGCGGCCTGCGTGGAAACCCGATTTGTGCGCGATTCTTCGCAGGCGCCGTTCGAAATGCAAACCAGCAACGGCCGTAAGCCGCTGTACCGCAAGTACGGCGAAGTGCATTTCAGCTACAACGGCCGCCCGCAGCACCTAACCGTTTACCAAAGCCTGGACTTGCTGCGCACGAAGGACTACCAAGACTATCTCATGGTCCCCTTCACCGACCAAACCAACGGGCACAGCAGCTACGGCGGCGGCCGCTACCTCGACCTGCGCATAGGCCAAATCAAAAACGGCCAACTGGTACTTGATTTCAACTGCGCTTACAATCCGTTTTGCGCGTACAGCTCGGCCTACTCCTGCCCCGTACCGCCCGCCGAAAACCGCCTCCAGGTAGCTATTGAGGCAGGCGTAAGGAGCAGCCATTAGGGAACAAACAGGCTCAACAAGTACAACGGGCGTAGGAAGTAGCAGCGGAGGCTATGCTCCCCGTTTAACTACTTCCTGCGCCCGTTGAGCTTGTTCGGCTGCTGCTTATTTCAAGGTTTCGGCAGCGTGGCGAATAGGTCGGGGTAGTCGGTGATGATGCCGTCTACTTGCAGTTGCGTGAGGCGCTGTATGTCGGCCGCGGAATTTACCGTCCAGGGAATAACTTGGAGGCCCTCTTTGTGGCAGGCTTGCACTAGATCGGCCGTCACGAGCTGATAGTTGGGGCTGTAGATGGTGGGCCGGAAGCTAAGGCGCTTCAGGTTAGCAGTCAGGCCCTGCGTGTTCTGTACTAGCAAGGCGGTGTGCAGCGTCGGGGCGGCCTGATGCACCAGTTCTAACGTGCGCGGGTCGAACGATTGGATGGTGGCGCGGCTGGCTATACCCTTAGTTTGGATTACCGCCAGTAGCAGCTTCACAAACTCGGCGGGTGCCGGATGCAGCTTACCGTCGCCTTCCGGGGCGGTTTTGGTTTCGATGTTATAGCGTGGGGCCGGCAGCTTTTTCAAGCGGGCATACGCTTCCGCCGAGTCGATTACTTCGGCTAGCAGGGGCTTGTAAGTGCGCAGCTTCTGCTGCAGTGGAAACTTGGAGTTGCCTTGGCTGCCCACATCGTAGCGGCGGATTTCGGCGTAGGGGAAGGCATAAAGGCGGTGTTTCTGCTCGTCGGCTTTCCTGATGGGTTGCCCGTCGGGAGCCAGCACAAAGTCGGCGTTCATGTAGGGGTCGTGCGAGAGGAGCAGCTGGTTGTCTTGGCTTGCTAGCACGTCCATTTCCAGGGTGGTCATGCCGAGGTCTTGCGCTTTGCGCATGGCCGGAATGGTGTTTTCGGGCATCAGGCCACGGCCGCCGCGGTGGCCCTGCCGGTCGAAGGTACTGGTTTGGGCCGTGGCGAAGTGGGAGGTCAGCAGCGCTAAAAGCGGGAGCAGGAGCTTTATCATAGCAAGAGAAAGATATATCAGTTACCAGTTACCAGTTACCAGTTACCAGTATCGTTCTGGTAACCGGCAACTGATAACTGGCAACTGTTATGCCGACAGCGTATCGGTGTAGACTTGCCCGAACCGGTCGGTGACTTCAACGCGGATTTCCTTGGCCTGCGCCGACACGTTGGCTACGAACAGGTGGTCGGTGAGCGTGGGGTCCACGAATTTGTGCTTGGCGGGTAAGTTTGGTCCCCCGTGCAGGCGCACCGACAGCGGGTCGAAGCCGGTGTGTTGCTGCATTTCGCCGCGGCGGGTACCGTCTTCAAACCAAGCTACTTTCCAGCTCGGGTCCCAATTCCAGACGTTCACTACCAACGCATCGGGGCGCTCGGGTAGGCTGCCTTTCGGGTAAATGCGGAACTGGTGGGTGCGCTCCTGCCCAATAGCTTTGTAGTACCACTTTATCTCGCTGCCGCGCACCTCGTACACGCCGTAGCCGCCGGGCGTACCGTCGGTGCAGATTGGGCCGGTCCACCACGCGCCGCACACAGTGCCGTGCACATGCTCCACCACGTTTTCCTCGGTTTGCAGCACTTCGTTGAAGTGCGTGTGGCCCGACATGATGTGCGCTTTATAGGGCTTCAGCAAGCGGTACAGCTCTTTGCGGTTGGACACCACGCCGCCCATCGGCTCTTCCTTGTCTTTGTTGCGCACATGCTGCTTGGTGTACGGCGGAATGTGCAAGCTCACCACCACGGTAGCGCCCGGCTTCACGTGGGCCAGGTCCTGCTCCAGCCACGCCAGTTGGCGCTCAGTCAGATAGCCGATGTACTTTTTGGCCGACCCGATGAAAAACACGTCATCAAGCACCACATAGTGAATCTCGCCCCGGTTGAAAGAGTAATACGTGGGGCCAAACAGCTTCTTGAAGGTATCGGCGGAATGGTCGTCGGTGCGGGCCGTAAGGTCCATATCGTGGTTCCCAATGACCTGGAAGAACGGGATGCCCGTGCTGGCCACGCCCTGCTGATAATCGTCGAACAGTTCGAAATGGTCCCACACCAAGTCGCCGCAGCCGATGCCGTGAAACAACGTGCCTGCGCTGTAGCTGGCGAGCAGCTTTTGGGTATCGGGTACGGCGGTGGCTTTAAACTCGGCGGCATCGGCCTTGGATATCATCTGCGGGTCGGCCCACACGATGAAGTTGTGCTGTGTATCGTCTTGGGCTAGTTTGCGCAGCTCGAAGTCCGCCTTGAAACGGTCCTTCACCGGCTCTTTCTTCCGGTAGAAACGGGCCACGCCCTTTTCCTGCGGAAACTCGTAGCCGCGCGGCACCGAAATGTACACGAAGTCGGCAGCGCCGCTGCTTTCCAGTGTGTACTGGCCTTTGGCATCGGTGAGCGTGACGTTGATACCGTCGGTAACGGCCACACCGGCTATGCCTTGGCCTTGGGCGTGCACTTTGCCGCTGAGGGTAGCTACGGCTACCTCGGGGCTGGTGCCAGCGGCACCTTTACCTTTAGACCGGGCCAAACCTAGGTTCACGTCCAGTGTCACGCCCAGGCCCGCCAGGCCGATGGATTTCAGGAAAGTTCTGCGTTGTTGCGACATCGTATGCGGGTTAATTTAAGAGAAAGAGACGGTCATGCTGAGCGAAGCCGAAGCTTCTCTACTGCTTTATTACTGACGTCAAGCAGTGTTTGACAATAAAGATGCTTCTTGCCGTCAGCATGACGTTTTGATCAGCACGACAGCCTGTTCAGCGCCAATTACTTTTCCCACCACACTTTGGTGTTCACATTGTCACCGCCCATAGCTTCCGCGACAACGCGGTAATTTTCGGGGTTGTTGGTTTGCACCACCAGCGGATACCGGAACCGGACGGGCATCCCCCCGCCATTCTGCAAGTCCTGGCCGCGGGGAAGCACCGGCAGGCCCGTGCGGCGGTACTCAAACCACTGCTGATAGTCGTTGAAATACAGCGCGTAGTACTTTTGAAGCATAATGCGGGCCAGGGTGCCGTTGTAAGCAGTGGCAGCATTCTGGAAGTAATTGGCTGGCATGGTCAGACCCCATTGCTCGATGGCGGCCTTCACGCCTCGCTCGTAATGGATGCGGGCGTCGGCAGTGGTGTAACCTTTTAGCGCGGCCTCGGCCTTAATGAACTCCACCTCGGCGTAAGTCATAATTACCGAAGCCATAGGGGCCGCAACCGAGGCCTCTATCAGCTTCACGTTGAGGTTGGAAGGCTGAAACTGAAATTGCGCGTCACTGCCCCCATAGGCGCTCGGAATGCCTTTGTAGCCAATGGTAGCGCGCCCGTCTTTCGAGCGGGCCAGCGTATTGAACTTTGGTAGGCGCGGGTCCGACCACGCATTCAGGTTGTCGATGAAAAACTCGGCGCCGGCGCGTCCGGTGGTAAAGTCAACGGACCGGCCCCAAGGCGATACATTGGGCGTTACGCCCGTAATTTTCAGGATGGCCGCTTCGCTGTTCTGCGTGAAAACCGGATATTTCGCCGGGTCATTGATCATAGCTGCCAGCCGGGTAGAGGCATTGGTTTCGGTGCGCTTGGAGATGCGCAGCAGCAGCCGCATCCGTAGCGAGTTGCAGAACTTCTGCCAGTTCTCCATTTTGTTTTCATAGAGAATATCGGTGCCGTAGGTCGTAGTCCTCGTTTTATTGAAGAGGCCGTTGGCAGTTTCCAGGTCGTCGAGCAGCTTGGCGTAAATGTCGGCCTGCGAATCAAAGATGGCGTACAGGATACCTTCCTCGGCTTGGCTAGCCTGCGTCATGGGCACGTCCCCGAAGGCATCAGTCAGAATGGAGTAGGCCCAGGCGTTCAGCGTGAGGGCTATGGCTTCGTAGTTAGGGTCTTGGGCGGCTACGGCAGCGATGCGCATTTCCCGGATGTTGGCAAGCCAGCGGTAGTAGGTGGTCCACGTGGAGTTGCCGGCCCCGTCGCTCACCACGTAGCGGTGAATACCTCCCGACACACTCGGAAACGGCAGTGCCACCTGCATGATATCGTGCGTGAAATCGTCGGCCCGGACAGAGTTGAAGCTAGCCAACTCGTACACAATGGGGTTGAGCAGCGTACCCGGACTGATCTTCTCGATGCGGTTCGGGTCTAAGTTCAACTCATCAAACCCCTCCGTACACGAAACCAAGCTGCCGCCAAAGGCTAGCATCAGAAGCACTACAAACTTTTTCATTGGAAATAAAAAGGAAGTCAAAAGGAAGTGGGCTAGCAGGCCAAGGCTATTATCTAGTTGCTAGAATTGAAGCGTGATGTTCACGCCCATGGTGCGAGTGGAGGGAAGCTGGCCGATTTCCACGCCGGGCATGATGGTGCCGCCATTAAGGGCTGCCGTTTCCGGATCGAACATGGGGAACTTGGTCCACATGGCTAGGTCGCGGCCGTAAAGGCCGATAGTGGCGCCCGTGAAGGCTTTGGTGCGGGCGAGCAAAGCGGCAGGTAAGGTGTACTCGATGCGGGTTTCGCGCAGCTTCAGAAAAGACGCATCAAACGAGTTGCTCTCGATGTTGGCGCGGCGGTAGTACTCGGCGTAAAAATCCGCCGGAATCACTGGAGTGGTATTTGGCGAGTAGGTGCCATCAGGATTAGCCACTACTCCGTCGCCGACGATGTAGCCTTCTTCGCGGCCCGGCAGCGTGGATTTCAGCTTGCCCTGCTCGCTCATCTTGTGGTGCGTTTGGGAGTAGATAATGCCTCCATACTGGCCATCGAGCAGAACACTGACCCGGAAGTTCTGGTAGGAAAACTCGTTCAGGAAGCCGCCTTTCCAGTTGGCGTAGGCTCGCCCGATGCGCTTGATGTTGGCCGCCTGCACCGGCAAACCTTTGTTGTTGTAGATGATCTTGCCCTCGGGACTATAGTCGAAGCCGAAACCATAAATGTCGCCGGTAGTGCCGCCTACTTTGGCGATGATACTGGCCGTGCCGCCTTGGCCAATTACCTGCTGTTCTTCGAAGCCATCGGCCAAGCTCAACAA
Organism: Hymenobacter sp.; assembly: GCF_036387835.1. GTDB lineage: Bacteria > Bacteroidota > Bacteroidia > Cytophagales > Hymenobacteraceae > Hymenobacter. The sequence goes on along the minus strand of NZ_DASVSY010000034.1, from coordinate 16,814 downwards.
CTTATTGCGGTTGCGGGCCCACGTAACAGTGGTTTTCCATTTGAAGGCATTGTTGGCGATGGGCTGGCCATTGAGTACTACTTCCACACCCCGGTTGCGTACTTCACCGGCGTTTACAATTGCCCGGCTGTAGCCCGTGGTGGGGTCGAGACCTATTGCCAGGATCTGGTTACGTGTGTTGCTCTGATAGGCTGTTAGGTCAGCTCCGATGCGGCCCTGAAACATCAGGTACTCTATGCCTGCCTCGAAGCTGGTTGTGATTTCCGGCTTGAAGTTGGCGTTGTGCAGCGTGACGGGCGCCAAGCCCGCGCTTGGGAATTCGCTGCGGTCGTAGTACTTGCGGGTGCGGTACGGTTCGGTGTCGTTGCCGACCTGTGCCGCCGACAACCGTAGCTTCGCCAAGGAAACCGAAGCGGGCATTGGCAGCAACTCATTCAAGATAAGGCTGGAGCTAATAGACGGGTAGAAAAACGAGTTGTTCTGCGCCGGCAGCGTACTCGACCAGTCATTGCGCCCGGTCAAGTCCACAAAAATCTTATCGTCGAAGGAAAATGAGGTGAAGGCGTACAGGCTATTGATGCGCCGGGCCGTGGAGGTACTAGCAAGCTGCGGATTATTGAGGCCGTTGGCGAGCTTGTACACGCCCGGAATCACGAGGCCTTCTACTACCCCATCGATGCCGCGGTATTTGCGGTCCATGCGGTTGGCTCCCACAGAAGCCCGCACATCAAAGCGGCCGCCGAACTTCTCGTGGTACGTGAGCAGGGCGTCCGTATTCACTTCGTAGTTGCCGATGTCCTGTTGCTTGAAATAGCCGGCCTTGAAGTTGGCGGTACTATAAGGGCGGCGCATTTCTCGTTCTTCCTGCGTGGTGGCAATGCCGGAGCGCACCAGCAGGTCGAGCTTCGGCGAAAATTCGTAGATGGCCGACAAATTACCCACCACAGTGCGTGTGTTCACCGAGTTGGTCATCTCGTGAGCAATCAGATACGGGTTGTCGATAAACGAACTGAAAGGGTGCACCTGATCAATTTGGTCGAAGCCGTTTTTCCAGACGGTACGGTACGCATCGAGCGGCACGTTGGGGTTCTGGAAGATCATGAAGTACGACATCGACTGGTTGTTGTAGCCCGTGGCGGGCAGGTTGTCGCTCGTGCGACTGGTGAAGTTCACCTTGCCGGCCAGCTTCAACTTCGAGGCGATGCTGTGGTTGACGCTTAAGGCTGCCGTTAGCCGCTCATAGCCCGTATTGGGCATGATCCATTCGTTTTTGGAGTGTGTGATGGATGCCCGCGCCGAGCTAGTTTCGTTGCCGCCTTCCAGCGCCACGCTGTTGGTAAACGTAGAGCCGGTGCGGTAGAAACCCTTAATGTTGTCTTTGTACGGTACCCACGGCAGCCGCTCCGCCGACTGAGTCTGCGTCACCGGGTCGTACTGGTAGTACATCTGCCCATCAAATTTCGGCCCGAACGCACTGCTGGTGTTGCCCGTATTGGCCCCATCGGCGGAGGCCCCGTAGGAGTAGTACATTTCGCCGGCCGCGTTGAACGCGCGGCCCGTGCCCTGGCCGTACTCGTACTGGTAGTCAGGCCACTTCAGCACCGTGTTGATGCTGGAGTTGCTATTCACCGTTACGCCCAAGCCTTTTTTCTTACGTGAGCCGGTTTTGGTGGTGATGATGAGGGCCCCATTGGCGGCGCGGCTACCATAGAGGGCGGTAGCGCCGGCACCTTTTAGCACGGTGATGCTCGCAATATCGTCGGGGTTGATGTCGGCGATGCCGTTGCCGAAGTCCACAGGCACGTCGTTGCCGGAGCCGGCTCCGTAGGCACTACCCACCCCCGAGGTAGTCAATCCGCTGTTCATCGGTACGCCATCGAGCACAATCAGGGCGTTGTTACCGTTAGGGTCCAAGGATCTGTCGCCACGGAGCGAAATGCGTGTGGAGTTTACGGGCCCCGAACCTGGCGAAATCAGGCTCAACCCTGCCACCTTACCGGATAGCGCTTGTGCAAAGTTGTTGGGCCGTGCTTCCACCAGGGCTTCCCCGCTTACCGTTTGGGTGGCGTAGCCGAGGGCTTTCTGCTCCCGCTTGATGCCCAGGGCCGTCACTACTACTTCATTGAGCTGCTTGGCGTCGGGTGCCAGCCGAAGATTCAGCTTGGTTTTGCCTTCCACCGGCACTTCCTGCGTGAGGTAGCCGATAAAAGTTACTAGCAGCATGGCGTCGGGTGCGGCGCTAACGGTATAGATTCCTTGCGCATCGGTAGATGCGCCTATAGTAGTACCCTTTACTACCACCGTCGCGCCGGGCAGCGGTAGGCCTTGGTCGTCGGTTACAGTACCCGAAATAGTTTGAGTTTGTGCCAGGACACTACTGCTTACAAAAAGCACAGGAAGGCCCGTTGCACAGAGCCGGCCGGCTCGAGCTAAGTAATTGTAAGGCATGTGGTTGCAGGGTTGTTTTCGACCGCAAAACTACCCGCGCTCCATTACTAAAATGTTACTTTAAGAATATGAAATTATAAGCTGCTAAATAAAATTATAGAATATGCTTAAGCTGTAATACTTATAGAACAGAGCTGCATACTGTAGCTGATCATTATCAGTAGGCTTTTGAATATCAACACCTTATTTCAGAACAGGCAACAGTATTAAGTTAGGCTGCTACCCACTGATCGGAAATGCATTTTACGGCAATGCTAACTAGTTGCTAAGTCTAGCTACCAATCGACGTTAATTGCTTGAGCTGCTGCAGGGCTTCTTCAGCAACAGGAAAGCGCGCTGCTTCCAACACCGCTCTGCAGGGGCCGTACAGCTTCTCTATGCGCTATATTTCTCTCGACCTCGAAACCTCCGGCGGCCGGCCCCAACGTCATCAAATCCTGGAACTGGCCGCGGTGGTAGAAGACACCAAGCACCTGCTGCCGCTGCCAGAGCTGCCCGCCTTTCGGCGCATAGTGCGCCACCCCGAGTACGTAGGCACCGCCGGCGCCCTGGCCCTCAATGCCCGCTTGCTCCAAGAACTAGCCGCCAAGGAGCCCAATCCCGAACTCTGTACTCCCGATGAGCTACTGCCGCAGCTACGCGAGTTTCTGCTCGAACACAACTTCAAGCCCGACAAAAACGACTGCGTAAACGTGACCATGGCCGGCAAAAACATTGCCTCCTTCGACCTCGGCTTCCTGCGTGAATTACCTGGCTACGGCACCCTAGTACGCGCCGAACCTGCCATGCTCGACCCGGCGGCTTTCTACCTCAACTGGCGCAAAGACTCCCGCCTCCCCACCATGCAAATCTGCAAAGCCCGCGCTGGTTTCGAAGACGATACCGTGGCCCACGAAGCTCTGGCCGATGCCCTTGACGTGGTGCAGCTGCTGCGCCCGTTTTACGAACTGCCGGTATACAAAGAGGCGAAATTGTGAAGTGGTGAAATTGTGAGTTGACGTTCCAACTCCGCGTAACGCGCAAGCAGGACGTCAAACTCACCAGTTCACCACTTCACAATTTCGCCTCTTACCAGTCGCCGCTGGCGCCGCCGCCGCCGGAGCTGCCGCCGCCGAAACCGCCGAAGCCGCCGCCGCCACCTCCAAAACCACCGCCGCCACCAAATACGCCGCGGCCGCCCGAGAAGTCCCCGAAAATAATGGGTGGCACCATCATGCCGCCGCCGAAGCCGCCGCGGCCACCCCGGCCGCCGCCCCCGCCGCGCGAACGAAGCAGCATAAACAGAATCAGGGCGCCGATTATCACCCAAAACGTCCAGCCCGAGCCACTATCGTCGGTGCGGCGTTGTCGGGTTTGAGTGGTTTGGTCGGCTTTGTACTCGCCTTTAGCCAACGCAATCAGCTGATCGGTGGCCCGGTCAAGGCCTTGGTAGTACTGCTCTTCCCGGAAAGCCGGAACTATTGTGTTGGAAATAATGCGCTTGGCCAGCGCGTCCGGAATGGCGCCTTCCAGGCCGTAGCCGGTTTGAATACGTGCTTTTTGCTCTTGCTTGGCAATGAGCAGCAGCACGCCATTGTTGTTGCCTTTTTGCCCAATACCCCAGGTTTCGTAAAGCTTTTGGGCGTAATCGGCAATTTCGTTGTCGCCCAGCGTGGGTATCGTCACGACGGCAATCTGCGAGGAAGTGGAATCGTTGTAGTTGACCAGCTTCTGCTCCAGCGCCGCTACTTCGTCGGGCCGCAACATGCCCGCTAAGTCGTTTACCAAGCGTGGGGGCGAGGGACGCGGCGGCACCTCCTGCGCCAAGGCCCCCAGCTGCACAACTAGCAGCAAAAGCGCCAGCAGCAGCGGCCGAAGCCAGGCCCGATACAAAACAGGGAGGGGCTGCATCATACGCGGGGGGGCTGCGGCGGACCGCCGCCGAATGAAATAGAGTCGTCGAGTTCGTTTTTGTCGGTCACGGAGTTGTAAGGGAAATAGCGTTTCAGTTGCTCGCCCACCATCCGGATGCCATGCTCTAAGCCCGTAGCGTATTTTTCAGTGCGAAACTGATTCAGTACGGTTTCCTTGGTGGTTTCCCAGAAATCGTCGGGTACGGCGGAGTTGATACCGGCATCGCCAATAACGGCGAACTGACGGCTTTTCCAGGCCAGGTAAAACAGCACCCCGTTGCGTTGCGCGGTGCGGTGCATGTTCAACTCGGCAAATACTTGCGCGGCCCGATCCAAGGGTTCCGGCGTGGGGCAGGTATCTTCCAGATGCACCCGAATTTCACCAGAAGTGGTGATTTCGGCCTGCCGAATAGCCGCAACCAGGGCGGCTTCCTGCTCGGGAGTGAGAGGGTTGATCATAGGTGGTGGGGGTTTAGGACTTGGGGTGGGGCAGAGAAAACAGGCGTATTGAATGGGCGCCAAAGCATCTTGGCAGAGCAGCGGAGGTATCGGCTACGCGAAGGCAGCGGGAGAATTGCTCCAGCTCCGTTCAGCACGACAAACACCACTACGAAGCCAAAGAAACACTTGCGGGCGCCACATCAAACAGATTGTTCTTTCTGCTTATGCACCTTCCCAAGTCCTAACCAACCAAATTAAAACTGAACCGTTGGGGCTTTCTGCGAAGCCGCGTCGGCTGCGAAATATGGCTTCTCGGCAAAACCAAACATGCCCGCAAACAGGTTGTTCGGAAACGACTTCACAAAGCCATTGTAGTCGTTGGTGGTGGTGTTGAATTTGTTGCGTTCCACGTTAATGCGGTTTTCGGTGCCTTCTATCTGCGCTTGCAGTTCCTGAAAGTTGGCATTGGCTTTCAGTTCCGGATAATTTTCCGATACGGCCAGCAACCGGCCCAAGCCGCTGCTCAGTTGGCTTTGCGCCGCCTGAAACTTTTCCAGGTTTTCAGGCGTGAGCTGATCAGCCGAAATGTTGACGCCGGTGGCGTTGGCACGGGCCTGCACGACGGCTTCGAGGGTGCCTTTTTCGAAGTTAGCAGCGCCTTTTACAGTGTTTACCAGGTTGGGAATCAGGTCGGCGCGGCGCTGATAGGCACTTTGCACGTTGGCCCATTGTGATTTCACAGCTTGGTCGCGGCTGACCATACCATTGTAGCCGCACGACGACTGTGAAAGAAGAATCACCAGGCTGGCGAAGTAGAGGAGGAAACGTTTCATGAGGGAGAGAGTTGATGAATTAGAAAATAGGAAGGTTGCGAAAATTAAAGAAAGTGAATTTAAAGCTCTACGGCGCAGCTTGCACAAGTAACGCCGTAGATTGTTGAAAACACCATCTGGCAATTTCACAACTCTACCTTTCTGTTGTGCCAAAGTACGAATTCACGCCGCAGCGGTTGTGTATGAAGCGGCTCCGGTCGCGATTCACTATTTTGCGAACTTACGCCACGCTTGTTGTTCATGAAAGCCATTATTCCCGTCGCGGGTATTGGGTCGCGCCTGCGCCCGCACACGCACACCCAGCCGAAATCCCTCGTGCCGGTGGCCGGCAACACCATCCTGGGGCACATCATCGACCGGCTCAGCGCGGCCGGGGTCCAGGAGTTTGTGTTTATTATCGGCTACCTCGGCGAGAAGATAGAGCGCTACGTCCGGCGCAGCTACCCGCAAATTCGCAGCTCGTTTGTGGTGCAGGAGCCTCGCGAAGGCATTGCCCACGCCCTGTGGCTGGCCCGCGATACATTCCGCAATGAAGCCGACGGCATGCTAATTTTGCTCGGTGATACTATTGTAGACGTGGACTTGCCCGCCATGATGCAAACGCCCGGCAACGTGCTAGCGGTGAAGGAAGTGAAAACGCCCTCCATGTTCGGCCTCGTGGAAACGGCTTTGAATGGCCGCGTGACGAAGGTGGTCGAGAAGCCGCGTATTCCGAAGTCCAACTACGCCCTGGTAGGCCTTTACAAGATTGCCAACCCCGACTGGCTGGCAAAGGCGTTAGAGCAGCTCATCGAGCAGGACTTGCGCACGCACGGCGAGTTTCAACTCACCGATGCCCTTATGCTCATGATTCAGGGAGGAGCCGAAATGACCACTGCACCGGTGGATAACTGGTTTGACTGCGGCCGCAAGGACTCCCTGCTCGAAGCCAACGCCCGCCTGCTCAACCGCCCCGAATTTCTGGACCGTCGCGACTATCCCGAGTTTCCCGACACCATCATCATCCCGCCCGTCAGCATCGGCCGCGACTGCGAAATCAGCAATTCCATTATCGGTCCCAACGTGGCCATCGGCGACCGGACTATCGTGAAGAACACCATCCTGAGCGAGTCTATTATCGGCTCGTATAGCGAGTTGCGCTCGGCCGTGATGCACGATTGTATTGTGGGTTCCGATGCTTCCTTCAAAGGCATGCGCCACAGCCTCAACATCGGCGATAATACCGAAATTGACTACAGCTAAAACTCGTTTGGCGGGGTGGTGCCACGACTTGCCGAAGGGCTTCGTGGCACCACTACTGTTGAACGACTGGCGTTGAGCGCTCTTCTAACTCAATAGCAAGCAGCCACCAGCAGCAATAGTGGTACTGCGATGGAAAAAGTCATAGCACCACTCCGCCGGCGCGCCTTTCGCGTATCAACCTTACTTCTAAAAAAACTTCTTGCTTATATATGATGCGTATTCTTCGGCGGTCCACGGTTTTTTTTGCAGCACTTCTGCTTACGGTAGCCGCTGGCAGGGCCCAAACGCCGCTTGGTCAGCCTTCGTTTGATGAGCAGAAAGTGCAAGTGTGGTGCGCCACGGCGAAGTTTGTGTACGAAGACAACGGCCGGCCCAACCTGAAAAGCACCTTGCGTTGCGGGGGCGCCCTCAAGGAGTTCGAGAACAGCATCAAAGCCGATAGCCAGCGCGTGTTTAGTGCGCTCTACCAGCCCCTAGAAGGGCGCGGCACCATCTACCGCGGGCTTGGCTCGAATCCGTCGCGCCTGCAAAAGCTGAAGACGGAGATTATCAGCCGCCTCAAATCGTCGCCGGCCCGTCGGGCTAGTCCGGCCCGGATGCAGCGCCTCGCCGCGCTGGAAACCGCACTTACCAACTACGTTGAAAATGGCACGCCCATCGGTAACCAAACCGAAGAGGCGTCGGCCGAAGCGGTAGATACCACCCTTACTGCCGACGACACTGCCGAAGCAGGCGACGCAGGACTGGATGAAGCCGGAGTTGCCCGCCCTGCCGAAGCCGCACGGGGAGCAGGGGAGAGCCTGATAAACAAGTTTTTCGGCCCGCTGGCGCTGATTATGGCCTTGCTAAGCTTGGTGCTGTACGTATTGATGCGGCGCAACATGGCCGTATTTCAGCAAGAGCTACTTACCCGCATGACGCAGCGGCAAGATGAAATCATGGCCACCCGCAGTACCCCCGTAGCTGCCGCTGCCCCGGTAGTAGCCCAGCAACTCAGCCCCGAACTCCAACGCCAGGTGGAGCAGCTAGTGTTGCAGCGCGTGGAAACCGAGTTAGCCAAGCGGGAGCAGACGATTGCCCCGACGCCGGCCGCCGAGCCCGAAGTGTCCGTGGCCGACGTACCGCGGGTAGCTCCCCAGCCCGTAGCCATAGTAGCTCCGGTGCCTTCTGTGCCTTCGTCCGCTCTCGAAACGCCGCTTTCTTCTGGCCTGTCTACTACGCAAGACACCCCCGTGCCGATGACGGAAATAGCTGGTCCGCCCGTGGTGATTCCCGTCGGCTCGCCAGCTACCGCGCTGCGCGAAGATTTTGAAAGCATCGTTCCACCCGTTTACTTACCCGAGCCGGCCCCAACGGCCCCAGCTGAACCCGCCGAAACTATCATCCGGTACGCGAAAGCACCTTTGGATAGCGTGTTCCGGGACGAGGACTTCACGGATGAACTGCAAGACGACAGCGTGTACGAGGTTTTCCTAGACCCGCAGTGGCCGGAGCTGGCTTCGTTCCAGGTAAGCCCAGTGCCCACCGTGCAAACCTATCTGCTGCAAAGCGCGCCCCCCGATTTACTAGCTGCCGCCTGCGACTACGAGCAGCCAACGGGTCCCGTAGCCCAGATACGCACGCTGGAAGAAGGCATTCTGCGCCGCGTAGAGGGTGTCTGGCAGGTCGAGCAAAAGGCGGTCGTGCAGTTTGAGGGGTAGCTTTTCACTTGTCTCTCAGCGTATAATCGTTGTAGCTGTACTGTCCGGTGCCTAATTGGTCGTCTTCATTTAAGTAGACGATCCAATTGTCATCACCGCTCTCGAATCGCCAGGGGCCTTGTTCTTTCACTATTTGCCCTTGTCTTACCTCGTAATAATTATGAGGCTTTAGTTCAAGCACGCAGCTAGCGCAATCAGGATAGGAGCTAAGCTGGTAAACGCCGGTTTGATCGGCTTCCGCTTTTAGATGATTACGATAGATGTTGCCCACAAAGCAAGCAAACAGCACGGCGCCAATGCTGCTCCGGATCAAACAGCCTCTCCTGGATGCAGGAGTAGCTGCAGTAAAAAAGCGTATTAGCCAGTAAAGACCATAACCACCAAGCACGGCGTAGATAAAGCAAATAAAAGCAGCGCCGAGAGCAGACATAGAAGTGGTGAAAATACTTCGTTACACAAGTACATGTAGCATCTATTGCAGTTGTAGAAGAATCTGTGATTTATCTTCGGGCCCTCCCTTGTTATTCCTTCCATGCAAGTACGATTATTCCCGGCGCTGGCGCTGATGCTGCTGGCGGGCTGCCGCTCGTCGCAGACATACTCGCCGACTGCTGAAACTTCTTCCACTGCTCCCCGCATTCCCGTGCTATACCCCGAAACCCGCAAATCCGACCAAGTCGACGACTACTTTGGTACGCCCGTACCCGACCCTTACCGCTGGCTCGAAGACCCCGACTCGCCAGAAACCAAGGCGTGGGTAACCGCCCAGAACAAGGTGTCGTTTGGTTACCTCGAGCAGATTCCGTTTCGCACCAAAATCCGGGAGCGGCTAACCACCATCTGGAACTACGAGCGGTTTGGCGTGCCGCAGGAAGAAGGCGGGCAACTGTATTACTCGAAAAACGACGGCCTGCAAAACCAAGCCGTGCTTTACACGCAGCAAGACGGCCAGCAGGGGCAACCCGACGTTTTGCTTGATCCCAACAAGCTATCAGCCGATGGCACTACGGCCCTGGCCGGCACCTTCTTTTCCAACGACCACCGCTATATGGCCTACGCCACCAGTGGCGGCGGCTCCGACTGGCAGCAATACAAGGTGATAGACCTGGAAAGCCGCAAGCCCCTGCCCGACGAGCTGAATTGGGTGAAAGTATCGGGTGCGGCCTGGTATAAAGACGGCTTCTTCTATAGCCGCTACGACGCGCCGAAGGCGGGGCAAAGCAAACTGGCGGTCAAAAACGAGTACCACAAAGTATACTTCCACAAGCTCGGCACCACCCAAGACAAAGACAAGCTTGTGTACGAGAACCCAAAAATGGCATTGGGCTTTCGTACCGTGGGCACCACCGAAGACGAACGGTTCCTGGTGCTCTACCTCACCGATGGCAAAGCCGACGGCAACCGCCTCTCCGTCCGCGACCTGACCGACCCTAAGCAAGCTGACACGTTCACGCCCCTCATTAGCAGCTACGAGCACAACAACTCAGTAATCGGCAACATCGGCGAGCAACTGCTGGTACTCACCGACTACAAGGCCCCGCGTTTTCGCGTAGTACTCATCGACCCTAAAAAGCCGCAGGAAGCCAATTGGAAAGAGGTATTGCCTCAAACCGGGCAGAAACTAGAGGGCGTCAACCAGGTGGGGGGCTACTTGGTGGCTTCTTACTTGAAGGACGCCAGCAGCAATATTAAGGTGTACACCGAAGCCGGTGAGTTCAAGCACGATGTGGCCTTGCCCGCCATCGGCACCGCCGCGGGCTTTGGCGGCAAGCGCGATTCCAAGACGGTGTACTACGCCTTCACCTCGTTCACGTACCCGACCACCATCTACAAGTACGACCTCGCCAGCAACACCAGCACCGTATTCCGGGCGCCCAAGGTAGACGTGAAGCCGCAGGACTACATCACTACCCAGGTGTTTTACACCAGCAAAGACGGCACCAAGATTCCTATGTTCATCACCTACAAAAAAGGGGTGAAGCTGAACGGCCGGAACCCGACGTACTTGTATGCCTACGGCGGATTCAACATCTCGCTTACGCCTTCGTTTTCGGTGGCCCGCATGCTATGGCTGGAAAACGGCGGCATTCTGGCTATTCCCAACCTGCGGGGCGGGGGCGAGTACGGCGAGGGCTGGCACAAAGCCGGCATGACGCCCAACAAGCAAAACGTGTTCGACGATTTCATTGCCGCCGCCGAATACCTGAAGGTGCAGGGCTATACCAACACCGAGAAGCTGGCCATTGCCGGCGGCTCGAACGGCGGCCTGCTGGTAGGCGCCACCATGACCCAGCGCCCCGACTTGTGCAGCGTAGCTTTCCCGGCCGTAGGCGTCATGGATATGCTGCGCTACCAGAAGTTTACTATTGGCTGGAATTGGGCCCCCGAATACGGCACCTCCGATACGTACGCGCAGTTTCAGAACCTCTACAAGTTCTCGCCCCAACACAACCTGAAGCGCGCTGCCTACCCCGCCACCATGATAACCACCGCCGACCACGACGACCGGGTGGTGCCCGCGCACTCGTTTAAATTCGCCGCGGCCCTGCAAGCCGCCAACACCGGCCCGCGCCCCCAGCTGATTCGCGTGGACGTAAATGCGGGCCACGGCGCTGGCAAAAGTACCAAGCTTCAAATCGAGGAATGGGCCGACATTTGGTCGTTTGCGTACCTGAACATGGGTCTCAACCCGTATAAGTAGAGAACTGGCTGATTGGTGATTGGTAACTGTTGGCTAGTGAAGCTGAACGACTTGATAGGGGGTGGGCAAACGCAAGCCGGTCTACCCTCGCTAGTCAACAATTACTAATCACCAGTCAACAATCAGCATATCAACCCGTATCTTCGCGGCCACAACGCGCGTAACTTGCCCTACCTTTAGTTTTCACATGAAAAAAACGTTTCTGCTCGGTCTGTTGGCCGCTTCGCTGATGCTGTCCGCTACGTCGTGCAGCAACCCCGATTTCACTAGAGATGAGGAAATGGCCGTTCGGCCCCTGCCACCTATCCCGGCCGCTCCCGACACCGCTGGTGGAAGAGTAGCCCCTGAAAATCCGGCTACCCGCGAAATTACCGCACCAAATGCCACCGAGGACATCAAGAAGATGCAGCCAGTAATGTAGATAAAAAGGGATTGAGAAACAGGAATGAGCAATAGCCACTCGGCGCTGTTGCTCATTTTTTGTTGCAATCAATTTCCTTTGTGCCGTAGCCCGAACTACTAAGCTCGTGCTACTTACTCAACCAATACGTTGATTCAATAATCGTCTCAATTCCTCTTTCCCAATGAATATTCGTCGTGGCCGCGAGGCCGATTTACCACAGGTACTGGCCCTTATTCAGGAGCTAGCCGTGTATGAGCGGGCACCGCACGAAGTCACCAACACGCTCACCGATATGCAGCGCGACGGGTTCGGGGCGGACGCCATTTTCAAGTTTTTCGTGGCCGAACAATCCGACGGCAAAATCGTGGGTATTTCGCTTTACTACACGGCCTATTCCACCTGGAAAGGGCGGATGCTGTTTCTGGAAGACTTGGTAGTAACCGAGGAAATGCGCGGCACGGGCATTGGCAAGCAGCTTTTTGATGCCGTAGTAGCCGAAGCCCGCCACACGGGTGCCAACCGCATGAAGTGGCAAGTGCTGGATTGGAATGAACCCGCCATCGGCTTCTACAAGCGGATTGGTGCCAACCTCGACCCCGAGTGGCTGAACGGCAACCTCACGGCCGAACAACTACAAGCCTACACTTGCGCCCCAGGTGTTGAAGCCATTGTAACGGCTGGTACCTAAGCCTCGGTTGAACTGCCGAAGGCCTTTGAAAAGTAGTGTGGCCCTGCCGCCGGTGGCTACTTCAATGGCTGCCTATTGCTGCTGGCTCGGCCGAAGAAGCTGCCGAAGCTTTTTGGCGCAGCCACCACAGCCATAAGCCCGAACCAAGTGTCCAAATCACGCCGCCTGCTCCGGCTGGCACTGCTACCGCGGTGTTGAGGGCCAGCAGGGCCAGCAAACCTGGCAGCAGCAGCAGACGCAACGGCTCCAGCCAAGCGGCCCACCGGCGCCCTTCCAACAAGCCGCCCACGTTCATCACGCTCCAACCCAACCAGATAGCAGTGGTGATGCGCAAAAAAAGCGGCATGTGCGTTTGCGTGAACATAAATAGCGCCCCTATGCCCAACAGCAAAACGTATTGCGCCAGTACGTACCAGTTGAGCGCCGGCGTAGTGGCCGTAGCATATTTCTGGTAAGTGGCTACGGCTACTTCCGGCACCACGTAGGGGCCACCGGCGTGAACTGGCCGCCAACCGGGGCGGCCAAACAAGGTGCGAAGTTTATCGGCCAAGCCCGAGGTGTGGCGCACTTGCTGCCAAAGCTGCGCGTAGTGGCCGAGGTTGGCCCACAGCGGGTTCCAGGTATTTACAGGCGTCGTGACGCCGTATACCGGGCGCTCTTCCTCCGGCTGGAACGTGCCAAACAGTCGGTCCCAGACAATAAGCGCCCCCGCGTAATTACGGTCGATATACTTAGGATTGCGGGCGTGGTGTACGCGGTGGTGCGAAGGGGTATTGAGCACCCACTCCAGCGGGCCGAGTCGGCCGATAAACTCGGTATGGATCCAGAACTGGTAGAGCGTGACAAAGGCCGATACGTACACGAAAAACGTGGGCTCGAAGCCGATAACAGCCAGTGGCAAATAAAAAGCAAATGTAAACAACTCCTGCCACGACCCCTGCCGCAGCGCCACCGACAGGTTGTAGTCCTCGCTCTGGTGATGTACCACGTGCCCGCCCCAGAACAGATTAATTTCGTGGCTCATGCGGTGCGCCCAATAGTAGCAGAAATCAACCAGCACAAACAAAAGCAGCCCCGTAGCCCAGGTACGCGGCACGTGTTGCAGGGCCGCGTGCTCATACAAAAATGCGTACGCCGTTACCCCAATAATTTTCATGAACACCCCCGTTACCTGTTGCGTAAGGCCGCAGCTGATATTGGTTAGGGCGTCGTGCAGGTGGTAGTGCTCGGTACGCTGCCAGCGCTCCACGAGCAGCTCAATGCCAATCAGCAGGAAGTAGATAGGAATCGACAGGACGATGGGATTGAGCATCGTTGTAATGTGCTGATCGGTGGTTGTTAGCGAACGTGCGAGTTTGAAGATAATGAATTATTAGCCAGCAGGTTGTAAGAGAAGTACAAGAAACATAAGACGCCTCAAAGCGTCGTCTGTTGCTGCATAGCAAGGCCGTTTGCAAATTTCAACTGCGTAAGTCCAGTAGCAATCAACAGTTAACAACCAACAATCAATTCATCAGCTTACCACTTCCAGCATGGTGCGGAACGAGGCGTAGCGCCCGCCAAACTGCCGCTCGATGTCTTTGCGTAGGGCCGGCGCCGCCACGTTCTGATATTCTTCCAGCTGCTCCAGGCTCACGCAATAATACTGCGCGGCATACGTGATGCCGTCGTCTTCTTCGTTGAGTAAGCGGCAAAGTTGGCTTCTAACAAAGAACCCAGTGGCCATCACCTCGGGCATGTGAGTTTCGCGCATGTAGTTCACCCACTGCTCGGCTATTTCAGGGTCGAGGCTGGTCGTGACGTTGTAAAGTATCATAGAAAGAAGTTGGGGTCTTGGTTGATAGGGAGCCCAAGGAGTGTTAAGACAAGGAAGCGCAACCGATTAAAGCTTCCGCAAAACAGGCAGAAGACTATAACGCAAAAGTCGGCCAAAAAATCCAACGCTTTCAACCTGCTGGTCTTAAGTCACTGTGTCATACCCGCATGTGGTCGAAGTGGAACTCCTGAATACGGGCCTGAATGTCTTTCGAGGAAAGCTTCTCGCGAATGGCGGCTTCCACCAAAGAAGGTAGCTCGGTAGTGCCGGCAAAGCGCAGAGCCAGAATCTGGCTAAGCTGTAGTTGGGTTTCGAGGGGGCGCAAGCTCTGGCCAGTGGCCTCGAAATACTGCTGCCGCACTTCCAGCCGGATAATTCGGTCCTGCAGCGCCAAGGCATAGTGCTGGCGCAGCATCAGGAGTACCCCCAAGCTCACAACGGCCAAGGCCATCAGGGTAAACCAGAGCCGCGAAACTTCGGTGTCGTCGCCGGCCACCGTGGAGTAGCGCCGGATGCTGTAAAGCGTTACCACAAACAAGGCGGGCAGCAGCACGAAGTGGTGCCACACGTAGAACATGGGCTTGTTTTTGGTTGGTTGAGAAGCCATAAAGAGCGGAATTAAAAGGAAAGTGTAGACACAAAAAACTCCGGCAAGAGAGCCGGAGTTTTTCAGTAATCAAGTCAAGAGAAAATAAGTTACCCTACGATTTGAGCGCTTTGGCCGCTTTCTTGGCTTCGCGGGCGCGGCGCTTTTCTTCGCTAGCCGTTTGCTTGGCTATCTTTTCCTGACGCTTCGCCTCTTTGGCGGCATCTTTTTGACGGCTTAGCTCCACTTTTTGCTCTTTCATTTGCCGCTTCTGCTCACGCATAGCGTTTTTCTGATCTTTAAGCTGGTTTTCGGTGGCGTCTACGGAGCTGCGGGACGAGGCCGTTTGTTGTTTCTGCGCTTCTAGGGTTGCTTTCGCGTCGGCGGCACGCTGCTTCTGGGTTTCCAGACGGGCTTGCGCTGAGTCGGCAGGAGTCGTGGTTTGAGCCTGGCCACTATGACTGCTCACGATACCAACTGCAAAGGCGAAAATGGCGAGGATCTTTTTCATGATGGACTTAAGGTTAAGTTCCGTTCTGATACGGTTGCTTGTAGCCAAGGTTGATTTTACAGTGTTATTCTTTGTTATTCTTCCACATAATCAAGTTCCTTGCCGTAGCTTTCTGGCAAGGTGCTGGCGCTGTAGAAGGCCAGCAGCAGCGTTACGGCTCCAATAACGGTCGCCGCCCCCGTGATGCCCAACGAGGGCTTCAGCGCCGAAAAAGCCGGGTTGATGAGCACGATGGCCCCGCGCGCAAAGTTGGGAGCCGTAGTGGCGACGGTGGAACGCAGGTTGGTACCGAACTGTTCGGCCGAAACCGTTACAAACAAAGCCCAGAAGCCTCCGGCGTAGCCAATCAGGAAGCAAACCAAATAGAACACAGTGGTGCTGGCGCCGTGCAGCCCATACAGGTACACGCCCACCATGAGGGCGCAGGCAGCAATAAATAGCTGCAAGGTTCGGTTGCGGCTCTTAAACAGTTGGCTAAGGGCGCCGCTAGTAAAGTCGCCCAGGGTGAGGCCAAAGTAGCACCAGAAAATGCTCAAGCCGCCCGTTACCGCGCCCTGCACGCCAAACTCCTTCCCAAACTCCGGAGCCATAGTTATCAGAATCCCCACCAAAAACCAAAATGGCACTCCCAGAAACAAGCAGCGGATGTACTTGGCCAGCCGGGGCCCGTTGGTGAAGAGACCAACAAAGTTGCCCCGCTCCACTCCTTCCCGCTTTGCCTGCTCGAACATACCCGACTCGAACACGCCCGCCCGCAAGGCCAACAATGCCAAGCCTAAGCCGCCCCCAATAAAGTAGGCATTGCGCCAGCCGAAATATTGCCCTACTCCGTACGCCACCATAGCCCCCGATACGCCCACCGATGCTACGATCATGGTACCGTAGCCGCGTTTCTCTTTGGGTAAGCTTTCTGCTACCAGCGTGATGCCCGCACCTAGTTCGCCGGCCAGGCCTACGCCGGCAATCAGCCGCAGCCAAGCATACTGGTCGATGGTTAACACAAAGCCGTTGGCAATGTTGGCCAGCGAATACATCAGGATAGAGCCGAACAGCACCGACAACCGGCCACGCTTATCACCTAAAATGCCCCACAGTATGCCGCCAAGCAGCATGCCGCCCATCTGCATACTGAGCAGATACTGCCCCTGCTCGGTAATGGCCGAGTCCGCAATGCCTATTCCCTTGAGGCTTTCCACCCGCACGATACTGAACAGCACCAAATCATAAATGTCAACGAAGTAACCCAGGGAAGCCACAACAACGACTGCGCTAAGCAAGGCAGCAGTTTTAGGCGCAGGCGAAGGCAACTTGGCGACGGACATGGGCGGGAGAGGTATAAGGGTGGAAGATCAGGAAGCTAGAAGGAACACTTTACGCATAATCCTGAAAAGCAGCAAACCAGCAATTCATTTACCAGGGCAAACGCATGAAGCATTAGGGACCTAGTTTTGGGCCATGAGCCACCCTATTCGTGCGTACTTTCTGCAAGTGGAAGATTTTCGTCAAGCGTCGAAATGCCGCTACCGCTTGGCTGATATTCTGCTCATTGGCTT
>NZ_DASVSY010000033.1:0-11477 GCF_036387835.1 Hymenobacter sp. | reverse complement strand
TACTACTTACCGCAACGATGCGAGCGAGATGCTTCGACTCCGGCTGCGCCTCTGCTCAGCATGACAGGGTTAGTTTGACGACGTCAGCACGCCAGATGCTTCGCCTCCGGTTCCTGGCTTGCTGCGCCACATGCTCAGCATAACGGGTAGTTTGGCAAAAAACCTTACTTAACCACGTTCTTCGCTAAGAATTTATTGAGCGGCATTTTATTGGCAGCCTTGATGCCGTCTACCACCGATTCGGCGTTGAGGCGGGCGCCGGCTTCGTTGGTGTGGGTATGGTCGCCGGGGAAGAACTTCTTGACTTCGTCGGGGCCGAGCTTGTCGTATTTGTCGGCCGTGATGCTGTTCAAATCGATGAAGGGTACTCCCTCCTGCTTGGCTACATCGGCGGCCCATTTGCCATAGTCGTTGGTGGCTCGAATCACCTTGCCTTCCTTCCATTCGTTGCGCGGAATCATGGAGGCCACCATAGGCGTGGCGCCTTTGGCTTTCGCCTCCTTGATGAATTTACGCAGATACCAGCCGTAGGTGTGCACGGTCTCCTTACGGCCATCGGGCCACACGAGGTCCTTGGTTTCTTCGCCCGTGCCCTTAAGCACCCCGCGGCGGCCAGCCTTAGTGGTATCCGGGGCGCTGCCTTCGTTGTGGCCGAACTGCATTAGCAGAAAGTCACCGGGCTTGAGAGCGTTGTGCACCTTGTCCCACCGGCCCTCCGAGATGAACGTGCGGGTGCTGCGGCCGGCCATAGCGCTGTTATTGATGCTGATTTTGGTGGTATCGAAGTAGCTGGCCAGCTGGCTGCCCCACCCGGCTTGCGGCGCATTAGTGTTGCGCACCGTGGAGTCGCCGATAAGGTAGAGCGTGGGCGTGGGTGGCTTCAAAAAAGCAGTTAGTGTGCAGAACAGAGCGAGCAGGGCAAATAGATTTCTCATGCGTTGTGGTGTGGTGTTATCAAGCGAATGAACGATGTAGAGACGCGACACTTCGCGTCTCGTCGTTGCTGACGTTGTTTAGATGAGCTTGTTCTGAATTAGTCGTTCAACGCCGAGACGCGAGGTGTCGCGTCTCTACATCGTTCAGGCAATCAGACGTTCTTATGGTAGTTTACTTGCCCACCTTGGCAGTTTCTGGTTTCATGCCTTCGCCTAAGTAGAAGCTGGTATGCGGGGGCTGATTGTAGCCCACGTTTTCGCGGGCTACGGCAACGCGGTAAGCCGGGTCCTGCATCAGAGTCACGAAGCGGTGCGTGGTGGGAATAGTGGTCGTGAAAATCAGTAGTTCCTCGTTGTTGGTGTTGCGCCAGATCACTTCTTCGCGCCAGTCGCCAAAAAGGTCGGCGCTAAGGCAGGGCGTGGCTTTGGTGCCGTTGCAGGAAGCGGCCCCGAATGGCTTGCCGTCCAGCAAGGGCGTGGCCGTGGCGTTCTGGTAGTCCCACTTAGAAACCGTAGTGCCATCGAGCAGCTCGCGCAGCAAGTCGCCATCCCACCAGAGGCCGAAGTTGACAGCCCGCGGCGCCGTCCCGATTCGCTCGCCTTTGCTGGAAAGGAGCCCCAACTCTGCATTACTAACCCACATTTCTGCTCCTAAATAACGTGGGTCGATGTCGGCGGCCATGCCCCGGCCCACATCCTCACCGAGCAAACCTGAGAACAGCACTTTGCCGGTGGTAGCATCATACATGGCCGCTCCCGGACCGTTTTCGTGGCCGGGCACTTTCTCCTCGTTTTCGTGCACACCCCACGCCTCTAAGTCAGGTGTGGTGGGGTCGAAGTTGCTGACGTGCAGCGCGTCGCCGTGGCGCAGGCCGGTGCTGAACAGCCCTTTGCCGTTGTCATCGACCACCATCGAGCCATACACGATTTCGTCTTTGCCATCGAAATCGACATCGTTGACGCTCAGTCCGTGGTTGCCCATACCGGAGAAAGGATTTTTGTTGTCTTGTGAGTCGAACACCCAACGGGAAGTGAGTTTGCCGTCGCGCCAGTCCCACGCGGCCAGCACGGAGCGGCCGTAGTAGCCCCGGCACATCACGGCGCTGGCGTGCACCCCGTCGAGGTAGGCTACGGCGGCTAGCATCCGGTCGGCGCGGTTGCCGTGGCTGTCGTTGCCCCCGTTGCCCCCAATGCCACCCCAACCGCCCAAGTCGCCACGACCGGGCGCATAGGGCGCCGTGGCCATAGCTGCCCCGGTGAGGCCGTTGAACACGGTGAGGAATTCAGGCCCGGCCAGCACCCGGCCGTATTTACTGTCGCGGGGGCTGGTGACGGACGGGGCGTCGGTGGGCACGGTGAGCGTGCGGTAATCCTTGTTGGCGTCGCCGATAACTGTACCCTTCCCATCGATGGTGCCGTCGGCGGTTTTGCAGGTCAGTTCAGCTTTGCCGTCGCCATCGAAATCATACACCAGAAACTGCGTGTAGTGCGCCCCCGCCCGGATATTCTTGCCGAGGTTGATGCGCCAAAGCTGCGTGCCATCCAGCTTGTAGGCATCGAGTAGCACCGGCCCACTGATGCCGGCCGAACCATTGTCGCGGCTATTAGAAGGCTCCCACTTCAGGATGATTTCGTACTGCCCGTCGCCATCCAGGTCTGCTACGGAGGCATCGTTGGCTGAGTAGGTGTACTCGCTGACTTCGGGGCCGCTGCTTACGCTACCGCCAGCGGGGCGCTTCAGGGGCACCCGCATGTAGCTTTGCGCCCATACGGCGGCTAACTCGGGTGGCGCATCTTGGGGACTGCGGGTGCCGGTTTTGCCGGCCACGAGCTGCACCGAGTATGTGTAAGCTTGCGCGGCATCTGCGGTTTTATCGACCCAATTGGTGCAGGTGGTAACGGGCTGGCTGGTTTGCTTCACAGCTTTGCCGCCTTTCGCCTGCCGGTAGACATGGAAGCCGGCTCCTGGTGGGTCTGAATTCAACAGGCGCCAACTCACAAATACGCCGCCTCCCTCCTGCTTCAGCGCCACCACGCCCCGACCGAGCCGCTCCATTTGGCGTTGCGTCGCTGTTGGTGCGGAAGTGGCTGGCTTTAACTTCACTCTGGCGGCCCCAAACAGGCCGACTACGCACAGCACCAAGGAAAATTGATTGATCATACGAAAGAGTGAATAACTGACCCTACGTTGTGTTTATCGGCCTCTGCGGTTGCCTCACCTCCTGGCTCCTAGCTCGCTTGAGGCGCGAAGCCTTCAAAGAGGGAACGAGTACTAAGCGCTAGGTCTAAACGGAAAGAAACCAGGGGGTGAGGCAACCCTATGAACGGCCTGCGTTGCGTAACCGCAGTGAACAATAGCCGCACAAAAACAACGGGCAGCTTTTGCCAGGCTGCCCGTTGCGATACACTGAACGCTTTAGTTGTAGCCTGGATTCTGTTCCCAAAAGCCCGGGTTGATACGCAGCTCCACCAGCGGAATCGGGAACAACAGGTCGTGTTCGTCTAGCTTCGGCTGAAAATTGGTGACCGTCGTGTTCTTGAACTGCTGCATTACCGGTATGGCATTGCCGGTGCGCACCAAGTCAAACCACCGGTGCCCTTCACACACAAACTCATATCTTCTTTCCTTCAGCATGGCCGCCCGAAAAGCGTCTTTGCTGGCGGCTTCCGGCGAGGTGGCCGTGTAAGCAGGCAAGCCCGAACGAGTTCGGATTCGGTTGATGAGCGTGAGAGCCAGGGCGGGTACGCCACTGGTGCTTTCCTCGTTCAGCACTTCCGAATACATCAGCACTACGTCCTCGAAGCGGATGATGGGGAAGTTGTTGGGGTAGTCGCGGTTGTTCTGCGGGGCCGTGGTGCCTTTCTCCAAAAACTTGGTGAACTGCGGCCGGCCCGCTTGAATCAATCCGGTAGTTGGGTTGCGAACAACCGAATCGTAAGTGGCAGCTTTGCGGCGGTCTATCTTCGGCCAGTTCGCTCCCATAAAAGCAACGGGCACTTGAATATCGGGCCCGCCGGCGTTGTATGGCGACCAGAATGGAGGAAAGGTATTGCCCTGGTCCCATGGCACGGTACTACCCAGGCCGACACCGCCGGAAATGTACTGGATTTCAAAAACGGCGTATTTATTATCGTTGGGCGTCTTGAACAGATCGGCAAAATTCTGGGCTACCGAGAAAGTAGCGGGACTCTCAGCCGCATACACAGCCATGAGTTGCTGCTTGGCCAGGGGCAGCATGGAAGCATCACGCAGGGGGTAGCCGTAGCCCGTCAGGTACACTCTGGCCAGCAGCGCTTTGGCGGCCCACTTGGTAGCGCGGCCCTTATCGACGGCGGCGTAAGCAGCAGGCAGATTATCGGCCGCGAACTTCAGATCATCAATGATGAACCGGTAAACATCCGCAATGGGCGCCCGTGGTATGTTCTTCGAGTCTTCGATGCCCGATACTTTGTCGGCAATGGGTACCGGTCCCCAATAGCGTACTAAGTCAAAATAAGCCAGCGCCCGCAAAAACCGGGCTTCTGCCTTGAACTGCTCGACACGCGCAAAAGTGAACGGCTCTATCTTTTGCTGCAGAATATTGGCCCTGTATACCACCTCAAACAGGTCGGTCCAGGTGGCTTGCAGCTGCACGGTCTGCGAGGACGCCGAGTAGTTGCTGATGTCGCTGTAGTCGCGCTGCACCAAGGCAATATTCACTTGAATATTATCGGAGCGTATCTCCGCCATATTCCAGTGCGAGCTTTGCGGAAACGACAAACAACCATTGTAAATGGCCATAACAGCCTGGTTGATTTGCGACTCGTCTTGGTAGAATTCGTCGGCCGTGTTGTTGGCCACCGGCGGTATGTAAAGGATATCCTCGCTGCACGCGGTAGTCAGCAGTCCGCCTACGCTCAAGGCGGCGGAATACATGAGAAGTTTTAGTGCTTTCATCGGAGTGATTTTGTCGGATAAAGGGTGGGCTTACAGCGACAAGTTGAAGCCTATGGTATAGGTGCGCGCCTGCGGGTAGCTCCCGCGGTCATACCCACCTGTTTGCAACGCCTCCGGCGAGAAGCCACCCGTGTAGCTGTGCCAGATGTAGGCATTTTCCAGCGCCAGATACACCCGGGCCCCAGCGTAGAAGCTGGTGTTGGGCAGCGTATAGCCTAGAGTCACGTTCTTGATGCGGAGGTAGTCTGAGCTGTAGAGCCAGCGGGTGTCGAAGAAGGCCCCGGTTCCTGCGCTGATGCTCGGAGTCATGCCGTCGCCAGGCTCTGCCTCCGACTTCCAACGAGTATTCCAGCGAGAAGAGTGGTTGTAGAGGTAGCCCATGCCCGGCCGGTCGTTGGAGCGCCCAATCAGCGAGTACAGGTCACCGCCCGTTTGGGCATTCACCAGCACGTTCAAGTCAAAGCCTTTGTAGCGGAAGGTATTGGTGAGGCCATAAGTAAACTTAGGCTGTGGATTGCCCACA
Source organism: Hymenobacter sp. (assembly GCF_036387835.1). Taxonomy (GTDB): domain Bacteria; phylum Bacteroidota; class Bacteroidia; order Cytophagales; family Hymenobacteraceae; genus Hymenobacter. Next base: position 6,082 of record NZ_DASVSY010000033.1, on the reverse strand, counting down.
ACCACCCGGTCGTCGTTGTTGATGATGCCGTCCCCGTTCTGGTCTTTGTATTTCGAGTCGCCTACCCGCGTGTTAGGCATCTTCGGCTCATTGTCTACTTCGGCCTGCGTCTGGTACACCCCAATAGCTTCGTAGAGCAGGAACGAGTTGATCGGTACCCCCACCTGCAGAATGCTGGTCAGGAAGTTGAAACCACCCGGCACTGGCGTGTCGGCATTGCCCAGTTTGGTTACTTTATTGTCGTTGTATGAGGCGTTGAACGAAGTACTCCACTCGAAAGCACCTTGCAGGTTGCGCGAATTCAAGCCTAATTCCACGCCCCGGTTCTCCACGTTGCCGATGTTTTGGAAGCTGGTCGTGAAGCCCGTCACCGACGAAACCGGTACCGTGTACAGTAAGTCGGTGGTTTTCTTGGTGTAGTAATCGGCCGTTACCTGAATCCGGTTGCTGAGCACGTTGAAATCGAAGCCGTAGTTGAAGCTCGCGGTTTGCTCCCAGCCCAGGTCATCGTTTTGGAAGTTGCCGGGCGCATAGCCCGTAACCGCCGCGCCATTCAACGAGTAGTTGCTTACCCGAAGCGTGGCAAACTGCGAGTTGTTGGGAATGCGGTTGTTGCCCGTGACGCCCCAGCTGGCCCGCAATTTCAAGTCGCTAATAGCGCTAACACTCTGCATGAAGTTCTCGCCCGACACGCGCCAGCCTAACGAAACCGCCGGGAAGTAACCGAAGGGTCGGTTGTTGCCGAACTTCGAGGACCCGTCGCGCCGTAAGCTAGCCGACACCAAGTACTTCTGCTTGTAGTCGTACTGTGCCCGGGTGAAGTACGAGAGTAGCGCATCCTTGCCTGAACTGATATTGTTTTGGTCGGTGGTGGAATTGCTGCGGTCAAACAAATACGTCCAATCGTTGGGGAGGAAAGTATTTTGTTGCTGCGACCGATCCAGGCGGGTACGCTCTACCGAGTACCCCAGGATGCCGCTGAAGTTATGGTCGCCGAAGGACTTGGTGTAGTTGAGCACACTTTGAAAAAGGTAGCGCGTGTTGAAGTCCTGGTAATACCGCGAGCGGCTTAACTGACCGTCATACGCCGCCGTAAACCACTCCCGAACCGAACTAGTGGGGAAATATTGCTGGTCTTGATAGTAGCCATTGTCCATGGCGCCTAGCAGCTGCAATTGCAGGTCCTTAATCAGGTTGAAATTCAAACCCATATTAGCGTTGAGGCGCGTCCGGGTGCCTTTTACCTGGCTGCGCTCCATCACGGCTACCGGGCTGATGTAGTTGCCCGACCAGGCATAGGTCCGGTATGGCTGAGCACCGACGTACACGCCGGCTTCCTTAGGGCCCACGGGCGGCATTTGCGCCGCGTTCAGGGCTTGCCCGTCCCCATCAACTCGGCCCAGGTTCGTCCATTCCATACTCGGCGCCAGCGTGATAGACATCTTAACGCCCTTCCGAATCTGCGCATCGAAGTTGGCCCGTAGGGTTGCCCGCTTCAGGTTGGTCCCAATAACTACCCCGCTTTGATCTAGATAAGAACCGTTGATATTGTAATTCACATTGTCGGTGCCGCCGGAAACGCCCACCGTATATTGTTGAATAATAGCCTTGCGGAATATGGCGTCCTGCCAGTCAGTGTAGGCCAGACTATCCTGGCCGTACTGCCATTTGGGGTCGTAGGTGTAGCGGATAATGTTGGTCGCGCTAGGGGGTACCCCATTCAGGGTCAGCCGTTGCAAGCGGGTTTCCCTGGAATCCTCGATTCGGTTAGCCGGGTTTTGCGCCAGCCATTCAACGTCGATACCATCTTTGCGCATCTGAATCCACTCTTCCGCCGACTGCACATCGAGTTTGCTTTCCACAACCTGCACACCGGTAAAACCCGAGAACTGCAGCTTCGGAGCGCCTTTCTTACCGCGCTTCGTGGTTACCAGCACCACGCCGTTGGAACCCCGCGACCCGTAAATAGCCGCCGAAGCCGCATCCTTCAACACCTCAATGTTAGCGACATCGGTAGGGTTGATGCCGCGCAGGTTGTCTACGGGCACGCCATCTACCACATACAGCGGTTCGTTGGAAGCATTGATAGAAGCCGCGCCCCGCACCCGAATCTGCAGTTCGGCGCCCGGCTCACCAGAGGGCGTTTGCACGTACACGCCGGGCATCTGACCGACCAGCGCGTTTTCGATGCGGTTCACGGGCCGCTCCTCGATTTCCTTGGCCGTAACGCCCGCAATAGCGCCCGTCACGTTGCTGGCTTTCTGCGTGCCGTAGCCTACTACCACCACTTCTTCGAGGGCTTTGGTGTCGGCTGAAAGACCAACGTTGATGGTCGTCTTACCTTCAATTGGCACCTCTTTGGTTATGTAGCCCACAAAAGAGAAAACCAGGGTCCCGGTACCATTGGGTACGCTCAGGGTGAAACTGCCATCGGCATTCGTGCCGGCCCCAACAGTAGTGCCTTTCACTACCACTGTCACACCAGGTAATGGTTCATTTTTATCGGCAGTGGTGACTTTACCGGAAATCGATTGCGTTTGCGCAAACAAAGACCGGGTAAAGAGGAGCAGTACCAGCAGCGGCAATACTCTAGCTAAGCGATATAGCTTTCTCATGCGGTTTATGGGTATGGGTTAGGCTGATGAGTTGCGGTGTCATGAAAAGTTTATGAAGATATTATTCACCTTAGCCTGCTCCTTCCCGTACCTACCTGCTTACTTAAATTAGTTAGCTTCTCCGATAGATACAAAAACAGCCCGGCTAATTGCCGGGCTGTTTTTGTATCTATCGGAGAAGCTAACTGCGAGTCAATTTTCCAGCTGACTCCGTAATTCAACCCTTAGTCAGCATCCACTCTTCTGCTACAATAGATTCGGGCTATATATAAGACCATCGCAGCAAGCAGGTTACATCAGTGGTTATTGTGCTGGCTGTGTTTCTGCGGAAACCTGCGTTAGTGTTTTTGTTTTATTTGGAACGGCAGCTTCCTCGGTCTGCTCCGAGCCTAGATAATTGCCGTAGCCCACAATCACAGTGGACAGCACCACCGTCAAAATACCAAAGGTTACGGTGCGCATGGTTGCGCGATTAGCGCCACGCCACTCATGCAGGTACAAGCCCCACATCGAGCTAAAAGCAATGATGAAGGCCATGTGCAGAGTCCAGCCCGAGAAGCGGTAAACGCCTAGCTTGGTGTCGCCCATGCCGTAGAAGAAGAACTGGAAGTACCACAAAGTACCCGCCATGGCACAGAATAAAATGTTGCGCAAAGCAGGATACGAAGGATTGAGATAGTCGCTGTAGGTGCGGTTTTTGAGGTTCAGGTATATGCACCACACCGCGTTGGTAGTAAGACCACCAAGCAAAATCACCACCAGAATGGCGTTGTTCTTATAGAGTGGGTCGGCCCCCTGCTGCACGGCCAGATCAGCAATTTTTTGTCCGGCCTCGAGCCCAAAAGCAAAACAAGCACTCATTATCCCGGAAAACACGGCCACCAGCAGCCCCTTGCGCAGGTCGTATTCTGCAATCGATTCCCCTTTTTCTGCCGCCGACAGTGATTTCTCTTTCATGATTCCGGCCCGGCTGCAGATCAGAATCCCGATCAGACATACCAACAAGCCGAGCAGCGTCACCTGCCCCGAGGCAGTGCTCACAAGCTTCGACATGGTACCGCCCCAAATAGGTGGCACCAGCGTGCCAACCAAGGCGCAAAGCCCCATGATAACGGCCATACCCAACGACAGCCCCAGGTAACGCATGGCCAGCCCGAAAGTCAGCCCCCCGAAGCCCCAGAGTACCCCCCAGAAATACACCCAGAATAGGGTGGTGCCATCGGTTTGGCGCAACACATACGTCAGATTAGGAATGGTTAGCGAGCCCAGCAGCCACGGAACAAACAGCCACGAAACAATGCCACCTACCAGCCAGTAACTTTCCCAGGACCAACCTTTTACCTTCTTGTAGGGTAAGTAAAAGCTGCCGGACGCAAAGCCGCCCAGCGCGTGTAGGATAACTCCCCAAATGACAGCCATAGTGTATGTTTTTTACCAAATCTGCTTTAAAAACTCCTACAAACAGTCCTGTGCTCTCCTGAGCAGCATGGAAAGTTGATGCTACAGTGCAGGCAAGGTACCGGGGCTTGTAATTAATTTACCATTGAACAGGAGAGTGCAGGAGTTTCGCTCTGAGCGGATAAGCGTACTTTGATGAAAAGCATACTCACTGTTTTCTGGCAAACTCACAGAAACACTACTATGGAAAAAACGCTAACCTTTCAGCACGTCAGCTACTTGTGGGACGAGGCGAAGGCGCTGGAGTTGAGCGGCGACGAGGTCGCCCTGTTCCTGTACCGCTCCAACCTGCTCGGCGCGGATCTGCGCCTGACCAACTACGCCGGGGGCAACACCTCCTGCAAAATCCAGGAGACCAACCCCGTCACGGGCGAGGCAGCCGAGGTGATGTGGGTTAAAGGCTCGGGCGGCGACATCGGCACGCTCACCAAGGCCGGCTGCGCCACCCTCTACGTCGAGAAGCTGCACCAGCTCAAGCACCGCTACCGCGGCTTGCCGCACGAAGACGAGATGGTGGGCTTGTTCGAGTACTGCCTCTTCGACCCCAAGTGCGCCACGCCCTCGATTGATACGCCCCTGCACGGGCTGCTGCCCTTCCAGCACATCGACCACCTGCACCCCGATGCCCTCATTGCCATTGCCGCCAGCAAAGACGGCGAGCAAATCATGCAGGCGATTTGGGGCGAGACGATGGGCTGGTTGCCCTGGCAGAAGCCAGGCTTCGACCTGGGCTTGCAGCTCGAGAAGATCGTTCAGGACAACCCCCACCTGCGCGGCGTCATTCTGGGCGGCCACGGCCTCTTCACCTGGGGCGAAACGTCCTACGCCTGCTACCTCAACACGTTGGACGTGATTGAGCAAGCCGCCACCTACCTCGAAGCTAATTATGGCCAGAAAGGGCCCGTCTTCGGCGGGGTGAAGCGCGAGCAGACCCTGGACGCGCCGCAGCGCCGCCAGCAGGCGGCGGCCGTCATGCCGGTGCTGCGCGGCCTGGCCAGCAGCCCGGGTCGCCGCATGCTCGGCCACTACACCGATGATGCGCGCGTGCTCGAGTTCGTCAACTCCCACGACCTGGCCCGCCTGGCGCAGAAAGGCACCTCCTGCCCCGACCACTTCCTGCGCACCAAGATTCGGCCGCTCGTGCTCGACGCCGATGTGATGCAGGGCGAGGCGGCCAGCATCAAAACGTACCTAGAGGATCAATTTGCCGCTTACCGCCAGGACTACGCCGCCTACTACGAGCGCCGCAAGCACGCCAACTCGCCGGCTATGCGTGATGCCAACCCCGTCATCCTCCTCTGGCCTGGCGTGGGCCTGTTCGCCTTTGCCAAAGACAAGCAGACGGCCCGCGTGGCGGCCGAGTTCTACACCAACGCCATCAACGTGATGAAGGGCGCTGAGGCCGTGAGCGAGTACACCGGCCTGGCCGAGCAGGAAGCCTTCAACATCGAGTACTGGCTGCTGGAAGAAGCCAAGCTCCAGCGCATGGCCCCGCCCAAAGCCCTGTCGGGCAAGATCGCCTACGTAACGGGCGGCACCGGCGGCATCGGCAAAGCCATCTGTGAGGAGTTGCTCAAGTTCGGGGCCTGCGTGGTAGCCGTCGACCGTGACCGGCTGGAAGAAACGCAAGACGAGCTGCGCAACAAGTTCGGCCAGGACAGCGCCCTGAGTGCCGCTATCAATGTAACGGATGCCGAGAGCATCGCCGCCTCGCTGCAAGCCAGCATCCTGCAGTTCGGCGGCGTCGACATCATCGTCAACTGCGCGGGCCTGAGCATCAGCAAGCCCCTGGCCGACACCACCCAAGCCGATTGGGACATCCTCAACGACGTGCTCGTCAAGGGCCAGTTCCTGGTCAGCCAGGCCGCTGTTACCATCCTGCGCCAGCAAGGCTTAGGCGGCGACATCGTTAACATTGCCAGCAAGAACGGGCTGGTGGCGGGCCCCAACAACGTGGCCTACGGCACGGCCAAAGCGGCGCAGCTGCACATGAGCCGCTTGCTGGCCGC
>NZ_DASVSY010000032.1:0-10110 GCF_036387835.1 Hymenobacter sp. | reverse complement strand
GGGGTGCCACTAATTCCCTACGGGCAATTCGTGGCACCACTTTCGTTTAACGGCTACACGGTAGCATAACCTCGAACAGGCACCAGCAACGATAGTGGTGCCACGAAGCCGTTCAAGCAATTCGTGGCACCACTTTGCCGCGCCAGCAGCGCCAGCAGAATATTAAATTCATTACTCGACTATCATCTTCTGCGTGCCGGTTCCATTGGCGGTTATAAAGCGCAGCATGTACATGCCAACGGGCAAGTAAGGGATTGAGATATTTACTTCTTGCTTGGCTACGCCCGGTACTTGCTTCTCGTAGAGGACGCGACCGAGGATATCCACTAATTGCAGCGAGCCAGAATCAGGTTGGCTTTGCGTAATGTGCGCTATGAAGGTGCCTCTGTTTGGGTTTGGGGCAGCACTGAGCACTTCGATGGTTTTCTTGCCCTTCTCTACGGATTGTGGTATGGGGCTAACGGCCGAGCAGAAGGCACTAGCCGGAACTACTTGCCGCGCTATGTTGGCCGTAGTGCTGGCATATTCCAAAACCAGAACGTTGTCACCGATTGCTTCGCCGTAGTGCACCTGGAAATCGTGGTAGCCGGCTGTCAGAGTAACCGTGGCGGACACCGTAAGTTGGCTGTGCTGACCACCATTGTCAAGGAAAGCATCCCGATTGAGAGGAGTAGACTGCAAGGCGGGGGTGTCGAGCCAGAGCCGGGCGCCATCATCTGCCGTTAGGTAGAAGGTGTAGGTACCAGCGGTTGGAATAAGAATACGGCCTCGGAGCCGAGCACTGAACATGTCGGGGTCGGTGGCTAAACCGGTTGACGTAGGAGCAAGGTAGCCCCAGCTGTCAACGGCACCGAAATTCAACTGCGTATCTATCCGCGACAGCTTTGGCGTGTTGGCATTGAAATACGTAGGATTATCGTTGAAATAGCCGCTGTAGTACTCGGCATAGATGCCGCTGCTAGCCGGGCCACCATCGGGGCGGGTACCTGTGCAGTTCATAGGCGCCGCCGCGGCTACCGTGAACGAATAGGCATCCCGGAATGTGGCAGCTCCTTGGGCATCAACTACCGCTACATCGGCCCGATAAGAGCCGGCCGGTACGGTTGCACTTAAACTCAACTGCCCGGTGGTAGGGTTGATGGTAATTCCGCTTGGCAGGTTGCCGCTATTGGCCAGAATGTATTGTGGCGCAGCAGCACCCGTGACGGTGGGAACCGCCGAAGTAACCGTGCTACCGACTACTACATTCTGGAAAGCAGGCGAATAAGCTAAGGCCGATGGCATCGTAATAGCTGGCTGGATGGCCGTACAGAAACTGGCTGACGGTATTACTTGCCGCGCTATGTTAGCCGTAGTGCTGGCATATTCCAGAATCAATGAGTTGTCGCCCACAGATTCACCATAATGCACTAGCACGTTGTGCAGGCCAGCCGTCAAGTAAACCGATGCCTGCAGCGTACGCTCGGAATGGTCACCACCATTGTCGATAGTAGCTTGGCTTGGCATTGGGTTGACGTTGATTGCCGCATTATCGAGCCATAAATAAGCGGCATCGTCGGCGGTTAAGTAAAGCGTATACGTACCGGCAGTAGTGATGCGCAAGCTACCCCGCTGGCGCAAGCTGAAAGCATCGGGGTTGGCTGCCGTACCACTGGCCGTAGGAAGCAGATTACCGAAGGGAGAGGAAACGCCAAAAAGAACGTTGGCATCAATCCGAGTTAAGCCGGCAGTATTGGTTGCAAAAAAGTTCTGATTATTGGCAAAATAGCCCCTGTAATATTGGGCGTATAAGCCATTGGTGGCCGGGCTACCGCCCGGATCGTTGCCCGTGCAGGCGCCCGACTGGGCTGAGCTATCTGTGGTAGGCCATGCTCCAAGCAATCCAATAAGTAGTGCTAGTACTTTGAGCTGTTTAAGACGAGATGTAGAAAATGTTAGCATACAGGTGTAAATAAGATGTTGGCGCTAGAAAGTGGCTTCACAAACTGGTAAACCACTTATTTTGTTGCACAATATCCATCTTATTTATAATAATATAATAATCTAACAAATTAGATAAATAGAATATTCATAGTACCTTAAACGACCCTTAAGCCTATACTATATACTTAAACCTTTATAAATTAATCTAATATTGAAATTCTACAAACCTTGAGCGAACTATATAGACTTTACAGCCGAGGTTACTAAATTTGAAAAATGCAATAAAAAATTCTGATCTGCTGGTATAATTTAGTCGAAGAGGCCGTGGCGTTGGCTTGATTTCTCTTTTCTTTTCTTCTTGTCTTTGTTGCCATCGAAGAGGCCGTTGAAAAGTCCCGTCTTCTTTTCCTTTATCAGAATATAGCGCACGGAAATACCGGTAGCAAAACGGGCCCAATCGTTGGAGTTGAACTCGATACTAGGCTTGAAATCGGCGGAAACCACAAAGCGGCTGAGGGCAATTTTGTATTCCAATCCCGCAATACCGTCGACCCCGCCGAAGGCTCTCGTGTCCTTGTTGCTGCCGATGTGCGCCCCGGCCCCGAAATAGTAATTAAGGCTAGGACCCAACAAGCCGAAGTGCTGCTCGGCCAATACAGTTCCTGTCACCTCACGGGTGCCGGCCAGCAGCAAACCTTCGAGGGTGGTCTTGGGCAGGATTTTTTGCTGCACTGTAAGGCCATAAAGGCCAGAACTAAACCGCAAGCCAGCGGCCGTACGGTATTTTTGGGCCAATGCGGGGCAGGCCGTGCCCAACGTCAACAGCAAGCAGAGCAACAGGCTCCGCTGAAATATAGAAAAACCAAACATCATAATCTTGTAACGAACGTAAGGGAACTCCCCTCCTGTTTCGGCGTTGAACGCGAAAACGCCTTGCAAAGTACGGGCCGCTTCTTTGTTTGAAACTCGCCGTCCGGGTAGAGTCTCGTACCTTGCTGCGGTTTTCGCCTAAATCCCGACTGTTTTCCCCCGTGTATATTCATCAGGTGGCAGCCTATCTGCCCGACTACGTAGTTACCAACGAGCACTTTACTCGTCTCAATGGCTTGGCCTCCGAATGGATAATCGAGCGCACCGGCATTCGGGAGCGGCGCAAGGCTGGCCCTGGCGAAAATACCAATACCATGGCCATTGAGGCCACCCGGCGAGCCTTAGCCCAAGCTCCCGACTTCGCCGCCACCATCGACCTGATTGTAGGGGCCACCTACACCCCCCACGACACTATTTATACGCTGGCCCACGCCGTGCAGCGCGACTTGGGCATCAATGAAATTCCGGTAGTAAGTATTTCCTCGGCCTGCTCGTCGCTGCTGAACGCTATTGAAATAGTGGAAGGCTATTTTGCCCTGGGCAAAGCCTCGCGCGCGGTGGTGGTGGTGAGTGAGCACAACACGGCCTACAACAACGAGCAAGACACTATGGCGGGCCACCTGTGGGGCGACGGGGCCTCTACCTTGCTTATCAGCAAAGAGCGCCTTGCTCCCACCGACTTGCGCGTTGTGGAGGTGATAACCGGTGGCGCCGCCGTAGTAGGCAAAGCCGACGAGGCCGTCACGCTGAAGCCCGTAGAAAAAGGCATTGTAATGCCCCACGGCCGCGACGTGTTCACGCACGCTTGTACCTACATGGCCCGCGTGACCGAGCAACTGCTGGAGCGGCAGCACCTTTCCGTCGCCGACGTAACGTTTCTGATTCCGCACCAAGCCAATCTGCGCATCACCAAGAACGTGCTGAAGCAGCTGGATATGCCCGCCGAACGGGCCGTATCCAACATCGAACAGCTAGGCAACACCGGGTGCGCCGGTGCCGCCATTGGCCTCGGCGACACCTGGAACCAGCTGCGCGAAGGCAACCGGGTTGTTATTACGGTATTTGGCGGTGGCTATTCGTACGGGGCCATGCTGCTGGAACGGTAAACCGCGGCAGCTCTGGTCGTTCTAGCCAAGCAAGCTCGGCAAACAAACAGGGCAAGCAGGTGCTTAGCAGGTTGATTTATTTTTCTTGGCTTCCATGGTCTTCCTGCTACGCCTGCTTTTGCTTTCTGTTTTGGCATTTCCGCTGGCGGCCCAGCAAGTAGCCCCAACTTCCCTGCCCGACTACAACGCCCGCCGCACCACCCTCGACCAACGCGGCATGCGGGTGCTTGGGGCCTGGGCCATTGGCAATGTGGGTATCAGTGGCGCCCGTTCCTTTGCTACCGATGGCCCCGAGAAATACTTCCACCACATGAACGTCGGCTGGGGCGTGGTGAACCTGGCGCTAGCTGGTTCGGCAGTACTAGCAGCTCACCGCACTAGTGCCCCCACCGACCGGGCCGGCGCCGTAAAAGCCCAGTTGCGCACCGAGAACCTGTATCTTCTTAACGCCGGCCTCGACGCTGCCTACGTGGCCACCGGATTCTATCTGAAAAAACGCGCTCGGAGCCGTTCCACTCAGCGCCAGCAAGACCGCCTGACCGGCTACGGTCGCTCCTTGCTGCTACAAGGCAGCTTTCTGCTGGCTTTCGACGGCATCATGTTTTCTGCACACCACGCCCACGGCAAAAACAGCCTGTATCCGCTCCTCAGCCGCCTACAAGCAGGGCCAAATGCAGTAGCCTTCGTGGTGAAGCTGTGAATGAGTGAGTGAAGTAGCCTATGGCGCGGATGGCACAGCTCCTTGCTGACTTAGGCTACTTCACTCACTCACTCTTTCCGCAGGAACGGCAAGTTGGTTAGCTTTCCTTCAGGGTTGCGGAGGCGAAGCACGTACCAGCCGGGGCGGAGGCTGGCCGTGGGAATGGCCAGAAAATTCAAGCCCGGCTGATAATCAATTCCGAGCAAGCTGTGCTGCCGGCCAATAGCATCAACAACCGAAACAGTAAGGCGGCCCGCAGCCGTGGCCGGGTATTGCAAACGGAGCCCGGTGGCGCCGGCCGGATTAGGAAATAGCTGCGGCTGGCTGGCCGTAGCAGCATCGCCGTAAGCGGCCAGCGGAGCTGCCGTATCGAGGGCGCCATTGGGGCGGCGCAGACGCAGACGGTAGTACCGCAGGCCTGACTGGGGCTGGGCATCGAGGTAGCGGTAGGAATTGCCGGAGCGCGGCACGGTAGCTAGCGGTTGCCAGGCTGTGGTATCGAAAGCCACGGAACGTTCCACCACAAAATCCTGAAGAAAGCACTCGTCCTGCGTGGTCCAGGTCAGGGCGACGCCCCCGGCCTCGGTGGTAGCGCCAAGGTTGGTAAGCGGGGCCGGCAACATCGGTTGGGGGCCGCAGCTCGGCGTCACGAAACTACGGGAGCGGAGCACGAGGCGGCCGCCCGTTATGTCATCGGTGCTGATGGCGCGGCTGGTTTGTCCGCGGGCCACTGCATAGTGCATCACGGCGCGTGGCAAAATCACGTGGGCTAGTTGCTGCGCGTGGCCTAGCTCGTGCACCGCCACCGTCTCGAAATCTAGCTGGGGCGTGATGGCCGAGGCTGGCCCGAATTGCCAGTTGGTACCCCCGTCAAACTGCATATCGATTTCCTGCACGGCAAAGGCGATACCGCCATCGGGCTGGAAACAACCCTGATAGTAGCTGGTGGTGCGGCCCAGTACGTTCACCGGTAGTTCTTCGCCCTGATCGAAGCCGACGCTATTTTCACTGTCTTGCTTGGCACCCCGTTCCGTTCGGGTGGCGGCCTCTACGTCCCAGTTCACTCCGCTCTGGCAGCGCCAAGTGGCCAAGGCGTTTCGGAAGGCCGTACCGGCGCGGGCATTGGACGCAAATTCCGCTTCAAAACGAAAGCCGTAGCCCCCACGCCCGTTCTGATTGAGATGACTAGGGCGTATCACCTGGGTGCTGTCGCTGGCGGGCAGCACGTTGCTGATAGCGTAAGGAATGGTGAGGGTAGCTAGGCTGGTGGTAAGAAGCTGGTCGGCGCTGGTGACGCGCACGGTGCCACTACCCGCCGGGCTGCGGCTGCCCCCACTGGTCTGGCTCAGCGAGGGCACCCGCACCTGAATACGGGTATCGGTCCAGCTTACGTAGTCGGTAACGCGGGGCTTCACAAACGAGCTGCCCCCGTTATCGGCGTTGCGAAACTGCACAAATCCGGCGCCGCGCGTCGCGCCGAAGCCGGTACCCGTGATGGTGAGCACCGCCCCCGTACCGGCTGACACCGTGGTTGGGCTCAGGCTGGTGATGATGGGCGCTTGCCCGCGGGCTTGCGCGGGCGGAGCTAATTGCCGGGCCACCGCTGTTGCCAGCACTGGGTTCGGCTGTACCACGCGCCGGGCTTGGCCGGTAGCCGCTGTCAGGGTCTGATAAAAATCTTCATCGACAAGCCCGTATTCTTTGAACGGCTCGGCGGCCGTGGCATCACTCAAATCGTAGCCGATAAACCCTTGCTGGCTGCCATAAGCCATCCAGGCGGTTCCTGCGCTTTCAGTGCCCGGAAACGTGGCTGGCGCCAAAAACAGCACGCCTTGCTGGCCTGGTTGCAGGGCTAGGGTATTGGTAAGGTCTTGCCGGGCCAGGTCGACGGTGCCACCCTCGGTAAGCACGGTTAGTTGGGCGGGGGCGGTACCTTTTAGCGCACTAAACACGCGAAACTGGTGGGCGGTGTAGATACGGCGGTGCTGCTGGTCCCAAAAGCTGCGGCTGGCCATTACCTCCCCTTCTACCACCAGCGGGGCCTGCTTGGCCCGCTGCGTAGGGTCGAGGGCCAGCAGCAGGCAATGCGTTTCGGGTGCGGTGATGGGAGTTTGGGCGTAGCTTCCGCCGCTTAGCAGCGAGCAGCATAAACCAAGAAGAGCACAAGAGAAGGCGGGTATACGCACGGGCATAAAATGACGCAAATAGAGGTCCGCTTAAGATACGAGATTTGTGGAAGCAGCGGAAAGCATTCACCTCATGCCCAGCCAGTAAGTCCGCGCTGCATCAGCACGGCTGCCCGCTTGCATACGGATAACAAGCGGGTTATGCTTCACTGGCTTTTTTTTCACTTGCGCCAACCTTTGCCGGGCTTGGATTCCCTTTAGGCTAAATAACTGCTCCGTGACTTCGCTTCCCGCGTTTAACAATTCTGAAGAACAACTGCTGCTGACTGGCTGCCTGGCGCAAGACCGCCAGGCGCAGTATCAGTTGTATCAGCGTTATAAAACGGCCATGTTTTCCTGTGCGCTGCGCATTCTGGGCGGCGACCATGATCTGGCGCAGGATGCGTTGCAGGATGCCTTTGTGGATGTGTTTCGGCAGCTGGCCAGCTTCCGGCAACAGTCTACGCTAGGTGCCTGGATTAAAACCATTGTGGTGCGCCGGTCCCTGGCCACGCTTCGGCGCGAACAGCGCATGGAGGTTTACGACCCCGAGCGCCACCCCGAACCCCTGGTAGCTTGGCACGACCAGCTAACCGGCCAGGCCCTGGAAAAAGCCATTGATGAGCTACCTGCGGGCTATCGCGCCGTATTCTGCCTGATCGAGGTAGAAGGCTATCTGCACCGCGAAGTGGCCGAGATGCTTGGTATTTCGGAAGGCACCACCAAATCGCAGCTTTTTCATGCCAAGCGGCTGCTCAAAATCAAACTTCACCACCTGTACCTATGAACCAGACCCCCGACCTGCCCGACGAAGGGCAACACAACCTGCGGCGGGCGCTGAATGAGTTGCCCACCCACGAGCCCGCCCCCGCCACCTGGTCCCGCATCGAAGCCCAGTTGGCGGCCGACGAAGCCATACACCGTACCCTCCCCCAATTGCCCATCCACGAGCCTGATGATGCCGTATGGGCCGTTATTGCGGGCCGCCTCGACGAGCTTCAGGCCGCCCCCGCTCCGCTAACGGTTACGGCCGCTACGCCCGGTGCGGTTCGGCCGCTGTGGCCGGCCAAGCAGTTACGCCTCGTAGCGGGCATGGCGGCCGCTATTCTACTGCTGGTGCTGGCCTGGTGGCAGCGCCCCACCGCCTACGACACCTCGGTACCGCGCGAAACCATTACCTACACCGAGGAAACCGTGGAAAGCCCAACGGCTACGCTGCCCGTACAAGCCGCCACCGACCCGCTGGGTCAGGAAGGCGTGGCTTTCATTGATGCCCATTGCACCTCACTACCCACGGTTTGCCAGTCAGGCGAATTCAAGGAGTTGCGCACCCAGCTTACGGAGCTGGAAACCGAAGAACTACGCCTGCAGCAAGCCGCCCAGCGCTTTGGCGCCACCCCCGAACTGGTTCGCAACCAGGTGCGGGTCACCACACTCAAAGCCGCCGTCACCCGGGAGCTTATTCAACTCCTCATCTCATGAGTGCTTTGCTTTTACATCTATGGAAGCCACGCCGTTGGGGCGAGTGCCTGCTGCTCGGGCTGCTCTACTTTGGGCTGCTTGGCAGTGCCCAGGCGCAGCGCAAGGTGCAAGTGCTGACGCGTACCATCGAGCAGACGCTGGCCTGCCCTACGGGTACGCTTGTTCGCATCAAGGCCGAAAAAGCCACGCTCAAGGTGCAGGGCTGGGACAAAGCCAGCGTGCAGGTGGTGTTGCGCCTGAGCGCCCGCCATCCCGAGCGCGCCATAGCCGAACGGGAACTACCCGCAGCGCGCTATCAAATAGCAAAGAAGGGCAGCACCATTGATCTGGTCAACTACTTCGCCCTGCCCGTTGGGGCCCCGCCGGTCCGCAGCGACTTGCGCGCCGACTACATCGTTATGATGCCGGCAGGCAATTCGCTGGAGGTTGTGAATGCCTATGGCCACACAGAGTTAATTCAGCTAACGGGCCGCCAAACGCTGATGCAAGATTTCGGTGAGATTACGCTCCAGGACCTGCGAGGCAGCTTGGAAGCCACCATTCGCTACACCGAGCTGACGGGCACCAACCTCAACGCCGCGTTTGTTTGCCGGGCCGACAAATCGGCGGTGCAGCTAACGGGCGCCGGAGGCACTTATGCTATCAGCAATTCCTACGGCAGTATTGTGTTTGAGCCCAACGACGAACTGAAGAGTGCCTTTGTTGATGCCACTCGCACCGAAGTAACCATTGGGGTGCCGCAACTTTCGCTCTTCAACTACAACCTAGGCACCAGCCAGGGCAAACTGGTTGTACCCGCTAGCTACACCTCTAAACGCACGCTTACGGGGCGCAATACCTTGCAAGTCACCAACGATGCCAAGTTGCCGCTTATCCGCGTCAGCACTTCCTACGCCCCCATCACGCTCCAGACTCAACCGCTTCTCATCCAGCGCTGATCCGCTGTGCCGATTACTTATTCTATGAATCAAACACGTATTCCTAATTTAACCGCCTTACGCACGCTCCTGCTTTGCTTGCTGCTTGGGTTAAGTTTACCTCAACTGGCTGCTGCCCAAACCGCGCCCGATAGTACTCGCGTCCGGTATAGCGAAGAAACCGTTGAGGAGCCCGACTCAGCGCGTACAAGTGCACTAAAGCAAACGTATAACAAGGTAGCGCGTCTGCAAATCGAAGAACAGAGGCTTTGGAAGATTGGGTTAAACAACTACACCGGCGCCGTCTCAACTATTCCGGTGCGGTATACTCGCTACGGCTTGTATCTGATATATGAGCAGAAGCTGCGGTCCGATGTATCCGTCATGGCTGAATTAGCGCCCGATTTTACGCACTATCGCCCGGTTGATGGCGACCCACTGCGCAAACGGTTCAGCGTCCGCTCGCAGCTAGCCGGGCGTTTCTATTACAACCTCGACCAGCGCATTCGCAAAGGCAAAAGTGCCAGCAACTTCTCCGCCAACTATTTATCGTTGGCGGTGGGCAACGGGTTCGGCCGCGGCGCCCACGAAACGCCCTTTTATTACTACGAATCCAGCAAACCCATCGTGCGGGCCGACATGGCCATTCTCTACGGCCTGCAACGCCGCATAGGGCAATACGGCTTCGTCGATTTCAACGTGGGCATTTGCACTAAACTAGCCCCCGAAATCAATGACTTCGGTTTTACTGCCACCCTGCGCCTCGGCTTAGCTTTGGGCCGATAGCGCCAGCTTAGGGCTTAGAAGCTCCTATGTTTGAGCAAGTGCTTAAACTTAGGCCTTGACGCAACGGGCGGGAGCAAGATGGATTAGAGGCTAGGGCCAATAGAGCCCGTCAAACATGAGCATCCCCCGCTCGTTCACGGCCACGTTGGACAGTTCCGTTA
>NZ_DASVSY010000031.1:0-10287 GCF_036387835.1 Hymenobacter sp. | reverse complement strand
AATAGTTGAACGAGTTTTTAACGGGTGCTGTCGCTGCCAGGCAACCGCTTTATGGTCGCCCGCCAGGACTACCAGCGGGGGTAGTGCCGCCGGGCGCCACTACCCCCGCTGGTAGTCCTGGCGGGCGACCATAAAGCGGTTGCCTGGCAGCGACAGCACCCGTTAAAAACTCGTTCAACTATTCTCATCAGAGCTTTTCTTCTCAACTGCAGCGCAACTAGATGACAATTAGACCAATTCTTTGATCGAGGCTACCTTTCGCCTCGTTAATTGCGTTGCATGTCTTACTACCTTATTTCCGGGGGGCCCGGTGCCGGTAAATCCACCCTCTTAGCCGCGCTGGCCCAGCAAGGCTACGCGTGCGCTCCTGAAGTGTCGCGGGAGCTGATTCAGGAACAAGTGGCCCTGAGCAGTGATTTAGTGCCTTGGCAAAACCTGGCAGGCTTCGCCGAACTCGCCCTGGCCCGCATGAAAGCGCAGCATGAGCAGGCGCGGCAGCGCGGCGGCACCACGTTTTTCGACCGGGGCATCCCCGATATTATTGCCTATTTGGAAGTAGGCGGCGTGCCGGTAGCCGACGCTTACTACCACGCGGTGCAACAGCACTCTTACCACAAAGAGGTGCTAATGGCACCACCCTGGCCAGCTATTTATGCCAATGACGCCGAGCGTTGGCAAACCTTTGCCGAGGCGGTGCAATTGTACAAAGCACTATGCTCTACCTACGAGCGGTTGGGTTTTCAACTCATAGAATTGCCGCTGACCTCCGTGGCTAATCGGGTTGATTTCGTGCAGGAATGGCTATCGGCCGGGCAAGTGCTGAAAGTAAACCAGGATAAACACTTGCTGTAAAGCGCGGCTCACCTTTTGAACTAGGGGAGAGGTGTCAGTTTTAGGCACTATAAAACAACTGAAGCCGAGCTATTGTGATGAAGACGGGTAATCAGGCGCGAAGTAGGCTCCTTTGCCGTCACGTCAACTACAACTTGTTGATTGTTAGTATAAAGCACCAAGACATCAGTCATGGTTTCCTTCCAGAAAGCGGCCTTATACCTGGCTATTTAATGCTCATGTCTCTTTACTCGAATAGGCTTTATCTTATTTCGTGTTAGCTTTGCCCTCAGTAAGGGTAGTTAGTTCGGACTTTCCGGGCTGGCTTTAAAAGGGAATCCGGTGTAAATCCGGGACAGTCTCCGCTGCTGTAACCCCCACCAAAAACCGGTCGATACGTCGCGCCACTGTTCCGCCAGGAATGGGAAGGCCTTCGACCGGTGGGGGAAGTCAGAAGACCTGCCACTTGCAACATACAGTCACAGCTTTCGGCAGAAAGGCTCGTTGTACCATGCCCCAGACCCCGCTTTCCTCCGGCCGCGCCGGGGGTACCTCCTCTCTTTTTTCGTGTTGGCTCCTTGGGCTGCTTCTGCTTAGCCATGTGGCAGGCTTCAGCCAGAGTCCGGCAACTAAGCCGGCGCCAAAACCCGCCGCCAAAGCAGCGGCAACGGTGCGGGGCCGCACCAGCGTGCAGTACGCCAAGGGCTTCACTTTAAACTACGTCGGCAACTACAAGGTGCTCACCATCCTGAGCGCGTTCGAGCAGAAAACCACGGCCACGCGCTACCTGCTGGTCCCGCGTGGGAGTACTCGCCCCGCGGGCTTTGCCGGGGTTCAGGTGATAGAAACCCCGATTCGCACGCTGGTAGGCTTGTCGTCGATGCACGTGGCGCTGGCCGGCTTCCTGGGGGCCGACGACCTGTTGGTCGGGCTCGGTAGTTTTAAATACGTTACGGCGCCGCGCGTGCGTCAGCGCATTGCCGCGGGCAAGGTTCTGGAAGTGGGCCAGGGCAAGGAGCTCAACAACGAACAGCTTATTGCCCAGCACCCAGACCTCGTGATGACCACCGGCTGGCCCGGTGAGGGACTGCCACGCTTCCAAACCCTGGCTGCGGCCGGCGTACCGGTTATGATCAACTCGGAGTGGGTGGAAACCACCCCGCTAGGTCGCGCTGAATGGATGAAAGTGATGGCCGCTCTGCTCAACAAAGAAGACCTGGTAAACCAGAAATTCAACCAGGTGGCGCAGGAGTATAACCGCTTGGTGGCCCTCACCAAGAAAGTAAGCAAGCGGCCCACGGTGGTAGTAGGCATGCCCTTCAAGGACGTTTGGCACGTGCCCGATACCGACAGCTACCTCACGCAGTTTCTGCGCGACGCCGCGGCCACTTACCCCTGGGAGAAAGCGAAAGCTCCGAGCGGTAGCCTGGCCCTTTCGTTTGAGGCGGTAGCCCCCGTGGCCCTCAGGGCCGACTACTGGCTGCAAACCGGCTCGGCCAAAGCCAAGGCCGAAATTGTGGGACAGGATGCCCGTTACGCCGCGTTTGGTCCCTTCAAAAACAACCGGGTTTACAACAACAACCGCCGTACCAACGCCGAGGGCTCCAACGACTATTGGGAATCCGGGGCGGTGCGGCCCGATTTGGTGCTGGCCGACATGATCAAGATTCTGCACCCCGAGTTGCTGCCTACCTGGCAGTTGCGCTATTACCAACAACTCAAGTGAGTGCTACGCTAACTACGGCCACGCCTGTCGCACAGTCACTCACGCAAGCCGCGCAGCGGCGCCGGGCGGTTTGGATGCTGGTGCTATTAGGGCTGGTGGCGCTGGGCTTCGTGCTTGATATTGCCCTGGGCTCGGTCCGGATTCCGTTGCCCGCCGTAGTCGACATTCTGCTCGGGCAGCCTACCGATACGCCGGCATGGGAGTTTATTGTCCGGCAGATCCGGCTACCCAAGGCCCTTACTGCCTTGGTGGTTGGCAGTGGGTTGGCGGTGAGCGGCTTGCAGATGCAGACGCTCTTTCGCAATCCGTTGGCTGGGCCTTCAGCGTTGGGCCTCACGGCGGGCGCAGGACTAGGTGTAGCGGCAGTAATGCTGGCCAGTGGCAGCGTAGCGGGCGGATTTGCGATTCGGGCGTTGGGCGTGGCGGCCAGTTGGGCGCTCGTGCTGGCAGCTACCACCGGCGCGGCCTTGGTTATGGCACTGGTGCTGCTGCTCTCGGCCCGCTTGCGCGACAACGTGGTCATGCTTATCGTCGGCTTGATGATTGCCAGCGTCACTGGCGCCATTGTCAGCTTGTGGCAGTACTTCAGTGCCCCCGAGCAAATTCAAGATTATTTGCTGTGGACGTTTGGCTCGCTGGGCGGCGTAGTAGGCAGCCACTTGATGGTGCTGACGACCGTAGTAGCCGGGGGGCTGGTCCTGGCCTTTGCTTCGGCTAAATCCTTGAATGCTTTGCTGCTCGGCGAAAACTACGCCCGCAGTATGGGGCTGGCCGTGAAACGCTCGCGCACGATGCTTATTCTGAGCACGAGCTTGCTGGCGGGTGCCATTACGGCGTTTTGCGGGCCTATCGGCTTCGTGGGCATTGCGGTGCCCCACCTTACCCGGGGCTTGCTGCGCACCGCCGACCACCGCGTGCTGCTGCCCGGAGCCTGCCTGGTGGGCGCCGCCCTCACGCTAGGTTGCGACTGCCTGGCCCAGCTGCCCGGTAGCCAGACGGCCCTGCCCATCAACGTGGTAACCTCGCTGCTAGGGGCGCCGGTGGTGCTGTGGGTGGTGCTGAGGCGCCAGAATATTCGCTCGTCGTTTTCCTGATCTATGTTAGTGCCCGCGCCCCTGCTTGCCGCCGACGACCTGGCAGTGGGTTATTTCTCTTCCCGAAAAACGCCCCACGCGGTGGCTGAAAACCTACGCCTGGCGCTGTGGCCCGGCGAGCTGGTGTGTTTGCTCGGTCCCAACGGAGCCGGCAAATCCACGCTGCTGCGCACCCTGGCGGGCTTGCAGCCACCCCTGCGCGGTCACCTTACTCTCGGGAGTACATCTATTCTGGACTTGAGCGCTCCGGAACGGGCCCGCCAACTGAGCGTGGTGCTCACTGACCGTCTGGATGCTGGCAACCTGACCGTGGAGGAACTAGTAAGTCTGGGCCGCCATCCGCATACCGGCTGGCTAGGTCGCCTTTCCGCCCACGACGAAGCGCAGGTGTTGGCCGCGTTGGCTGCCACCAATACCACCAGCTTTGCCCGCCGCCCGGTAGGAGAACTTAGCGACGGTGAGCGGCAGAAAGTGCTGCTGGCCCGTGCCCTGGCCCAAGACACGCCCCTAATTTTGCTCGACGAGCCCACCGCCCACCTCGACTTACCGAACCGCGTAGCATTGATGCGCTTGCTGCACAACCTGGCCCGTCAAACCGGCAAGGCCATTCTGCTCTCCACCCACGAACTGGACTTGGCCTTGCAAGCCGCTGACCGGGTATGGCTGCTTTCGGCCACGGGTACGCTGCATGCGGGCACACCCGAAGATCTAGTACTGAGCGGCACGTTCGCGGAGGCGTTTGCGCGTGAAGGGCTGGCTTTTGATCCGGCCACCGGCACTTTCGCCTTGCACGCGCCCGCCGGTCCGGCCGTGCAGCTGCTGGGTGAAGGCGCCGCCGCCTTTTGGACGCGCCGTGCCTTAGAGCGCGAAGGCTTCGTGCCGACCACTGCCCCCGCGCCCCTGCGCGTGACCACACCTGCTACACCCGAAGCTGATTTCTGGCTTAGTGAGTTGGCTGGCCAGCCTACGCAGCAGCACCAAACCATAGCCGCACTGCTGGCAGCGCTGCGCCTGATTCCTGAAAATCATTCTGTTTGATTCTGGCACTAGTTACCGAAACAGGTCGCCCTTTTTATTTTCCTTATTGCTAAAGCAATGAAAAACAGTTTTTTACTCGCCAATCCTGCTTCCACTTATGGCCTGCTGCCGCTGCTGGGCACCGCGCTGCTGACCGGGGTCGGCCATACGGCGCAAGCCCAGGCGGTGGCCGATACGCTGAAGCGCCAAAACCTTACCGAGGTGGTGGTAACGGCGACGCGCTCTACTACCGAGCGCCGCAAGGTGCCGCAGCAGATCGAGGTGATTTCCCGGCAAGACATTCAGCAAACTCAGGCGCTGGACTTCACGGATGTGTTGAAGAAAAATGCCTCGGTAGATATCATTCAGTATCCAGGGCTGCTGTCGGGGGTGGGCATTCGGGGGTTTCGGCCCCAAACCGGCGGGCTAAATCAGCGGGCGTTGCTGCTGGTGGATGGCCGGCCGGCGGGTACGTCCAACCTGTCTACGCTTGACCTGGGCAGCGTGGAGCGGGTGGAAGTGCTGAAAGGCCCGGCCTCGGCGCTTTATGGCTCGCAGGCCATGGGGGGCGTGGTAAACGTGATTACGCGCCGCTCGCGCGGGCCGGTGCGCAGTTCGGTCTACACCGAGTACGGCAGCTACGAAACGTTCCGGGCCGGCGGCGCCACCGGCGGCAACGTCACCGATAAGCTGGATTTCGACCTCTCGTTCGGGCTCTTCGACCGGGCGCAGGACTACAAGCTGGGCAAGAAAGGCTTGTTCCGCAACTGGCTTGACGCGGGCAGTGCCACCAAAACTTTCGCCGACGGCCACTCCGAAGAAACCGACGACCAGCGCGGCGATGGTACGCGGCGCAGCTTCACCAAGCTCAACTACTACTCTGGTGCGTTGCGGGTAGGCTACCAGGTGGCCGAGCACTGGCACGTGGATGCCCGGGTGGAGCGGTTTGTGGCTCGCAACGTGCAATCGCCCAACGACATCTTCTACGGCAACGTCGGGCCTTCGACCAAGGATATCGAGCGGCAGAATCTCGAACTCAGCGCGGTAGGTGACTACGAGCATCACCAGTTGTTTGTGCGGGGCTACGGGTCGGGGGAGTTCAACAACAACAATACGCTACCGGCTACCACGCCCGCGTACCGCTCGTTCCAAAGCAAAAACTACTGGAAAGGCGTGCAGGTGAAAGACGTTATCAAGTTCGGTCAGCAGCAGCTAACGGTGGGCATCGACCACAACGAAGCCACCAGCCGCTCGCACCGCTTTAGCACCACCAGTGCCGAGCTAGCGCCTTTTAATCCCAACTACGAGCTCAATACCACTGGCCTCTACGTGCAGGGTCAGCTAAGCTTGCTAGACGAGAAGCTGATTGTGACGCCGGGCGCGCGCTACGACTTTATCACCTATGATGTAAAAAGCACGCCGCTACTGACTACGTTCACGCCGGGCAAGGAAACCAACCCCTTTTTCAGCCCTAGCCTGGGGGCACAGTACCGGGTGCTGGAGCCGTTGCGCGTGCACGGCACCATCGGGCGGGCCTACGTAACGCCCGACGCTTACAACGTGGCCGGGTTCTCGCAAACCATCAACGCCGCCAACCAAGCGGCTATTACGCAAGGCAATCCGGATCTGAAAAACGAAAATAGTGTGACCTGGGATGCGGGTTTGCGCTTCGATAAGCCCGAAATCGGGTTGACCGGCGACGTAACGTACTTCTCAACCAAAGTAAAGGACCGCATAACGACCCGCACCATCAACCCCACCGGCGAAACCACTCCAGAAGGCTATATAGTACGCTCGCGCACCACCTACTTCAACGCCAACGACAGCCAGATTCATGGGCTCGAAGCGGAAGTGGGCTACGATTTCGGGGCAGCCAGTGAGTATGCGCACTCGTTGCGCGTATATGCCGGCGGCACCCGGATGCTGAAGGCCGAAGACGTGGTCAACAACACCGACGGTACCGAAACCCGCCGCGGCATTCAAAACGTGGCCCGTTTCAGTCACAACTTCGGCGTGTCGTACGACAACTTCAAGGGGTTAAATGCGCGCCTGAGTGGCCGTTACGTCGGCCGCCGCCGCGACACCGACTTCACCGACGTAAACTCGCCCCTGATCCTCTACCCTGAGTACATGACCATGGACTTCTCGGTGACCGGCACGTACGCGCAGCAGCACGCCCTGACCCTGTACGTCAATAACCTCACCAACGAGAATTACTACGAGAAGCGCGGCTACAACCTGCCCGGCCGCAACGTAGCCGCCCGCTACACTTTGACTTTCTAGGCCGCTGGCACTTAATCAGTAACCGGCCATCTCGAATTCCCGCTTGATGGCCGGTTCAAACCTGAATCAGATGCTCTACTATATTTCCGGCGGGCAGCGCTCCGGCAAAAGTCGTTACGCCCAGGAGCTAGCCCTGCAACTCAGCTCCTCGCCCGTGTACCTGGCCACTTCCCGCGCCTGGGACGACGACCATCGCCAGCGCATTGCCCGGCACGTAGCCGACCGCGACGCCCGCTGGACCACGATGGAAGAAGAAAAACACCTTAGCCGCCTCGACCTCACGGGCCGCACCGTGGTGGTGGACTGCGTAACGCTCTGGCTCACCAATTTCTTCACCGACACAGAATACCAGGTAAACCAAGCCTTGGCGTTAGCTCAGCAGGAATTCGATTTACTGCTACAGCAAGACTGCACGCTGCTCTTTATCAGCAACGAAATCGGGATGGGGCTGCACGCCCCGACCGAGGCCGGGCGCAAGTTCACCGATTTGCAGGGTTGGATGAATCAGTACATTGCCGCGCGGGCGGATAAAGCCATTTTCATGGTTTCCGGCTTGCCCCTTACCATCAAATAACTAACCTCACCAAGCGGAAAATCATGAAGATTTACACCAAAAAAGGCGACAAGGGTAACACTGGCCTGTTCGGCGGCTCGCGCGTCGACAAAGACGACGTGCGGGTGGAGTGCTTCGGCACGCTCGACGAAGTGAATTCCACCCTTGGCTTGCTGCGCGTGAAATTGGGGGCGGAACATGCCTGGCAGCCCAATCTGCACCGGATTCAGAAAGACATGATGGACATGATGTCGCACCTAGCCCGGCCTTCCGATGCCAAGAAAGTCAACCCCAACCCCATGCCTACCGACGGCGCCGGTTTCTGCGAAGCGTGGATTGACGAGCTGGAAGGCCAGATGACTTCCGCCTCCGATTACTTCCTATTGCCCGGTGGCAACGAAATATCGGCCCTGTGCCACGTGGTGCGTACCCAAATGCGCCGCGGCGAGCGGCGGCTAGTGACCTTGATGCGCGTCGATATGGTCGACGAAGCTATTCCCGCCTATATTAACCGCCTGTCCGATCTGTTTTTCACGTTGTCGCGCGCGGAAATGGACAAAGCAGGCGTGGCGGAAGAGAAGTGGCAGCTGTTTCTCTACAAGCGCTTTAAAAAGGCTGATGAAGCTCCAAAAAGCGAGGAATCAGCTAGTTAATTAG
This sequence comes from Hymenobacter sp., assembly GCF_036387835.1. Taxonomy (GTDB): domain Bacteria; phylum Bacteroidota; class Bacteroidia; order Cytophagales; family Hymenobacteraceae; genus Hymenobacter. Next base: position 2,126 of record NZ_DASVSY010000031.1, on the reverse strand, counting down.
GCAGGAAAGTCCTTTACCTGCTGCTGTAAGCTGGGCAAGTGCTAATAGCTTTGCTTGTGTTACTGAACAGGTTCAATTATAGCCACGAAACATAACAACGAAAAACGGCCCTCTTACTGTAGAGGGCCGTTTTTTTGCGGTTACCACTGTAAAGCGGTACTAATAGGTAGACCTTTTTTACTTTGGGCTTTGCGGTCAGCTTCTTGCCCCCGATAACGCTGCTTCGAGTCGGTGCTGGTAAGCTGGCCGGTACTGCGTGATTCTTGTTTCAGCAAGAGGTAGTATAGAAAGCAAAACGGATGTTATCTGGCGCAACAGGAATGGGAAACCAAGATTAGTCGCCGAGTGGGTTTTGGATTTTGTCCCCGGTTTGAATACTCCATTCCCCAACGAAGGCATTGTTGCGGTAAATGCGAGCCCGCAAATCCGAAGTGTAGGTAATGGGCTTAAGCGGGCGATTATCGATGCCCGTTAGCTCGTCCGCATCAGTTTGTAACTGCTTGTAGGAGAAGCCGCCCAAATTTTCGTAGGTGGTTGACCCCGTGTAGAGCCGGTAGGTTACCTGCATCAAAGCCGGCTTGCCGGTGTGCTTGAAATGGAACAATACCCGTCCGTTCGGCTCATCGGGGTTAGGGTCGTAGATTCCGTAGTTGGTTTGCCCAAACTCACTGGTTTGTACGGGCTTACCGCTCAGGCGAGCAACCTCTTTGGCTTCGTCGGGGCTGACGTCGTCTTTCGAGCAGCTAGTAGTAGCGAGCAGAGCAGAAGCGGCAATAAAAAGGAGAAAATGTTTCATGTGCACAAAGTTAGTCAGGGCTATGATAGCGGGCACGTATACTTACTTAATTCAATAATAGTTATCATTTTTCTGTTGAAATTAGATTTTTCTTGGTCAAGTGCCACGTTAGAAGCTTACTTATTGGCTATCCGTTTGCCGGTTTATTTTAAATATAGCTCTGATTGTCAAACTTATGGCTCTGAACTTATGCTTGTAAATTATTTTCAAGGTGCTAAGGGTAAGACGATAAGTATCCACTGAAAAACGAGCCTGATTGGTGGCAATGATACAGTCATAATTATCGGCGGGATAGCCTAAACCGTACCACAAGGGATGGTGGGTGACTCCGTTTCCTTTTCTGGCTACTCGTAAAACGGGCATTGGGTTGGAAACTCCTACCACGGCCACAAATCTACTACTGCGGCACAAGCGGTAGCCCGAAAATCCGAGGCGAATCCTGAAAAAGACCGGTCTCAGCCCAACGAGCGGCTAGCGTTCCAGCAGGATTTCCGTACCTAAAATCACCAGGTCTACCCGGCCTTTCAACGTCTGGTCGATGAAGGGCGTGTTCTGGGATTTGGATTTCATGAACTCCCGCGTGAAGGTCGTTTCTGCTTCGGTATCGAACAAGAGACACTCGGCTTGTTGGCCGACTTCGATGGCGGCTACCGGCAGGCCCATCAGGCGGCGGGGCTCCGCCGAATAGCGCTTCACTACCACGTCCCACCCAAATTTTCCGGGCCCGACGAAGTGGTGATAGAGCGACACCAGGGCCGTATCCAGGCCCGTGATGCCGTTGGGCGCGCTGATAAAATCTTGTGCTTTTTCGAACGGCGTGTGCGGCGCGTGGTCGGTGGCAATGAGGTCGAATACGCCGTCGATGAGCCCTTCGAGCAGCGCATCACAATCCGCCTGCGTCCGCAGCGGCGGGTTCATTTTGTAGTTCGTGTCGTAGTCGCCGATGTGCTCGTCGGTGAACATCAGGTGGTGCGGGGCCACTTCCGCCGTCACCTTCACATCGCCGCGGGATTTCCACCAGCGAATGGTTTCCATGCCGAGCTTGCTGGACACGTGCTGGATGTGCACGTGCGCGCCCGCCGCCCGGGCCAGGCGGATGTCGCGGTCGATGATGATTTCTTCGGCGCACGCCGGCGAGCCCTTGATGCCGAGCCGGTAGCTCATCACCCCTTCGTTCAGGGCGCGCGGTCCGGCCAGCTCCGGCACCTCGCAGTGGCTGGCGAAAAACATCCCAAACTCGGTGGCGTACTGCATCGCCCGCAGCAGCACCGCCGGGTCGGCGGTGGTGTCCCCGTCGTCGGTGAGCATTTTCACCCCCAGCTCGCGCATG
>NZ_DASVSY010000030.1:0-90603 GCF_036387835.1 Hymenobacter sp. | reverse complement strand
AATGGCGCGGTTCCGGATACTCGCGCTGCTCGTCGCGGAACGGAAGCCACAGGATTTCCGCGCTACTTTGCCTTAACCACTTTGGGTCAGCCTCGGTAGCACTACTTTTTCTTGATCACTAAAAGGCAGCAAACGGCTGGTAGCTTTATAATCTAGCCGGCTGCATCGCATGATAAAAACAGAAGTATCGGAAAACCCTACGGCCCAACGGGCACGCCTGGCTGTTGCGCTGTATTTCTTTGTGTCCGGCTTCGGGTTTGCCACGTGGGCTTCACGAATTCCAACTATTCAGCGCCAACTAGAACTCGATGAGGCGCAGCTTGGCGGTGTGTTGCTGGCCTTGCCCATAGGCTTGATGCTGACGCTGCCTGTCACTGGTATGCTGCTGCAGCGCTTTAATAGCCGGCAGGTCATGCTGGTGGGCGCGGTGCTTTACAATGTGGCGCTGGGTTTGTTGGGCTTTGCGCAGGAAACCTGGCAGCTAGTGGCCTTGCTGTTTTGCTTCGGCTCTTCGCGCAACCTGCTCAATATTTCCGTCAACGCGCAGTCGGTGGGGGTGCAGGCACTCTATGATCGGTCGATTATTGCCCGCTTTCATGGGGTGTGGAGTGTGGCGGGCTTTGCTGCCGCGGCGGTGGGCGCGCGCCTGGTAGTTAACGGCATACTACCTAAGTACCACTTTGTGGCCGTGGCCGTGGTGCTTACGGCCGTGGCCGTGTATTTCTTTCCGAACAGCCTGGACATCCCGCCCGACCCGGAGAAGCGCAAGGCCGGCTTATCGTGGCCCGACAAAACCCTGCTGAAATTCGGCATTATTGCCTTCGCCTCCATGGCCTGCGAGGGCACCATGTACGACTGGAGTGGTATTTACTTCGAGAAGGCCGTGCAGTTGCCCAAGGAAACCGCCACCATCGGTTTTGCCGTGTATATGGCGGCCATGACCACCGGCCGCTTCAGCGGCGACTGGCTGGCCAACCGCTACGGTGTAAAGCCTATGCTGCACTACAGTGGCTTACTCATGACGGCGGGCCTGACTCTGGCGGCGCTATTTCCAGCGCCGTTGGTGGCGGGCCTCGGCTTTGTGCTGGTGGGTCTTGGCGTTTCGTGCGTGATTCCGATGGTGTTCAGCATGGCCGGCCGCACATCGGCGCTGAGTTCGGGCTCGGCCATTGCCGCCGTTTCGATGGTGGGCTATTTCGGTTTTTTGGTGGTGCCGCCGGTAGTAGGTTTTGTGGCCAAGGCCGCCAGCTTGCGGTGGTCGTTTGGGTTAGTTGCCCTACTTGGGGCCGTAGTGGTAGCCCTGGTGCAGCGGGTGCAGGAACCTGAGGCGCAGGTATCGTAAGCTGCTATTACGCGCTGGTTGGTCGCAAAGTAGTCCCGGCCGTACGACCGTCATTGTAAAGATGAACGTCGTACGGCCGGGACTACGTGCTTTTTATAGCTAACTCAAGTTGCGAGGTAGCCGCGTAGCAGCTTCAGGTTTGTAGAAAGGGAGTCAGAAAGAGGACCCGCGCCGCGTAGCGGTGCCAGAAACGCCCGCCAGTCTGGCACCGCTACGCGGCGCAGAACGTCTCGTCTTACGAATTTAAAACTACAAACCTGAAGCCGCTACGCGGCTACCTCGCAACTTGAGTTAGCTAATTCACTTGTGAATCAGTTGCTTTCAAGTTGGTGTCCAGAGGCGGTAGCGCGAAGCCTGCGCCATTGCCTCTGGACGCTACTACCAGAAGAAATTAAGTTAGCTGGCTGAGCTTCAGGCTTATTGCACTGCTTTTCATGGATAAGTGCTTTGCAAACTATTTATAAATCAATATATATGCAGTGGCAGGCAACGCCTTGCCGGTGTTGCGCATCTGAAGGAGCAAAAGCCTTTGTTTCACTTGTAAGCTTGAATCCGATGAAATCTAGTATGCTTCTCAATGCCTTGGCCGTATCGTCGCTGGTTGGTTTGTCTGCTTGTTCTACTTCGGAGGCGCAGCAAGTGCGACGCGTCGGCACTTTCGAAAACGTAAAAGCCAGCGGCGCCTTGAACATCTATCTGCGCCAAGGTTCCACTACCGAAGTGAAAGTGGATGCGGCACCCGAAATACTGGAACACATAAAAACCGATGTATCTGGCAACACGCTCACGATTTACCGGGATAAGAAGTTTTCCTTGAGTGAGCTGATGCGTAGCAAATCGGTGAAGGTGTATATCACTACGCCCAAGCTGGAAGCCCTTGAAGTCAGCGGCGCCTGCGACGTGAAAGGCGAAACGCCCATCAAGGCCAACAACTTCCGCATCAATGCCAGCGGCGCCTCCGACGTTACGCTCACCCTCAACGCCAATTCCGTCAGCACCGACGCCAGCGGCGCCTCCGACATCCGCCTCGACGGCCGCGTGGAGCGCCAGCAAGTACAAATCAGCGGCAGCAGCGACTACCGCGCCTCCGACCTCCGCAGCGACAAAGCCGACGTGGACGCCAGCGGTGCCTCCGATGCCTACGTGTATGTAGACGAGGAACTTACCTCGCGCAGCTCCGGCGCCAGCGACGTGCACAACAAAGGCCGCGCCCGCAGTGAGCGGTAATTGCTGCCTACCTCAATTGCACAGAAGCAGAAAGTGCTAGCTTGACGGCGGCCTTTCTGCTTTTTCGTTTTGTAGCCTTATGCCCATCACTATCTATCCTCTCGACTGTGGCAAACTTGAAATACTGGACCTGGATGCTGATGAATATGGCAACTTTATTGCGCTGCTCAGCAACATGGAAGTCTGGTGGAATGGCGGGCGGTTGGCTCTACCGCACCAGTTTCGCTATGGCTGTATTAGGGAGTTGGATGCCGAGCGGTTCTTGATAATCGGAGAACAGATAGGCGCATCAGACACCGGCCACATTTTCGACTATACGGGCCGCAAGCTCCTAACCTTTGATGCCGGCGAATACATTGCCGATGTGCTGGTGCAAGCCAACCAGATTGTTATTTCCTACTTCGACCAGGCGGCGGGAGAACGGTCGCCTACTGGAGAAGGTATAGCGGTATTCAACTTTATGGGCCAACAGGTTTTTGGCTTTAGATCAAATCAGCAAGACTTTATCCTGGAATGCTACTGCCTATGTAAGTTGGGCAAGGATAGCATTCTGGCCTACATCTATACCGATTTTCCCTTGCTTGAACTTAGGCTTACCGATTACCGCCTGTCACGGCAGCCAACCCCTAGCGACTTCGAAGGGGCCCACGCTTTAACCTTCGACCGTGGCAATGTCGTTTTCTATTCTTCCTACAAAGACAAAACCAGTTTCTTTTGGTGGAATAGGAAGGACCAGGTGCAGCGTTTCGGTCATTTTGAGCTAGCTGCTCGGATACGAGGTATTGGCGCCGGTAAGTTCCTGACGTATGATAGCAACAGCTTCAGCATTATAGATGCTATGGAAATGATGCGGCAGGAGCACTTGCAGCAGCCGACGAACTTCTAATCAAAAAGCTACTAGGCTTTTTGATTAGAAGTTTAGCCCGAGCTTTCAACGAAATGGAATAGCAAGCACAGTTTAGTTGCAAACCCAGGTTGCGGAGTAGCCGCTACGCGGCTAAAGGTTTCAAGAAACCCGTGCTGTTCGTGGCGCTGCGCCGCGTAGCGGTGCCAGAAGCGCCTGCTGGTCTGGCACCGCTACGCGGCGCGGGACGTCCTTCGAACCGTAGGGCTACAAACCTTCAGCCACTACGCGGCTACTCCGCAACCTGGGGTTGCGACGGTTTCTTGAAGGCGCTGCTTAGCAACCTGGAAGTTTGAACGAACAAGCTGTAATGCAGCAGAAACTCCAACGATAAGTACTCTAAATATCTACTTCTCAATACTTCCACGGTATGCCCATGAAGAACTACACCAGTCTTTTGCTGCTGCTTTGCAGCCTAAGCTTCAGCAGCTCCGCCCAAACCGTCAACAAAGCCAAGCTCGACAGCCTGTTTACGGCGCTGGCCACCAACGACAAGGCCATGGGCAGCCTGACTCTCTCGCAGAACGGCGTGGTGGTGTACAGCCGGGCCATTGGGTACGAGGCTATTGGTGCCACCGCCAAAACACCGGCCACCACCGCCACGCGCTACCGGGTGGGCTCGGTGTCGAAGGTATTCACGGCCACTATGGCGTTCCAGCTGATTGACGAAGGCAAACTGACCTTGACCACGCCGCTGGCCACGTATTTCCCGGAGCTGCCCAACGCTAAGCGCATCACCATTGGCAACCTGCTCAACCAGCGCAGCGGCCTGCACAATTTCACCGCCGACGCCACCTACCAGACCTACCTTACGCAGCCCCAAACGCAGGCCGAGATGGTGAAGCTCATTGGGCAGAGCAAGCCCGACTTCGAGCCGAACGCCCGGTTTGGGTACAGCAACTCCAACTACGTACTGCTCGGCTACATTATCGAGAAAATCACCAAGCACACCTATAACCAGGCGCTACAGCAGCGCATTGCCGCCAAAGCCAACCTGAAAGACACTTACTACGGCGGCAAAATCGATGCGAAACGCCACGAAAGCGCTTCTTACCGGTTTGCCGGCTACTGGCAGCCCTCCACCGAAACCGACATGAGTATTCCCGGTGGCGCCGGTGCCGTGGTGTCTACTCCCGCCGATTTAGCTCGTTTTATTGAGGCCCTGTTTGCGGGTAAGCTGGTATCGGAAAAGAGCTTGAGCCAAATGAAAACCATGACCGATGGCTACGGCTACGGCCTGATGCAGTTCCCGCTCGGTAGCAAGCGCGCCTACGGGCACAACGGCGGCATCGACGAGTTTTCCAGCTCGCTCGCCTATTTCCCCGACGACAAGCTAGCCGTGGCGTTTTGCAGCAACGGCCTGGCCTACCCGATGAACGATATCCTGCTCGGGGCGCTAAGTATCTACTTCGGAGCCCCGTACCGCATCCCCGACTTCAAAGCTGCTGCCATCAAGCTTTCGGCGGCCGAGCTTACGCAGTACGCGGGCACCTACGCCAGCCTGAAGATGCCCCTGAAAATCACGGTAACTGCCAACGGCTCGGCCTTGCAGGCGCAGGCTACTGGCCAGCCGGCGTTTCAGCTCACGCCAGCGGGCAAAGATGCTTTTACGTTCGACCAAGCTGGTGTTCGGATGGAGTTTGCGCCGGCGCGCCAGGAGCTGCTGCTCAAGCAAGGCGGCGGTACATTCCTGTTTACGAGGGAGTAAGGCCAACTCGTACCGCCATTTAGTGCCAGGCGCCAGCTTTTGTACCTTTGGGCTCTTAGCTGCACAAAGGCGGTTTTTGCTTGAAATGCGCGGAAAAGTCCGTCATGCAGAGCGAAGCCGGAGGCGCAGTCGAAGCATGACGGACTTTTTCAACGTAAATCACTTTTCACTGACTGCCCAAACACCCACGTCGGCTTGTTGGCCCTGCTCATGCTCCATCGTCATTTCCTCGTTCATAAGCCTTACGGCTACCTTAGCCAGTTTACCAGCAATAATCCTAGTGAAGCCCGTAAAAAGCGCTTCTTAGGTGAGCTGCACGACTTTCCGCCCGGTACCATGTCTATAGGGCGCCTCGATGAGCACAGCGAAGGGCTGCTCCTGCTTACCACCGATGGCAGTGTGAGTGAGTTAATCCGGCGGAAAGACGTGGAGAAAGAGTACTACGCCCAGGTGGACGGTATTATCACCGACGAAGCCGTGGCGCAACTCCAGCAAGGCGTGGAAATCGGCCTCTCCGAAGGCAAATATCAAACGCTGCCTTGCGCCGCCTACCGCCTCTCCGCTCCCCCCGACCTGCCGCCCCGCACCCGCCACATCCGCTCCGACCGGCACGGCCCTACCAGTTGGGTGAGCATCACCGTCACGGAAGGCAAATACCGGCAAGTGCGCAAAATGACGGCTGCCGTCGGCTTCCCCACGCTCCGCCTAGTGCGCATGCGCGTCGGTACCATCTGGCTGGCAGATTTAGCGCCCGGCGAGGTGCGAGAAGTCACGCTCTGAATTGCAAGTGATGAGCTACAAGTTTCAAGCTGCAAGCTACCGTTCAACGAAAAGCTTGCGGCTTAAAATACGAGGCTGTTTAGATACAATTCCAGCATGGTGTAGCCGCTGGCGTCTAGCTTAGCCCGGTCGGCGGGGTCCTTGGGGTTGAGGCGCTGCTTTGTTTCCCACGCGTCGGGCATGCCGTCGTGGTCGGTATCGGTGGGGGCGGGTTTGGAAACCAGGGCTGGCCAGGCTTTCTGCGACACCGTGTAGGGCGTGCCGTGCGGGTAACCGCCCTGCACGTCGATAATGCGGCCCGTGCGGTTGACTACGTTGCGGATGATGCGCTGGTCGAGGGTGTCGCGCTTGGGCAGGCTGGCTCCCGCGTGCTGCAATACCACTTTGTAGGCCTCAGCGGCAGTTTGGGTGGCGACGGGGCCTAAGTCGAAGGGCGCCGGGGCTTTGGCTTGCAGCGTGTCGGCGGCGGTACCGTCGTTCATGACCACGCCGCGCCAGTTATGACGGGTCACGTCGGCGCTGGCGTCCACGTAGTTGCCGCTTAGGTAGAACTTGCCGTAGGGCAGCGGGTTGGCGCCTTTTTCAATTTTGTAAGGATTCAGCACCCGCGCCTTCACGTTGTCTTTGGTACTCGGGCCGTATTTGTAGTAGTTGTTGACGATGTTGTAGTTGCCGCCTTCGCCGGCGTACACGTTGTTTTCGCCCCAATTGTAGAGCACGTTGTTGCGGAAATCCACGTTTTCGTAACCAGCTGAGTGCGTGTAGCGGCTGCCATTGAAGCGGGGCGTGCGGTTTTTGCAGCTGGCAAACAGGTTGTGGTGCATGGTGGCGTGCTGCCCACCCCAAATGCCCCCGAATCCGTGCTGCTCGAAATCTTTGTCGCCGGTTTCGAAGTGGTAGGAGTAGTTGAGCGGCTCGCTGATCAGGTTCCACTGCAAGGTGGTACTGTCGCCCTCGTACACCGAGAAGCACTCGTCCGTCGACCAGCTCATGGTACAATGGTCCACCACGATGCGGCTATTTCGGAGCCCGCCAAACGCGTCGTCGCCGCCTGCACCGGGCACTTGGCCTTGGTTCTGGTTTTTGTCGCCCATGCGGAAGCGAATGAACCGGATAACAACGTTGTTGGCCTTCAACCCCACCGGATAATCAGTTAAACAAATACCATCGCCGGGTGCCGTTTGCCCGGCAATGGTGGTGTTGGACTTGCTGATGGTAAGCGGCGAAGCCAAGTGTATGGTACCCGACACCCGAAACACAATGGTGCGCGCCGCCGCTGGCTTAGTGAGGGCGTAGCGCAAACTGCCGGGCTGGTTATCGTCCTTAAGATTAGTGACTTGGAAAACGGTAGTTGGCATGGCGGCCGTGCCGCGCCCGCCCGATGTGAAGCGGCCGGCGCCCTCGGCCCCCGGAAACGCCAGCGGCGAGGCAGCCTCCGGCCCCGCTCCCGTAATTGCCAACGCGCCTAAGCCCAGAGCTACTGCAGATAAGTAATAAGCCCGATATGGCTGGCGAAACCTGGAATCAAGAAACATGAACACCAATCAACAAGCAAGAAAAGAAGATAAATCAAGCATCAAGCCGCATTCCGGCTTATAAGCGCAGCATGATATTACTGAAATGCCGGACTGAGAAGACACTAAAACCCGTATTTCTTTGCGCAATCGATGTCGGCAACGTTGCCAATTAACGCTTTGCTTGTCAGATTTTCAGGTTAGGGAGTTAATAGCGGCCCTATCGTGTTCAGAAGAACAGGGTGACATGGCAAGGGCGGCCTGCTGTTCGAGTTTACGCCAGTTAGCGGAAGCAGCAGCAGGAGTTTTTTGTCGCAGATTTTGGCGAGGCAAGCAGTAGGAATGTGTTGAATACGTGCGTTGGAAGTGGTGCTCTTAAGGCTCTATATAGCCATTTGAGGGGGTAGGCCAATGCCAACATTCTGCTTACCTTGGAAGTTAGCCGCTGCGTTTGTGGGCTACCAGACAGTTGTTTTGGCTTATTCGATGAAGTATTTTCTCTTTTTCCTTTTACTAGGATTGCCGCAGGCACTCTCAGCCCATCGGCCACTAGAGCCGCTGCAAATTGCCCGCGAATTTGTGGACACTGATGGCTGGCCGGAAATGAAAGAGCACCTCTGCTGCGAGGCCGAGCAGCAAGCCAAAAATCAAACACTCGGCCAACAGATTCCGGCCCGCCTGCAACGCAGCTGCCAGCTCCTGCAGCAAGGCGCCAGCACCGCCGTGGTAGCCGTAGAGCTGCGCGACTCCGTGAGCCGCAACGACTTCTACCTGCATTTTGCCAAAGAAAATGATACGTGGAAACTGCAAGCCATCCGCAGCTTGTCGATGACGCAGTTGGGGTCGCCCATGCTCAAGCTGCTGACCGCCATGCCACCCGCCGAAGTAGCGCAGTACAACCAGAAGCACCCCGATGCCAACCACGACTTCACCGTTGGCAACCTCAAGCTCTGGATTGGGGCCGACGCCGACATCATCGACCACTTCACGCACCACCAAGCCGACTTCCAAAAAGCCCTGCGCTTAGTACAGGCGCGCAAGTACTTCCCTGCCGATACCACTGCCGACAACGAAGAAGCAGCTAACACTGACCCGGAAATACGTCCCCTACTCCGGAAGCTCTACATCAGTCGCGTTACCCAACAAGAAACCGACTGCAACTCTTGCATCAAGTTTATCATCGGGGGCCGCATCGACAACACCGTTGGGCTCCTCTACCAGCCTAAAGCCGCCGAGGTACCCAAGATGAACCCCGACCGGCTGATTGTTGTCAGGACCATCAGCAAAGGCTGGTACCTCTACAAAACCACGAGCGGCAACAATCGGCAGTAGGGCACGAGGTAGTGCGGAAACCACAGGAAACCATAAGAAACCACAAGAAACCATGGGAAACCTGTTCCGCGACGAGCGCAGCGGGTTTCTACGCGTTGGTGCAATATCGGATACTCGCGTGGCGCGGCGCGAAACAGATTTTCGCGCTACACTCCTTGGATAGCCTAGCTTAAAAGTTGCGTGTCGTCTTTCAACTGAACTCCCGACAGCTTCCGGCGGAGCGATTCGCTCAACAGAAAAAACAGCCGGTCCGCGGCCAAATCGTAGTTGAGGCCTTCGGGTCGAATGTTGGAAACGCAATTGCGCGCCTCGTCGGTGAGGCCGGGCCGGGGGCCGTACGTGAAGTAGGCGCCCAAGCTGTCGGGGGAGCTGAGGCCGGGCCGCTCTCCAATCAGAATTAGGGCCACCTGCGCCCGCAGCAGCTTGCCTATCTCATCACCGATAGCCACCCGGGCCTGTGCGGCTACCACCAGCGGCGCCACCCGAAACCCGGCTTGCCGCAGCTTCGGCAGCAGGCGTTGCAGCAACGGCACGGCATGCTCGTTCACCGCCTCGGCCGATAAGCCATCGGCTAGAATCAAAACCAGATCAGCATCTTGCGTACCATGCTCTTTCAACAGCGCATGAGCTTCTTCGTGTAGTTGCCGGCCCAGGTCGGGGCGCTGCAGATACTCTTGGCGGTCGTGGGCTTTGCTGTGGACTTGCAGCACCGGCAACTGCAAGGGCGCTAAGTCCGCGAGCAGCTTGTTGGAATTCAGCGCCGAGTACACAGCGTCGCGGGCGTGGGCGTGGGCCAACCGAAAAGCCAGCGCCTCGCGCAGAGGCACGCTGGTACCGGTTCGGCCCAGCGCTATGCGAGCAGCCGTGTGCGCTTTTAGCGTCGCCCACGGGTCGGGAGCCGGATTTTCGGGTTGCTGAGACGCGGGTAGTTCGGCCATTGAGACTAGTAGCAATTTTCTACTATTTGACAATCGAATTGAAGAGGAACTGCTTGAAATTTCTAAAAGTGACAGCAGACAAAATAAAAAACCTGGTATGCTAGGCTGTGTGGCCCGTAGCGCTACGTGCTACAGGCCTCAGCTCCCTGACCTACTGGTTGTTGGATTGCGGGCGGGCAGAGCGGTTGAGCAGGTTAAGTAGCACTCCGTTGGTCCAGCCGAAGCCATCTTGGAGAGGGTACTCGCCGCCCCCGGCGGGAAGGTGCGTGTTGGTGACGTTGTATTTCTCCAGCAGCTTACCAGTTTGCTGAAATACGCGCGTATTCAGGCGCACCCAACGGACGGCAATGGTATCGGCAAGGGGCTTTTGGTTGTAGCGAGTGAGCCCCTGCACGGCCATATACTGCAAGGGCGCCCAGGCATTGGGGGCATCCCACTGCTGGCCGCTGGTGTTGAGGGTGGTAAGCAGTCCACCATCTTTCAGGAAATCAGCTTTGAGGCCGGCGGCTATTTGGCTTGCCTGGCGCGGGGTAGCCACTCCAAAAGCCAGCGGAAATACCCCCGCCAACGTGCGAATAGCCGCCGGGCGCTTCTGCGCGAAATCGTAGTCGGTGTACCAGCCAACGGCCTTGTTCCAGTGGTAGCGCTGAATGGCACTGCGACGCTGTTTTGCTTTTTGCTGCCAGGTGCGGGCGGCCGTGCTCTGGCCCTGTGCGCTATAGGAGCGGGCCAGCGTTTCTTCCAGCGCCAGCAGCAAGCAATTCAAATCGACGGGCACCAACTCGGTGGTGCGGATCGAGCCCAGCGTACCGTCGGCGCCAAACCAGCGGGTACTGAAGTCCCAGCCAGAGGCCGCCGCGGCCCGAACGTCGCGGTAGAACTGGGAGGGGGGGCGGGTGGTTTTGCGAGCCGCGTCCACATCAATGCCATACGACTCTTCGCGCGGCTCGGTGCTTTCGTCCCAGTACCGGTTCAGCAGCTCGCCGCCGGGCATCCGCATCACGCGGCGCGTGGCGTTGCCGGGCGCCAGCGAGTCGGCGCCCGCCATCCAGTAGGCGTACTCGCGCAGCAGCTGCGGCTGGTAGCGCACCAGCACCGAATCGCCCTGCTCCTGGGCCAGCAGCTGCACCATGAGCGAGAAAAACGGGGGCTGCGAACGGGTCAGGTAGTAGGTGCGGTTGCCGTTCGGGATGAAGCCGTAGCGGTTGAGCAGGTAAGCGAAGTTGTCGGTCATGTTGCGGATCAGGACCGTCCGGTGGGCTTCGCGCAAGCCGAGCATGGTGAAGTACGAGTCCCAGTAGTACACCTCCCGGAACCGGCCGCCCGGCACCAGATACGGCCGCGGCAGCAGCAGCAACGACGAATAACGGGACACCGAATCGAGGGGGCGTCGTTGGAGCACCCGCCACAGGGTATCGAGGTGCAGGCGCAAGCCGGTTGCTATGTTGCTGCGGTAGGTGGTGGTATCGGTGGTGGGCAGCTGGAAACGGGCCTTTACGAAGGTGGTCAGGTTGAAGCCTGGTTGAGTGCGTTGCTGCTCATAGTCGGCCACAATGCGGGCGGGCGTATCGCGGCGGGGCACCATATCCACAAACGTTTTATTGTCGGGGAATATGCGGCCTAGCTGCACCGCCTCAAACAAGCCAGGATAAAGCTGCCGGGGAGTGGGCGGCAGTTGGGCGGCGGCCTGCAAACAGATGCAGCAACAGCAGTAGCAAATCAGCAATAGGTTTCGCACGGCACAGGGGGGAATGGTGGGGTAACTGCGCCTACGAAGCGGAGCGGCGGGCAGCCGGAACCAGGTTGAACTTGTTGGGCGCAGCAACAAACGGGTACCTAAGGAACAACAATTGTCTGGAAAACTTCAGGTGCTTCCGCCCCCCGGGAGCCGGCCGCTGGCCCCCGCCGACTGTACCAGAAAAAATTAACCTCATCCTTAGCCAACTTTCTGCGGACCAGGCGAGTATTGCGGCTGATAACTGCCTTTTTCTTTGCCGCATGAAAAGCCTGTACACCATTGGCCTGCTTGTTCTCTCCAATATTTTCATGACCCTGGCCTGGTACGGACACCTACAGTTCAAGACCATGCCGGCCTTCCGCAACGTGACCCTGTTCGGGGTGATTATGATTAGCTGGGGACTGGCCTTTTTCGAGTACATCTTCCAGGTGCCGGCCAACCGCATCGGCTACAAGGAAGATGGTGGCCCTTTCTCGATGTTCGAGCTGAAAACCATTCAGGAGGCGGTGTCTCTGATTGTGTTTACGCTGATTACCGTGTACTTCTTTAAAACCGACAAGCTCGCCTGGAACCACCTGGTAGGTTTCGCGCTGATTGTGCTGGCCGTGTTTTTCATTTTCAAGAAATGGTAGGTTTTGCTGTGCTGCGGGCATGACCGATGGCCGTTTCCCGGCTGCATCATGGCTACACCTGAGCTGGCCGCTGCCAAGCAGCGAAGCATTCGGGCCCTGGCGTTTTCCTGGTTTTGCGTCGAAGAAGCGAATCCGGCCCTGGCAACGGGCGCCGCCCCAGTTGCGGCACCCACGCCCTAAACAGTAATTGAACGGCTGAAAAAGCACAGCCTTACTGCGCCGGCCGAAGTATCTCTGCCACCAAGCTAGTTCTGGCATCAGCAACACTGCGGGCGAGATGCTTCCTTGTGGCAGAAGACCCCTAGCCTGGTGGCCTTACAGCTCTAAATTGTGCTGCTGTTGCAGCCACACGTAGGCCGAGGCCACGTCATCGAACGTGCCAACAATGGGGCGCTCAATCGTTAGCAACACGCTCTCGGTGCTTTGCCGGGCGGCAAAGTTGCGCGGAAACACCCAGGCAATGTGCTGCAAACCAGCGCGCACCATTTCCTCCAGCCACCACGCCCCCCACAACGACAGCTCCATGGTGGTGCGGGTGATGCTGGAATTGTCGTTGAGAATTCTGTTGCAAGGCCATGCTCGCAGGGCCTCCAGCATCAGCAGGCAGGCGGCCTGCGAAGTTTCCTGATTGTGTTCCCCTTGCCAATCAACATAGAGCCATTGATTGCTGAAATCAAAACTGATGGCAATTCCCTCGGTGGCAAGTACTGGTTGAAGCTGCATAAAGTGCTCTTACGAGCCAGCTACTACTGTTGAGCTGACGCGGCGCGGGCAAAGGTAAAAGTTGAGCTTGCAAAAAGTAGCATTCCAGACCAATACGTTCTTTAAAGCACCAGGCCGGTGGGTGGAACCTTATTTTCTATTATTTCCTTTGTTCGCCTGGCGCTTTGAAACAACTATTCTGTTAGCTGTTAAGTATGAAATAGCAACTAATGCGCAGCTCAATGGAAGAACTAGCCAAAATAGAACACGTTGGCAAACCCCGGGTGGTAATTGTAGGGGGCGGCTTCGGCGGCTTGGAGCTAGCTAAAGCGCTGCGCGACACCAACGTACAAGTGGTGCTGGTTGACAAGCAGAATTACCACACCTTTCAGCCCCTGATGTACCAGGTGGCTACATCGGGCCTGGAAGCCGCCGATATTATCTCGCCGTTTCGCAAGATTCTGCAAAACCAAACCAACCTTAGTTTCCGCATGGCCGAGGTGCTGCAGGTGGATACGGCGGCGCAGACCCTGAAAACCTCGATTGGCCTAATCCACTACGACCACTTGGTTATTGCTACCGGCGCCACCACCAACTACTTCGGCGACGAGGAAATGGCGCGGCACGCTATTGCCATCAAGAGCGTGGAAGACGCCGTGGAACTGCGCAATACCGTGCTTTCCAACTTCGAAAAGGCCCTGCAAGTCGGCGACCGGGAGCAACTCAACAGCTTGCTCGATTTCGTGATTGTGGGCGGCGGCCCAACGGGCGTGGAAGTGGCCGGGGCGCTAAGCGAACTGCGCAAGCATATTTTCCCCGAAGACTACCGCGAAATAGATTTTCGGGAAATGGATATCTGTCTGATTCAGAGTGGCGATGCCCTGCTGAAAGGCATGTCCAAGGAGGCGTCGCAGAAGGCGCTGGAATACCTGCAGAAGTTTGGGGTGAAGGTGCTGCTCGACCGGCGGGTGAAGTCGTACGACGGCTACACGGTCACGCTCAATACCGGCGAAAAGCTGATTACCCGCACCCTGATTTGGGCGGCGGGCGTGGCCGGGGCCCCCATTGAAGGCATCCGCCCGGAAAGTATCCGCAAGGGCAACCGCTACGAAGTGGACGTCTACAACCGGGTAGCCGGCTACCCCAACATCTACGCCATTGGCGACATAGCCGCCATGGTTACCAACGACTACCCGGAGGGGCACCCCATGGTGGCCCAACCCGCTATGCAGCAAGGCAAGCTGCTCGGCGAGAATCTAACGCGCCAACTGGCCGGCGAGGCTATGCGCCCGTTCCATTACCATGACCAGGGCGCCATGGCCACCATTGGCCGCAACCACGCCGTTGCCGACCTCAAGCTTATCGGCAAGGAATGGAAGACGCAGGGATTCCTGGCGTGGGTGATGTGGGTGTTTGTGCACCTTATCGCCTTGGTTGGGTTCCGCAACAGGCTGGCGGTGTTTATGAACTGGACGTTCAGCTACTTCAGCCAGGAGCGCGGCTCACGGTTTATTATGGGCAAACGGCGCGAACCAGTGCCCACCGAGGACACGGCGGCCACCAAAGTAGCCGTTTAGCGTGCGGCATAGTGCCGCCTACGCTACAGGCACGGGCTGAGTCTGTTCAACAAAACCGGGCTCAACAAATACGTGCCGGATATCGGGGAATTGGTCGCGCACAGCCGTCTGCAGCCGGCCCACGGCTTCGGTAAGCTGCACCGCCGACAAGGTTGGTTGAAACTCGACGCGCACCACGAGCAGAATCTCGTGCGGACCCAAGTACGAGGAAAGCGGCGTATCAGTCGCTACTACGGCAGCATCAGTGCGCACCAAGGTAGTTATCTGCTTCAGTAAGGAAGGTTCGGCTGGCTCTCCGAGCAAGAGGCTTTTGTTTTCGCGCAGCAGCAAGCCTGCCACTACCAGCAAAATCACGCCAATGAGCAGCGACGCCACCCCGTCGAGAACGGGGCTCTGAAAATAATGACTCAGGAACACGCCCAGAAAAGCTACAATCAGCCCTAATAAGTCGGCGGCGTCTTCGAAGAGCACCACAAAGATGGAAGGGTCCTTGCTGCCGCGAAACGCCTGCCAAAAGCTGCGCCCGCGCCGTTGGGCATTGAAAGTGCGCCGGGCCACTAGGAACGAGGCCCCATCGAAAAGAAAGGCCAGACCGAGCACCACGTAGTTCCAGGTAGGTTCGCCCATGGGCGCCGGGTGCCGGAGGTGCTCGATGCCTTCGTACAAGGAAATACCGCCGCCGATGGCGAAAATGCAGATCGAGACGATAAACGACCAGAAGTACAGCTCCTTGCCGTAGCCGAAAGGCCGACCCTCGTGGGCCGGCCGCTGGCTTTTGCGCAAACCCAGCAGCAGCAGCCACTCATTGGCCGTATCTACCACCGAGTGAATGCCCTCAGCCAGCATGGCCGAACTTCCCGTGAAGCCGGCCGCTATAAACTTGATAACCGCAATGGCCAGATTGGCCGCCAGCGCTGCCATAATAGCAACTTTGGAAGAAGGCGGCTCGGCAGTGGTAGCAGAAACGGGCGCGTCGGACACGAAACAACGGGAAGAGAGTACCTGAAAGTGGGGAGCTGCGGCCCCGTATCAGGCTATTACGGCTCCCACCGCCTGACAGGTATTGCCGAGTTGGTATTTCGACGGTGGCGTTTGGCCCCACTCTTATTAGCGCGTCACGGCATTAAATAGACTACACCCGGAAAAACGTCGTGCTGAGTGCGGCGAAGCATCCGGCCCCATGGGCAGGCTACTTCGTCGCACTCAGCACAACAACTTTGCAAATAATGCCGCTCTTATCGACCGAAATCATCCTGCACGCGCACGATGTCGTCTTCGTCGGAAGGGTTGGCCGCGTCAGTGTGCTGCCATATTTCGGCCAGCACGCCCCAAGAATCGAGGCCAACAAGACGATGCCGCTCGCCTTGCTGCAGCGTGATTAGCTCGCCGGGCTCATAAATTCGAAGTTCGCCTTCTTCGTCGGTCTGGCTCGTTACCACGCCCACGGGGCCTTGCAGCACCTTCCATACCTCGGCGCGCCGATGGTGGTACTGCCACGACAACCGCTTTTGCGGGGCCACAATCAGAATCTTGGGACTCAGCTTTCCCGAAATCCGCAAATTCTCAACGGCTAGTCCTTCGAAATACGTGTCGGCAAAGGCGGGAGCCTGCGTCTCATCAATCACGAAAAAACCACCCCATGGCCGGGTTTGGTCCTGCTTGTCGATGGAGAAGCCTAACCGCATAAGCCGTTGCTCCATGTCCTGAAACAGCATTTGCTTTTGATCTTCGCTACTCATACTCCGGATGAAAGTGTGGTGTGGTGAAAGGGATACTGCGCCAAGCGCATCTTACCTTGTAAGCTTCAAAAGTACGTATCCTAAGCAATTAAGGGTGCCCTATATTGAATTGCAGCTAACTCGCCCCTTGTTTTCGCTTCCGTAGTTCGCACGCCACGCCTCGTTTCACAAGCCTTTGGGCAGCTCGATATAGAAGGTAGTGCCTTGCCCTGGCTGGCTTTCAAACCAGATCCGCCCCTCGTGCAGCAACACTATAGTTTGCACAATGGACATGCCCAGCCCGGTGCTTTTTTCGCCGCGCAAGCCAGTGCGGCGGGCCTTGGTAAACTTGTCGAACAAGCCCGCCTGTAGCTCAACCGGAATACCAATGCCGTTGTCGGCTACCGTTACCAGCACGTGGTCGGGACTTTCGCTCAGCCCTACCCGAATGTGGCCGCCGTTGGGGGTGAACTTGATGGCGTTGCCCACTAGGTTGTTGAGCACTTGCAGAAACTTGTTTTCGTCGATGCTGGCATAAATAGCCGGAGCAGAAGTTTCCAGGCTGAAGCTCAACGCTATCGTCTTTTCGGTGCGGATATAGTTATCCACCATGATGCCCACCCGCTCCACCAGATTCACCCGCTCGCGCCGCAGCTCCACGTTCGACGACTCGAAAAACTCGTTGTCCACAAAGTCGTGAATCAGGTCGGCGCTTTCCCGGCAGGTGGTTGTAATAATGCGAAGCAACTCGTGCAGATGGGGGTCGGCATACGTTCGTAGCTGCTCGCTTAGCTGTTCGGTCAGGCTTTGCATCAGGCGCAGCGGACCTGCCAGGTCGTGCGAAAGAATTTCGAGGGTGGAGTTCTTTTTAGTGTTGAACTTCTCGGCGTTCTGGTAGTAGGCCTTCTCAACCGTAATATCATCGATGAAGCCGGCCACGCTAGTTGGGGCGTCCGTGGGCTGATAAGAAGAGGCGCGGACACAAATCCACTGCACTTGCTCGTTGGGGGTGAGCAGCCGCAACTCCACGTTTTCGCGCAAGCGCCCCGCCGCTAGCCGGCTGAAACAATCGGCGGCGTACTCTTGGTCGTCGGGGTGCAGGCGCGCCAGCAGGTTGGGGAATTCCTCGTTCACTTGTTCCCGATGGCCGTTCCACAGCTGCTCGTAGGCCTTATTCACGTATGTAATACGCTGGCTTTCCAGGTCGTAGACGAAGAAGACTGAAGGTATTTCTTCTATCAGGTACTGAAACTGATCGACGTGGTCAGGTAGCACAGCCAAGGTTAATAATAAAAGGTGAGTTTAGCCGGGGTACCAGGAGCCGTTCGGCGAACAGGCCCTCGACGGAAGTGAATTTTAGAACCAGAAGCTGGCACCTCCCCTTCTACGCGCGAGCTCCGCAGTTAGGCTGAAGTATTGTTCTGTTCGAATAAAGGAATGTTTAGCTGTTCAACCTACTTTATTGCTGAGATGCCACGGTTCGACAGGCCGTCAGCCACTCCAGGGCCGTACGCTCCTCAATGAACCGCCCAATTCGATAAGGGCGGTTATCGAAATACGTGAGGGGCGGAATAGCCGGGTTGGTTTCGATGTCGATGAGATGAGTGGGCGCGAACAAGTAAGCTATAAATACTGGCTGCCCTAGGCGCGCAGCTACCTGCGGAAAAAACGTTTCCATCATCCAGCTCACATCCTGCTCACTCGCGGCTTGGTCGCGGCGCCGGGCATCCATCAGCCAGTAGCAGCAGTTCTGCGCCTCGCCCCCGTTCAGCAGCAGCGCATAGCCATGGCGCATTTCTTGAGGTGTCGTTTGCCGCATCCAGCGTCCCACCAGCACCATCAGGTCGGGCCGATACACGAGTTGCAAATAGTCGGAGGAGGGCAAAGCCAGCATATAGCTTTCAGTGAACTAGAAAAGGCTAAGTAAAGCAACAAAGTAACTTCTCCGGCACTACTTCCGCCTGAATTTTCGCCATAAGTTTTAGTAGCCGGCCCGGCCTCCGCCTAACCTATTGGCAGAACGCCGTTACGCCCGGCTCCTGCACGTAATTGAACTCGTTGGGCACCCTTCCAGCAACAACGTAAGCCCGCGGGCAGGCTCTTGGAACGGCGGCAAGAACTCTGATGGGCTGCATCAGCCTTCAAATAGCTTCTTTTATGTATAATAATTGTTCCAATATTTACTTATAATATACCTAGAACTAGGTATTGACATCACCTTCTGCATCTAGTAGTTTCGACAAGCTGCTCGGGCAGTTATCTGGGCAAGCCGGTAGCTGTCATCTACTACCACACTTATTGTATTGCTACCTGCTGGCTGCTTACGCTGCCTCCCTGTGTGTTTATTGTTGTTTTATCTACCAAGCCAACGTCATGCTTCCGAGTCCTTCTTTCCCCACCGCAAACTTGCTTGTAGCCGCCCTGCCCTCCTTGCAGCGCCAAGGGCTGTTGGCCACTTTATACGAAAAATGGCCACTACTTACGTGTAGCGTCACGGCCGATGCCAGTCAACTCCCGCTACTGGTGCGGCAGCAGCCGTACGCGCTGATTGTGCTAGACAGCACCCTGAGTGGCTTGCCAGTACTGGAATTGCTTCGGCAGATTCGCAGCATCCGCAGTTGCCAGGCCATGCTCGTGCTTACTGGCCCGCGCTTCACTCCTATTCAACGACAGCAGCTGGTACAAGCTGGCGCCGGGACCCTGACCTTGCTCCCTCACAACGTGGCGCCAACAGCGCTGCTGGCTACTATTACGCCGTTCGTACATAATGCCATCAACTGGACGCTACCGCCCTCTGGCAGTCCGGCTCGCCTAGCGCCGCCTACGCCCTTCAGCAACCGCGAGGTAGAAGTGCTGCGCCTGGTTGTGGCCGACCATTGCAACCAGGAAATAGCTGATATGCTGTGCTTAAGCGTGCGCACTGTGGAAAGTCACCGCCGGGCCCTGCTGCAAAAAACTGGCGCCAAAACTCTGGTAGGCCTGGTTGTGCAAGCTGTTCGGGAGGGGTGGGTAGGCGTGGCGTAAGGCGCTTGTAGTTTGCTTCCCCATCATCAGGCGGAATACATGAAATTCGCGGCTAGGCGAGGTGGTACATGTTTCCGTGCTCCAAGCCTGAGCAGACGGCAAGCAATAGCTGAAAGCACTGCTGTTGCGGCAGTGGCCCGCGAAATACCAGGTGCATTGTCGCGTCCGCGCTGCTGGCTTATGTAACGCTTAACCTCAACCTGTTCGCGTTGCTGGTAGCCTAGCTTCCTGCATTACTGGCAACTGAAAGCGCAAAGCCGAACAGGTTTAACTGTTTCAATGATAAACTCACCTTACCACTTCACCTTGCCAGTTGAGGTGGTTTTTTTGATGCGCCCGTCGCGCTTGAAACGGGTACCGGGCACCAGGCGCAGGGCCACGTCAGGAGGAGTGCACGGGTTCAAGGCAAATTCCTCGGTTTCGTAGCCTACAGCACTGATTTTTAGGCGAGCAGGACGCGGGAGTGGCTTTTTCGACGTGATAATGTAACGGCCCTCCGAGTTGGTACTAAAGGCGTCGTTGATGCCCTGAATCTGGACCGTAGCGCCTAGCAAAGGGTGGAAGTTCTCATCGGTCACCAAACCCGTCAAAGATTCACAACCCAACGGCGGAGCAGGCTTCGCAACCGAATCGGCGGGCATTGTGGCTGGCTGTTGCGCCATGGCTGTACCCGATATAGTTAGCAAGCCAAAAGCAAGTAGGTAAGGAAGAAAACGCTGCATAAAATGAAAAACTATAGGCGTATACAACTTTATTAAGCAGAGTAAGCTATTGCTATTTTAGCCAACGACCAAATAACACAAAATATTACACCTGAATTATGTATTTAAGTCATTTATAGATTAATTATATCCTAAATAAATCCGTTTATAGTTTATATAACATTTGCAATTCTAACGAGCTTTTAAGTCTAGCTCGACCACACAGCTACGCCACTACTTTTGTCGGTGTCATCTCGCTTTCATCAGCTATTTAGCTGCTGCAACAAAGCATAGTTGATTGGTGCCACTACCTGCGCGCAATGGCCGAAGTCCCGAAAGAAGTGCGCCTGAAAGACAAGCGAACAAGCCAAGCTTAGGGCCTTTGGTTGAGCTACATGGCGAACTATTGTCCAGATTCGCAACTGGCTTATAAGTCCTGCGCTGCCACGAGTTGCACTTCTACATCAGGTAGAACTCCTCGGGTGCCACGGGTTTCGGAATCTCCGTATCGTTGAGTAGTTGCTTTAGATTGATTTCGATGGTGCGGGCAATAGCGGTAACCGGCGTGTCGGTGGGACGGTTGCGGAAGGGGTCCTGCAGGTAGGTAGCCGTTTTTTCGAGTAGGAAGAAAGACGTAGCAGACACCAGGAGAATAGGCAGTTCCAGCAGGCCCACGGTTTCAACCAAGGCCAACGACAACACAATGAGAAACAAGTAGATAAACATGTGAACAAATATCCGGTACGTGACCGGGAATACGGTGCTGTTGATGCGCTCGGCTTTGCCCATGGAATCGCAGAGGCGCACCAGCGTGCTATCGAGTTGCACATGCTCGAAGGCATTGAGCGCCCGTTGCTGGCGCAGTGCTTTTAGGTCTTCGGTATGCAAGGCCAGCAAAGCCAACGGCTTGTTGCTGTGCTTGCGCAGATAAGCTATTTCTGCAGTTGATACAAACTCTTCTAGAGTAGCTAAGGGGTTTTGGCCCCGCAAGGACTGACCCAAGCTGTAGCACCACCCAATTTGCCGGTAGCCAATTCGTCGGATAGCTTCCCGCACCGTATTGGCACCTACCAAGTCGTCTTCTAGGAACCCCTGTAGCTGCAACACCAACGAGCGGGAGTCGTTGACGATGGCGCCCCACACTTTGCGCGCTTCCCACCATCGGTCGTAGGACTGGTTGATTTTGAACGCCAGAATCAAGGAAATAGCGCTACCCAGAATGGTAGGCAGCAACCCCGGAACCAGTGGCAGGTACTTGGCAAAAAACCACTCCAGCAACTGGAAAAAAACCGAGAAGAGAAAAACTCTGGCTACGTCAACGCGAACCTGCTTGAAAATATAAGGGAGAGGAATCTTCTTGTCCGTGAGCATACTTTGCAATGTAAACTGTACTTAGTCTAGCCGTTAGCCGCTCGGCCTTCGGAACACTTGGTTTTTTGTTTTGCCAATTGGCATGCAACAACTCCTTAAACTTTAATAGCGACCCACAGTTTACCTTTTACGATAATTAATCTTATTTTAATTCTATTTGCGTACTCTATGGCGCACCTGAACCCTTTATCAACAATGTAATATTATATTCCTTGATAAGGCTTTCAGTTATCTGGAAGCTTGTTTTCTATTGCTTGCAGAGCCCCGCCACTATCCCTGAAACTAGTTTTTCTATGGACAGGGCTTCCCTGAGGAGTAACTTTTTAACAGGAACTCGTTAGAGCAATGCCAACCAGACCAGCAGGGCGGCGTATTCCAAAATCTAGTTGCATTGCCTTATCTAATCTTCTCTATGAGCTTCTGCACCTTTCGGTCTACCTTTGTGCTTGCTAGTCTTGTGGCCGCTGTTGGTTTCACCTTTATTGCTTCCGTCGCTCTGGGCCAAAGCCAACCGAGCAATGGCATTGTAGCCGGTGACGCCACCCCCAAACTGGTGGCAAAGCAGTTCAAATTCACGGAAGGCCCCGCCGTAGACAAAGCCGGCAACGTGTATTTCACCGACCAGCCCAACGATAAAATCTGGAAGTACAGCACCGACGGCAAGCTCAGCGTGTTTCTTGAAAAATCGGGCCGCGCCAATGGTCTTTACTTCGACAAGCAAGGCAACCTACTAGCCTGCGCCGACGAGTTAAACCAGCTCTGGTCGATAGCGCCAAACGGGAAAGTAACGGTGCTTCTGCAAGACGTGCAAGGCCACCATTTCAACGGCCCCAATGACCTCTGGATTCACCCCACCAGCCAGGCCATCTACTTCACCGACCCCTACTACCAGCGCGACTACTGGACCCGCAAAGCGCCCGACCCCAATATTGGGGGCCAGAAACTGTATTATCTGCCCAAAGGCCAGCAGCAACCCCAGGTAGCCGACGACCAGCTACAGCAGCCCAACGGTATCATCGGCACGCCCGACGGCCGGCAGCTCTACGTAGCCGACATCAAAGCCAACAAAACCTACCGCTACCAAATTGGGGCCGACGGCAAACTGACCAACCGCCAACTCTTCGTAGAGCAAGGCTCGGATGGCATGACCATCGACAACCAAGGCAACGTGTACCTCACCGGCAAAGGCGTTACGGTTTATAACCCCGCTGGCCAAAAAATCCAGCACATCCCCGTACCTGCCGAGTGGACCGGCAATGTCTGCTTCGGCGGCAAAGACCGCAAGACATTGTTTATCACGGCGTCGGAGTCGGTGTTCGTGCTGCCCATGCAGGTACGGGGCGTGCAGTGATTCGAGCAGCCAACCGTTCAGTACACCACCCACCCCGACCATAACACTGCCCCCACCCCGCGCCGTAGAGCCTAGCAACCTTTTGTTTTGCTCATGGCTACTCCTTTCCACCAACTGCCGGCGCTTGTGGCGCACTCGCGTACCCTTGTTCATGTCGTGGTTGAAACGCCTAAGGGTGGGCGCAACAAAGTGGCATTCGATCCTGACCTGGGGGTTTTCGTGCTGAAAGGTGTGCTACCCGAAGGCCATAGCTTCCCCTTCGATTTTGGTTTTGTGCCATCCACTCTGGCCGAAGACGGCGACCCGCTTGATGTGCTGTTGCTGCTCGATGCGCCCACGTTTGCGGGCTGCGTAGTGGAGGCTCGCCTGATTGGGGCGCTGGAAATCGAGCAACGTGAAGAGGATGGTTCCATGCTGCGCAACGACCGGCTGCTGGCGGTAGCAGCCAATGCCCGCTTACACAAAGGCATCAAGGAAATTACCGACCTCTCCAACGAGATGCTCCACGAAATCGAGCACTTTTTTAGCTCCTACAACGCCGTTAAGGGGGGCGAGATTAAAGTACTGCACCGAGTAGGGTCCAAGAAAGCGCATGCCTTACTAACGCAGGCGCTACACTAGTTTACTGGTTATTGGAAAACGTTGGCCAGGAGTGCGGCTTGTAACATTTAGCCTTAAAGCTTTCCTCACGCGAGGCCGCGCTAGCTGAAACCAAGAGACCCGTAGGTTTGGCCACTGACTACGGAGCGCTGCACCACGCCAAACAGGCGATGCAACTGCCGAGCTAGCCGTAGCAAGAGCCCACCTCGACCATTAACTACCTAGCAGCCAGCACGTATAGACAAGGAGACTGTTTAGCGTTTCCCTCCTATCCTTTTAACCACCCTACTCATGGAACAGAACGAGCACCGCCGCACCCAGGCCCAGATAGCCAACGACGGCTCCGATACTCCCCGGGTTGAAAACGCGCACGGCGTGGCCGGCCAGCAGCAAGGCGCCGCTGGCCTCACGCCCGACAAACCCAACGATACCACCGGCCGCCACGGCGGTAACCACGGCAACGACGGCGGCGAGCTGGTGCGCGACGCCAAAGGCAGCAGCCACCGCGGCGACGAACCCAATGCCGAATCCAAAAACACCGGTGGCGGCGACGATAACACCGGCAAGCACCACACGCAACACAACACCAAAGACCGTACGGCCTACAACAACGGCGGCGCAACCCCTAGCACCGCCAACGATGGTGGCAAAATAGACGACGCCGACAACCAATCCTAAGTCAGTTCTTACTGCCCTAGTCACACACAGATTTCCAACCCGAACAAGGCCCGCTGATGCATTCCAGCGGGCCTTGTCTGTGTCAAGGGTTTCTGCCAAGTTAACTGTAGCTGCTCCGCGCTGCGCTAAACGAGTGAAGCTGCGCCGTGGCAACGGAATCGTGCCACGATACGCGAAGCGGAGTTTCGCCGCTATAGCTCATTGCCCGGTGGCTACAAGCGCGTGGCTTACACAGTACAGCGACAAAGGCCGGAATGAAAGCGGGGTTTCACCCAATCGTAGACTTTTTGCTGATGAGCGGCTACCTTCCGGTTGTGGTCCGTTGGTGGGCTGCTTCGCTCTAGCTTCTTCTATCGAATGCACGACAACGCGCTGCACGAAACTGTTTTATTGGTCTTGGGTCTGCTGTTTACCATGCTGCTGCTCGTTATGCTGAGCCAGAAGCTGCGCATCTCCTACCCCATTTTTCTGGTGCTGGCCGGCTTGGCACTCAGTTTCATACCGGGCCTACCAGTTATCACCATTGACCCGGATTTGATTTTCCTGATTTTCCTGCCGCCCCTGCTCTACCAAGCCGCTTGGGATACATCGTGGCGGGACTTCTGGCGGTGGCGGCGGCCTATTATGCTACTGGCTTTCGGCTTGGTAATCTTTACGTCCACCATTGTGGCCTACGTATCCAGGGCTATGATTCCAGGCTTCACCTTGTCCTTAGGGTTTCTGTTAGGCGGCATCATTTCCCCACCCGACGCCGTAGCTGCTACCTCCGTTCTGAAGGGCATCAAGGTGCCCCGTCGGGTAACGAGCATTCTGGAAGGCGAGAGCCTGATCAACGATGCCAGCAGCTTGATTGTGTTCCGCTTTGCTTTGGCAGCCGTAGTGTCGGGCACGTTTGTGTGGCAGGAAGCGGCTACCAGCTTTCTGCTGGCCAGTGGAATGGGTTTAGTTATTGGGTTGGCAGTGGCGCACCTGTTCTACCTGATTCACCGCTACTTTCCCACCACGCCCAGCATCAACACGGTACTCACTTTTATTGCGCCGTACGTGATGTACCTCTTGGCCGAGGAATTTCACTACTCGGGCGTACTGGCAGTGGTCAGCGGGGGGCTGCTTTTGTCGTTTCACTCCCACCGTGTATTTGATGCCGAAACTCGCCTGCAAGCCGTTAGCGTTTGGAATAGCGTGGGCTTTGTGCTCAACGGGCTGGTTTTTATTCTGATTGGCTTAGAACTACCGGTAGTGGTGAAAGGCTTAGATGGCTATTCTATTCAGCAGGCCATTATGTATGGCCTCACGATTAGCGTCATCGTCATCGTTATCCGCTTGGTGTGGATGTATCCGGCCGCCTTTATACCGCGCTGGTTGTTTCGCAGCATTCGCACCTCCGAAACGAGCCCTGGTTGGCAAGGCACTTTGATTTTAGGTTGGGCCGGAATGCGGGGCGTGGTGTCGTTGGCCTCGGCGCTGTCGGTGCCATTGCTGCTGAGCAACGGGCAGGCGTTTCCGCAGCGCAACCTGATTTTGTTTATCACCTTCATTGTAATTCTCGTCACGCTGGTGTTTCAAGGCCTCACGCTGCCCGCCATCATCCGCCTTACCGGCGTAGCAGACCTAGAAGAGCGCATACCGCCCGAAGAGCAAGAAGCCGGCATTCGGCTCCGCCTGCGCCGCGTAGCCCTGGCTCATCTGGCCAAGAACTACGGGTCGGACGTGCAGGACAACGAGCTAATTGGCGCCTTGCAGCACCGCATGCAGGCCGAAGCCCAGCGCACAGGTAACCTACTCGAATCCCTCGACTACGACGAATCCAAGCGCTTGGCCTTGCAGCGCTACCACCAAGTGCTACTCGACGTGCTGCAAGTGCAGCGGGAGGAATTGTTTGTTTTGCGCCGCGAGGATGTATTTGAAGAAGAGATGCTCCGCCACCAAGAAGCGCAGCTTGACTTGGACGAGTCGAAAATCAACCACATGCCGCACTGAGGCACAAGAGCAAGCGGGGCGGGCAGAGCCGCAGCCATAAAAAAGGTGCGGCCGGAATTGCTCCAACCGCACCTTTTTCACTTGTTAACAATAACTTAACCGAGCTTCTTGTAGCGCACGCGCTTGGGTTCTACGTCGCCGAGGCGCTTCTTCTTGGCTTCTTCGTAGTCCGAGAAGTTACCCTCAAACCACACCACTTCCGAGTTGCCTTCGAAGGCGAGGATGTGGGTGGCCAACCGGTCGAGGAACCACCGGTCGTGGCTGATGATAACGGCGCAACCGGCAAAGTTCTCCAGCGCGTCTTCCAGGGCTCGGATGGCATTCACGTCCAAATCGTTGGTGGGCTCGTCGAGCAGCAGCAGGTTGGCGCCTTGCTTGAGGGTAGTAGCCAGGTTGACGCGGTTTTTCTCACCGCCCGAGAGCATGGCTACCTTCTTTTCCTGGTCGCCGCCACGGAAGTTGAAGTTGCTCACGAAGGCGCGTGAGTTCACCGGCCGGCCCGCCAGCAGCATAGTTTCGGTACCGCCCGAAATAGTTTCGAACACCGATTTGTTGGGGTCCAGGCTTTCGTGCTGCTGATCTACATAAGCGGCTTGCACGGTTGGTCCTACCACGAAGCTGCCGGCATCAGGCGTTACCTGCCCCGTAATGAGGCGGAAGAGCGTGGTTTTGCCGGCGCCGTTCGGCCCAATGATACCCACGATACCACCTTGCGGCAAGGCAAAGCTCAAGTTCTCGAACAGCAGCTTGTCGCCGAAGGCCTTGGTAAGCCCCTCAGCTTCTATTACTTGACCGCCAAGGCGTGGGCCGTCCGGGATGAACAGCTCCAGCTTCTGCTCTTTCTCCCGGGCATCTTCGTTCACCATCTTGTCGTAGCCAGCAATACGAGCCTTGCTTTTGGCTTGGCGGGCTTTGGGAGCCATGCGTACCCATTCCAGCTCGCGCTGCAAGGTTTTCTGGCGCTTGCTTTCGGTTTTCTCTTCCTGCGCCAAGCGGTTGGATTTCTGCTCCAGCCAGCTGCTATAGTTGCCTTTCCACGGAATACCTTCGCCGCGGTCCAGCTCCAGAATCCAGCCGGCCACGTTGTCGAGGAAGTACCGGTCGTGGGTTACAGCTATTACAGTGCCTTTGTATTGCTGCAAGTGCTGCTCTAGCCACAGCACGCTTTCGGCGTCGAGGTGGTTGGTGGGTTCGTCGAGCAGCAGCACGTCGGGCTCTTGCAGCAAGAGGCGGCACAGGGCCACGCGGCGCTTTTCCCCACCCGACAGGTTGCCGATGATGGCCTCGGCATCGGGCGTGCGAAGGGCGTCCATGGCGCGCTCCAGCTTGGTATCGAGGTTCCAGGCGTCTAGCTGGTCGAGGCGCTCTTGCACAGTGCCCTGGCGCTCCAGCAGTTTATCGAAGTCGGCATATTCGGCTCCGAAGGCCTCGTTGATTTCGTCGAACTCCTTGAGCAAGGCTACCGTTTCGGCCACCCCTTCCTGCACCACTTCCAGTACGGTTTTGGTGGGGTCGAGCTGCGGTTCCTGCTCTAGGTAGCCCACCGAGTAGCCCGGCGAGAACACCACGTTGCCCTGAATCTGCTTGTCGACGCCGGCAATGATTTTCAGCAAGCTCGACTTACCGGAACCATTGAGGCCGAGCACCCCAATTTTGGCGCCGTAGAAAAACGAGAGGTATATGTTTTTGAGAACCTGCTTTTGCGGGGGGAAAATCTTACTTACCCTCTCCATGGAGAAGATAATGGTAGGTTGGTCGCTCATGCAAAAAGGGATTGAGGATAAGTCATACGCTTCGGCTTGTACCAGAAATCAGCTTGGAAGCATATAGGAAAGAAAAGTGTGGGGCGTTGGGGTTGTCAGTTGCCAGTTATGAGTTGCCAGTTGCGAGCCAAAGGGTAAGCACGTGTCTGGCAACTCATAACTGACAACTCGCAACTCATTTTCAAAAGTGCTATTTTTAAGAGGACTGGCATCCCACTGCAAAACTGCGCTCAACCTTCCGAACCGGGCTTACGTTCGGCTGAACAGGTATTTCACCAATGCCAGGGTTGCCAAAGGTAACCAGCCGCCGCTTGGTTTGCCACCTATGCGGAATGCAGCATATATTGCAACAAGACGTAAACTTGCACATCTTTCGATTTTAGGTACTACTACCGCGCCCTTTCATCCCACCACCACCGATTCGCCTTCGCGTTATTTGAGTTTATGGAACAACAAGACCACCTGCTGGCAGAAGCCCGCCGCTACGGCTACATTGAGGGCGACGAGGTGTGGCTCAAATCCTTTATGAATCTGCCGGCCCGCAAAGTGGGGCAAGTAAAAGAATCGGCTGATGCTTCCTTGCTATATTTTGCCAACCGCTTCGAGCTTTTCCGGGGTAAAGTAGAAGATCTGCTGCAGAAAATTGAAGAATCCGAGAACAAGGGTTCGTTTTTGATGAAGGCGCTGCACCTCAAAGAGCTGGTAGCCAGCTACGACGCCCTCGGCGACTTCGAGAGCCTGCACCGTCGCCTCACCGACGCCGAGGAGGCCGTTAAAGTAACGGTGGCCCGCAACCGCGAGAAAAATCTAGCCACTAAAATTAGCCTTATCCAGCAGGTAGAAGCCCTGCACAACGCCCTCGACTGGACCACCGCCGGCGACGAGTTGCAGGAGCTACGCCAAGCCTGGATCAAAACCGGCCCCGTAGAAAAGCAACTCACCGACGAGCTGGAAAACCGGTTCCGGGTGGCAGCCGACGAGTTTTTTGTGCGGCGCAAGGCCTTCCAGAACGAGAAGAAGGCCATGACCAACCGGGCCGCCGACCAGTTCCGGAGCCTGATTCGACAGTCGGAAGGCCTGCAAGATTCCACCGATTTCGAAGGCACTACGGCCAAGCTCAAAAAGCTGCAGCAGGACTGGAAGGAAGTGGGCGGCTCCTT
Organism: Hymenobacter sp.; assembly: GCF_036387835.1. Lineage (GTDB taxonomy): Bacteria > Bacteroidota > Bacteroidia > Cytophagales > Hymenobacteraceae > Hymenobacter. The sequence continues at coordinate 61,863 of NZ_DASVSY010000030.1, read as the reverse complement.
GCCGCGCAAGCAAGCCAACGACCTTTGGACGCAGTTCCGTGCCGCGCACAACCACTTTTTCGAGCGCCTGAAGGTGCACATCGAGAGCAAGCGCACCGAGTCGAAAGACAGTTCCACCGATGACAACCTTACCCGCAAGCGCGCCTTGGTAGCCGAAGCCGTGGAACTGCTCAACCGGCCCATGTCGGAGGCGGTGTCCCGCGCCAAAGAGCTGCAGGCCGCCTGGAAAAAGGTGGGTCCCGTGCGTGGCCCGGAATCGGACCGGGTGTGGGAGCAGTTCATTTTGGCCTGCGACCGGGTGTTCGAACTAAGCGCACTGGAGCACTACATCCGCAAGCGCCCCGAAAATGCCACCGCCAAACCCGAGGAACAAGTGAACATGCGCGTGCAAGCCCTGCGCGACTTCATCAAATACGACCAACAAGAGCAGCTGACCCTGGAAGAAAACCTAGGCAAGCTCAGTTCCGCTCCCGCCAATGATGCGTTTCGGCAGATGCTGCAAGGCAAAATCCGCGCTTTCGAACGAAAAATTCGCACCAAAAACGACCTAATTGAGATGTTGCGCCAGCGCTTAGTTGCGTAGCCCAACCTTCGCGGCTATCTTACGTTGCTGGCAACTACAACAAGCGGCTTCTGGTCACGTTGTCAGTTAAAATGCCTCGGCCGGATTTTTGATAGCCGTAAGTACCTTTCTTTTGACCACCTTTTTAAGTACCCCACACGCTTATGTACTGGACGCTGGAACTCGCTTCGTACCTGGAAGATGCTCCCTGGCCCGCCACCAAGGATGAACTTATTGACTATTCTATCCGCTCGGGCGCGCCCATGGAGGTAGTGGAAAACCTGCAAGCCCTGGAAGACGACGGCCAGCCGTACGAGAGCATCGAAGAAGTATGGCCGGATTATCCGACCAAGGAAGACTTCATGTTCAACGAAGACGAATACTAGTATTTAGTGCCTAGGAAGAAGATTATAACACGTAGTGTGTTTTGACTTCTAAGGCCTAAGCCTTCATCACGAAGCACGAAAGATTTGATTGCGGAGTACGAACGACACGTTCTACTCCGCAATCTTTTTTTGGTGGTACCCGCTCCGTCTCGCCTTCTTTTATAGCCGCGGTGGGCCCTACTGGCCGGGGCGAAAACACGTTATTTCGGGCCCTGATAAGAGCCGGTTCGAGTAGGTAAGGACACCTGACCGTCATGCAACTTGCCTCTCAGCGGCCACAATAGCCTAGCGTGCCAATACCCGCGTGGCCTGGTAAACTAGCTGTGGCTAATCTGTTTGCCTCGACGCACCATTGTCAGCTTTTCGCTCAGAGGCGTGAGCTAGTATGCCGGGCCGCTACAGCAAGCCCATTAGCGCCTGTTCTCCTACCCGAGCTATGCTGCCGGCTTGTCGTGTCCTCGGCTCTCCGTGCAGCCCCTTAGGACTGACCCCATACAGGCCGCCACAGGCTTTCCGGGAGCTTAACCAGTGCCTCTGCCGGCTAACTTCACAATAGTTATTGGTGTGTAAGGCGTCCTGTGGTTTTGTCGTAGCTATTTCAGGCTTAAATTTGCCAACCTCATCCGGTGCATCCTTGCTCATTGAAGAGAAAGTGGCCGGGGCAGTGGCAACCAAGCAGGCCGTGCGTGTATGGCATCAAGAGATGAAAGTGCATTTCGAGAAGCTGTGCTTCATAATGAATTCATCAAGCTCCTAACACTTAACAGTCATCTTTCTCAAATCCGTCGGCAGCACGTCACTTTTTTTAGACCCTCCACTGACGAGCTTCTACTTATTCCCTAGAACCTCGTACAATTCTGCAGACAAAGTTGCGCAGTTAATTTCCGCATGATTCACATTGTTTATATCAGCCGGGCTGTGCGTCCGCTCTCCGACCAAGACCTGCAGTTGTTGCTCGACCAATGCCGCCGCGACAATGCCCGGCACAACGTAACGGGGGTGTTGTTTTATAGCCACGGCAATATTGCCCAGCTCATTGAGGGCGAAGCCGAAATGCTGGAGCCCTTGTTCGAGAAAATTGCCCGTGATGGTCGCCATTCCAACGTGGTTAAGCTGGTAAGCAAACCTATTAGTGTGCGCAGCTTTTCGGACTGGTCGATGGCCTTTCACCCCCTGGAATCCACCGGATTTGAGACCCTACAAGGTTTCTTTCACCCCCACAATATTCCTCCGGCCCCTAGCACCCTTACCATTGCGGATGCCACCCTGGTAGATTTAGTGCGGATGGCCGTATTTGGGGCCGATTCCGCTTTCAACTCGGCCGTGCCGCAAGCGTAGATGGCCTTTACCTATCAAGGCCTTGCCTACACGCTGCACTTAATGTTGGCAGCGGTGTACCTTTTTGCTTATTCAATTACTGATTATGCGTGAACAGCAACTGCAGGACATCCTTCGGCACATGCCGGCCGGTGTCGCTACGCTGCAAGGCCCCGAGTTGCGGTATGGTTTCGTGAACGAAGCCATGCAGGCGGTTCTAGGCGCATCTGTCGCGGAAGGTCAGCTAGTGGCCCAGCAGCCAGGTAACTTGCCGGCTGATCTGCTGGAGGTAATGCAGGAAGTCTACCGCCGTGGTCAGCCGTATGTAGCCAAAGCCTATGGCCTGCCTTTACCGGGCGTAAACAACGAACCGCCCCGCCCCCGCTACTTCGATATTGCGCTGGAACCCGTGCGCGAAGGAGGCGGCGCAGTGAGCGGTCTGCTGCTGTTTGCCGTCGATGTGACGGGGCAGGAAGAGGCGCGGCAACGCACCCACGAGTTGGCCATCGAAACCCGGCGCCTCGACACGCGCTTACGGGTACTAACCGAAACGGTGCCCCAAATTACGTTTACCGTTGATGCCAGGGGCAACTACGAATACGTAAGCCCCCAGTGGTACTACTTCACCGGCCAGCCGCCTACTGCCGACCTCAATGCCATGTGGCCGTTGCTTATTCATCCCGACGACCGGCTGCGGGTACTCTACCAAACAGAAGCCGCCCGCACCGCTGGCATCGGCTGGAGCTACGAATACCGCTTGCGCCGCCACGACGGCCAATACCGCTGGGTGCTAAGTCGCGCTCTGCCTGAACTGCATGCCCCCGATAAACCGGTGTTCTGGCACGGAGCCCTTACCGAAGTTCACGACCAGCGCGAGTTAGCCGAGGCCTTACGCCGCGGCGAAGCCGAGCTACGGTTTTTGGCCGATAGTATTCCCGAGTTGATCTGGACGGCTACCGCCGAAGGCTTTGTTGATTACTACAATCAGTACTCAGAAGAGTATTCGGGGCAGCCGGGCCAGGACTTGGGCCCCACCGGCTGGATCAGTTTGCTGGACCCAAGCGAGCAGGCCGGCGCCGCCCGCCGATGGGTGCACAGCGTCGCTACCGGCGAGCCGTACGAGGGCCTGTATCGGATGCGCCGCCACGACGGGCGTTACCGGTGGCACATCATCCGGGCCCGGCAACTCACCGACGGGCGTGGCCTGCGCTGGTTTGGGGCCTGCACCGACGTAGACGACCAGCACCGTCTGCGCGAGGTGCTTCAAACCCAATACGACGAGCTAGCCCGCACCAACCGCGACCTGGATACGTTTGTGTACACCGCTTCTCACGACCTAAAGCAGCCCCTACTCAACCTGCGCGGCCTCTTCGACGAGCTACGGCGCAGTGCCTCGTTCAACGACCCGCAGGAAAGCCAGATCCTGACGATGGTAGACGAAGCACTGCGGCAGCTCGATCTTACCCTGCAAGACCTGGCGGCAACTGTACAAGACCAGCGGGGCCTCTCCGCGCCCACCGAGGCGCTGGATTTGCGCAGCGTGGCCGATGAAGTACTGCTCGGCTTGCGCGCACAGGTACTGGAATCGGAAGCCAAGGTGGAGTTAAACTTCGAGGCGGCCCCCATGCTCACTTACGGCCGGGCCAACCTCCGCTCTGTGTTGCACAACCTGCTTAGCAACGCCCTCAAATTCTCCCACCCCGACCGGCCGCCGCACGTCACGGTACAAAGCAGCCTCTCAACTACCAACCAGCCTATCCTGACCGTGCAAGACAATGGCCTGGGCATGATACTGCCTGATGTGCCAACGCCCGTTTTCCAACCATTTGCGCGCCAGCATCCGCACGTGGTAGGCGCCGGGGTCGGCATCTATCTGGTGCAGCGCATCATCACCAGCCGGAACGGCCACTTGGAGGTGAAGAGCACAATAGGCGAAGGCACTACCTTCACGGTGCATTGGTTCGAGGGATAAGCCACGCTACAAGCAGCTCGCAACCCTCACTTAGCTACATAGTTGCCACTTACTCGGTTGTTCTCCGACCCGGCCGGCCGCGGAGCACGTGCGCAATCGACTGCAGGAAAGGGCCCGGCGTTACCGAGTTCAGAACTTGCAGGTTTTCCCAGCTAGAGGTGCGCTCGTCCAGAAAGTCGAAGAGCCGCTCGGGGGTATTGCGGGTGAACAGTTCGGTGAACACGTTGCGCGTGTGTTCGCCTTGGCGCTGCATAATGTCGAGGAGCAGCGTATCGAAGAAACTGAACTGCCACTGGTCGCCGGTTAGGTTGGTGGGCGGGTGGCCGGTAGCCGCCAGCGCCCGGACTAAGTGGGCAGAATGGGCGTGAATCCGCTTGAACGCATAGCCCGTGCTCGGTTTGGCCCGGCCGGCTCGGGTACCGAGGTTGATGATGTGGCGCCCTTCTGCTGGCGGCAAAGGATGATCAGTCATGGGAATGGCGCCCACTTCTTCGGCCTCGATGCGGAAATCCGTTATGCCTAGCTCTCCCAGGTACTTGCGCATGGCCGCCTCGTACTCAACTTTGGGCAGTATTTCGGCCGAAAACAGGGTGTACTCCACCAAGGCGCGCCGCTCACTGAACGGCAGCACGTACATGAACCGGGCTTCGCGCTGTTGCTCACCCCGGAAATCCATAAACTCCACCGTTTGCGGGTTGAAAACGTCGCGAGAGGTTTCCACCTCCCACCCCACAAAGTGCTGAAGCAGGTAGCGGTACTTATCCGGACGTTTCTGAAACTGCGGCGGGCGGCTGTCGAAAGCATAGCGAGCCGTAAAGGTGCCCGCACTGGTTTCGGCCGTTATGCCCGTAGGTGTGTTGTTCAGCGTTTCTACTGTGCCTTGCATCCGCACGATTTGCGGCGTATCTGCTAGCGCCTGCCCCACAAAATTGTAGAAATCCAGCCCCCGAATCATTTTATAGCGGTGCCGCGTCAAGTTGAAAACTTGCTCGTACCCGGGACTTCTAAAAGCCAGCTGCCCCCATTCGTGGGCCACAATAGAATCAAACGGCGTGGGCGCATCGGTCCAAAACGACCAGGTTCGGTCGTTCCGGTTTTTGGTTTCAGGCTCTAGTATCAGCACGCGCTTGTCGGCTAGCCGAGGCTCCTGGCTGATATAATAAGCCAAACTTAGCCCTGCTGCCCCGCCCCCGGCTATCAGATAATCGTATTCGAAAGATGCTGCCACAGAAGGTAACCGCTTGAAAGTAGTGGTTGTTGCAAGGTAGCAGAGCAACCGTACTTCTCACTTGGCTAGGTTGGCGTTAAAGCCGCCGTAGCGCCGGCCAAGTCGCGCACCGCATCGCGCACATCAAAGTCGAGCTGAGCGCTGAAATGCTGCCGGCCCGGTAGAATACTGACTTGCGAATGCAACCGCTCCACCCAAAGGCGCTCGTTTTCCTGGTAGCCCGAGGTGTACGGGTCATCATCGGAGAGCAGCACAACCAGCTTGTTGCGAGGAATGAGGCGGCGCGCTGCTTCATAGTCGATAGGCGCATCCATCCAATTAAGGATATCCTGCCAAGGGCTGTCTACAGAAAACCAGCCGGCCACGCACAGCACCCCGCCCACTTGCTCAGCATTTGGATTCTCCTTGGCTACGCTGGCCAAGTAGTGCAGAATAGCCAGGCAGCCTACACTATGGCCCACCAGTATCACTTTAGAATTCAGCGAAGTAGCTGGTAGCACTTGCTGCAGATACTCGATTGCTTGTCCGATAACGGGCAGCTCCCACGCGGGCATAGCCAACTTATGAATTCGATAGTCGAAACCATCCTCGGCGGCTACCGACGCCAGTTGCTCAGCTAGCCAGGGATACCAGTCATCGTCAGGCGCGCCAGCCCAACGCGGCACTATAAACACGTCTCGAACCTCTTTGATGGTAGAAGCATGCTCCATGATTTGGAAGTTTTAGGGTGGGCTCTAAAATACTATTTATTTGATTTAATCAAATTTTTCTCTGAACAGGATTGAAACATAATTCATATAATACATTGAATATAAACATAAAAGCCAACTCTTCCTTATGGAGAGCTGGCTTTTTAGCAACACGTATCGTGTTCTTAGAAGTTGGGGGAAAGCAAGTATTTTGAATAGAAGTCGTCAATGATTTTTACGGCCGACGCCGCGTCGTCTACCAGCTGCACCAAGTGCATGTCCTCGGCCGAAATATTGTGCTCTTCGTTTAGCATCACTTGTTCTATCCACTCGAACATCCCTTTCCAATAAGCAGTGCCCACCAGCACGATAGGGAAGCGCCCGATCTTTTTGGTTTGAATGAGTGTAATGGCTTCAAACAGCTCATCAAGGGTCCCGAAACCGCCGGGCATCCCAATAAAGCCCTGGGCATACTTAACAAACATCACCTTGCGCACAAAAAAGTAGTCGAAGTTGATGATTTTGTCGGGGTCGATGTAGATGTTGTTGAACTGCTCGAAGGGAAGCTCGATGTTCAAGCCCACAGAACGGCCACCCTCCGAACGAGCGCCTTTGTTGCCGGCCTCCATAATGCCGGGGCCGCCCCCCGTGATAACGCCGTAGCCGTGGCGGACCAGCTTGGCCGCAATTTCCTCGGCCATCTGGTAATAGGGATTCTCTGGCTTGGTGCGAGCCGAACCGAAAATAGACACGCACGGCCCTATTTTCGACATCTTCTCGAAGCCTTCTACGAACTCGGCCATTACTTTAAAGATCTGCCAGGAGTCGGCAATCTTGATTTCATTCCAGTCTTTGTCGACAAAGGCTTTGCGGATGCGCTGCTCGTCGTCGAGCTGCAAGGTCCGTACGCCGTGGGTTTGCTCCCGGATGTCGCTAATGCTGGTGACCTTATTATTGTTGACATCCGGCTGCCGGATGGTTTGGCCGCTACCGGCATTCAGCGCCTCGTCGGAGTCCTTGGTACGGCTGGTTTTTTTGAGCTTAGACATTACTGCTTACTTACATAAAACGGCAAGACTGGCGGAAACCCAGGTTGCTACGATTGGGGAATTTGAAAAAGAGAAAGCCGCTCCACGCAAACAGAGCGGCCAAAAGTACAGGCGTGCAAATTAACAATTTGTTAACATAGCGTGATGGTTGTGCTTTCAAAAAAGCTTGCCCCGCTTAAGCCACAAGTTGCTTTTGCTGCTTAGCCACAGTACCCATTGTACCATGAACTAACGCAATGCGCCCAAATTCGTGAGCTACCGGTCCGGCAGCAACACCCAAGATGCTCGGCTGGCCAGGCATAGTAAAGCGCTCGGTCAGCGGATGTCAACTTAAGAAAAATGATTGTTTGCTCCCGCTTATTTGCTTCGGATAGCGATAACCGGATCAAGATTAGCGGCCAGCACCGCCGGAATAATACCCGCCAGCACCCCAATCACCACTGATACGGTGAGGCCCAAAGTGATGTTGGCGCCAGAGAGCTTGATAGGTGTAATATCCTGGGGCACGAGGGTAAGCAGCCACACCAACAAGATACCGGCCGCGCCACCAATCAAGCACAGGAAAATGGCCTCGAACAGGAACTGAAACAGAATAAAGTAGTTCTTAGCCCCCAATGACTTTTGAATGCCTATAATATTGGTGCGCTCCTTCACCGACACGAACATGATATTGGCAATGCCAAAGCCGCCCACCAACATAGCAAACGAACCAATCACGCCTCCGGCTACCCCAATCACCGAAAAGAGCTTACCGATCATGTTGGTTAGCATTTCGGGGCGGTTGAGGGCAAAGTTGTCTTCCTCGCGGGGCTTTAGGGTGCGGATATTGCGCATCAAGCCCTTCATTTCGTACTCCAGATCCAGCAACCCGGCATCTTCCTCACGTCCTTTCACGGCAATGGTAGGCGTCACGCCGGTTAGGCCATTGCTACTCAGGGTGAACATTTTGGTAAAGGAGCCAAAGGGAATAACGCAGTTGGTATCATTGCTGGGCGTATCGAGAAGCTTTTTGCCTTCTTTTTTCACGACGCCGATAATTGTGAACGTCAGCCCGCGCGCTTTGAACTCCTGGCCTAGCGCCGAGCCGTTTGGGAACAGATTGTCGGCAATATCGGCACCGACAACGGCCACGTTGCGAGCCGACTCCATTTCCTGGGTGGTAAAGTAGCGGCCTTCAGCAATGGGCAGGTCCGATATGTTGCGGTAGTCGTAGGTGACGCCCATGAGCGCACAATCCTGCATGCTGTTGGAGCCCACCCGCAAAGTATTGCCGCCCGTAGCGGCGTAAATAGCTACTCCGCGCTGGTTGTTGGAGAGGCTACGCTGCAACAGATCGAACTCGCGCACGGTGGGCGCGGGCCGCTGGAAGTAGCGCCACCACGGATAATCAGGCTGGTCGAAGGTCCAAGGCATTTTCATGACGTAAATCACCTTGTCGCCCACAAAGCTCATGCTTTGGCGCACGTTGGCTTCGAGAGAATCAACCACGGTGAAAACGGCAATGATGGCGAAAATACCGACCGTCACGCCAAGCAGGGAAAGCACAGTCCGCAGCAAATTCGCTTTGAGGGCTTGCCACGCGAAGCGGAAGCTTTCTAAAGTCAGACGCAGAGCTTTCATAAGGTGAGATTGTGAAGTTGTGAAATGGTGAGCTTGATTTTTTGGTCAACACAAATGGCACCGACAGAACATCCGATTCACCATTTCACAACTTCACAATTTCACCTTTCCAGGCGAAAAGTAACGATAAATCAAGCTAGGTTACGTACTTTCGCCGACTCAAATTTTCTTTAGCTTCCCTAGCTATTGCCTTTGCCTACCCGCCTCTATGAAGCTTTCCGAGTTTAAGTTTGATTTGCCCGAAGCCTTGGTTGCTCAGCACCCGGCTAAGAACCGCGACGAATCGCGCCTGATGGTGCTGCACCGCGACAGTGGCAAAATTGAGCATCGCATGTTCAAGGAAATTATCGAGTACTTCGGCGAAGGCGACGTATTCGTGGTGAATGACACGAAAGTGTTTCCGGCTCGCCTCTACGGCAACAAAGAGAAAACCGGCGCTAAGATTGAAGTGTTCCTGCTGCGCGAGCTCAATAAAGAAATTCACCTATGGGACGTACTCGTTGACCCTGCGCGTAAAATCCGGGTTGGCAACAAGCTCTACTTCGATGACGAAGGCGAAGTGGTAGCCGAAGTTATCGACAACACCACCTCCCGCGGCCGGACCATCAAGTTCTTGTTCGACGGTTCCGACGAGGAGTTCTACAAAGCGCTGCACAATTTGGGGGAAACTCCTCTGCCCCGCGAATCCATCACCCGCGACGCTGAGCCAGCCGACAAAGAGCGGTACCAAACCATCTACGCCAAGCACACAGGTGCGGTAGCCGCGCCATCGGCTGGTTTGCACTTCACCCGCGAGGTATTGAAGCGCCTCGAAATCAGAGGGGTGGAAGTAGTACCCGTTACGCTGCACGTGGGCTTGGGCACTTTCCGCACCGTGGATGTGGAAGACCTGACCAAGCACAAGATGGATTCCGAGAATTTCATTGTGCCTGGCACTTCGGCCACGGTAGTGAATCGCGCGCTCGATGCTAAAAAGCGCGTGTGCGCAGTAGGTACTACCTCGATGCGCGCTATGGAGTCGTCGGTGTCGGCTAATTCGCGCTTGAAGGCCAACGAAGGCTGGACTGATCGGTTTATCTTCCCTCCTTACGATTTCAAGATTGCCAATACGCTGCTCACCAACTTCCATACCCCGGAAAGCACCCTGATGATGATGGCCGCCGCTTTTGCTGGCTATGACTTGCTTATTGAAGCCTATAATTTAGCCATCAAAGAGAAGTACAAATTCTTCAGTTACGGCGACGCTATGCTGATTTTGTAAGGCCTGTAGGTGACAACGTTACGTCGCCTTACCTTTTACTGGCTACTCGAAGGCCCGGCCCCTGAAAACGGCCGGGCCTTTGTTTTTACCAGCGGACTGCCTTTCGATTTTCGCTTCTCACTTTATCATCGCAGCGCACTTGCTACCCGTCACTTCTTCCCCTTCTCCCTTACAACGCTATGCTATTCTGGTGGCGGGCGGCAGTGGCACACGCATGCGAGCCGACCGGCCCAAGCAGTTTTTAGAATTGAATGGTGAACCTGTGCTGCTCCATACGTTACGCCGGTTTGCTGAACCCCAACTGAGGGTAGACGCTATAGTCGTGGTATTGCCCGCCGACCAATTCGAAACGTGGGAACAACTCTGTGCCGACTATCAAGTGCAGATTCCGCACCTTGTAGTGGCGGGCGGCGCTTCGCGGTGGGCTTCGGTGCGCAACGGGTTGGGGCAGCTGGCCGGATATGAAACGGGCGTAGTGGCTGTGCATGATGGCGTGCGGCCACTGACACCGCTGGCGGTTATTGAAAACACCTTTGCGGCCGCTGCAGAGCACGGCGCGGCCATTGCCGCGGTGCCGCCCAAAGATTCGGTGAGGGGCCTAAGCCAGCAGGGCTCTTATGCGCTGGACCGCGCCCGGCTACGATTGGTACAGACGCCGCAGTGCTTTGAAATTGGGTTGCTGCGCCGTGCCTACCAACTACCCGAGCTGGCTACTTTTACTGATGATGCCAGCGTAGTGGAAGACCTCCACCCCATTCGCTTGGTACCGGGTGACTACCGCAACCTCAAAATCACTACGCCCGAAGATTTGCTGCTGGCAGAAGTGCTCCTGCGGCAAGAAAGCAAGTAGACTTTCGTCTCGTACGGCGTAGGTGAAATAGCCCGTGGCGTTAGGCAACTAACTTCCTCACATGTATATGCGATACCGCTGCGCTGTTGGACAAAGTACCTTAGCAGCGTTGCCTGTAGGTACTTAGCCGGGCGCCTGATCATGAAAAAACCACTGCTTCTTTCGTTTTTGCTGCTCGTTACAGTTGTGGTGGCTCCTGCTGTAAAAGGTCAGGATTGTGGTTTATACTACGACTTGCGTAAAGGCGGAGTGTACGAGTTAACCGCTTATGACAACCACGACCAACTTACGGGTCGGATCATGCAGGAGGTACGCCAAGCCAAGACCAGCAAAGGCAAGACCACCGCAGTTATTCACCAGCAGGTTACCGACAAGAAAGGCAAAGCGGGTAGCAGCAGTGATTACACCGTGGAATGTGAGGCTGGTGTAGTACGCCTCGATATGCGCACCATGCTCAGCCCGCAAATGACCTTGGGTAGCCCACAAAATACCATGCAAGCAGAGGTAACCGGCGACTTTCTGGAATTGCCAGCAGTGCTCAAGCCCGGAACACAGCTCAAAAATGGTAGTATGACGGCTGTTTTGCGCGACGAAAAAAGTGGTGTTGCCATTTCCACAACTACCATCAACATCAGCAACCGCCACGTGGAGAGCACCGAAACCATAAAAACGGCGGCCGGCAGCTTCGCTTGCACCAAAGTGGTGCAAGACATGCAAGTGAAGGTAGGCATAGGCGGACTAGCTATTCCGGTGAACATGCGCACCGCAGATTGGTACGCACCCGGCGTGGGGGTAGTACGCTCTGAAACCTACCGCAAAGACAAGCTAATGAGCTACACCTTGTTAACAGCACTGCCAAAATGAACCCCAAGTATTTTATCGATAAACCAGTATTAGAACAGTGTGTATTACTATCGGCCACTGCATTTTTCAACTTATCCTTTAGTTTATAATTAGTACCTGTCACTCAAGGGGGCCAACAACGAGGGGCCCAATCCATGTGGATTGGGCCCCTCGTTGTTGGCCCCCTTGAGTGACAATCTAGTGCGTACTGGCTTCTATCCGCAGGCGTTTTATCCCAACAGATTCAGTCTGGCAGGTTCTATTCCGCTTGCACCCCAACCGCTAGCTGAACCTACCGTATATCCTTGAACACCCACTCTTGTACTAAAACCTGAAATCATGCGTTGTTTCCAATTAGTTGGATTACTGGCTTTGCCCCTACTTACGGCTTGCTCAGGAGGAGAAAGCAACAAGGACCCGGTTGCCGAAGCCAAGTTCCAGAATGAAAAGCGCATTGGCGATGAAGCCATAACCGAAAAGCAGGAGCGTGACGCTGAATTCATGGTAACGTCCGCCAGCATGGGTATGCTCGATGTAGAGCTAGGCCAGATAGCGCAGCGCAAAGCCACTTCGCCCGACGTGAAATATGTGGCTCAAACTATAGTTGGCGAGCATGGCCCCATGCAAACCGACTTACAAGCTATAGCTGGCAAAAAGAATATTGTGTTACCCAACAGCCTAGGTAAAGAGCAAGCTGGGCTTGTTGGTGAGCTATCCGCTCTGAATGGCCCGGCCTTCGACCGTAAGTACCTCGACCTGCTGGAAGATGGCCACAAGCGCAGCATCGATGACTTCGACGACATGAGCGACGACGCCTACGATGGCGACATCCGGGCCTTTGCCGCTAAGTATCTCCCCATCTTGAAAAGGCACCGGGAGGCCGCCGAGCAAGCGGCCGATAAGCTGCCTAAATAACCTTGTTTCCCTTACCACCTACCACCACTACACCCATGAAAACCAACTTTTTTTCCTTGCTGGCGCTGGCCGCCGTTCTTTCGTTTAGTAGCTGCGGCAATGCCGAGAAGCGGACCGATGGTACCGCTGGCGAAGCAGTAAGTGATATCGACAAAGCGGCCGATGAAGGCGGAGTAGAAGCCGATGCCACGGTTATCGACAACGATGCGGGCCCAACGGTGTCGGCCGATGCCGATTCGGCGGCCGCTACCGACACTACGGGCCAAGCTCGTCCATAACCTAAGCTCGTCAAAGCGAGTACCTTCTACTTTCGACATCTCAACAGCATCCTGCTATGAAACGCTTCTTTTTTAGTGCCTCTTGCCTTGGCCTTCTGGCCCTCGGCGCTTGTAGTCAGTCGGCCGACACCTCTTCCACTACCACTGATACTGCCACGGGCAGTGCCCCAACCAACACCGACGGGATGGACTCTACCGCCACCGGCGCTATGGGCGGCGACACGGCGGCGGCCAGCGCAGCGGGCGGCGGTGCCATGGCCGACCCCAGCGGCCCTACCGCTCCCCACACCGACGACCCCACCTTCATGAAGTCGGCGGCGCACAGCGACCAGAACGAAATGCAGCTCAGCAAGCTTGTGCTTGAGAAAGGCGCCACCGGCATGGCCAAAACCCACGCCGACATGATGATTACCGACCACACTAACTCGACGGCCGACCTGAAAGCTATAGCGCAGAAAAAGAGCGTGACGCTGCCCACCGACATGGACGCCGAGCACAAGGCTATAGCCGAGCAAATGCGCAAGCTCTCGGGTAAGGAGCTGGAAAAGAAGTTCATGGACCAGATGGTAGTTGACCACCAGAAAACGCTGAATACCATGGCCGCGCATCAGAAAATGACCAAGGACACGGACCTGCAAACTTTCATTACGAAGACGACGCCCGTCATTGAGAAGCACCTAACCATGTCGAAAGAACACTCAGGCATGATGTAAGCTCTTGATTTCAATACTGCTAGTATAGAAAGCCGCTGCCCAATAAGGCAGCGGCTTTTTTGGTTGGCACATAGCTAGCGGGCTATCTTTAGTGGATCGAGGTGGTTTCTCTTCCCGCCTGATTCTATTTCTGGATGGATGGTAACGAAAAACCCTTGCACGAACGGGAGGCGTTTCAGCTAGAGCGGGTAATACTCTTTACGGATGCCGTATTTGCCATTGCCATTACGCTGCTCGCCATCGAGTTGAAGGTGCCGGAATTGCACCACGCCACTGAACACGCGGCCCTCAGCGGCTTGCTACAGCTTACGGGCCAGTTTATCGGCTTTCTGATCAGCTTTTTCATCATTGCTGTGTATTGGGTAGCGCACCACCGCATTTTTCGGTTTGTGGTGCGCACCAGCCCCCGGATGTTGTGGCTGAACATTGTGTTTCTGCTCAGCATCGTACTCATGCCGTTTACCACCGCTTACCAAAGTGAGTATCCTATGCTGCGTACGCCGTGGGTGCTTTATTCCTTGAATATCATTTTCAGTGGGCTGATGCAGGCGCGTATGCAGGCCTACCTCCGCAGCCCGGCCGCCGGCGTGGTTGCCCCCGCCGAGCAGCAGCACCCCGACCTCGACCCGTTGCGGCCGTTGCTCTCGCCGCTGGTGTTTCTGCTGAGCATAGGACTGGCGTTTCTACCGTTCTGGCATCCAAGCTTGCTACGGCCAGTGCCCATGCTTACCGTGGTTTGCATGGTGTTGTACGGTCGGCGCTACCGGCGGCTGGAGCGGGAGTATCAGCAGCAGGAACTGCAAGCGCAGGCCGCCTGAGCACCCACGGAAAATAAGCGCAGGTAAAGAGGTATTGGCGAGGCCAAAACTCCTGACTTATTGTTGAGTATAAGGCACAAAGCGGTCTGCTTATTAGCAGGTCTGTTTCGTTGTACTGCTTCGTCTTTTCGCCTGATTTTTCGCTTCCATGAAAAAGCAATTGAACTGGTTCTTTAGCTTGCTGCTACTTGTTAGCAGTATTATAGGGGGCTTCTCTCCCGCGCAGGCGCAAACCAAGCAAGCCGAAAAGCTTAACAAGAAGCGCAGCAAAAACCTGGCGCCCAATTCGACCTACACCAAAGAGCAGCTGAAATACGATTCCGAGTTTGCGGTAGCTGCCGCCAGTGCCAACATGCTGGAAGTATCGCTAGGCAAGCTGGCCCAACAGAAAGCCATTGAGTTGGAAGTAAAGGAATGGGGCAAGAAGATGAACCAGGAACACAGTGAAGCCGGCACGAAACTAGAAGCCATTGCCAGCCGCAACAGCATCGCTCTACCCACCATGATGAGCCCCGAAGACCGCGCCACCTACGACGACATCGACGACCGGAAATACTTAGGCTTCGACAAAAAATACTTGCGCGACTTGAAGGCGCTGCACCAACGCACTGTGAAGCGCTACGCTGAAGCTACTACCAAGCTAGCCAACCCCGAGTTGCTAGCTTACGTCACGGAAATGCTGCCGATACTTCGCGCGCATGAAAGCCAGACGGCCGTGCTCTTCGAGCAGGTTAACGCGCTGAAGTAGCCGTCGGCACAAAATATTTACACTATAAAGCGCCTCAGCTTGTGCCGAAGCGCTTTTTTATAATATCACAACAAACTATACAGCACCGTATTGCCTAGCTTGTAAGCATGAAAAAACTATTTTACTCTATGCTGCTCGTCGGCTCTCCCGGCATAGCAGCACACGCTCAATTCAACGTCGCGTATCACCAGTCCAACCTGCCCTTTGTGGCGGCGTCTTACGACTTCGGGCGCTTCCACCCCGACTTTCGGGTGAGCACCGACGCTTTCACCTCCAGCCTAAATCCAGAGCTGACACTGAACTACAAATTTGTGAACAAGGAAGATTACTACGTGTACGCTGGCCTCGGCGCGCGCACCAACGGCTTGGCTGGCGGCGTACTGCCAGTAGGAGCGGTGGTATTCCCATTTGCTAAGAAGCGGTTAGGCTTTCACTCCGAGCTAGCCCTAATTGGTATCGGCGAAAATGGCACTGTGCTACGTGGGAGTTGGGGCATCAAATTCCGTTTCGGCCGTATCGAAGAAGCACCTGTAACAAGTAACTAGCCGATATGCCACAACGCCACAACGCCTGCTCTCACGTTTGAGGGCAGGCGTTGTGACTCCAATGGTAGGCGCTGCTATGCCTCGGCGTACTTGCTGGTGCGCAACTCCTCGGCCAGGAAGCGGCTCGTATGCCCTTTTCCTGACTTGGCTACCTGCTCTGGCGTGCCTTGGGCCACAATACTACCACCGGCCGCGCCACCTTCAGGCCCAATATCGATGACGTAGTCGGCTACTTTTATCAGATCAAGATTATGCTCGATGATCAGGACGGTATTGCCTTTGTCGGCTAGCTTTTGGAGTACGTCGGCGAGGTGGCTGATGTCTTCGAAGTGCAGGCCGGTGGTCGGCTCGTCAAGGATGTAAAACGTTTTGCCGGTGTCCTTTTTGCTGAGTTCCGTAGCTAGTTTCACGCGCTGCGCTTCACCGCCCGAAAGCGTGGTAGCCTGCTGGCCGAGCGTGAGGTAACCTAAGCCTACTTCGTTCAGCGTCTGAATCTTACGCAGAATGCGGGGCTGGAACTCGAAGAAGTCCACAGCCTTTTCCACAGTCATGTCGAGCACATCGGTAATGGACTTGCCTTTGAAGCGAACTTCCAGTGTTTCGCGGTTGTAGCGGCGGCCTTTGCAGGTTTCGCAGGGCACGTGCACGTCGGGCAGGAAGTTCATTTCGATGGTTCGGATACCGGCACCTTCGCAGGTTTCACAGCGCCCACCTTTCACGTTGAACGAGAAGCGCCCTGGTCCGTAACCCCGAATCTTGGCTTCCGGTAACGACGAAAACAACTGCCGGATTTCAGTGAACACACCGGTATAAGTAGCCGGGTTCGAGCGGGGCGTACGGCCAATCGGCGACTGATCTACCTCAATCACCTTGTCAATTAGGTCCAGCCCTTCGATGCTACCGTAGGGTAGCGGCTCGCGCTTGGCGTTGAAGAAGTGCTGGTTGAGGATGGGATAAAGCGTGTCGTGGATGAGCGACGACTTGCCGGAGCCCGACACGCCTGTAATGGCGATGAGCTTGCCGAGCGGAAACTTCACCGTCACATTCTTCAGATTGTGGCCTTTGGCACCTTTCAGCACCAGCTCATTGCCTTCACCAACCCGCTTTTTCTTGCGCAGCTCGATGTGCTTCTGCCCGCTGAGGTACTGCGAGGTAAGGCTGCCCGAATTAAATATTTCCTGCGGTGTACCCGATGCTACAATATGCCCGCCGTGGATGCCCGCGCCCGGACCAATATCGAGCACGTAATCGGCGTGCAGAATCATATCCTTGTCGTGCTCCACTACAATCACCGAGTTGCCGATGTCGCGCAGGTGCTGCAAGGCCTTGATTAGCCGCTCGTTGTCGCGCTGGTGCAGGCCAATGCTAGGCTCGTCCATGATGTAGAGCACGCCCACGAGCTGAGTGCCAATCTGAGTGGCGAGGCGGATGCGCTGGCTTTCGCCGCCGCTCAGGGTCCGTACCGAGCGGTGCAGGTTCAGGTAATCGAGGCCTACTTCCAGCAGAAAGCCGATGCGCTTACGGATTTCCTTGAGCAGCTCGCGCGCAATCAGGTTCTGGCGGTCGGTAAGGCGCGTCTCCAGGCCTTCAAACCAATCCGCTAAATCGTTCAAGTCCATCACCGACAACTCGCCGATGTGCTTGTTGTCCATCTTGAAGTGCAACGACTCCTTCTTGAGGCGGTAGCCGTGGCATTCGGGGCATTCTTTGGCTTGGGTGTACTGCTGGATCCACTCCCGGATGTTCTCGGAATCGGATTCCATCTGCCGGCGCAAAAACGGGATGATGCCCTCGAACGGCTCGGCGTAGTTGGCCTTCTTGGGGTCGGCTTCGTCGTCTTCGGGTATACCGTAGAGCAGCCGCTCGATCAGGTCGTCGGGCAGTTTCTCTAGCGGCGTGCTCAAACTTAGCTTCTGCCGTTTCAGGATGGCGCTGAGTTGCTGAAAAATCCAGATGTCGCGGTACTCGCCAAGTGGGGCGATACCGCCGCGGCTGACGCTCAGCTTGCGGTCCGGCATCACCGATTCCTCGGTTATTTCCTGCACTTCGCCCAAGCCGTTGCACACCGGGCACGCGCCGTAGGGTGAGTTGAAGCTGAACGTGTTTGGGGCCGGGTCGTCGTAGGCGATACCCGTGACGGGGTCCATGAGGAAGCGCGAGAAGAACTGCGTTTTCTTGGCGGCGTTTTTCTCGTCGGGGTCCAGCACCAGCATCGTGCCCTTGCCGTGCGTCAGGGCGTTCTGCACCGAGCCCGACAGGCGGAACCGGTCTTCCTCCTTCACCACCAGCCTATCGATTACGATTTCGATGTCGTGAATCTTGTAGCGGTCCACCTGCATTTTGGCCGTGAGGTCGAGCAGTTCACCATCGACGCGCACTTTGGTGAAGCCAAGCTTGGCAATTTGTTGGAACAGCTCGCGGTAATGGCCTTTGCGGCCCTTCACCACGGGTGCCAGCACCACCAGCTTCTTGCCATCGAAGTGCTGCAGAATGTAATTGATGATCTGGTCGTCGCTCTGCCGAATCATCTTGGCGCCGGTGGCATAGCTGAAGGCTTCGGCCGTGCGGGCGTAGAGCAGACGCAGGAAGTCGTATATCTCGGTGATGGTGCCGACCGTGGAGCGAGGGTTGCGCGAGGTGGTTTTCTGCTCGATGCTGATAACCGGCGACAAGCCTTCAATCTTATCGACATCGGGCCGCTCCAGCCCGCCCATGAAGCTCCGCGCGTAGGCCGAAAACGTCTCCATGTAGCGACGCTGTCCCTCGGCATAAATCGTATCGAAAGCCAACGATGACTTGCCAGAGCCCGAAATACCGGTGAACACCACGAGCCGCCCACGCGGAATCTTGATGGAAACGTTCTTCAAGTTGTGCTCCCGGGCACCGTACACTTCAATGAAAGGCGACTCGATGCTGCTAGCGGAACCAGCCAGCTGCCCGTTGGCCAAAGCGGAGGGCGCCAGTGCAGGCAACGAAACCGGAGCTACTGCCACCGTCGATGCTTTCTGTGGTGCTGCCGTAGCCTTGGGGGCCTTGGGTGTTTTAGGAGCTTTAGGCGATGCAGCAGTTGATGCCGCGGTTGATTTTTTGGCCATGCACTAGCGATGCGAATAAGTCTGCAAAGGTAGGTAAAACCCGACCTTCTTACTATCCCGAATAGCTTATTTGCCAAGGGGTTTGGCTAACATAATTCGGAACAACCAGCCGACAATAGTTGTGGGCAGACTGCCTATAACAACGATGATGGCGTAAAAGTCTCAGCGCAACTAAAGTTCCATATCAAGCACTGAAAGTGTGCAGTTTACGTTATCAAATCAACAAGAAATGGCGCTGTTATTGCATGGTGTAGTCTAGAAACATTTCCCTTCTGAAATCATGAAACTCTTAATAAAATCAGGCTTGCTTTTGCTGCTGGGGTTGCTGCTACAAAGCGGCGCTGCTCAGGCACAGGTGCGGGTCAGCGTCAACGTAGGCCCTCCTGCCTGGGGGCCGACTGTTGGCCCCGGCGTGGAATACTACTACATCCCGGAAATTGATGGGTATTATGACTTGTATACGCAGCAGTACGTGTACCTCGACCCGTATGGCTACTGGGTTAGCACGCCGTATCTGCCTTCTTACTACGCCAATTACGACCCGCGCTTTTTCCACCCTGTAGTAATTAATTATGTAGGCCGGCAGCCATGGGGCTATATCCGCGACCACCGGGCCTACTGCAACCAGCGCGGCTGGCAACCGGGCCGCTACTACGGCAACAACAACTACTATGGCAACGGCCGGGGCAGCTATGCGCCAGCACCAGGCTACCGCCAGCCCCCTGGCCGCTACGACAACTCGCCCTACAGCAACCGGGGTTATGCCCGCGGCAACGACTACGACCGTAACAACCGCGGCAACTATAGCCGCGACGACCGTAATGACCGTGACAACTACCACCGCGACGAACGGAGCAGCCGGGACAACCAGAACAGTCCCGGCCGTAACGACCGTGGCTTTGAAGGAGGCCGCGACGAGCGGAGCAACTCTGGTGGTCGCGGCCGGGGCCGATAAAGCCAGCTTCCGTCAGGCAACTTCCAAAAGAGCGTCCTCACTTTGAAGACGCTCTTTTTTTGCGCCTAGTGCAGTTGGTGGCTTTGGTGCCTGAACAAAAGCAAGAAAGAGCACAACCATAGTTTGGCCCCTTTCTTGCTTTTGTTCAGGCACCATAGCTAAATCCTAAATCACTTTCCATGAAAACTATCCTCAAACTTACCTTGGCGCTGTCACTCACGGGTCTTTCTTTTTCCACGCAAGCGCAAGGCCGCGGCAATGCCGCGCGGCCTTCTTGGGGCCCAGCTGTGCCAGCCGGCAAACAGTATTACTACATCCCAGAAGTTGGAGGCTACTATGATCTCAGCGCCCAACGCTACATCGTGCAGCGCGACAACCAATGGGTGCGCGTAGCCAACCTGAGCGGTTATTCACCCTCCACTTTCCATCCTGTTGTTATTGACTATACAGGCGCACAGCCTTGGGGACAGATCAGCCAGCACCGCACGCTATACCCGGCCAGCTTACCACCCGGCCAAGTGAAGCGTCTGGAAAATGGCAAAGGCCTGCCTCCCGGACAAGCCAAGAAGCTAGGTGCTGCTCCGGGTGGAGTATATGTAGTTGGAGGCAAGGATAAAGGAAACAATGGCCATGGCAAAGGCCACGGCAAGCACTAGGCTTCTTCTGCCCCTGCCAGCACAAGGCCGGACTCCCTAGCGGAGTCCGGCCTTTTTTGTGGTAGCCAATGGGTAAACCCGTAATTTCGGACCAGCTTACAACTCCACAGATTCCGCTTCCTATGGTATTTAGCAGTACACTCTTTCTTTTCTACTTCCTGCCGGGCTTTCTGGCGCTCTATTTTCTGGCTCCCAACCGATTCAAAAACACGGTGGCCTTGGTTGCCAGCATAGCCTTCTATGCGTGGGGCGGCCTCAACTTTTTGGCTTTGTTTGTAGCCTCCGTTGTAGTCAACTTCTTTCTGATCCGGCTCATGGACCGGGCCGAAGGCTGGCAAAAACGCATTTACTTGACCATGAGCATCATCATTAACGTGGCGATGCTGTTTTACTTCAAGTACGCCAACTTCTTCCTAGAGAATTTTAGCGCCGTAAAAACGTCGTTGGGTGGGTCGGAGCTGACCTGGGAGAAGGTGGTGCTGCCAATTGGCATTTCCTTTTTCACTTTCGAGAAGCTTACCTACACCATTGATGTGTACCGCGGCGTGAACAAGCCCTTGCGCAGCTTCTGGGACTTCATGCTTTACATCATGCTGTTCCCGAAGATGATTGCTGGACCTATCGTGCGCTTCCACGAAATAGCCGGCCAACTCACCGACCGCCGAGCCTTCGACACTGTCGACCATAAGTTGGCAGGCTTGTTTCGCTTTGTCATTGGCTTATCAAAGAAGGTGCTTATTGCCAATGTGCTGGGCCAGGAAGCCGACCGTATTTTCGGGCTGAACCTAGATGAAGTATCGGCGCCAATGGCGTGGCTGGGGGCGCTAGCGTACACTTTCCAGATCTACTTCGACTTCTCGGGCTATTCCGATATGGCTATCGGGCTAGGCCGGATTATGGGCTTTCAGTTTCCTGAGAACTTCAATAACCCCTATATTTCGCGCAGCATCACGGAGTTCTGGCAGCGCTGGCACATCACGCTTGGCCGCTGGATGCGCGACTATCTGTACATTCCCCTGGGCGGCAACCGAGTGAAACCCAGTCGGCTCTATATCAACCTCTGGACCGTGTTTATTCTCTCGGGCTTTTGGCACGGGGCGGCTTGGAATTTCATTGCCTGGGGCGCTTTCCACGGCTTATTCCTGGTGCTCGACCGGCTGTTTCTGCTGCGTATCTCCAAGCGTTTGGGTGTCCTCAGTATCGTCCCTACGTTCTTGGTCACAGTAATAGGTTGGGTGCTGTTCCGGGCCGAAACGTTAGCCGGCGCTTTAGCTTACATGAAGCGCATGTTTAGCGGCGGCCTGGAAGAGTTGCCTTACTTCAGCAACGAATTCTGGATTACGCTGGCCCTGGCAATTCTCTTTGCCTTTATGGCCGCTTTGCCGCGGGTGGAGCGCTGGGAGGTGGGCATGCTGTTTGGCGAAAAGCTTAGCTTACCCCGCGCCGCTAGCCTCACTCTAGTCACGGCAGCCCTGCTGATATTGAGTGCTGGCGCCATCCTGGGCAACTCGTTTAATCCCTTTATCTACTTCCGTTTTTAAGCGAGACTTGCCACCGTGCCCTCGGCTCTCTTGTCGGGTATGGGTTGCTCCATCATCCTTTGTTTCAACCCTGTGCCTCCCGTTCTACCCAACTGAGTGAAAGCAGACGTTTTTAAGCTTATCAAGAGGGGGTTTTTGGGTATAATCCTAGCTATCCTGATTTTGCCAGCTATCCAAACCCGTTTTCGACTGTTCAAGATGGGAAGCATTGGAGGCTATGCCGAACGAGCGTCCTACCCCGACCTGACCTTGCCTACGTTGCTTGACAACAGCTACCAGCCTGCGTTGGAGAAGTATGCGGAAGACCGCATTGGCTTCCGGGAACTGCTGATCCGCGTGCGCAATCAGATAGCCTTTTCGGTGTTCGGTATATGCAAAGCCGATGACGTGCTTATTGGGAAAAACAACATCTTGCTCGACGAAATAGCAATTCGTGCCTATTTAGGACAAGATTTCAAGGGCGAGACTATCATCCGCAAAAATGTGTACAAGCTGAAAGCAGTGCAGAATATGCTGGCCAAGCGGGGTATATCACTAGTATTTGCTATTGCGCCATCTAAGGCTAGTTTCTACCCAGAATATCACCCTGATTACTTTCGTAATCAACCTCACACGCAGTCCAATTACACTACTTACGTGCAGCAAATGCAGCAGCAGGGAGTTAATTTGATTGATTTGGCCCAGGTATTCCAGCAGTGGAAAGACACAGTTTCCTATCCTTTGTTTACGCGCGGTGGGATTCATTGGAGCGGTTATGGTATCACGTTAGCTGCTGATACCCTCTTCAAGTATATCGAGCACCGAGGACAGTTCGACTTACCCGATTTCACTGTAACTGGCCGTACGGTCACTGATGAAGCCCGTGATAGTGACGACGATATTTTCAGGTCCTTGAACTTACTCCAAAAGCCGGAAGAATTTAAGCTGGTTTACCCCACCATAAAATTTGAACCGTTGAAGCCCAATCAGCAAAAGCCTAATCTGCTGATAGTCGGGGACAGTTTCAGCTGGGGATTAATTGGGTTCTATCCCTATATTTCAAACTT
The DNA here is from genome assembly GCF_036387835.1 of Hymenobacter sp. Taxonomy (GTDB): domain Bacteria; phylum Bacteroidota; class Bacteroidia; order Cytophagales; family Hymenobacteraceae; genus Hymenobacter. Next base: position 38,776 of record NZ_DASVSY010000030.1, on the reverse strand, counting down.
GTTCAGCAACAAAACGCAGTTTTGGTACTACAACAATCAAGTACAGGTTGGTGCACGCGATGATATGCCCCCAAGTCAGGAGGTGCACCTGCTTGATCGTAAAGCTGAGATGTTGACGCAAAAAGTTATCCTGTTGTTATACACCCAGCACAACCTTGGTAGCTTCGACAATGGGTTTAGTGCCACTGCTTATAATTTGTTTTTCCCGACTACCGCTGCCGATCAGGCACACATACGAGCTATTGAGCAAAAGCTGAAACAAATGCCTACCGTGCAAGAAAAACTGTGGCAGCAGGCCAATGCCACCAACGGTAACTACGACCTGATGCTTCATCAAATGGCCGTAGAGGAATACGAAGCCCAGCGGCCATAACGGCTCATTTGCTTACTTCTTAGCGTCTTCTGCCCTCTTGCCTTATTAGTACCAGAAATGCCCTTGAAACGCGCCTTTTTATGTTGCCTATTGGCGCTGCTACTGCTGCCGGCCCTGCAAGCTGAATTTCATTTAGTGGAACTGAACCCGTTGGGAGGCAACGAGGACGTGGTACCGTTTCCGGCATTTAGCAAGGAAGCTCTGATCGACAACACCTTCCAGCCGGCCATGGAGCGCTATGCCGACTTTCGGCTAGGCTTTCGGCCGTGGCTTGTTCGCTTATATAGCCAAATGCGGTTTTCAGTGTTCAACAAAACCCCTAACACCATCTGCATAGGCCACGACCAACAGCTGTATCAGTTTGCGGCTATCAATTCGTACCTGGGCCGCGATTTTCTAGGCAACGACGAAATCAGTTTGCGGCTTCGGCAGCTCCGGCGCGTACAGGATACGCTTCGGGCTCACGGCACCCAGCTGCTGGTGGTGCTGGCGCCGGGCAAGGCCCGCATTCTCCCCGAGTTTCTTCCTGACTCTATCCAGCAGGTGCTGCCCAGCAATCCATCTAACCTCGATGTGCTAGCACGACGCCTACCGGAAGCTGGCATCCCCGTGCTGAATGCCGGTCAATTGCTGCTCCGCTGGAAAGACACCACGCGGTATCCCCTCTTTCCGCGCACTGGTACGCACTGGAGCGGCTACGCGGTGAGTTTGCTAGCGGATACACTTTTCCGGCGCGCCGAAGCGCTAACCAATCGGGATTTGCCGGATTTTCACCTGCAAAAAGGGGTAGTTGGCACGCGCATCCAGGATTTACGCTATACCGATAATGACCTCGGCTCTTTGCTGAATTTAGTGAAAGATATTCAGCCCCACCCTATGTATTATCCGGAGGTGGTGTTCGAGCCAACTACCAGTAAGCATCCCTTAGATGCCCTGATTATCGGCGACAGTTTTGCTCAAAGTCTGTACGGCTTCTACCCATTCTATGATAAACTGCTTGCACCTCGCTCCCGCTTCTGGAGCTACAACCAGAACATTTACTGGCCCGAGCACGCGCCCGAAGGCTGGAACGTGCACGAACTAAACCTGCGGGAGCAGTACGCGGGCCGCGATTTGGTAATTTTGTTGGCTACCGAGCAAAACCTAACGCAGTTCGGCTTCGGATTCATAGACGATGCGTTCGACCTATATGTGCCGCGCACGGCCAAAGACACCCTTCGCACGCAAGAGCTGGAAAAGCAGATTCTTGCTTCTCCTGACTGGGCAGATCAGATTGCCCGCAAAGCAGCCGAGCAGAATCGAGACCTGTTCGAGACGATTCATGCTGAAGCGCAATATATATCAGACAGAGAACGATAAAAAGCGGGTTTATTCAATTAAGCTTCAGATTCTGAGTGGCTTACTGTTTGCTGCACCTAACCGGACTATACCTGCCACGCAAACCAACTATTGTGGGCAGTGTTTAGGTGCAGGTCAATAAGGAAACCGGTCGCATAAGGGCTTTTGCCCGTGCCCGCGGCGTGTATGACTACACCAAGCGCTGAGTAAAAGTACGTTCAGCTTACCCGGAACGAGCTTCTTCACCACCGGCGCGTCGGTTCTCGTATAAGCCGCACACTCGTATCCCGCTGCCATGCCTGCTTCCTACCAACCCATTAGCTGCTCGTTCTACGACGAGCTTGAGGCCCGCGCCACCACCGGCCAGCCCTGCACCCTCACCTACCGCACCGAGCCCGACACCCCACCCAGCACCTACCAAGGCACCATCCAGAACCTGTTCATCAAAGATAAAGTGGAATACCTGCGCCTCGCCGACGGCTTCGAGCTGCGCCTGGATGCGCTAGTGGCCGTAGACGACAAGGAGCTGCGGAATTACTGCTGAGTAGAATAACACAACAGACTTGACCTCCGTGGCTTCTCCATAGTCATCTTGGCACCACATACTTATAAGCTCTGCTTTCAGACAGCAGCGTATCCTGCCATTGCTCAATTAATGGTGTGTAGGGTCTAACTCGCCTCCAAGTATTATCAGGCTGGTTGGGCGGCAACTTGGTGACGAGATTAATAAATGGTGACAGTGGTCGAACAATAAACGTGTTGGGCCTAGGCGACGGATATCCATATTCAGGTCGTGCAGGCCTGAGTTGTACATTGCCCAATTCCCCTGCAAACAGAACTTGACGCGAGTTTTCTCTGTCTTGCTGCTTCCACCAATCATAAGCATACATAGGCCCCATTATCATATAAGCAGCTAAGGGCATGCCCACCATGGAGAAAAACAGCACAAACGCTACTAAGAAGTAACCTATAACCAGCTTGATCAGCCGCGACACGATATATTCAAACCGATCTTGCAACACGCGCAACGTTTGCCGACTGAACAGCGGCGGCGCATCGGTAATGAAGTAGCGCGGACCAAGACCTGTAAGCGTCAGTAAGACAGCTGTAACTCCAAGCCATAATCCATACTTGAGTCTAGTAAATTCAAACCAAGAGAAAGTACTAAGCAAAAGTAGGCTTACACTGCCAGCCCAGCTCCAGCCCAGCGCACCTGCAATGGCTTTTTTCAACCACTTCAATATTTGCTGGCGGGGAAGCATAGCGGATAAGGTTAGAGCGTCAACACCAACGCCCAGCTAATGTAGCCGAGCGTTGGTGTCAAACCAGACCGCAAGTTCTTAGAACTCCGCGCTTTTCGGGAAGCGGGGGAACGGAATAACGTCGCGGATGTTGGACATGCCGGTGACGAAAAGAATGAGACGCTCGAAGCCAAGGCCGAAGCCGGCGTGCGGCGCGGTGCCGTAGCGGCGGGTATCGAGGTACCACCACAGGTCTTCTTCGGGCACGTGCATTTCCCGCATCCGGGTGGTGAGCTTCTCAAGGTCTTCTTCGCGCTGCGAGCCACCGATGATTTCGCCAATGCCAGGAAAGAGGACGTCCATGGCGCGCACAGTGCGGCCGTCCTCGTCCAGCTTCATGTAAAACGCCTTGATTTCCTTGGGGTAGTTGGTCAGGATGACGGGCTTCTTGAAGTGCTTCTCCACCAAATACCGCTCGTGCTCCGACTGCAGATCGGTACCCCAGTCCACCGGAAACTCGAACTTCTGCTTGGCCGACTTCAGGATTTCAACGGCCTCAGTGTATGTAAGACGCTGGAACTCGTTGTCGACTACAAACCTCAGGCGGCTTAGCAGTTCCTTGTCATACTGGTCGTTGAGGAATTGTAGGTCGTCAGGGCAATGCTCGAGGGCGTAGCGGACCAGGCTGCGGAGGAAGTCCTCGGCCAGGTCCATGTTGTCGTGCAGGTCGTTGAAGGCCACTTCGGGCTCGATCATCCAGAACTCGGCCAGGTGACGGGCCGTGTTGGAATTTTCGGCGCGGAAAGTGGGCCCAAACGTGTAGATTTTCCCTAAGGCCATAGCGGCCAACTCGCCTTCGAGCTGACCCGACACGGTGAGATTGGTGGCTTTGCCGAAGAAATCCTGCTTGTAATCTACTTGGCCAGCTTCATCGAGTGGCGGATTCAACTCGGGCAGTATGGTCACGCGAAACATCTGGCCCGCGCCCTCGGCATCAGAACCGGTGATAATGGGCGTGTGAACGTAGAAGTAGCCGTGGTCGTTGAAGTACTTATGAATGGCAAACGCCATGGCGTGCCGGATGCGTAGCACCGCCCCAAACGTGTTGGTGCGCGGACGCAAGTGGGCAATTTCGCGCAACGCTTCCAAGGAAATACCTTTCTGGTCGCTGCCGCGCTTCTGCAAGGGGTATTCCTCCGGGTTGGCAGTACCAAGTACTTCAATTTCCGAAGCCTGTATTTCCACGGCTTGGCCTTTGCCTTGCGAGGCGACCAGCTTACCACGCACTGCCAGGCAAGAGCCGGTAGTGACTTCTTTCAGATTCTCCTCCGGAAATTTCTCGGCATCGGCCACCACTTGCAGGTTGTGGATGGTGGAGCCGTCGTTGAGGGCAATGAATTGCACGTATTTGTTGCCGCGGCGGGTGCGCACCCAGCCACGAACCAGCACTTCACGGTCCAGGTCGGTGCTGCGGAGCAGATCCTGCACACTGGTCTTTCGGAGGTCGGACATTGAAACGTTACTTCTCGGGGTTGATACTCGGTGTAGAACCGGTAAAGGTAGAACTTTTGGAAAGGCAGTGAAATCTTCCGGGTCAGTACGCCTCTCCAGCATCGCAAACCCAACAATCCAACCTTCTTCGGGCAAGAAGCAAGCAAAGCCTAATCGGCGCAACACACCCTACAAATTAGCTATGCCCTATTTATCCTTGCTTCCATCTTATTGGCAAGTTTTCAGACGAGCTATTTGTAGGTGGAAGCTGACTCCATCCCAACATTTTACCTGAAACGCAAGTACAGAAAGGCCTATATTTGACTTAACAGCGCCCGTTTTCATCTTAACAGGGCGCACGAGTTTTTAGAGTATGCAAAGACTGGACATGAAGCAGCTTCTCTCGCAGAAGCTGTCGCCTCAACAGATACAATTCATTAAACTGCTGCAAATCCCGACGGCGGAGCTGGAAGCTCGCATCAAGGAGGAGTTGGAGGCTAATCCGGCTTTGGAAGAAGGCGAAGACGAGGCCGACGACGCAGAAGATCAGGAACGTGAAGACGACGCGGACGATACTGAAGATTTCGACGACCCCGATGCCGAGTTTGACAACCCTGATAATACGCTGGAAGAAGACTTCGACAACGACACCCAAATCGAAGAACAACCCGAAATAGACTTATCGGCCAAGGACGAACCCTCGGAGCAGGGCGAGGCCAGCAACGACGACCTTGACCTAAGCGACTATCTTAATGACGACGAAATAGCCGGCTACAAAATGCAGGGCGACGGCCCGGGCGAAGACGAGGACGATCGGGAAATGCCGCTGGCCGACACCAGCGGCTCCCTCATCGACAGCCTGATCGACCAACTTGGCTTCGCCGACCTCGATGAAAAGCAAGAAGCCATCGGCCGCCAGCTGATCGGCTCTATCGACAACGACGGCTACATCCGCCGCGACTTGTCGGCCATTGCCAATGACTTGGCTTTCTCCCAAAACATTGAAGCCGCAGTACCAGAAATAGAGGCCGTGCTGCATCTGGTGCAAAGCTTCGACCCACCCGGTATTGGGGCGCGCGACTTACAAGAGTGCCTGCTGCTGCAGTTGGAGCGTCGCCCGCAGGACGAGGTGACGGAACACGCCGAGCGGATTCTGAACGAAACGTTCGATGAGTTTACCAAGAAACACTACCAGCGCATTCAGCAGCGGCTCGACTTGGAAGACGACGAGCTAAAGGAAGCTATTGCCCTCATTCTGAAGCTCAATCCCAAGCCCGGCGGTAGTGGTCCGGTAGGTGGCGGTAAGGTGCAGTACATCATTCCCGACTTCATTCTCACCAACGATAACGGTGTTTTCAACCTCACGCTTAACTCGCGCAACGCCCCCGACTTGCGCGTATCTCCGGCGTACACCGACATGTTCCGGGCCTACGACAAGGGCTCGAAGAAAGACAAGAAGCTGAAGGAAGCCGTAACCTTCGTGAAGCAGAAGCTGGACTCGGCCAAGTGGTTTATCGACGCCATCCGGCAGCGCCAAAACACGCTGTTGCGCACCATGGATGCCATTGTGCGGTACCAGCGCGAATTCTTTCAGGACGGCGACGAAAGCAAGCTGCGCCCGATGATCTTGAAAGATATTGCGCAGGAAATCAACATGGACATCAGCACCGTGAGCCGGGTAGCCAACTCGAAATCGGTGCAGACGGAGTTTGGCATTTACCCGCTCAAGTACTTCTTCTCGGAGGGCATTGCCACCGATTCGGGCGAGGATGCCTCGAGCCGGGAGGTGAAGCACATTCTCAAGGAAATCATTGAGGGCGAGAAGAAAGACCGGCCCCTCTCCGACGATAAGCTGGAAAAAATGCTCAACGCCCGTGGCTACAACATTGCCCGCCGCACCGTAGCCAAGTACCGGGAGCAGCTCAACATTCCGGTAGCCCGACTGCGTAAGGAATTGTAGAAATTCTACTATATGCGGAAGCAGCTCCCTTTTGCTCTGCTATCCAGACAACAAAAAGGCCCGAAGCAATGCGCTTCGGGCCTTTTATTTTGGGTGCTAATCAAAGCAGCTTACTGCTTGATTACGCGGCGGGTAGCTGTTTGTCCGTTGCCTTTCACTTGCAGAATGTAAGCACCAGCCGCTAGAGTAGCAGGTGGCTGCACCTCAAGCTGTTGTGCGGCGGTCCGAGCGGTAGTACGGTGCACAACCCGGCCCTGCATATCGGTGAGCGTAAGCACGGTACCAGCCGCAGCGGGGCGGTCTAGTTCCACGTTCAGTTTCTCGCGGAAGGGGTTAGGGTAAGCGTTACGCACGAAGCCGTTGGCGGCTACGGCAGCACCGCGGGTAGCCAACACCCGCAGGGCATCGGTGGTATACAGGCCGCGGCCGTGCGTGGCGGCAGCAACTTGTTTGTCGACGGTCCGCATGCGTAGCATATCTACGCGCACATTGGCGAGGCCCGTATTGGCGGGTTGCCAGTTGACGGTAGCGGCGCTGAGGTTGTCGGTTACCCATACGCCGAGTTCGGTAGCAAGCATAATACGAGTGCCATCGGTAGGGTCAAACAGGGCCCATCGAATAGGCATATCGGGCAGGTTGCCTTCCACGTTGCGCCATGCCGTGCCGCCATTGGTGGTTTCCCACACACTCGTCACGCCGTAGTTGGAATAGGTAACCACTAGGTGCTGCTCGTTGGTGCGGTCGATGGCCACGCAGGAAACCGAGCCTGTCATTGGAGCCTTGATTTCGGTAACGACCGGTGCGCGTGGCGCTAAGTTTAACGTTGAATCGACGCGTAGCACCCGACCCGAGTTGGTACCCACGTACACTCGGTTGAGGACACTCGGCGACACCGTTACGTGCGTAACCGTGCCCGCGCCAGGCAGTGGCACGGCCGTAGCCGTAGTAGCCGCCGTGGTGGTGGCATCGAGCCAACGGAACATCTGGTTGTTACCGTAGCCGCCATACATGGCGTTGGAGCGGCTGTCATAGTCGGTAGGGTTGATGAACGAGCCGAGCGTAGTACTGATGTTGGTAGTGGCAAAGCTAGTCCCGCCGTTGATGGAGCGACGATACTGTGCGTAGATGTAGCTCGTGAACTGATACTGCGGCTCGTTTTCGTCGATAAAGCAGAAGGCACCATCGCCGCCAGTGGCGGTGGTGGTGCGCACCACACCGGCGCCGTTGAAGAGTTGAGTGCCGTTGTCTTGCGCGCCCGCCAGGAAATAGTTTACGTTGGTGGGGTGAACCGCACAGGCGTAAAACTGCGTGATGTTGAGACCACCCACACGCGTACTAAAAATTGGAGTAGCCGGACTTTCCACCGAAGCGTTCTGTGTTATAGACACGCCCCCGTCGTTGCCGAAATAGCAAATGTCGGGAGTGGCGAAGGCAATAGCGTGGTGGTCGGCGTGCAGGTACCCCGCCGAAGTGACAGCCGCCGTCCAGTTCGACACCTTCGTCCAAATAACCGGGTCATCAGCGGCCGTAGTAGAGCGAAACACATCCAACCCTCCCACATAAATCAGGTCGGGATTAGTGGGCGACACGCCCGCTAGTAGGTCGTACCAAGCTTGAGCGCTGGCCAATGCCGTGGCGTTGCCACCTGGCATTGTCATGGTTACCCAGGTGTCGCCCCAATCGTCAGAGCGATACAGGTTCAGCAGTCCGCCGGTGCTGGTACTCTCCATAATGGCGTATACGCGGCGGGCCCGGCTAGGGGCGCAGGCCAGTTCAATACGTTCGTAGCCAGTGGTAGGTAGGCCAGAGTCGGTTAGCGTATTGAGTTTGGTCCAGGAGTTGGCATCACCAGTAGGAGAGCGGTAGATACCATCGGTTTGCCCGATGCCAGCAGTGGCAAACAACTTCCCATCGGCCGCAATTTCGATGTCGGCAATGCGGTCAACTACGGCTCCTAGCCCTGCGCCTAATACTTTGATCCAGGTTGCGCCGCCATTAGTGCTGCGGAACAAGCCGGCGCGGGTGCCTGCATATACGTCGCCGGTGGTTGGGTGTACCACTAGCTTTTGCACGTACTGGAAATTAACTCCAACAGTGCTAGCTAGTTGCTCCCAGGTTTGGCCGTGGTTGCTGCTCTTCCAGATGCCTTCGCCCCGAATGGCGTCGGCATTCAGATATCCTTCACCCGTGCCGAAGTACATGGTGTTGGCATTACGCGGGTCGGCGGCCAGCGTCGTAATAGCCAGGTTAGAGAAAAAGTTGTCTACACTCTGCCAAGTGGCATTTGCGTTCAACCCATTGGTGGTTTTCCAGAGGCCGCCGCCCACCGAGCCGCACCAAACGGTGTTACCACTCGGGTCGGCGGCATCTACGAGAAGGGCGCGCGTACGGCCGCCGATGTTAGCTGGCCCACGTTCCGCCCATTGCGTTAGGGTGAGGCTGCCCGATGCAGGCCGCTGGTTCGCACGCTCGGCCAGCAACCGCTGCGCATATTCCTGAGCAACCGCCAACCGCTCGCGCGGCACGGTACCCGTAGCCGGGTCCATGGTGCGTGCCACCTCTTGCTCAATCGCCAAATCTGGCCGGTCCTCTCTATCTCTTTCTTCCTCCTCCTCTTCTTCTGCAGACCGTTCTTGGCGCATCTCTTGCAGCGCGCTCGTGCTGCTAGGGTGTTGCTGCCACCACCACGCCCCACCCGCTAGCGTGCAAGTCGTGGTTAGTCCAAGTAAAAGTTTTCGCCCTCGGGGCCCGAGTATCGTACGCATCATATCATAGGGTAAAGTGAAAATTTGCTGTATCATCCACAAGGCGTATGCCGTATGCACGAGGTTGCTAAAGATAAGATAAGTAGCCGCAAAAGTCAGCTAAGTTGTTAGCTTTGATTTTGGTCTTGGTCTTACTAAGGTTCTATTGATTCCTTGAACCGCTCTATTGCTCTTTTTTTTTCCGCAGCGTGTCACCCGCTGTTGCTCCCTAGCTACCTATTCTACCTGGTATGCTACCAGCTCCCAGGCATAGTTCAATATCCCGTACAGCCTAATCGCTTGCAGCTAACTGGTTTGGTGGCACTCTTCACGTTCGTGCTACCGTCGGTAGGCACCGCCGTGCTGCTATGGACAGGCGTGATTAGAGGCAGCATAGAATTGCGGGAGCGACAGCAGCGCCCGTTGCCTCTCCTACTGGCAACGCTGTGCTTTGGAGCCGCTAATGTGCTGTTAACTAGCGGCCCCAATGCAATTGATGCTTTGCTAGGACACATGCTCGTGGGTATGACTTTGGCCGTTGGGCTTACGCTAGCCGTGTCGCTGCGCTGGAAAATAAGTGCCCACGGTGTAGGTGTTGGTGGCGCAGTCGGCTTGCTAGCTGTACTCTACGTACGCGATGCTTCCAATATGTCTACGCTGGGGTGGCTGCTGCTTAGCATTCTGCTGGCAGGCGCAGTGCTTAGCGCCCGGCTAGCACTGAATGCCCATACGCCAGCCCAGGTATGGGCCGGCTTTGCATTAGGAGCAGGGTTGGTGTTAGGACTTAGTATAGGCCTGACGGTGGCTTAAGCAAACACTTTCCCACCCTCATAACCTCCTGGAGCAGTAGGTCCGGAGCATTGAGTGAACCTCATCGGCAAAAGTCAGATTTGCTGGTGTAGCTTGCTCATTGCCTCGCGCAGCAACTCCTGCACTTGGTTTTGCTCGTAATCAGATTCCTTTTGGATATAAGGCATCAAACCACTCATAATCTGCTCCTGCCGTCGGCCATTTGCTAAAGCCTCAGCATAAGGAGTGTGCGAAAAAGTAACTTGTGAGTACAGTGGGAGCCACTGGCCGGGGTACTGGGCCGATATTTTGCTTTCGATCTTCTTTTGCAACAGAAACCGGGGGTCAGCTACCCGGTCGCGCATTTCTTCGAAATTATAAATAGCCAGGTCGGCCATAGCGTCGGCGTCGGGTTTGCGCTGGGTTTGAAACAACTGAAAAACAGCGTGCCAATCAGAGCCATACTGAGTTAAGAGCGAATTAAGCACCGAGCAATCTTCAAACCCTGCGTTCATTCCTTGCCCATAAAACGGTACAATAGCATGCGACGCGTCGCCAATCAATAGCACCTCATCGTTGAAAGCCCACGGAAAGCAGCGCACGGTTACGAGCGAACCAGTAGGATTGCTAAAGAAATCGGTGCCGAGTTCGGGCATAAATGGCACAGCATCAGGAAATACTTCTTCAAAGAAAGCCTGCACCTGCGCCGGGGTTTGCAGCGCGGCAAAAGAATGTGGGCCTTCGTAGGGGAAGAACAGCGTGCACGTAAACGACCCGTCCAGGTTGGGCAAAGCAATCATCATGTATTGTCCGCGGGGCCAGATGTGCAAGGCGTGCTTTTCAAATTGCCACGTACCGTTCGGGCCAGGGGCAATATGAAGTTCCTTGTATCCGTATTCGAGGTAGCTCTGGGAATAATTGTAACGGTCGGTTTTCTGCATGGCTCCCCGCACAGCCGAATATGCCCCATCGGTACCAAACAAGCGCCGAAATGGCCTTACTTGTTCTTGTGCCGTAGTTACGTCGCGCAACTGAATAGTATGGTGGCGTAAGTCTACGTTTAGGCATTGCTGGTTGAAGTGCAATTTAATGCCCGGTTCGGCCTCTACTAAGTCCAGCAACTTGCGGTTGAGCCCCGCCCGCGACACCGAATAGATAGCCTGGTTTTCCTGTCCGTACGGCTGGTGCGTGAGTTGGCCATGTTGGTCGTGCATCGTCCGGCCGTACATCGGAATACCAACCTGACGAACCTCGTCGCCGATACCTACTCCGTCCAAAGCCCGCCATCCTCGGTCAGAAAGAGCTAGGTTGATAGAGCGGCCTTCAAGGCCGCTAGCCAACCGTGGGTCGGCGCGGCGCTCAAACATGTCTACCGAATGGCCGTGCCTAGCTAAGTATAAGGCCAACAGCGAACCAACTAATCCCGCGCCCATAAGCGTCAAGGGTTCGGTAGCACCTTCAGCAGGTATAATGGCAGATGTTGCAGCGTCAGACATAGAGAAGACCTATACGGTAAGAGCGGCGAAGCTAGTTGTTCAACATCAAATTTGACTTGCCGAGCCTCAGGCAGTTCAACGGATAAACTCTGTAGTTCACCTTGTTTTCGTCCTAGGTTCATCGGAAACCCTATATCGGTGCGGATACGCCGCTTAGATTTGAATTATAAAACGAAGCGGTTGAACAAAATCTCAAGTTTTAGCACTCGTTTCTTCGTTAAGCTCAACAATCAAGCGTCCTACTATTATGTCCTTGCTTCGTTGTGGCTGATTCCTCTTCTCCACGCCAACCAGTTGCTATCATGCCAATCATCGTATTCGATCCTCAAGACTGCAACTCTGCGGCCTCGCCTGCTCTTGATTTAAGTGAGTTCGATCCAAAGGAAGTTTTCCGTATCGGTGAGTTCCTGATTGGCAACGGTGAGTTTTCCAACCTGGGTGGTCACCCCGAAATCCGGTATTAATACTCGTGTAAAGCCTTTCTAATCTATTCGTTACGTTAGGCCTTGCAGCTTGGTGGCAAGAGCAAATAGATGTAGTCTCTTTTGTTCATCTACTATAGCACTTTCGGCCATGCAGCTTCACTTGGTGTCTATCTTCTCTATAGTAATGCCACAGACTGAATTGTAGATTCCACCTAAACAAAATGCATCCGCTAACAAGGTAAGCTAGTTTCATACACCAAATGACGCCCCATCCTGGGTGACCTATTAATTAACCGCCTCCGGGCGTTTTTTATTGGTCAATTAATGCCTAATCTTTTCCGCAGCTTGAGCTGGCACTCATAATATTATAAAATATATTCAATCATGACATAAACTGTATTTATTAAACTTTATAGTGTTCAACTCTCTTGTTTTTAAGTTATAACCGCCCTACTTTTATAGGATAATCACAACCTATCTTTTACTAATTCTCACCTTTGCATATTTATTTTAATGGCTAAATTCTATCATATAGCAGCTTTTCAGGCATTTACTGCCTTTGCTGCTACCAGTGTTCAAGCGCAAGAGGCAGTTACCATTAGCGGCACCGTACAAAATGAGGCCGGAGAATCAATGCCAGGCGCAACAGTATTTATCAAAGGAACGTTTATTGGAAGCAGCACCAACAACGAAGGTAAATTCATACTCAGGGCAGATTTTTCACAACTGCCTGTAGTACTGACCGTATCCTTTGTGGGCTATGAAAGCCGAGAAGTATCATTGTCACAGCCCGACAACGCAGTACAGGTGAAGTTGAAGCAGAACGCAACTCTTACCAACGAAGTAATTGCCTCAGCCTCCCGGGTAGAAGAAGGCATTCTGCAAGCACCCGTTACAGTTGAAAAACTGAACACTCAGCAAGTGGAGCGTATTCCGACAGCTGACCTGCAAGTGGGCCTCAACCAGTACAAAGGCATCGATGTAAACAGCAGCAGCTTGCTGATGAATTCGTTGAGTACGCGCGGTTTCAACTCGGCTAAGTCGGAGCGCCTGATTCAGCTGACTGACTATTTCGATACGCAGTCGCCGAGCTTGAACGTAAACACGGGCAACCTAACGGGCTTGCCGGAATTAGATGTAGAAAGCATCGAGATAATTCACGGGCCCGCTTCGGCACTTTATGGTGCCAACGCGTTCAACGGTGTATTGCTGCTTAACTCGAAAGACCCCTTTGTTACAGAAGGATTAACCGTACGGGTTCGCGGCGGTCAGCGTAGCTACCTTGATGGACAAGTGCGCTACGCCAAAAAGATAAACGAGAAGCTCGCCTTTAAAGTAGTAGGAGCTTATTTGACTGCTAACGATTGGGTCGCTAATAATTATTCAGCTTCTAGTCTCTTTGTTGAACCCAACAATAACGCAGAGGGCTCTCCGCTTGGCTACGACGCGGTAAATCGGTACGGGGACGTAAAAAACACCTTTGCGCCGAATCAGAATCGCGCTGCTACTCCTACGTCTCCGTCCTATACCGTTAACCCAGAGCTGTACGGCAAATCGGTATTTATGCCAGGCTTTGATGAGAAAACGTTGATCGGCAACGACGATCAAGCTAAATCACTAAAAATCCATCCTTCACTTTCTTACCTGCTCAAGAGCAGCGTGAAGATGACCGTAGGGGTGAACTACAACCGCAGCACTGCCAGTTACCAAGGTAGCAGCCGCTACCGTTTCCGCGATTTTGGCACCAACCAATTCCATGGTGAAATCAAAGGTGCCCGCTGGTTTTTGCGCGGCCAGTCGGTACAAGACTTCGGAGCGAAATCATACGATTTGAGCTTCTTGGGTTCGTTCCTCCAAACATCTCCCGTAGCTGATGGTGTGACTACACGCAGCGTTGACCGCTATTTCGGCACTTACAACGGCGCTTACACCGCAGCACGCAATGCCGGTGCCAGCATGGAGCAAGCACAAACTACGGCGCAAAGCAGAGCTAACGATACGCAGCTCAATCCCAACAGTGAGCGTTTCCAGCAGCTTCGTACCCAGATCATCAACGACGCTACTCCGGGGCGGGGTGCCCGGCTCAGCCCTAGCTCTTTGCTGAACGAAGGCAACGCCCAGTATAACCTGCCGTTGGCTGAGAATACCGATTTAATTGTGGGCGGTGCTTATCGTAAATTTCGCTTAGGCTCGAATGGCAACCTTTACTCTGATGATGCGGAGCGTATCCAGAACCATGAATTAGGTGGCTATGCCCAGCTAACGCAGAAGTTGCTCAACGAGCGCCTCAAACTTGCAGTAGCGGGCCGTATCGACAACTTCAAGAACTTCAACGCAGCCTTCTCGCCACGGGCCTCAGCAGTATATTCGGCAGGGACCAACAAGCAACACAACTTCCGTGCATCCTATGGTCGCGCCTTCCGCTCACCCGCCCAGCTAGACCAGTACATCCGTCTCGATGTAGGTCAGGTGTTACTGCTTGGTAACGTGGAAAAGGGGTTCCAGGGCTACCGCACCACCGTGGCTACGGCAGCTACTATTGGTGGGGCCCAAAGCAACCCAGCTGTTCTTACTCCATTCGAGTATTCTGCCGCAGCCTTGAAGCTGGAACGCCTGAGTACTTACGAGGTGGGCTACAAAGGTACGTTGAGCGAGAAACTAGCTTTGGACGTGGATTACTTCCGCTCTTACTACAACGACTTTATTGGCGCCCAGCGCTTTATCGGCAACCGTGACGGTAGCCGCCCAACGGCGCAGCAGTTGTTAGCGGGTAGCTCATCCAGCTTCACGTCGGGCGATACGCGCGTATTACAGGTTTGGACCAATGCCCGTCAGGAAGTGCGCACGCAAGGTGCGGCCGTGAGCTTAAGCTACAACGTGGCACAAGCCCTTACACTCACCGGCAATTACTCTCTCAACCTATTAGACAAGAGCAACCTGCCTGACAACTTCCAAACCTTCTTTAACACACCCAAGCACAAGTATAATATCGGTGCCAACGGCCTAGTAGCGCGGCATTTAAATTACGCCGTTAATTACCGCTGGGCCCAGGGACACCTCTACGAGCTTCCGTTTGCGGTAGGCGAACTGAAGGATTATAGTTCAGTTGATGCCTATGTGGGGTATTCAGTACCTAAGCTGTTTACTACATTTCAGGTAGGTGGCTCTAATCTGCTCAACAAGACCAACACCCAGGTATACGGCGGCCCCAACATCGGCCGACTGGTATTTGCGGGTGCGTTAATAAATCTCAAATAAAGCTATAGAAGAACACTGAAAGGAAGGCTTGCGCAAATTGCGCAGGCCTTTTTCATTTAACTCTCTGTAACCTTCTGCAAACAATGATGCCCTCTGCTCAAGCTTTAAGAGCCGCCTACTGCTAACCCGTCAATTATTAATCGGAACGTTAGGTTAAGACGTGGAGCAGAGGAGCGAGCAGTTTTTGGAACGGCGTGTAGCCAGTATTGCTGCGTGGGAGCGCGCATGAGCAGTAAGCTCCCACCTGACAAATCCAATGAAATGGGCGCGTGGAGCACCTGGCTAGGATTGCGCGGCCGCAGCCGAAACCGGCGGGTTGCTCCTAAACTTAGTGAGGCAATGATAGGAGCAGGCC
Organism: Hymenobacter sp.; assembly: GCF_036387835.1. GTDB lineage: Bacteria > Bacteroidota > Bacteroidia > Cytophagales > Hymenobacteraceae > Hymenobacter. Next base: position 23,306 of record NZ_DASVSY010000030.1, on the reverse strand, counting down.
CTAGCGCGGGCTCATCGTCGGCGTGCCATCCCATGCTATCCTGCCCCGTTCGGTAGAGATTGAGCAAGACGCTGTTGAAGTGGGCATTAGTGGCATCTTGCACTTGCTGCCGGAGCTGCTGCAAAGCGGGCGTCCAGGGCTGTGGTTCCAGTGCTAGGCCAGAGTAAGAGTAACGTGCAGTCGGGTCGCCGTGCCAGGCAGTGAGGCGGGGCTGCATTACTTCCTTCCCAAAAAGCTTGATCGGCTCGTGTCGCCAGGCAATGATATCCGATAGTTCTTTGAACAAATCAGCCGCGACATTAGGAGCAAGGAAATGCGGATCGAGCAGCACCTCAGCGTGCGGCAGGGGAATCAGCGTAAGAGACACAGAATTCTCGTTTGTTAGCAGCCAAAGCCCAAATACCTAGTAATCATTTTGTTGCTGAAGTTACGGCAGCCGATGCCAACAAATACATACCCCCTATGATGACAATACAAATGAACATAGCTGGCAGCCAGTGCCGGCTTACATAAGAGCGTGAACCTACGTAGCGAGGCCAGAAATAAAGTAGATAAGCGAATATGGCAACTAGTTGCACTATCACGCTGGAAATGACCTGGGTATTATAGGGGACTTTTGCCGTTTGGATTGCGTAATAACATCCCAGCATCAAGGCGATAAACAATATCACGCGCAGTGCTTTTCCTATCTCTTTCAGCTTGAACATGTTGATGACCAGCAGGATGCCACCAACCAAGAAAGAAAAGAGCATTGAAAACAACACAATAGTACCGGGCGAGTACAAAGCTGGCGCGTCTTCCTCGGTGGGCACTGACTCAACTGAATCAACGGGAGCTGGCTTGACCACACTTGCCGCAGCGCTCTTCTGGCGCTGTAACTCAACTACGGGTTGCAGCTCGGCGCGAAGCGCGGCGGCATTAGCAGGGTGCTCACCACGCCGCTCTAATTCGTCGAGAGCTGCCAAAACTGCTTCCTCACGGTACTCAATGCGGTTTTGCACGTAAAGCAACAACTCGGAAAGAGGTTTGCGGGACATTTTCTCCGCGTATTCATCAGCCATGACAGTATGCTTCAATAGAAAAACGACAGGAGTTACGTAATACAACGTAAAACACCACCGCTTGACGAATGATGCCCGAAATGTTGTACAACGCCGATTATAGTCTACTTCTGTAGCAATTGCCTTTACACTTAACAGTGTATCCAACGACAATTTACTGCAGCAAGCCCGCGCAAAAACACTGCCCGCGCTTAAAGCTGCGGTTGCGTTGCCGCCCATTCTGCCAGCACGGCACCTACGCGCTGCACATCCTGAAACGAATTGTAGAGCGGCACGGGAGCCAGCCGAATTACGTTGGGTTCGCGCCAGTCGCCGATGATGCCAGCGGCCATCAAGTGGTCGAATAAGTCGCGACCGTTGCGGTGAACCAGCAAGGAGAGTTGACATCCCCGCTCACCCGGATTGGTGGGCGTGATAATTTCGAGTTGGGTTTCGGGCAATGCAAGGCGCCTGATGAGGAACTCCAGATAACTGGTGAGCAACTCGCTTTTGCTGCGTAGGGCCGTCATCCCACCCGCGGCTTCGTGCACCGCTAGGGCGGCCTCGTGTACGGCCATCGTGAGAATAGAGCTGTTGGAAAGCTGCCAGCCCGCTGCCCCCTGCATGGGCCGGAAACCTTTGCGCATCTTGAACCGCTCCTCTTCGTCGTGGCCCCACCACCCGGCTAGGCGCAGGAGTTCAGGCTGGTTGGCATATCGCTCGTGCACGAAAGCGCCGGCCACTCCCCCCGGACCCGAGTTCAGGTATTTGTATGTGCACCAGCAAGCAAAGTCCACGTCCCAATCGTGCAGTTGCAACGGGATGTTGCCTGCGGCGTGGGCCAGGTCGAACCCAACCTTCGCCCCTACAGCGTGCCCGGCCTGTGTAATGGCGGCCATGTCGTAGACTTGGCCGGTGTAGTAATTAAGGCCGCCCATGATGACCGTTGCCAAAGAACCACCCAACTCGTTGATTTTGGCTACGATGTCTTCGGTACGTAACGTGTGTTCACCAGGGCGCGGCGCCAGCTCGACAATGGTGCTGTCGGGGCTAAGGCCGTGCAGCTTCACCTGCGATTCTAGGGCGTACTGATCGGAAGGAAAGGCGCCACTTTCCATCAGCACTTTGTAGCGCGAGATGGTCGGCCGATAAAACGAAATCAGCAGCAGGTGCAGGTTAGTGGTCAGGTTGTTCATCACCACCACTTCTAGGGGTTTGGCACCCACTATATGGGCGGTGGCTTCCGTGAGCCGCGCGTGAAAATTCAGCCACGGCGTATCTCCGCGAAAATGACCTTCCACTGCCATTTGCTCCCAATTTGTGAACTGACGCTCAGCGGCGGCGCGGGCCGTGCGCGGCTGCAACCCCAGCGAGTTGCCGCACATATACACGCTTTCTTGTCCATCGGGCCCCGGTGGAATATAAAACTGGTGGCGAAATTCGCGCAGTGGATCCTGCGCATCAAGCTGAGCAGCGAAATCGGAAGTGGGTTCGAAAGAGGTCATCGGAGACAAAGGTACGCCGATAGGCTCCTATCGTCCCGCTAGAATTTCCATTAATTGTGAAGCCGGCAGCCCGAGCCAGTCCAGCGCGTTTTGCCCTAGCATCCGGGCCTTTACCTCGGTGGAACAAGGCATAGAATCAATCAACTTACCCGGCGTTAGCTCGCCCAGCGGAAATGGGTAATCGGTGCCAAGTACGATTTTGTCGGCACTGAGCGTCTTCATTAGGTACTCGAGCAGCAGTGGGTCGTGCACCAACGAATCAACCCAAAAGCGGCCCAGGTACTCCCGCGGATTCACGTTGTTGTCGACGGCGCACAGGTCAGGGCGCACTTTAAAGCCGTGCTCGATGCGGCCAATAGTGGAGGCAAATGTTCCGCCGCCGTGCGCCACGGCTACCCGCAAGCGGGGCAACCGCTCTAACACGCCCCCAAATACCAACGAGCAAAGCGCCAATGTACTCTCGGCCGGCATACCCACGAGCCAGGGCAGCCAGTACTTCGGCATTTTCTGCTGGGCCATCATGTCCCAGGGATGCACAAACACGCAAGCCCCCAACGCTTCCGCCGCCGCAAACACCTCGAATAGTTCTGGGGCATCCAGGTTCCAGTCGTTGACGTGGGAGCCAATCTGGATGCCGGCCAGCCCGATTTTCATGCACCGTTCCAGCTCCTGCACCGCTAAATCAGGCGCCTGCATCGGGAGGGTGCCAAGGCCAACGAAGCGCGCCGGGTAGCGCCGCACGACATCGGCAATGTGGTCATTGAGTAATTGGCTTAGGTCTAGGGTGTCCAAGGGCTTGGCCCAGTAGCTGAACATAACGGGCACTGTGCTTAGCACCTGTACCTGCACACCAAACTGGTCGTATTCGCGCAGACGCACCGCAGGGTCCCAGCAGTTGTCCTGGATTTCGCGAAAGAACTTGTCGTCCTGTATCATGCGGGCACAACAAGGCTTGTGGTGCTCGAGCCGGATAAAGCCACCATAGCCATACCGCTCGCGCAAATCAGGCCACTGCTTGGGCAGAATATGGGTGTGAATGTCGACGACAAGTGACTTAGCAAGCAACGCGGAAGGCGGGGCGACCAAGGGAAGTGGTGAAAGCATGGCTGCCGCGACTACACGTAAGAAGAAAGCCTGAAAATCACTCGGCGGGCACTGCTACCGGCGCAGGAGGGGCCATTACGGTGCCGCACATCTGGCACGTGCGCTTGTGTTCGTCTTGCCAGAAGCGGTTCATGATGGGGGGCAACTGGCTTACGATATCCGTGATTTCGGCATATTCCTCGTAGAGCTTGTTGCCGCAGTTCTCGCAGTACCACTGAAAACCATCTAGCTCGCCGGCAGTACGATAGCGCTCCAAAACCAGGCCTATCGTACCTGCCGGCCGACGTGGCGAGTGCGGTACCCGCGGCGGTAGCAAGAACATTTCCCCGGCCTTGATTTCAATATCTATGGGTTTGCCGTCCTCTATGATCTTCACCACAATGTCACCCTCGATCTGCATGAACAATTCCTCACCTTCATCGAAGTGGTAGTCTTTGCGGGCGTTGGGGCCGCCCACTACCATCACAATGAAATCTTGATTGTCTTTGTATACCTGCTGATTGCCAACGGGCGGCTTAAGTAGGTGGCGGTGTTCATCGATCCATTTTTCAAGGTTGAAAGGCCGGGCAACAGGCATAACACAGGCTGATTAAGTACAAAAGAGTTGCCGTAGCACCGCGCCAGGCAACAAGACCGAACTTACGCAAAAGCAGGCGCCTGGCATACGTTCATTGGTAACTAGTTCAGCTTACTGCAAGCACCTGAGTTTTGTTGACAACAACATCTGGTGTTGCAGCCAACCAGTAGCTTCGTGAGTAGTCTGCACAGATTAGAAAAGGCCTAAGAAAACGTCTTACTAGCTAATTTGCACCAAAATACGCACAGGTTTATGGAGTGATCTTAACTCACTTATGCACCGCGGACGGTATTTTGCCTAGTTTTGGCTTCGTACCCAGCTGTTGTTCCCATGCAATACGACTTCTCTTCTCAACGTGCGTTAGTGGGCGGTAGCACGCAAGGCATAGGACGCGCCGTGGCCGAAGAACTGGCGCAACAAGGAGCCACCATTACGCTGTTAGCACGTGACGAGGCGCGCTTGCGCGGAGTAGCCGCCGCGCTGCCAACTCCAGCAGGCCAAGTCCACGATTACCTAGTAGCCGATTTTTCGCAGCCTGCTTTGCTGGCCCAGCGGCTATCCGCCTACTTGGCCATGCACGCAGTAAGCTTTGATATTCTGATCAATAATACGGGTGGCCCCGCGGGTGGGCCTATTCTGGAAGCTTCGGTTGATGCCTTCCGAGAGGCTTTCGAGCAGCATTTGGTTTGCAACCATCTGCTAGCTCAGGCCCTGGTACCAGCCATGCGCGAACGAGGCTACGGACGCATTATCAACATAATTAGCACTTCCGTGAAGCAGCCTCTACCGGGACTCGGCGTGTCGAACACGATTCGCGGGGCCGTGGCTAATTGGGCCAAAACGCTGGCTACCGAACTAGGCCCCTATGGTATTACGGTGAACAATGTATTGCCAGGTGCCACCGTCACGCAACGCCACACCTCCCTAATCGAAAAGAAAGTAGCTTCAACCGGCCAGTCGGTGGCCGAAGTAGAGGCCGGGATGCTGCAACTGATTCCGGCCAAGCGTTTCGCCCAAGCACAGGAAGTAGCTACCGCCGTGGTATTTCTGGCTTCGAAGGCCGCTGCCTATATCACGGGCATTAATGTCCCTGTAGATGGGGGACGCACGGGGAATCTGTGAGTGAACCGGCCATTCATTCATTCGGATGTGCGCTTGGGAGAGATTAACAAGAAGGCTTCATCTCCTGCCGTTAACTAGCCTAAGAAAAGATTCTACTTTTGCTGACTTTTCTTCTATCTCATCTATTTCATGGTTCCTTTCGACAAGCTATCCATCGTCATTCCGGTTTATAACGAGGGGCGTACCATCTACCAAATTTTAGATTTGCTACGTGAACTGAAGTTGGTTAACAACATTCAAAAAGAAATTATTCTAGTAAATGACTGCTCCACCGACAATTCGGCGGAAGCCATTCAGTTGTACGCTGCACGTTATCCTGAAATGGGTTTGCGGCTGCTGCAGCACACAGTAAATCAAGGCAAGGGAGCAGCATTGCATACCGGCATCCGCGAGGCTACCGGTGATTACGTCATCATTCAGGATGCTGACCTAGAATATGACCCGGAAGAGTATAATCTGCTGTTGAGACCTATTCTGAAGGGTTTTGCCGATGTAGTGTTTGGGTCCCGGTTCATGGGTGGCAACCCGCACCGCATCCTTTTCTTCTGGCACAGCATCGGCAACGCGGTACTTACTTTCCTTTCCAATATGTTCACTGATTTGAACTTGACGGATATGGAAACCTGCTACAAGCTTTTCCGTCGCGATATTATTCAGGGTTTGAAATTAGAGGAAAAGCGGTTTGGCTTCGAGCCTGAAGTTACTGCTAAAGTATCTCGGGTCCCGGATGTACGCATCTACGAAGTCGGTATTAGCTACTATGGCCGAACCTATGCCGAGGGCAAAAAAATTGGCTGGCGCGACGGATTCAGAGCTATATACTGCATTCTAAAATATGGGCTTGGAGGTTAGTCTAAACTACTTATGGTGCCCGTAGCACAGACTGTATAGCCTCATTCTTCTTGCAACAAGCTTTTTCCTGTTATTGAAGCGGTTATCTATAATTATAATATAAGAAGGAGCACAACTTGTGTGGGCTATGTTCCTTCTTGTTGTATAAGCAACCTACTTTATCACACCTATCTGTACTGTAAGATGGGCAGGTACTATCTCAGCGATTAGCTGTAGCGGAGGAAGTAGGTGTGAGCAATTCGGCACGTAAATCATCTACAAGGGCTAGAGAGCCGTTTTTACCAAATCCGAAAATACGCAACTCATCGTTAGGTTGAACATCGGCGGGCAATGGTAAATCGAAATGCACCTCGCTCCAGGCTTTATTTATAGAATTGGGGGTAACAAGTCGAACGGCTTTCTTCTCCACCAATTTACCGTCGCGCACTATCACCATCATTAATTGATCTTCCCACGCCCCGAAGTCCGAGTATACCTGGCAGGACGCGCGTATCCATTGGCCAGGTCCAAGTTGGGCATTGCCTACCCTCACAACCAGTGCCGGAGTGCGCAGGCGTCCTCCCCCGATGCTGCCGGATTGTCGGCTTTCACAGCCCCGCACGTTGGTAATGCCGGTGGCATCAGAAGCAGGCAGGTTTTCAAAATCAAGCAGCCCCACTGTACGGCGCGTGAAGTTACGCGTGACTTGCCGGATGCTGGTATCTACATCGAGCAGTGCAAAGTCATCTTGGCTGATTGTTGTTTTGTTGAAAATAGCCCAGTAGTAACGGCGCGTCATGTTTTCGGGATGAATGATGCCGTACATGTATTGCCAATGCTGAAACAAGTTCAAATCAACAAGTAGTATAAGCACTGGAACAAGTGCCCACAGCATAAGTTGCCGACGGCGAGGAGCAAAAGCCCACGTCAGCAACCCTGCCAGTGGCAAACTCAACACCGCGTAGGACTGCACTAATGCACGCTGCCCAATGCTGCCACCATACCACCACACGTCCCAGGCAGAAACCACCCATAAGTTCAACAGGAAGAAGGTTAAAACTGGTACTCCCATGCCCCTGTTATGTCGCCATAGCACAACCAGTCCTATCATGGGCAACACCATTAAAGGGGTATACGTCAACCAGCCTTTTCTGAAGCTGAATAACACGCTCAAGACGTGGGGCTTCAGGAAGTTAAAACCCTGATCCTGATAACTATAAACGACAAACGAACCGGAGGCCCATTTCCAGTATAGCAGTTGAGGCAGCACGCCCAGAAACAAAAAAACCACTAACAGTAGCACGTCGGGCCAGCGCCGAAACAGCAGTTGCAGCTTGGCACGAGCTGTGGCTACTGAGTTTATGCCCCACAACAATGGTATTACCACGGATACGGCTTCGGATGGGCGGGTAAGAATAAGCAAGCCCAAGGTGAAACCAATGGTGGCGGCCAACCAATGCCGAGGCCGCTCATGCCAGAGCACGGTAACCCAGAGCAGTATAGCATACAGCGTAAAGTCGTAGGTATGCGGCATGCCGGAATCGAATACAGCATATTGGAAGTAATTGCTGCCTAACACAATAAGCACAAGTGTAAGCGCAGTTACTACATCGGAAAAGTAACGGAGCAACACTCGCCGCAACACTGCTAAACCAAGTAGGCTGTACAGCAACCCACCAAAAGCCACAGCTACTTGATACGGTGCCGAAAAGCCGTCTTGCTGGTATTCCAACAAACCGGCAAACCAATGGCCGAGCCAGAAAAAAGGAGTATAGAGCACTGCCAAGCCCAGCGGGTATTTCATTACCATAGCGCCGTCGGGACCATTGGGAGCCGGAAAAGCTTGGTAAAAGCTGGTGCTAGGGGCGTACTCCCGCATAATATCGGGCACGAAGCGCAGGTACGATAAGTCCTCGTAGATGAAATGGGCAGGTAAGTAGAGGTAGTACCCCATGACATCCCAACTCAGCACAGACAGCACGTTATGTGTATCCCAGCGCGGAACCCAAAGCCGCGCCTGCACCATAAGCACAAACAGGAGTAGGACCGCCAGCAGAGAATAAGGACGCTGGAATGAGGGCCTTTGCATAGGCTAGTGAAGTAAGACCTTAAGTGCTCAGCGCTACACTCCTTTTTGGTTCGCGGAAGGCTACGGCTAAGACGAAGATTGAAATAAACAGCCCCAACGATGTCAGATACGCATAAGGAATCTGTAGAAAAGCGTAGAATGTAGCCAAGTAAAACTTCAAAGCAATCAATAGTAGCACGCGGTAGTCAACGCGTCGGCGCAGAACCCAATAGACGAGTCCGCTTATTGCTACTGCTCCCAACGAAACTACCACGTGTACCTTTTGCAATAGCCCGATGCGGTCAGCAATTTCCCCGTGGCCATATGTATAGAAGAAAGATGCAAAGCCCAGCCCAGAAAACAAATGCACTGGCCCCCCTTCTTTAGTTGCATCAGTACGGCTCCATTCCCCTAATGTAGCTACACGGTACTCGTTGAGCGCATGCGTAAAAATGGTCCAATCTTTTGATAGGAAAGGCACAACATACACCAGCATAATTCCTAAACCTGTTAATAAAGTCACTGCTACCGCATGCCGACGACCTGTTTCCCGCCATATTATCCACAAGAAAAGCGGCACCCAAAAAACAACCGAGTAGCGCGAAAGCAAGCATAACACCAAGGCGGCAGCCTGTAGCCAAGCAGAACGAATGAAAATAGAAGCTGTTAGCAGGCAGTAATAAGCGATGATAGTAAACTCAACGGTATGCGAGTACAAATAGCTGTCCGTTACAATCAGGCGGCGCAACACCAGCCAGGGCAGTCCAACCAGCAACACAAAGAATGGCCACCGTAGCGCTTGCCGGTTTAAAAAGACCAGATAAGCCCCAAATCCTATCGATAAAATAATACCTAATGCCCACCACCGATAATCGATGCCAAGTTTGTCGGCAGGCACGTACGGCAGCCACTGCAAAGGCAAATGGTTGGGAAAAAGCGGGTATGGCAGGTTAGTTATATAGCGGTATACCACCTCACCACTCCGAAACCTTCCCACATAGTTCTGTAAGATGGGAATAACATCAGATTGCGCAACATTGATAGGATTTGCCGCGATAACAGGCCGCTGTACCCAGATTACCGCAGCACCGCCCAGCAAAAGCGCCGCCCCAGATACGGCCCAGCGCCAACCAGAACAAGCAACAGACGTGCTCACCGGCTGATCAATCTGCGCCAATAAAGCAAATACACACAACAATACGGACGCAGAATAAAACCAAATAGGACTGTAATAGGGCCCGAAATGTCCTCGCCAGTTCGTAAAAAAGAGCACCTCCAGTCCGAAAGCTACGCTACTGCCTAGCACCCATAGCCAATGCCGAACCGACGAATTACTGTACTTGTTAGCGAGATTAGCCACAGAGCTATCGTATCAGAAAGTAAATAGGAGGATTATTCTAAAGCCTTTACATTCAGGTCATCCAGATAAACTGTTTCTGGACTATTGTTGCGCCACAAGTACATGCGCAAATGAAAATCGTTTGATAGGCCAACTGGTAAGATAAAGCGCTTATGCACAGGGCGCCATTCCTTGTACTCTTGCACCTGTTCCGTCAATGGGAGATACTCGGTATGCACCGCCTTTCCACTGCCAGCATCTATGATCTGGAGTGCCAGCATAGCTGAAGCTTGGCTACTAGGAAGATACACCCACGCTTCTACTTCTACACCTCTCAACTGATGCACGCTAGCCTGGCTGAGTGGCAAATCATACGTTAGGCCATACTCATGTTCGGGACCAACTTGCACGGCATAGCGGCCAGAGTGCGCATGGTCGCGCGTTAAGCTGCTCGCATCACTTCCCCAACCTAGTACCGATTCAAAATCATTAACTGTAACGTAGTCACCTATCCATTTTCCTTGGTCGGAATGAGAAGAACAGGAGGTCAGCACTGCTATTGCGCAGAGCGCTAACAAGCGGCTAGTACTGCGTAATCCTGCCCGCAATAGCCAGTTAGCAACTTCGATTTCACCCATATCTATCTTTGGCCCTACCCAGATGCATGCTTGCACAAGAGCCATTAGGCCCCGAACATTCTATGAAATTCGCACTAGGTAGGAAACCAGTGTTAATCGAGTAAGAAGCAATATCGTCTCACACCACACCTAGCACGAAGTAAATAGATCGTGCTCCTCTTGCTACCTCATTTACTACTAATAGAGTTTAGCAGCGGAGAAAAACAGATGCCTTTACTTCATCATTCATGACAGCGAGGAGCTTAAGTACATACTATGGCATTATTATCATACATAGAGTAACGTCCTATTCCTTGGCTACTACTCTACTTTCTCAATAGTTAGATCATCTAACAGAGCTGTTTCCGCAGCAGCAGTCCGCCACAGGTACACGCTGATCTTATTGGTATAGGTAACTGCAGCGGGAAACGTTATTGTTTTCTCTACTTCTACCCATTTGTTGAAAGACTTTACTTGATCCGCTAGCTTCAATCCCTCCCACAAAAGCGGTTTGGCCGCTTGATTATTAGGATCTGTTATGGTAGTAACCAGCACTGGTTGTGATGTTCCATTGGGAATATTAACCCAGCCGCGCACTTTTATTTTAGTAACCTTACTGGCACTGAGCCTACTCAACACATTATTATAACCCATACTATATTCCACTCCTGGTCCTACTTTGAGAGCATAGCGGCCTGAATGTGCTTTCTCTTTGGTAAGAGAAGGGGTCGTGTTATCCCCCATCCAGCCATCTACTGATTCAAAATCGTTGCTTGCAAGCTGGTTAACAGAAATTTCATCTGTTTTCCCGCCGCAGGAAACCATACTTACTGCTAATAATAGGTAGAGCAGTTTGTTCATAAAAGTGAGGAAAAGCTGTAGTTGTGACTTCAAAACTAGAAGAAAATCCTCAACTCGCTAACAGATACGTTTACATGCAAGACCAAAAGAAAGGAATTATAGAAGCTAGCTTGCTATTCAGCAGATTGAAATATAAAATATATAAGTAGAATTGATACTTGTATACTCTTGTCGAACCATTTGCGGAGTAGTATCCTACCTCAACCACAAATACCATTCTTAATAGTTGAGATTCTGCCCTACATATGATGCCAAGACATCGTACCGTATTTGTAGAATTATTTTACGCGGTTAGAATTTTTACGTGGGACAACCTCCTTAATATAGCTATTGGAATAATAGCAACACACAAAGCAAATTCAAAATTTACTTTGGACTATTTACTACAATTCCCCTCCAATAGCTTGCACTTTTTGGTAAGTACAATAGCTATCAAAGGGGAACTGACGAGGTTAAATCGATCTAAAGATTTAATCTACTTTTTCAACCGATAAGTCATCTATGAATGCGGTACCTGGGGATGAAGTACGCCATAGGTATATGTTAAATCTGTTTGCATAACTCACATTATCAGGTAGAGCTATTTCTTTCTCGACATTGACCCACTTATCGTTTGTTTTTACTTGATCTGCAAGCCTTAATCCATCCCAAAGTATTGGTTTAGTTGCATTAGCAGGATCAACAACTTGTGTTACCAACACTGCATCAGAACTTCCTTTTGGTAAGTAAACCCAAGCGCTGACTTTAATTTTGCGTAGTTTGCTAGCACTAAGCTTACCGAGTAAGTTATTGTAACCGATGCTGTATTCAATTGCCGGATCTACTTTGATGGAATACTGCCCTGAGTGAGCCTTTTCCTTTGTTAGCGAATTGGACGTGTTGTCTCCTAACCACCCATCAATTGATTCAAAATCAGTGTGCGTAAGCTGATTCGCTGGCTTGTCTGCAGCCTTATCACCACATGCAGTCAGATATAATGCAAAAAACGCAAAAAGTGCTCTTTTCATTTGAGATTAAACAATCATTAATTGAAAGGTCAAAACTAGCAGAAATTTATTTTATATGCGCTAAGGCTTTGGAGTCTAAAGGTTATGACTGCACTAGCTAGATGGCAATATTCCGCTCAATAAGAGAGCCAATCTGTTATGAATTAACAGTTGAGCTGGTAAATTGAAGTAGTAACGGTTGTAAATGAAATAGAGAAAATACTGCCATTGCCTCTGATTATGATACTGCAGTTGGCCGGAAGCACTACACTCTGGCTATAAGTAAGCTTTCGAAGGTGCAAGCAGCTATATGGTAGCTTGTTAAGCTGAATTATATTAATCGTTTACAATGGTAGCTTAAACCTTTGCTTCTAACTTCCATTCAGCGAGGTTCAACTACGGTAAACAACTACATAAGAGTGAAATGGCCTACTATCAGACCAAAAATAGCAAGCGCCCCGGACTAGATTGGTCTTTTTGTAGTTGCTTTGCTGTTACGAACCATTCTGCAAAAGTCGATGGATGATACATCTTTGGGTAAGGATCTTAGCAGGGCAGCTAAATGGGGTCGTCATATTTGCAGCTATACTTTCGGACATGATGATAGCTACTATACTCCTTGCTCAGCTGAGCAAGGAGAAATACCGCCATCTAATCGACCACTTTTCAAGTCTTTTAGGTAGACCTGTCTCATCTATTTCCTATTGTTTAACGGAATACAGCATTTAGACTGCTTGCTTTCTTCTCTCTAAAATTTATTAAGCTTTGCATCCTCTACTCTCCCTTTTCTCCTCCTGGTCGCAACGACGGCTGTTTGTCGCTTTTGCTGTTATTCTATTACCAGTTGCTTATATAAGCTTATTCTACCGTTTGGGTTCAGCACCTGTAGTTCTTTGGGATGAATCAAGACTAGGAATGAATGCGCTGGAGATGCTGAACAATAAAAACTGGTTAGTTACTTATGCTTTCGGCACACCGGATTTGTGGAACACAAAGCCTCCTCTCTTAATCTGGATACAGGCCTCCCTTTTCTGGCTGTTTGGCGCTAATGAAATAACGTTACGAATTCCATCAGCTCTGGCAGGCTTAGCTACCACTGCACTTGTAGCTTGGTTTGGCACATACAAATTAAAATCGCCTTTAGTGGGCTTATTCAGTGCTCTTATTTTATTAACTACCAATGGCTATATAGACAACCACGTCACCCGCAGTGGCGACTACGACTCTTTATTAGTGTTTTTTACTACGTGGTATGTACTCAGCTTCTACCTGTACCTTGAAGAAGGGCATCGGCGCTACTTATGGTATACCGGCATTGGAATAACCTTGGCACTACTAACCAAAAGTGCAGCGGGAGCAATATTTTTGCCGGCCTTGCTCCTATACACCATATTAAGGAAACAGCTATTGCCTCTGCTTCGTCGCAAGGAAGTGTATGTAATGGTAGCGGGCATAGTTGGAACAGTAGCTCTATTCTTTATAGCGCGCGAATCTGCCGGGGCCGGCTACTTACACGCCATGTATGAAAATGACTTAGGTGGGCGTATGCTTAACGATTTGTCGGGCAATAATCAAGTTTTCCCTTGGGACGCATACTTGCAAATGCTTATCCATGACGAACTTATACCTTGGATTTGTTTTTTTCCAATTGGCTTTGTGCTCCTTTTACATTCTACCGCTCCCCGAATTTATCGTCACATAGCCTTATTAATAGCGCTTGTCGTGCCATTCTTCTTATTCGTTATCAGTTCAGCCAAAACCAAATATTTCTGGTACGAAGCCCCTATTTATCCCTTTTGCGCTCTATTGGCTGGTGTTGGCTTGGCCTTCATCTTTCAAGCTACAATAACTGCCTTAGGCGCTGGTCAACAGCCGTGGCTCCTGCTATTATTGATGCTCTGCATTTTTGCTTATCCGCTCAGCGTGGTTTGGAGCGAAGACTTTCAGCCTGTTCAGGAGCCTGATTTTCTGTTTGGCCGGCACATTAAATACCAAGCTAAAGAGGTTGGTCAGATAGAGAACTATACTCTACTTTCTGGACTTGACTACAATTCAAGCATGGAGTTTTATCGATTGGCTGCCATGAGAAAATACCACCACAAGATTCGTCCCTTACCCTCTTGGAGGCTTAGAGAAATAAAGGTAAACGAGACAGTTGTTGTCTGTAATCCAGTCATGCGTGCCCGTCTGGATAGCATTTATACGACTACCCCTATCTTATCAGGCGACCAATGTGTTACACTGCTAATAGTCGGGAAAAAATAGGAATGAGGGGAGCGTTGCAACGTGTAAATCAAGTTAAATTCAATTGCTGGTGTCTTGATTTGCTTAAGCTTGACAGCTGTTCAACATGGATGCCCTAGCACTCAACAAAACTTGTTCACACCGATAAGTCAAACATGAAATTACCGGTAGCTTGGCATACTTACAAAACAGAAATCAGGTGCACTGCGCCGTTATAAGGCTTGCCAATGGGACCAGATAATTTCACCAGTAGACGATTAATTGGTATCACAGAATAGCACTTATTGCATCCCCTATATGCTCTTATCTACCTTATCCTTAAGCAACTATATGATACATATTGATCAATCCTCCCCTAGTATACTTTGGCTGATTGCTGCGTTAGGATTGCTTACTTTTGAGGTCAATGAACATTGAATACGAAATAAAGTATCACCAGATAGAGGAAAGCTATTGGTGGTTTCAGGCCCGGCGCGATATGGTTTTCCGCCTGGTGCAAGACTTGAAGCTCGCTACCGACGCCCCGATTCTCGAAATTGGCTGTTCGGGGGGGCCCTTACTACAACGCTTGCGTAGCACTGGCTACACTAACCTTACTGGCATTGATGTAAGTGAGGCTGGTATAGCAGTGGCAGAGCGCCGTGGTATACCCAATGTTTCGTGCATGGATGGTGCAAACCTAACTTTTCATAATGCCTCGTTCGACCTAGTAGTAGCCTCGGATGTATTGGAACACATCGAAGATGAAGCGCAAGCCTTACGGGAGTGGGCAAGGGTATTGCGGCCGGGAGGTCGACTGTTGATATTTGTACCCGCTTTTCAATTTCTGTGGGGGAAGCATGATATCATTAATCAGCATTTTAGACGTTACACAGCTAATCAGTTGGCAACCGCAATGCAGGCCGCAGGGCTTGAGGTGAGCCGAGGCTCTTACTGGAATGTAAGTCTGTTTTTCCCGACTGCTGTAGTACGGCTGCTTAAGCGCATTCTGCCCAAAACCAATGCATCAGCTTCTGACGACCTTTTCTCTGCTCCTCCTCTGATCAATAGTCTATTAACTGGCTTCATTAAGGCTGAAAATAGCATACTGCAAACTGTGAATGCGCCGGTAGGAGTAAGTGTATTTGCCTTAGCCAAAAAGCCCTGACAGTGCCTGTTAATTCTTGGATCTGTTAACTCCAACTTTCATAAAGAAAAGAGTTATAATGCGTAAAGCGCTAAACTTTAAAACTGAAACACCATGGCAAATAGAGAGGAGCTAACGTAAACTTGCTGTTCTTGATACACACCTTTTTAGACAAAAGGTCTGTGTTATATGAACCGCTTAATCTTGTTTCAAGCGACGATATCTTTGCTCTAACTTACCATCACATCTATGGACCTTTCCGTTATTATTCCCATTTATAACGAAGAAGAGAATATCCCATCGTTGTATAAACGGTTGCGCGAAGTAATTGCGCCTATGGATTTGAGCTACGAGTTCATATTTGTCAACGATGGCTCACGGGATAAGTCGCTGGCGCTGGTGCAAGAACTGGCCCTGCGCGACGAACGGGTTCGTTATATTGATTTCAGTCGCAATTTTGGTCACCAAATAGCCGTAACCGCAGGGCTGGATTTATCGGAAGGCGAAGCCGTGGTTATTATCGACGCCGACTTACAAGATCCGCCGGAATTGATTGTGTTATTGTACCAGAAGCTTCAACAGGGCTACGAAGTGGTATATGCCAAGCGCCGATCACGCAAAGGAGAGAGTGCGGCCAAAAAGTTTACGGCTAAGATGTTCTATCGGCTCTTGGCTAGTATCACGCACATCTCCATTCCAGTAGACACTGGTGACTTTCGGATTATTTCGCGGAAAGTGGTTGATGCGCTCAAGCTTATGCCAGAGCAAAGCAAATTTATACGAGGACAGATTTCCTGGATCGGTTACCGACAGACCTATGTGGAGTATGATAGAGCCGAACGGGCTGGCGGTGAAACGGGCTACACATACAGCAAAATGATTCGGTTAGCGCTGGATGGCATTACAGGTTTTTCAGATGCACCCCTTAAAGCGGCCACGATCAGCGGGTTTGTAGTATCTGGCGTAGCTTTCCTCGTACTACTCTACACCTTGTATGCCCGCTTCATAACGGGTGAATACGAGCCAGGGTGGCCTTCGCTCATGATGAGCATTCTCTTTTTAGGAGGCGTACAACTTATTTCAGTAGGGATTATCGGCGAATACATCGCTCGCCTATCCGCTAACGTAAGGCAACGTCCCCTTTATATCATTTCCGACACCAACATCACCACTAAAAAAGTACCGCGTTCAACTGAGCAACTACACTAGCAGATTAGTAGACGTAATTAAGTATGCTTTAGAACCTCACTTGGCAGGCGGTGCAAGAAGTACATAGTCGCCAATTACCTGTTCACGATAACCGTAGGGCCGTAAGAGTTGCCGTAAGTAAACGTGTACGGGCAGTTCACGGTAAGCAGGGTCGATAACAAAGGCGGCAGGCTCGTATCTGCGCAAAAAAGCAGTGACTTGCGTTGGTGTAGGTTGAGCTGGCGGTATTGCGTTGGGATAAGTTTGGAGCGCTAGTAGGCGTCTGACTACTATATCTTGTTGAAAGGCGGTAAATATTCTGGGCTCAATGCGAGAAAAGTAGCCAGTAGGCAGCTTTTTACGATGCCATGCTTGGTAAAAGAACTGTTCGGTCTGCACCTCCCCAATCTTGCGGTAGCCATCTATCATTCCAAAAGGAATAGGGAACAGAGTGCTCCCTGGCAATTTGGCTACCTCTTCGTACACAATAGGAACATCGGTGGTAGTGAGGTGCATAGCTTTTGGCCAGTACTCAATCATTATCACTGCTAGCAAGGCCATACTTGCCGCCATTTGCTGTATGGGCCGCAACCGAGGCTGCCATAAGGCCTCTAACCTACTAAACAGTACCAATGGCAGGAACAGCCCCACCATCATTACCCAGCGGGTAGGGCAACGAATATTATTGAAGAAAGGAATAAAGTGTAGCACACAGGTAGGCAGATGGAGCGTTTCCTGACCATTGATGCGCAACGTGGGCAACGTGAGCATCATGAAGAAGAGTAGCACCCAAGCTAAGGGGCGCCCGCTAGGATCGAGATGCCGTGCCGACGCTTGGCGATTAGACCATACAACAACCAATAGCCCTAGTGCTAATAGCGAGTAGCCCGAGAAGAGAATCATCTCTAGTGAACCAGGCATATTGAATACCTTCGGGTTCAGGTAGAGCTCTTGTGCCCACTCGAAATCAAGGAAATAGCTGGTGGGAGGAGGCATGAAGTAGCTTACTACATCGCCGCCCCACCAAGGGCCACCGTTGTCGGGCACTTGTAATATGCGCAGTAGTCTGATGAAGAAATGACTGGTTAATAATACAAGGGCAACGCGGAGCCAAATTTGCCAGCGGCTCCAATTCAACTCGCCTAGCCGCAACAAATACCACAGACCATAAGCTGCGGAAAAGTACAGTAGCCCGAACGTGATATAGTAGTCACAGAGTAAAGTAATCCAGCCTAGTACGAGGCACCAAATTACTGCTCTTCGGCTATGCACATGCGGTAATAGCTTTCCTAAACGAAAAGTGAAAGCGTCAAGAAACGCCATAACGTAGAATGGCACGGTAGCCGTTAGCACCAAATTGTAGTGTTCGGGCAGGCGGATAAGCTTATAAGGTGAATAAGCGAAAATGACGCCGGCCAATAGGCACAGCACCGGGTTTCGTACCCAGCGACGGCACAGTAAATAAGCGCCCGTACCAGAGAGAGAATAATTAACCAGCAGTCCACTATTGATTGTAAGCGGAACGTTATTGAGCACCAGGTTTAGTGCCCCGAGCAGTGGCATATAGGTGTGCATTATCAGCCACGAACCCCATGGGTATAGCAACCAGTCAGTATAGAACGGATTGTGGCCGTTCACAACAGCTTCACGGAAGTACCAGAAGTTCCAAGCATACAACAAGGAATCACGTCCTGGTACGGTAGGAAAAGCGGTTGTGAAGTGAGTAACCAGCGGCCAGGTAAATAGCACAAACAGCAAGGCATAGAAGCCTGTGACCAGCAGCAGGCGCAACCAAGTTTTCATAGAAGCAATTAGATTGAAGTCGGGCATGGTCTAGTTCACACAACGACCAGTAACTCTGAGCAAAAGTAACTATTCATTAAGGCTGCCTTTTCTACCTTGCTATAGGGCTCACCATTCCTGCTGCTATGCTGCAACTTCAAAACTACATAGACGGTCAGTTCGCACCACCAGCTAGCGGTTCTTACCAGCCTCTTATTGAGCCCGCAACAGGTCAGGTATATGCGCAAGTGCCAGATTCTGATTCAGCCGATATAGCGCAGGCAGTAGCCGCGGCGGAAGCGGCCTTCCCTGCTTGGCGTGCCTTGCCAGCCGAGGAGCGGGGCCACCTGTTGGTACGCATAGCAGAACTTATTGAGCGAGACTTAGAGCAGTTGGCACAGGCGGAAAGCCAGGACAATGGCAAGCCCGTAAGCCTAGCACGCACTGTTGACATTCCGCGGGCAGCTAGCAACTTTGCCTTTTTCGGTACAGCAGCGCAGCATTTTTCTTCGGAGACGCACTTTCAAGAAGGCATAGCACTTAATTATACTGTGCGGCACCCGTTGGGTGTAGTCGGCTGCATTTCTCCCTGGAACCTACCGCTGTACTTATTTACCTGGAAGATAGCACCGGCCTTGGCAGTCGGCTGTTGCGTGGTGGCTAAGCCCTCGGAACTCACGCCGTATACCGCCTTCTTGCTGAGCAAGTTGTGCATAGAAGCCGGATTGCCAGCGGGTGTCCTCAACATTGTGCACGGCACTGGTTTGAGTGCAGGACAAGCTATAATAGAGCATCCCACCATCAAGGCAATCAGTTTTACTGGTGGAACCGCCACCGGCCGACACATTGCCCGCACGGCCGCGCCGCTGTTCAAGAAAATCTCACTAGAGCTAGGCGGTAAAAACCCGAACATTATCTTCGCCGACTGCAACCTAACCGAAGCCGTACGCACCAGCTTGCGCAGTAGCTTCTCCAATCAGGGGCAGATTTGTTTGTGCGGTTCGCGAATTTTCGTTGAAAGGTCGATTTACGAGCAGTTCAAAGAAAGTTTTTTGAAAGGAGTAGCGGGCCTCACCATCGGCGACCCACAAGACGCAGGTAGTCAGCAGGGAGCTTTGGTAAGTGAGGCTCACTTGCAAAAAGTATTGGGCTACATAGCTTTAGCGCATGAAGAAGGCGGTACTCTACTGGCCGGCGGGCAGCGCGTACAGGTAGAGGGCCGGTGCGCGGGCGGCTACTTTGTGCAGCCTACTGTGTTTGAGGGCTTGCGTCCTGACTGCCGCGTAAATCAAGAAGAAATCTTTGGTCCTGTAGTTACACTCACGCCATTTGACAGCGAAGAAGAAGTGCTTGGTTGGGCGAACAGTACCGAGTACGGTTTGGCCGCCACCATCTGGACCAGCGACCTGAATCGGGCTCACCGCGTAAGCCATGCTTTGCACAGCGGTATTGTGTGGGTAAATACCTGGCTGCACCGTGACTTACGCACTCCGTTCGGCGGCATGAAAAACTCCGGAGTTGGCCGCGAAGGTGGTTTGGAAGCTTTACGCTTCTTCACAGAGCCACAAAGTATTACGATGAAGCTGTAAGGGCAGAAAAACCCGCTTGTTCTTCTGCTAGAGCCGTTCCAGCCGTCGCTCTAGCTCTTCCAAAGTGGTTTCATTGAACTCTAATGGGGCAGTGGCATCTTGGCCCGTAGTGGTTTCCTGCCAGGCCAAGTACGGCACCCCTCCCTGATAACGCAGCCCGACTACTACTGCCCGGCGACCCGTGGGAAGACTCTTGAACTGATAGCCTCCTTCACCTGCGTCACCCGCCAGCACGGTAGGCGTGGCGCCTAGCAGTACCAGCCGCACCGTGGTGGCCTCGTCGGGAGTGGTGGGGGCTACAAGCGTGGTGCTACTTCCAGTCAAAGGGCGGTCTACGTTCAACCAACCTAGTTGTGAGCAATGAAACACGTACCGGTCGGTGGGAATTGCTTCGGTAAGTTCTTCGGTGGCGACTGGCTCGGGTGCTGGTTCTGCGTGAGCTGATAAACTTGCGCGGCTGGTATCGGTGGTGAGTTGGCCGGGCTGAAACGAGAAACGGATCGGGAGTACCATCTTCACTTTCACAAATTCTCCGTCACGCTGGCCAGGAGTCCAGTGACCCGACGTTTGGCGCAACACCCGCAATACCTCTTCGTCGCAGCCGTGTCCGAGCCCGCGAAGGATGTGGGGCTTCTGCACCCGGCCGCTTTCATCGACCACAAAGGAAGCAAATACAACACCCTGGGTCTGACTAACTAATGCTTCGTGCGGGTAACGGATCAAGCGGTTGATGTCGGCCGGCCCACTGCCGTAAGCAGGCATCCGGCTAGCCTCGGTGTAAATGGTTTCGACGGCCGCAGGCGCTGCCGCTTCGGGAGCGGCCATCCACCGTACGGGTGCGGTGCCTTGGCCGTAGTAGAGGCGCATATCAGGAAGCGGCAGCCCTTGATCAATGGGGATTTCCAGGCGCAAGGTGCGGCCGGCAGCTACCTGCAGGGGCTGCCCGGCTGCAGTAGCCCGTACGAACACCATGCCAGCTGTTTGCAATGGTTCGTCATCGGTGGTAAGCGTAGTAAGATTGGTAAGCACCATTTCGGCCAGAGTATAGCACTCTTTCATCTCCACCCACACAGGGCCGGTTGCTGGGCGCTGGTTGGCATCCACTAGAGTGCCAGCAGCTAACCGCAGCACCGTCCCGGTGCGCCCCCGTACTTCCGCCGCTTTGCTTGGGTCGATTTGGAAATACTCGCTGGCCTTGCGAGTCAGATCGAGCAAGGTAGCCTCGCCAAGAGGTGGACTAGTGTTTAGCTCAACTGGCGCCCGCCGCACGCTTCGATACACGATGAGCGGCTCCCTTGAATTGGTGCGTTTGGTAAGGCGGTGCCAATCACGCCGAATAGGGGTAGCATTAAGAGCGCCGACGGGATTTGCTAAGGAATCCAAGTCGAGTGTGTCGGCGAGGGCGGGAGCAGTTTGCTCGGTGCGGACCGGTTTATCAGGTTGGCAACTGCTAAGCGCAGCTAGCAGGCAGGTGCTTAGGAAAAAGAAACAGGGTGTCCGAAACGTGGGCATACCGCGAACTACGGCAAAATTTCACAAGACCTGCTTCTTTTTTGCATCTTTCTTATACTATTCTGCGAAAAATAATTTTACCAACATATTTCAACCAAGATTTCTACTCCTTAGGGATATTGCTATCCTATGTACTACTGCAAGCTGGTGCCTGTGGGCACAAACCGGGCGTTATAAGCAGCAGGTATTTTCGTTGTGCCTTGTTTAATTATGCAGGTAACGCTTTACCTAAAATATTATGACCGGGAATAAATGTTAAAACCTAGAGTTGCACGTTTATAAAGCAGCACCGAAACGTGCCTCTACTAGAGCTCCTTCCACAACTGTGGACTGAAAGCTTGCAACTCACTTTTTTAGCGCGCTCCACTTAGCGTCACTGCGAATACCGATCTTTGCTGTTACTATGCGTCTTTCTCTGCTTCTGTTTCTACTAGCGTTTGTGCTACTTTCTTCGTGCGAGCTTGGCCCTGGGTCTGGCCCGCGAATCGACTTCGTAGGCAGTTCGCGTTTGATTAGTTCTGATCGTATTATTAGTGTTCCGGGTGATACCTTCTCTACCCGCATTTTCGCCGAAAAGAATGATGATGAAGCCGAATTGAATCGCTTGCGCATTGAGGTGAACTATACGCCGCCCCCTAATCCCTTCATCTATCCTGCTACAGGGTACGACCCCGTGGAGCGGTACAAAGAAAACACCACTCTAATTTATTTAGATACAGTGCTTACTGGCAAACAACGCCAGTCGGTAGCATTTCAGTTTACGACTAATACGCGCACCACCTCGGGGCGGGAGAGATGGACTTTCACTGCCTTCGATGCGGAGGGCAAACAGAATAGCCGCAGCTTTCAGTTAAAGCTGCGTAACATCGACTCCACCCTTACTTATCATCGTTACAGCGTACTGCTGCCTGCTCCTACCACTCGGTATTCACGCAGCAGCTTAGCACTGTTGCCTGGTCTGACCTTCCCCCCAAATGCCTTGCGCAGCCGGCCCGAAAACCAAGCGCTTGTTGATCTGGCGTATTTGCCATTGGCTAATGGAGACCGTGCGCTAGCTTCCCCTAACGACGAGCAACTCATAAGAGTCAACTCTTTGTTCAGTGCAGGTAACTGGCCGAGCCGCCGGGTCACTCAGCTACGCCGCTCCACCTTGGATTCTGCTGGTTTTGCTACTTCTACTACCACAGAAGCCTTTCAACAGGCATTCAATGGTGGTGTGCTTCCAGTAGTACCTACTCGCACTGACCCATTGGTTGCTAGAGGAACCACCCAACGCGTGTTCGCCTTCCGGACTGCTGATGAAAAGTATGGGCTCATTTTTATTCAATCTTTCCCCACCGTACCCACAGCCGCCATCAAGATGCAGGTACGCATCATGAAGTAGAGCGGATCCATCTATACAACTGGCAGAGAGGAATCAACCAACTACAAATAGAGTTACCAAAAGCAAAGCCCGCTTTCAAATGAAAGCGGGCTTTGCTTTTGGTAGCTTACTTCATGTAAACCAGATTGCTGGCACGCTTAAGAAGCTGTTTGAATTAGCCAAAAACCGGTTCGAACGGTGTAGAGACGCCTCTTTGCGTCTCGTCGTTGAACGATGGTTAGGCAGGCGGCGTGAACGATGAGACGCAAAGAGGCGTCTCTACACCGTTCGGTGATTTCTCGAAAACGTAGCTCAAACATGAACTGTGTTAAAAGTCAAGTCATGGGCACGGTTTTTTGGGCGAAATCAGGCTGATAAGCCACGCCGGACTTAACAATGGCGCAGGCTTGTTTGAGCAGCTTGTTGCAGACGGCAATCAGGGCCAGTTTCTT
>NZ_DASVSY010000029.1:0-21575 GCF_036387835.1 Hymenobacter sp. | reverse complement strand
TTGCGTGAGGCTGTAGTAGGCGTTGATGATGTTCATGTCGAGGGCTACTTGCACGTAGCCTGCCAAGCCGGCCGGAATTTGGGCGGCATCATCAATAGCAATGCGCTGGCCATCTACGTCTACGGTTAGCGAGGTGGGGGCTTGCTGCGCTTTGTTTTGCAAGCCGAGGCTTTGCACCAGGGAGTAGGCCAGGCTAGCCCGGGTAACGGCCGCCGACGGGCCGAACACGCCACTAGCCAGGGGCTGCATGACCCCGTTTTGCACCTGGTTCCGGTCGCGCAAAGCGGCACCTTTCGCCGTTACCGATTCGGCCAATAGGCGGTCGGTGGCGCTTACGTCGCCGAAGCTCACGGCGCCGCTGATAGGTAGAAACTGGCGCACGGCCTGGCCCATGAGCAGGTAATCAGCCAACTCGATGCGGCTCAAATCTTGATTGGGCTTGAAGCCATTGGAAAGCCCGTCCATCAGGCGCTTGCTAATGGCCAGTTGAATAGAGGCCTCGGCGGGGTGTCCGACGGCATCAGCTAGGCCCGTAGCGCCGGCAGCTTGGTTCAAGGAAATAGTACCCGTTACGGTTTCGGGCAGTGCCACGCCCTGCAAGCCATCAAGGCGTACCGTCCAGGTGCCAGTTTCAGGTCCGGCCACGGCCACCGCCCGGCCCGGACTGGTAGCAAACAGCACCGAAATACCGGAAGCATAGCGCTTACCGCTCGGCGAAAGCAGCACCAGATTCACCGGGTTACCCGTCTCGCCGAGCAAACCCGATACTTTGCAGCTTACTTCCAGCGAGGAAGTGCCGGCGGCTACGGCAAACGTTTGGCTGTTGCTGGCCGTGGTGGCCGGGTTGAAATTGATGGTGAACGGCGAGCTAGTAGCGTTGGTGTTCACGCTGCTGTTGAACACCCGAGTGGCATTCACCGAAGCGCCATAGCTAGCTTGGCGGAAAGCCCGGTCGACGGCGGCATAAGCATTCACCATGCCGCGACCCACCTCCCACGATTCGCGGTTAGGTAGGTTGGTAGCGGTTTGCTCCAGAATAGTTTTCACCTCCAACGGCGTCAGGTTGGGGTTGGCGTCCAACATCAGAGCCACGATTCCCGCTACGTGCGGGGCCGCCATGCTGGTGCCCGTGAGGTGGGTGTAGAAAGGCAGGTAGGCCGGCTCAATGGCTTGAATATCTTGCTGCGTGCTGAGCAAGCCGATTGGCGAAATAGCGCGGGTCGAAACGATATCGGTGCCGGGGGCGGTTACCGTCGGCTCGTCGCGCCACGGGAAGCTTTGGCCATCAACGGTTACAGTGCCATTCACGCCTTTGCGGCCACGTGAAGACGAGGGCGCTAGTACGCTGGCCTTGTCGGCATTGCCCACGCAGATTACCCAAGGAGCCTTCTTGTAGTTGCCGGTGATGGTGCCCGAGCCCGCGCCCGAGTTGCCGGCCGAGAATACCACCACAATGTTGCGGTCCACACAGCGTTTAGTGGCAATAGTAATAGGATCGAGGGGGTTAGGCTCGGTACCAACGTCCGAGGTGGTGCCAAACGAGTTGGTGATAACGCGGATGTTGTACTGAAACTGATGCACCAGGGCGTAGTCAAACGCGCCTACCACGTCCAGAATAAACAAGCCTGCGCCCGTGCCATAGCCGATGAGGTCGGCCCCCGGCGCGACCCCGGCGTACTTGCCGTTAGAGGCCGCGCCTGTAGCGCCCACAATGCCGGCTACGTGCGTGCCGTGGCCGCCCGTCTGGTCGGTGTTGGGCACATTCTCTAGGTAGGTGATGGGCAGCAGAGCATTTTGTGCGTTCAGGTTGGTGGTACCTAACACGTTCTGCTTCAGGTTCTGGCCGAGCTTCAAGTCCGCGTGTGTGCCGTCAACTCCGCTGTCGTTAATTAGCACGCCCACGCCCTTGCCCGACACCGGCAAACCGCCGTTGCGCTGCGTAAAGGACGATTCCAGACGTACACGCTGAGCGCCGGTTAGGGCAGTAGCGCCGTCGTTGTCGCGCGTGAGGGAGCGGTTTAAATAGATGGATGCCACGCTAGGGTCGGCAGCTAACTGGTTGATTTGGGCGGGAGTGGCTAGTACACCGGCTACTGGCAAGGCTTGGAGCGAAACGCCCCGGACGATGCCCAATGTTTGTAGTTTCAGAAGGTTGGCGGCCGAAGGGGCGCCATTGCCTTTGAAGGTAACCACTACCTGCTGTGCCCCAGTGGCAGTAGCCAGGGCCGAAGAGAGGTGAGAATCAATAAATGCCTGAGCTAGTACGGCTCCGGTGCTGCTCATCCAGAGCAGCAACCCGAGTAAAGTTTTTTTCATGCTATTAGTGTAAAAGTTTGGTTGAGGCAGTGAAGTAGGGCTACATACGCAAAGCTCTAAATTATGGATTTGTCAACAAAAACCTTTTTTCATTAAAAATACATTAACACAAGCTGCGTAGATTTAAATTAATTTCATAAAATTCAATTTTGTGCAAGCGAACTGCTAAGCCCTGAAAATAGTATGCTGCCTCACAGTTGGTGCTTGTTAAAACTAAACAGTAAACCGAGTTAGTCCGTAAGCAACACCCTATGCCTATTCCCGCCAAGCTCACAAAAGGCAACCTGCCCACTAAAATCTGCCTCACCTGCGGCCGACCCTTTGAATACCGCAAGAAGTGGCGTAACTCCTGGGACGAGGTGAAATACTGCGGCGAAAAGTGCCAGCGGAACAAGCCGAAGATGCCAAGCGAAACCACCTAACTATGGCAGCGCCGAAAACAAGTTGTGCTGTCAATAGTCAGCTTTTTTGTGAATGCCCATAAACTTTAGGCGCAAGGCAATGCTTATTCTGCTCGCACAGAACTGCTACGGGACTTTACCCCGGCCCTCTCTCCTCAGGCAGAGGAGGAACTAGCTCTAGAAACGCTGTTGGCTCTTAACTTTTTCCTGGTTCCCCCTCTGCCTGAGGAGAGAGGGCCGGGGGCAGGTCAACCGCACTTATCAATAGAACACTTGTGTACACCTGCTGCTATGGATCTGTTTGTTGTTGGTGATGTGCACGGCTGCTACCACACCTTGCAAGAATTGCTGCAACACTGGCAGCCCGAAAAAGAGCTTTTGATTCAGGTCGGCGACTTGATGGACCGCGGCAACTTTGCCCCGGAGTGCGTGGCGCTAGCCATAGAGCTAAGCGAAAAATACCCCGAGCAAGCCCGGTTTCTGAAAGGCAACCACGAAGCAGGCATGCTGGATTATTACAGTCTAGGCTATCTTTCGACCTCTTGGCCGGAGTGGGGTGGGGACCTCACTATACAGCAGTACGAAGCCCAACCTGAGCTATTGACTCCGCACTTAGCCTGGATCAAGCAACGGCCTTTGTTTTGGGAAAACGAGCACGTCTTCGTGAGCCACGCCGGCATTGCCGCTACCCCCGACCCGTTTGACGAAGAAAATCCTGACGGGTTGCTGTGGCGCCGAGGACCGCTGCACAACATCGGCAAGCTGCAAGTAATCGGCCACACGCCCACCCCTAATGGTATATATGTGGTGGATACGGCAGCCAACTCACTGAACTTGGACACCGGCGCCGTGTACGGCCACGCTCTCACCGGCGCCCGAATTTCTGAAACAGGTCAGCTTCTAGACGCTATTTCTGTGCCCACGCACCGGGAAGATAGTTCGCGGGTGAAGTAAGAGAAGTACGGCCGGGGTTCTATCTTACAGCCGTACAGCAAAAACAACTTCACCAATGAACAGAAGGCTTTTCTTGCGGAACGGCTCCTTGGCCGGGTTTGCACTTACCGCTTTGGGCACCACCGCCTGCACCACGGAGGCCAACACCAAGCCAGCAACCGGCCCCACCGGCGAGGCAGCAGCCCCCGACTCCTTCGAGCTAAACGAAGCCACCATCAGCGGGCTGCAAGAGAAGATGGCCAACGGCCAGCACACCGCCCGCTCCCTCACCGAATTATACCTGAAGCGCATCGAAGCCATCGATAAGGCCGGCCCGAAGCTCAACTCGGTAATTGAAGTCAACCCCGACGCCCTCACCATTGCCGATGCGCTCGATAAGGAGCGCAAAGCCGGCAAGCTGCGCGGTCCGCTCCACGGCATCCCGGTGCTCATCAAAGACAACATCGACACCGGCGACAAGCAGCAAACTACCGCCGGCTCCCTGGCTCTAATCGGGCATAAGGCCACGCAGGATGCCTTTATCGTTAAACAGTTGCGAGCCGCAGGAGCAGTGCTGCTCGGCAAAACCAACCTGAGCGAGTGGGCTAACTTCCGCTCCACGCGTTCCACCAGTGGCTGGAGCAGCCGCGGCGGCCAAACCAAAAACCCCTATATCCTCGACCGCACGCCGAGCGGCTCCAGCGCCGGCTCGGGCTCGGCTGTTTCGGCCAACCTGTGCGCCGTGGCCATTGGCACCGAAACCGATGGCTCTATTGTGTCGCCCTCGTCGTGCTGTGGGCTGGTGGGCATCAAGCCAACGGTGGGGCTGCTGAGCCGTAGCGGCATCATCCCGATTTCCGCCACCCAAGACACGGCCGGTCCCATGGCCCGCAACGTCCGCGACGCGGCCATTCTGCTCGGCGCCCTCACCGGCCAAGACCCTACCGATGCCGTAACCAAAGAAAGCGCCGGCAAAAACCAGCCCGACTACACCAAGTTTCTGGATGCCAACGGCCTCAAAGGCAAGCGCATCGGTATAGAAAAGCGCCACCTGGAAGGGGTTTCCGGCGCCATTCCGCTGTTCAAGCAAGCCGTAGAGCTGCTCAAAGCCCAAGGTGCCACAGTGGTAGAAGTGGAGGTAGATAAGCCCTGCGACGCCCTCGGCGAAGCCGAATATGACGTGCTCCTGTACGAGTTCAAGGACGGCGTAAACAAGTACCTGGCCACGGCCAACACGCCCGTCAAAACCCTGGCCGACGTCATTGCCTTCAACACCCAAAACAAGCCCAAGGCCATGCCGTTCTTCCAGCAGGAAATTCTGGAATCTTCGCAGAAGCTGGAAGGCTTGAGCAGCCCCAAGTACCAAGCGGCCCTTCGCAAGTCGCACTTAGGTGCCCGCCAGATTCTCGACGCGGCCATCAGCACCAACAAGCTCGATGCCATCGTGGGCATCACCACCGGCCCCGCCCGCGTCATCGACCTAATCAACGGCGACGCTGGCGGCGGCCCCGGCTCGTCATCGCCCGCCGCTATGGCCGGCTACCCACATATTACCGTCCCGATGGGCGTGGTCAATGGCCTGCCCGTTGGCTTGTCGTTTGTGAGTGGGGCGTACACCGAAGGCCCGTTGCTGACGGTGGCGTATGCCTACGAGCAAGCCTCGAAGAAGCGAGTCGCCCCGCAGTTCCAGCCGCCGTTTGTGGGGTAAAGAACCTTTCGTTGGAAACCCTCCCGAACCTAATTCGGGAGAGTTGTTCATATCCTGCGCATAAAATCTATAAAGAGAGCCAAACACAAAAGTTAGCAACTAAGCCTACAAAAAAGAAGGAGGGCGAAACCTAGGTTTCGCCCTCCTTCTTTGTACTCGTGCTTAATTAGATCGAACTGCTTACTTATCGTCTTCTGATGACTCGTGTGGGGCTTTGCTGGTCGAAGAGGAAGCACTGCCGGAGCCGCCTTGGTCACCGGTTTCCTCGTCTAGGTTTAGTTCGTAGCCGCCGGTGCCGTACGTGGGCCGGCCGCTGCTCTGGCCGACTACGCCGGCATCTTGCTTGCCTTGAACGGCATTATTGGAGCGTTCGTCAAGCGGTTGATCGGTATCAGCAGGGGCTTTGGTAGTTGCCATGGTTGAGCGCAGTTTAAGGTTAAATACTCCTCCTTGTACGATACCCCCGCTTTAGTAGCCGTTTTTGGTTGGTTGTTTTTAGTTTATCGAACTCAATAAGCCGAGCCTAATTTCAAGCTGAAAGCCAAAAACGAGCAAGCTACTCCGCCCGCAACTCGAACACGTGGCTGGTGAGGGCGGGTGCGTTGTTGGGCGATACCAGAATGCCGGCTTTCATTAAGTAGTCGCCGGAGTAAGTTTGGCCGTTGGCGGCCAGCTGCGACTTTCTGCCGGGCATCAGGTTAATTTCGGTGATGCGGTAACGGCGGGAGGGGTCGAGGCCCTGAAGCTTCACGGGCAGCACTGTTTCATTGAAGCGGGTGTGCAGGTTGTAGGCAAACAGCACCGCCTGTTGCTGGGCAGGGTCCACGTACACTAGGGCCGCCTGGCTGCTTTCGTAGGGCGAGCGGAGCCGGAACAAGTCACCTTGCCAGATAACCGGGCTCAGGCGTTTGTAATCCTTGATGGCCTGCTGGCTGAACGCCAACTCCTCGGGCTTCAGCTTGTCCACCTCAATATCGTAGCCCAGCTTGCCCATCATGGCCACATCGGTGCGGAACTTGATGGACTGCTGCCGATTCCAGTTGGTTACGTGGCTGGACATTGTGTTAGACGGGAAGAAGTTGGAGTAGCTCCACTGAATAAGAACCCGCTCGAAAGCGTCGGTGTTGTCGCTCACCCAGAACTCGGTGAAGTACTTCAAACCCCCGTAATCGGTGCGGCCGCCGCCA
This sequence comes from Hymenobacter sp., assembly GCF_036387835.1. Lineage (GTDB taxonomy): Bacteria > Bacteroidota > Bacteroidia > Cytophagales > Hymenobacteraceae > Hymenobacter. The sequence goes on along the minus strand of NZ_DASVSY010000029.1, from coordinate 15,030 downwards.
CCCGAGCACAGCATCATGGGCACGTGCGGATACCGCTGCCGGATTCGGTCGAGCACCTTGTACAAGCCCCGCACGTAGTCGATGAAAAGGTGACCCTGATTTTTGCCCAGGTAAGGGGAATAGGTGTTGGTCAGCATCCGGTTGCAGTCCCACTTCACGTAGGCCACGCCCTTGGAAAGCTGCTCGTCTACCACGTTGAACACGAAGTCCTGCACTTTGGGGTTGGTCAGGTCCAGCACCAGCTGGTTGCGGCTGAGGTCTTCAGGACGGTTGGGCAGCTTCAGAATCCAGTCGGGGTGCTTCTCGTACAGCTCGCTTTTCGGGTTTACCATTTCAGGCTCCAGCCAGATACCGAACTTCACGTTTTCCTTCTGCGCGGTTTGTACCAGGTGCCCCACGCCACTCGGGAGCTTGGTTTTGTTGGCCTGCCAGTCGCCGAGGCCGGCCTTGTCGTCGTTGCGGGGATATTTGTTGCCGAACCAGCCATCATCGAGCAGAAACAGATCCACGCCGAGCGTGCGGGCCCCGCCAATCAGAGAGTCGAGCTTGGCTTCGTTGAAATTGAAAAAGGTAGCTTCCCAGTTGTTAAGCAGCGTTAGGCGGGGCTGCGTGCCATCGAGCACGCTGTATTGCCGCGCCCACCGGTGCAGGTTGCGGCTGGCCTGGCCCTTGCCCTGGTTGGAGTAGGTGAAGATGAACTCGGGCGTAACAAACGGCTGGCCCGCTGGCAGCGTGTATTCCGAAGCATAAGGATTGATGCCCGCCGAAATGCGCAAGGCGTTGAGCTGGTCTAATTCGAAGGCAAACCGGAAGTTGCCAGTCCAGCCAAGGGTGCCGGCTATGAGCTCACCCGTGTTTTCGTCGGCCGGCTTGTCCAGGGCCAGGAAAAAGGTTGGCGTCTGGTACTGATTGGCCCGCGTACCGAGCTTGCTGTCGATAACCTTCACGCCGCTTGTAAGCTGGCTTTCCTGCATGCGTACCTCTTCGGCCCAGTCGCCATGATACTGCGTGAGCCAGTACTTGTCGGCATCGAAGTGCAGCATGGCGGAGGCGTAGTTGGTGAGTAGCACCGGCCGCTTCTCCTGGTGCCGAATTTCCGTCCACGTCTTGATGACATCTTCCTTGAAATACGCCGTCAAATGCAGCGCCACTTCCACCGGGTACTGCGGGTCCTTCAGTTGGATGGTGGTGGTCACGTTGTCGCCCACTTTGTTGGTTTGCACCCCCACAAAAGCCAGACTAAGCGAGGGGTTGCCATCGGGATGCACTACTCGAATAGCCGGCTCAAATAGATTGTCGGTGCCGGCGGTGGCGTAGGCTTCGTGTTTGTTTGGCAGACTCTTGTAGTCCTGCTGGTTGGTGAGCTTGGTGCCCACGTGGGTTTGGTAGAGCTTTTTGTTTTCGCCCACCGCGAAAACCAGGCTCGTGTGGCTGGTTTCGATGATAATGGGAGCGGGGGCCGATTGCGCCGCGGCATTGGCCAGGCCAAGCGGCAGAAGCAGGAAGCACAGGAAAAGTTTGCGCATAAACAGAGAGCAGTGTAGGAACAGTAAGGCGAGCCGCCAAAAGCAACGGCTAAGGTTTGCATGGGGCCGCAAGTTGCTGGTTTCATTGAATTTTCAGTGAAAAAATATCTGTGGAAAGTGGAATTTGATGGTTCCCGCCAAGTAACTGCCGGCCTCCTAGGTCCGATAACTTGTTAGTAAGCTCAGCGTTTGAAGGTGGGCTCTATACTGACTTCGGATGCAGTTCAACTGCTTGTTTCTGTACGTAGCTGGCATTTTTGCAGGGGTGTTCACTATCTTTTGCGAGGCTGCAGTACAAGCCCGGCCAAACCGTTGGCCTCCGCTACGACCCCTCAATCCTTGCCGCTTCACCGTCGATGCCTTCGACAAGTTGAATCACACGCTAATAAAAGTGGTCTTCTTCCTAATAGCTGGTGCTATCATTGTACTGTTGGCGATAGTGCTACTCTTCTTTTCGTTTCTGCCACGTTAGCTATTGAAGGGCTACTTAATTCAGCAGGGAACGTAAGTTTTTATGCCGAGTAGTTGAGCCTACGGTGAACATCCAACACAACAGCATGCCGCACCTCTCTACGGCACGTATTGCTCTGTAATGCTCGTAACGCGGCCTTGGGTGGTTTCCACGATAAAAGGTGCGTAGCGGAACAAGGCTTTGCCTTTATCCAGCATTTGCGCGGGCGTTGCGCTGTATTGACGTAAGTCACTGGAGGTGTCCCAAAGCGTGATAGTAGCTTGCTCGCTCAGCGGGAAGGTACGTGGCCTGATAATGTCGTTGACGATGTAGTGGTCGTCGAACACCGAATAGATGGAGTCGCCGTTTACCACTTCCACTTGGGCGTCGCCCTTGCGCCGGGCTGCTGCCACGGCGGCCTTGCCGGTCAGAAACTGGATGTAGTCCAAAGTCACGTAGAAGCGCCCTTTGCTCATATAGAAGCGCCGAATATAGGCGTGGTTGCGGCCAGTTTCGCCTACTCTTTCCGTTGTAGATACTTCGCTCTTTACGGCGGCTGGCACCACTTCTTCCTGCTTGCGGCCCGCCGATTCACGTTCGGAGCTACAAGCGGATAAGGCCAGAAAAGTAAAAAGTAAAAAGCGTTTCATAGCTAGGTGTACGCGGACGGTACCCAGCGGTTATTGGGGTGCTGCATGGCTTATTTGTGCCATGAAGGCTAGGCTCTAAGTTCTGCTCCCACTTGGTGGGCCGCTACCTAACACTCGCTTTGCAATAACAGTAGCCTGCCGAATGATTAGTGCCGACGAGGTAGGCAAACCAAAGCTAGAAGGGCCAGTAGGAGGAAATGGGCTATACATTTTGGATGGTGCATCAACAAGTAGAAGGGCCCACCGAATAATCTATGTCAAGGAGGAAAAGCAGTTGAATAAAGGCTCTTTCGCTCAAAGCTTCAAGCATGCATTTGCGTGTGAATAAGCTTGAAATACCCTTTCCGTATATAAGCCATAATTCTATTGGTAATAGCATAGTACAACAATATGAATAGTTATTACATTGCAAACGTTTGCACAATCGATTTCCAACTTTAATCCCCACGCTATGACAGACAGGAATACTTCAAACAAAAGGTATGCACTCTTCTACAAGCAAGCCTTTGCGCTCGTCTGCTTGTTGTCGTTTCTACAGCTCAGCAGCCAAGCCCAAACCACGGAAGCCTACAACTGGAGCAATGCAGCCATTGGCGGTGGCGGGTTTGTCTCCGGCATTGTGACCAGCAAAACGCAAGCCGGGTTGATGTATGCTCGCACCGACGTGGGCGGCGCATACCGTTGGGACGCGACAAACAGCAAATGGCTGCCTTTGATGGATTTTGCCTCCGATCAGGAGCAAGGCATGTTCGGGGTCGAATCTATAGCACTCGACCCCCAGAACTCGGCGACGGTGTACGCCTACTGCGGCATCAACTATTTCAACAACGGCCGCTCGTTTATTTTGCGCTCCACCAACTACGGCGATAGTTGGACGGTGGTAGATGTAACGGCGCAATTCAAGGCCCACGGCAACGGCATGGGCCGTAGCAACGGCGAGAAGCTGCAGGTAGACCCCGTCAACAGCGCCACGCTGTACGTGGGTACGCGTTCCAACGGCTTGTTTAAGAGCACCAACTCCGGTAGCACTTGGGCCCAAGTGGGAGCACTCAACGTCACTACCACGGCCAACGGCAATGGCGTCAGCTTTGTGGTATTAGACAAAAACAGCACGGCCAGCGGCGTAACCCGGCGAATCTTTGCTGGTATTTCTCGCGCTGGCAACACCCAAAACCTGTACAAAAGTGAAGATGCGGGCGCCACGTTCACGGCCTTGGTCAACCCCAACTTAGCTAGTGGCCTGATGCCGCAGCGCGCCGTGCTCACCAGTGATGGCAACCTGCTGATCAGCTACGGCAACGGCGCGGGTCCGAACGGTACCACTGCCGAGCCTTACGACCAAGGCCAGATCTGGAAGTATACGCTGGCCTCCGGCGCCTGGACCAACCTGACCCCGGCTGGTGTGAACCGTGCGTTCGGCGGCATCAACGTTGACCCCAAGAACCCCAACCGCATCGTCATCTCCACTACCAACACATACCAGCTGCAAGGCAGCGTATATGGCGACCATTTTTACCTGTCAACCAACGGGGGCAGCAGCTGGACCGATGTAGTAGCCCGCGGCTTCACCCTCGACCCCAACGGGGTTACCTGGGTGCCGGGGCAGTCTATTCACTGGGCCGGTTGCATCGAGTTTGACCCGTTCAACAGCAAGAAAGTGTGGGTCACCTCCGGCAACGGGGTGTATTCCAACGATGATATCGACGTTTCGGGTACCTGGAAGTTCAACGTCAAGGGCCTGGAAGAAACCGTACCCCTGAACGTGGTGAGCCTTCCTGGTGGGCCGCTGCTATCAGTTATCGGCGACTACGACGGCTTCCGCCACACCGACGTGACGGTTTACGCGCCTATTTACTCGCCCCGCATCGGCACCACAACCGGCCTGGATTATGCGGGCCTCAATCCCAACAAAGTAGTGCGGGTTGGCGATACCATGTATTACTCCACCGATCAGGGCGTGACCTGGACGAAAACGGCGGCTATCAACGGCACCAAGGGACAAGTAGCCTTGTCGGCCGATGGCAGCGTCCTGTTGCACTGCCCCAACTCCACCGCCACTACCACCTACCGCTCCACCAACAACGGCGGTAGCTGGACCACGGTGAGCGGACTAACATTCAGCAACGCACGGCCGGTAGCCGACCGGGTGAATGCCAGTAAGTTTTACGCTTACAATCCGGCCAACGGCTCTATGCTGGTAAGCACCAACGGGGGCGCTTCATTTGCCGCCGCTGCCACGCTGGTTACTGGCGGCTCTAGCGTAATCCGGACCGTACCGGGGCGGGAAGGGCACTTGTGGGTGGCGCTCTACGGCGGCGGGCTGGTTCGCTCCACCAATTCCGGCACCTCCTTCACCAAGCTCAGCAACGTAACGTATTGCGGAGCAGTGGGTATAGGCAAAGCCGCCACCGGCAGCAACTACGAAACCATCTTTATCTGGGGCGACGTGAGTGGGGCTCGTGGCATCCACCGCTCCACCGACCAAGGAGCTACCTGGGTGCGCGTAAACGACACCCGGCACGAGTATGGCGGCCCGGCTAACGGCCAGTTTGTGATGGGCGATATGAACACTTACGGCCGTGTGTATATGAGTACGGCTGGCCGCGGTATTGCCGTGGGTCGGGTTGCTTCATCTACTACTCCGGCCAACCGAACCTCGTTGAACTCAGAGCAAACCGGGGCAGCAACCGGCAGCGCCACAATAGCGGTGTACCCTAATCCGGCCGGGCAATCCGTTACGCTGGCGTTAGCCCCGGCGCTGGTAGGCGGCCAGATTACGGTAATCAATGCCCTAGGAGCCGTAGTTCAGACCATACCCGCGGAGCAAGCCTGGCAGGCAGTCGACCTCCGCCAACTGCCCGAGGGCTTGTACACCATCACAGCCGTGAAAGGCAAGGCAAGCGCCGTAACGCGCCTTCTCAAGCAATAGCTTGCCGAATCTTGTTCTAAACAGCCTATTTCGAGCAGTTAGTCGCTTGGGATAAGCTGTTTAGGAGATGAGCTACCCGGAGAGGCAACCACGCAAAAACGCCCTTCCAGCCATATGGCCGGAAGGGCGTTTGAGTTTGAGGTAAGAACAAGCTCGGATTTTTCGGCGAGGCTTTTCGCTTGTTTTTTCAACTGCTGCTAGTGGCGCTTCTGTTCGGGCAGCACTGTTTCTAGTTGCTTGATGCGTTGCTCAGGCATTGATCCCACGGCCGCTGGTCTGGGGCAGTTACCTTATGCCAGGTCGAAACGGCCCAGGTTCATTGTTTTAGCCCATACAGCCACGAAGTCGCGCACGAATTTGGGCTGAGCATCGGCGTAGCCGTACACCTCCGCCAAGGCCCGCAGCTCGGAGTTCGAACCGAAAATCAGGTCTGCGCGGGTGCCAGTCCACTTCACGGCACCAGTCTTCCGGTCGCGGCCCTGGAAGGCGGTTTGCGCGTCCGACATGCCTTTCCAGGTGGTGTCCATATCGAGCAGATTGATGAAGTAGTCGTTGGTGAGGGCGCCCGGCCGGTCGGTAAAGACGCCGTGCTGCGACTCATCGAAGTTAATGTTAATGGCCCGCAGGCCCCCGAACAGCACCGTTAGCTCGGGCGCGGTGAGCGTCAGCAGCTGGGCTTTGTCCACTAGCATTTCTTCGGCCGAAGCCTTGTGGTGCGCCTTCTGGTAGTTGCGGAAACCATCGGCGCCCGGCTCCAGCGCCCGGAACGAGGCCACGTCGGTTTGCTCCTGCGAGGCGTCGGCCCGGCCCGGCGTGAACGGAACCGTCACCTCGTGGCCGGCGTTGCGCGCGGCCTGCTCGATACCGGCCGCGCCGGCCAGCACCATCAGGTCGGCCATCGACACCTGCTTGCCGCCAGTTTGAGCGCCGTTGAACTCCCGCTGCACGCCTTCCAGCACATGCAGCACCCGCGCCAGCTGCGCCGGCTTGTTGACTTCCCAGTCCTTCTGGGGAGCTAGGCGTAAACGGCCGCCGTTGGTGCCGCCGCGCTTGTCGGAGTCGCGGTAGGTAGCGGCCGAAGCCCAGGCAGTAGCCACCAATTCGGATGCTGACAGGCCGGAAGCCAGTATTCTGTCCTTGAGGGTAGCCACATCTTGGCTGTCAATCAGCGCGTGGGTAACGGCCGGCACCGGGTCCTGCCAGATCAGCTCTTCGGTAGGCACTTCCGGGCCGAGGTAGCGCTCAATTGGGCCCATGTCGCGGTGGGTCAGCTTGAACCAGGCGCGGGCAAAGGCATCAGCAAATTGGTCGGGGTGTTCGTGGAAGCGCCGCGAAATCACCTCATACGCCGGGTCTACCCGCAGGGCGATGTCGGTGGTGAGCATGAAGGGGGCGTGCTTCTTGGCCGGATCGTGGGCGTCGGGGATGGTGCCGGCGCCGCCGCCGTTTACGGGCCGCCACTGGTGCGCCCCGGCAGGGCTCTTGGTTAGCTCCCACTCGAAGCCGAACAGGTTATCGAAGTAGTCGTTGCTCCACTGGGCGGGCGTACTGGTCCAGGCGCCTTCAAGGCCGCTGGTGATGGTGTCGCCGGCGTTGCCGCTGCCGTAGCTGTTGCGCCAGCCGAGGCTCATTTCTTCCATGCTGGCACCAGCGGGCTCCATGCCCACGTATTTGCCGGGGTCGGCGGCGCCGTGGGTTTTGCCGAAGGTGTGGCCGCCGGCAATCAGGGCCACCGTTTCCTCGTCGTTCATGGCCATGCGGCCGAAGGTTTCGCGGATATCGTGGGCCGACAGGGCCGGATCGGGCTTGCCGTTCGGACCTTCCGGATTCACGTACACCAACCCCATCTGCACGGCGGCCAGCGGGTTTTCCAGGTGTCGGTTGCCAGTGTAGCGCTCATCGGCCAGCCACTCGGCCTCCGAGCCCCAGTAGATGTCCTGCTCGGGTTCCCACACGTCTTCGCGGCCCCCGGCAAAGCCGAACGTTTTGAACCCCATCGACTCCAGGGCGCAGTTACCGACGAGCACCATCAGGTCGCCCCAGGAGATTTGCTGGCCGTATTTCTGTTTGATGGGCCACAGCAGCAGGCGGGCCTTATCGAGGTTGGCATTGTCGGGCCAGCTGTTGAGAGGGGCAAACCGCTGCGCCCCCGAGCCGGAGCCGCCGCGCCCGTCGCCGATGCGGTAGGTGCCGGCGCTGTGCCAGGCCAGCCGGATAAACAGCGGGCCGTAGTGCCCGTAGTCGGCCGGCCACCAGTCCTGCGAGTCCGTCATCAACGCAAACAGATCCTGCTTAACCGCTGCCAGGTCGAGCTTCTTGAATTCTTCGGCGTAGTTGAAATCCTTGTCTAGCGGGTTGGACAGGCTGGCGTGCTGCCGCAGAATGTTGAGCTTCAACTGGTTGGGCCACCACTCGCGGTTGGTGCGGCCTCCGCCGGCACTGCGTTGCAGCGCGCCGCTGCTGAAAGGGCACTGTGCGGCCGCCGGCCCATTCACTTCTTCCAGAATCGAATCACCCGTGGGGTGTGCATGCTGACTGTTGTCCATCTTGAAATTGGGTTGCGGTTTGGTGTGCATATAATGCGCAGCCTGCCAAAAAGTTTGGATTTATACCTGTGCAGCCTACTAGTAATGCCGTGATGATGTGCATTAAGCAAAAAATAAGTTCTGGCTTATTCGGCGAGATAGGGCGGTGGGTATAACCCAGCACTCGGCAAACACGTAGCCTGGCAGCTGCGCAACTTCAACTACAAGCGTACTGGGGCTCTGAATGTTAAGGTGCACCGAACTCGCGTGGCGAATTCTACATGCCCGATTCCTGTTCCGGGGGCTGTGCTGCCGATGAAGCGGGTGGAGGTGTTTGGGGGGCTAGAGAGGTTGGTGAGCGGTAGATTATTCGGTTTAATGTTGCTATAGGGATATCAGTAAATTCGCTTCTGGCGTGAGAACTGAATCATTCTAGTATATTGCTGTAGTAAAATTTAATAACATAGTATGTCCACTGCTCTTCATTACTATTTCAGTGACTCTAAATTTACCTTTGGAAAATATAAGGGATATACTCTGAGGGAAGTTGCAATAAAAGATCCTTCATATATCAGTTTTTGCTGTGCTAATATTTCTCGTTTCTGTATTGCAAAGCATGTATTGAATGATTTGAAGAGTTGTAATACTTCTTTCTGCCTTAACTATGAAGCAGTTTGGTCATTAATGTTAAAGAATTCTTTATTGATTAATTGCGCTATTGATTTATCAGATGAAAATCGACCTCATGAACTAAAGCAGATTGACTATAATGGAGCAGAGTTTGATATACTTGCAATGCCAGGATATTATATTAGTTTGATTGCAAAATATGTGTATTTTTCCTCGTTTAATAATTTGAGTGATAGTGTCTACAATTCATTTGTTAATAGGGTGAATTCTGTTCTAATAAATAAGAGTTATAAAAAAGATATAACCGCTTTTGCTCTATTGATAAAAAATAATGAATTATCATCTATGTTGAAGTGGATAAATGACCCTAATTCTTGGTGTAATACTAGATTTAATTCTTTGAAAATTGACTGTTGGTTAAATTCGTCGAATGAATTCTCCGAGAGAAAGGCATTGTATATTGAAACGGTGAATTCGGAAAAGTACAGTGGAGTATTGATGTTAATTGATTTTTCTAATTCTGATTATAGCCCTTTAAGGCAAGTGTTATTGACAAAAGAAAAAGGGGATAAATATGAGGCTGAGCACTGGCGTCTTCCTAAATACGAATTTGATTATATTGTATACCGTAAAAATCACATTTCGTATCCTAATATAGATCCTTTTTCCAAGAAAAAAGAGCGAGATTTATCAATAGAAGAAAGTAAAAAATTTCTTCTATTGGAGAAAATAGAAGAAGATAAAATTAAAGAGATAAAAAAACATAATGATTATATAAAATTAAAATATGAAAAATATAAGTATGATAAAGGTGTCTATATAAATGCATTCAAGCCATTCGCAAGATTAACGATGGAATTTTGGTGGTCTATTTTTTTAACTTGTTCCGAAACATTTGGCCCACAGTATTCCAGAGACAAAAATTTAAACGAGTCAAAGTTTAATCGCAACTGTGATGAAGATACATATACTATAAGACTTGCAGCTGATGATATCAGTGCTATATGTAAAACTATGCCGGTTGATAAAGAAAATTCTTTGGACGATATAATCAACAAAGAGTATGATGATATTACGCGAAATTCATTCTTTTTGTCTATAGGGAAGAGGCAGGAAGTAAGTCATAATCATCATGATGATAGTGATAGTGATCCTTGGAAAGATTCGTGGGATACTATGACTGATGGACAATACGGAAGTTATAGAGGTTCTAACGATTATGAAGGAATTGGCTTTTGACTTTCTGTCGACAAGTTCTAAAAGTGGCGAAAGCCAAAGACTAGTCCTGACTCTTTTTCATCCAGCCGGAACAAGATAGGTTGTACCTTTGCTGCTTCAAAGCAAAGTAGGATGATTTCGATTAGCGACCTAGATTTCCATTTTGGCTCCCGTACGCTCTACGACAAAGCCAACCTCCACATAAAGCCCAAAGACAAAATCGGCCTGATTGGCTTAAATGGTCGGGGCAAATCCACGCTGCTGCGCATTCTGGTGGGCGAGTACAAGCCCGACGGCGGCAGCATCTCCATGAGCAAGGACGTGAGCCTCGGCTTCCTCAATCAGGACTTGCTGAGCTACGACTCGCACGAGCCGATTCTGATAGTGGCCATGCAAGCCTTTGCCGAGGCGCTGGACGTGCAGAAGAAGATCGATGCGGTGTTGCAGGAGTTTGAAACCAACTACACCGACGACCTGGTCGAGAAGCTGGCTGATCTGCAGGAGCGGTTCGAGTCGTTGGGTGGCTACACCATGCAGGCCCGTGCCGAAGAGATTCTGGAAGGCCTTGGCTTCACGACCGAGGAGCTGCAAAAGCCGCTGAAGCTGTTTTCGGGGGGCTGGCGCATGCGCGTGATGCTGGCCAAAATCCTGCTTCAGCAACCCTCGCTGTTGCTGCTCGACGAACCAACCAACCACTTGGACCTGCCGTCTATCAAGTGGATAGAAAACTACCTGGCCGGCTACGAAGGCGCCGTTATCATCGTGAGCCACGACCGGGAATTCCTGGACCGCACCACCAACACCACCGTGGAAGTGACGGGCGGCAAGCTGGTGCCGTATGCCGGCAACTATTCGTACTACATCGAAGAAAAAGAAGAGCGTAATCTGATTCAGAAAGGCGCTTTCGAGAACCAGCAGGCCCAGATCAAGCAGGCCGAGCGGTTTATTGAGCGGTTCAAGGCCAAGGCCAGCAAAGCCAAGCAGGCCCAGAGCCGGGTGAAGGCGCTGGATAAACTAGAGCGCATCGAGGACGTAGCCGGTGATGATGCCCGCGTGAATATCAAGTTCAATTTCACTGTGACGCCGGGCCGCCACATTCTGCGCATGGAGCACGTGGGCAAGAAATACGGCGAGAAAATCATCTTCCGCGACACCCACGTCCACATCGAGCGCGGCGACAAGATTGCCCTCATCGGAGCCAACGGCAAAGGCAAATCCACGCTGATGCGCCTGGTAGCCGGTCAGGAGGCGCCCACCAACGGCAACCACCAATTGGGCCACAACGTCATCATGTCGTTCTATGCCCAGCACCAGTTGGAAAGCCTGCGCATCGAAAACGAGATTTTGCAGGAGATGGTGGAAGCCGGGTCGCGGCGTACCGAGATGGAGCTGCGCTCGGTGCTCGGTTCGTTCCTGTTCACGGGTGAGGAGGTGTACAAGAAAATCAAGGTGCTCAGCGGCGGTGAGAAAAGCCGTGTGGCGCTGGCCAAAACCCTGATTTCGGAAGCCAACTTCCTGCTCCTCGACGAACCGACCAACCACCTGGACATGCAGTCGGTCAACATCCTGATTCAGGCCCTGGACCAGTACGAAGGCACCTACATCGTCATCAGTCACGACCGGTTCTTTGTGGAGAACGTGGCCAACAAAATTTGGTACATCGAAGACTACCAGTTGAAGGAGTACCCCGGTACCTATGCCGAGTACGAGCAGTGGCAGGAAGACCGGGAGAAGGCCGCCAAGAAAGCTGGCTTGCCTTCGCCGTCAGCCGCTAAGCCACTGCCCAAGCCCGAACCGAAAGTGGAAGCCACCCCCGCCAAAACCCCGTCGCCCGACCAGAAAAAAGCCCTGAAGGAGCTAGCCGAGGTAGAAAAGAAAATCGAGGAAACTGAGAAAGAATTGGCCCGCTACGAAACGCAACTGGCCGATCCGCAGATCTACCAAAACACCGCGCAGCTAAAAGATGCTACCGTAAAATTTGAGTTGGTGAAGAAAGAGCTAGCTCAACTCAACGACCGGTGGGAAACACTGGCAGAGATGTAAGCACTGGTTCTGCCGCAACACAAAAGCCCCGCCGGAAGCTACGTGCTTCCGGCGGGGCTTTTGTTTTATGTTGCAACGTTAAACGGCTTTGCGATGTGGTGGCATTCCGTGTTCCGTCAGTTAAATTTATTGCCAAAGTTGAATAAAGTTCATTTGTTCAGCATTCATTCGTTAGCCACCGTATTGCAAAGCCGATGTTGTGCGTTCGTACGTGCTTAGTCGTGAATAAAGTATCTGTCTGTTTCTTCGCCATCATCAATCATTCTTACTTCAATATCAAACAGATCATTCCAAACTGATTCCAATTTATTTTTTTCGATGAAGTCAATGTTAAGTTCATCGATAGGCTTAGCTATCTTGTCAATATCCATTAAATTGTTTTCTGAAAGAAACCATAGCAGTTTACGCACATCGTCACTCGGCACATTACTTTCATTCATGTGCCATATAAAGTCTTGTCTTTCTTCCTGGTCTGTTGGATCATACACAACTGTCCCGTAAACTTTGTCCAATTGAAAGTCAGTCCACAGGACTTTCTTTGCCCCTAAAGCACCAAAAAAAGCTTCTAAAAACAACTTCCGTTTCATCGTACAATGTTCATTGTTTGTTATGACGCACAACATCCGGGTATGCGCTACCCGTAGGGGTCACAAGTAGCGCATATCTGGCCTTAGTACGCAAGTTAGTAGCGTCATTGCAGCCAAAATGGGTAGGATGACGCTACCAGGAAGGTTCACAACCCGAGGTCATCTAAGGGGGAGGCAGGGCGGGTGCGTTGGGCTACGTGGGTGTAAATCCACATGGGTTTATTTCAGCAGCGCTTTTGGAACGACGTTAAGCGGTTTTATTTTTATGTCCTTGTAAAAAACTTCTGCGCCTTCGGATTGAATTTGCAATTTCCCTTGCGTAAGCGGCCGTTGCTGTCCGTTTTCCCATTGCCCGGAATGAACCAGCACCATCATGGCTACGCCATTTATTACGTGCACGCTCGTATCGCCGTGGCAATACAGGTCGAGTGTATTCCACTGCCCGGACGGTTTTTCGGCATCCAATCGTTTAGTGCAATGCCGGCCCGTCTTACCATTGGCGCTAAACGTAATTAACGGGCCCGCCGGGTCGTAAACATATTCGCTGTCTGATTTTTTGATGGCCGTAATATCCTCCATGCCTCCGGCCACGCCCCAGTAGTCGCCGCTATTGCCTTCCTCTATTTGGAACTCTTGGGAGCGCATCCATGCTCCGTAATCGGCGCCGTGGCGCCCGGTGGCGAAGTACAGCAAACCGCTGTCTTTTTTCTTATTCTTCTTCTGCCCCCACGACAATGAACCCCATTTGAACTTAAGCTGAAGATGAAAATCTTTATATTCCGCTTTCGTTGAAAGGCCGCCCCACGCTTCGCCGGAAATACGGATAACCTTTTCGCCGTTTTCCTTCACCACGTAAAAAACGTGTTTCGGGTCTTTGTTCAATCCCACGGGTATAGTACTTAACATTTTCCCCGAGTCATCCAACGGCGGGCCTAGGTACGTATCCCAGCCGCTGAGGTCTTTGCCGTTGAACAAGGGTTTCCAATCGTCTGTTTGGCGGAACGATTTGGAAAAGCCCACAACAACTGTACACAACAGCAGGAGCGCCACGATCCATCCATTTCGTTTCATAAGAGTCGTTTCATTGAAATTAGTACTATTCTGTTTCATGTAAGACGTGATGAATAACTGCCTCGTGAAGGTTGTAAAATGGAATTAATGTTATTTTCACTGGTCTAAATTTTTTGAATCCAACTTACAGCCAACATCTTATTTACAAAACTCGGGCTGTGTATAGACTTCGGGAGTCTGCACTTTGTGCGTAGCGCAGTTTCGGGAAGCATGCTGCCGTAAGTATGCTTCCCGAAGCTAACCATTTAAAGGTCTAATGTATCAAGTGGGGAGGCCGGGCGATTTGGGCTACGTGGGGGCAGGTTTCGGTAGTTTTGATCTTGCTATGGCCCAACAACTTCTGAATAATCCGGATATCTGTCCCGGCTTCCAACAGGTGAGTAGCCTAGCTGTGTCGCAGCATGTGCAAGGTAACTGGTCGGCGAATACCAGCCCGTTCAGCGGCCTGTTTTACTACCAGCTGTAGACTTCGCTCGCCGTAAGGCTCGCCGGGGCGCTGGCCTTCGAACAGGACCGTAGTGAGTTAAGGTGCCTGTGTTGTTTGCGTAAGAGTAGTCAGGTTGGAGGGAAACATAGGGGAATGTAACACCAAGCTCCGGCTTGGTGCGTCGTGCGCGTCATCTCAACGACGACGTTCAACGACGCACCAAGCCGGAGCTTGGTGTTACAGCTCGTGCCAATACGTGTAAGGCCATTGCTGCCAGTTGGAAATCAGGCCGGCTTTCACGGGGTTTTCCAGTACGTAGCTGATGATGCGCTGCATCTCGTCGGCGTCGCGCACGATATGGTCGTAGCTTTCGCGGTGCCAGAAGCGGCCGTTTCGGCCAAGTAGTGCGTTAGCTCTGGCGGCGGTGTAGCTTTTGATGGATTGTAGCGTTCGGGCTAGGGGGCGGGCATCGTCTGGTAGTGATACAATCAAGTGCACATGGTTAGGCATCAGGCAGTAACATACCAACTGATAGCCCTTGCTATCGTAGTAATGCAGGGCGTTCTGCACCAATTCAGCAACAGTAGGCATCCGCAGCCAGGTTGGGCCAATGTCCGCGCTATCCAGCAGCTTATCGAAGCGGCCAAAGTAGCGTCGCTGGCGGGCATAAGTATCTTCAGGAGCAGTACGCTGCACATCCAGCATTTCCCAATGAGCCCGCATCCGTTCCAGCACTATCCGCGGCAGTGAGCCCGCCAACCGAAAGGTGATGAACAGATTTTCACCCGGCGGCAGCCGATGCGGCAGTGCCCGTTGGTAATGCGTCAAGTCGGGGGGAAGCATGGGCAAATGTAACACCAAGCTCCAGCTTGGTGCGTCGTTGAACGTTGTCGTTGAACATCGTCGTTTCTAACCGCCGCGCCATCTCGACAACGACGACGTTCAACGACGCACCAAGCTGGAGCTTGGGGGG
>NZ_DASVSY010000028.1:0-10783 GCF_036387835.1 Hymenobacter sp. | reverse complement strand
CCGGCGAAACCAAGCAGTAATGCTTGGTTTCGCCGGCCGGTTTTGCGCTTTAGAAGCCAGTAAAAAGCTTTGGTAGCTGTAGCAGCTAGTAACGGCTACACTGCAGCTAGTTTGTGTTTAGTTAATTCATCCTAGCTCTACAGTTTGCGTAGAAGAGGCTCCACCCCCACATTCCCACCTATGCTTACTTCCCGACTTGAACACGACTTTCTAGGTGAACGGGCCATCCCGGTCGATGTGTATTACGGCATCCAAACCCTGCGGGCGCTGGAAAATTTCAATATTACGGGTATTCCGCTAAAGTCGGAGCCTTTGTTTGTGCAGGCACTCGGCTACGTGAAAAAGGCTGCGGCCCTTGCTAATCGTGATATGGGAGTGCTCGACCCAGCTATTGCTAATTGTATCGTCCGGGCTTGCGACCGGGTTATTGCCGGCGAGCTAGACGACCAGTTCCTAACCGACATGATTCAGGGCGGCGCCGGTACTTCCGTGAACATGAACGCCAACGAGGTAATTGCCAACGTTGCCTTGGAGCTAATGGACAAACCCAAAGGGCAGTACGAATTCTGCCACCCCAACAACCACGTTAACTGCTCACAATCCACCAACGACGCCTATCCCACGGCCTTTCGGATTGCTCTCAACAACAAACTCGAAAGCTACAGCCAAGCCTTGGGCGAGCTAGCCGATGCGTTTGCTCGAAAAGGGGAGGAGTTTCGAAACGTCCTGAAAATGGGCCGCACCCAACTGCAGGATGCGGTGCCGATGAGCATGGGCGACGAATTTAAAGCCTTCGCCACCAACCTGCGGGAGGAACTGCTGCGCATCCAGGATAGCCGTAATCTGATCAGTGAAATCAATATGGGTGCCACGGCCATCGGTACCCGAGTCAATGCCCCCGCCGGCTACGGCGAAAAAGTAACCGGATACCTGCGCGACATCACGGGGCTGGACTTGGTGCTGGCGGGCGACTTAATAGAAGCCACCTACGATAGCGGCGCGTACGTGCAGCTGTCGGGCGTGCTGAAGCGCACGGCCGTGAAGCTTTCCAAAATCTGCAACGACCTGCGGCTGCTCTCATCGGGGCCGCGGGCGGGCTTGTTTGAAATCAACCTGCCGCCGTTGCAGCCGGGCTCCAGCATTATGCCCGGCAAGGTGAACCCAGTGGTGCCGGAAGTAGTCAACCAAACGGCTTTCTACGTCATCGGGGCCGACCTGACCGTGACTATGGCCGCCGAAGCCGGACAGTTGCAGCTAAATGTGATGGAGCCGGTTATTTCGTTTGCCTTATTTACCAGCATCTCCTACCTAACCCGAGCCTGCCATACCCTGCGCGAAAAATGCGTTGTTGGCATCACGGCCAACGCCCAGCATGCCGAAAAGTTGGTTCGCAACAGCATCGGTATCGTGACGCAGCTAAATCCTGTGTTAGGCTACGAAACCTCTGCTGAAATTGCCAAGGAAGCCCTGCGCACTGGCAAAAACGTGTACGATATAGCTGTAACCGAGCGCCAGCTGCTTTCCCAAGCCAAGTGGGACGAAATATTCACCTTCGAGAATTTGATCCGGCCGCACTTCATTCAGTAGGTGGTGAAGTTGTGAAAGGTGAAATTGTGAAGGAAGGAGACACAATTTCACCTTTCACAATTTCACCATCTACTACACCCGTTCCAGCATCACGGTAGGTTGGTCGTGGTAGGTGGTGCGGTGGTACTCCTGATAGCCAAATTTGCGGGCTACTCGCAGAGAAGCCTCGTTTTTAGGATGAATGATGCATACCGTACGAATGGGGCCAAAGTAAACGTCAGCCCAGGCAATGGCCGCTTCTACGGCTTCGCTGGCGTAGCCTTGACCGTGCGCGGCAGATGCTAGTACCCAACCAATTTCGGGCGCGCCGTTGCTGGCTGGTATGATATTGCGCTTGGGGTCGGCAAAGCCTACTACCCCTATGAAGCGGCCAGTAGCTTTTTCTTCTACCACCCAAAATCCGTAGCCCATCAGCGTCCAGTGGCCGACGCTACGGAGCAGCGTACCCCACACCTCTTCTTCCAGCATGGGTCGTGGGCTTAAGTAGCGGTACACCTTGGGGTCGGACCACATGGTTAGGTAGTCGCCGAAGTCGGAGGGCTTGTAGCCGCGTAAGAGCAGGCGAGTGGTTTCCAGGATCGGGACTTGGAGTACAGATTGGCTGAGCATGAACGAGCAAGGGAGCCGGAGGAAACTGTAGCTGGCTCCGGACGAGCTAAAGTAACAAGTGGCATCAACAATAGCCTTGGTGAAGGGCAATAGGCAGATCAAGAAATTGTTTCTCTGGCCGTATTACTGCTTATGCCAGGAGTACTACAACACCCGAGTTAGTTGATAGGCATGATCTAAACAGTTTCTATAAAAAGCAAAAGCCTTTCCGCTTGCGGAAAGGCTTTTGTAGGAAACCCGCTGAAAGACAGCGTAAAAGCTTACGAGCCAACACCCGAGCTCTGAGGTCGGCCGTTCATTTCAGCAACGTGCTCCAACGTGTTGTTTTTCTTGCGTGCGCCGTTGCTGCTCTGCCCGTTGCCAGACTGATGCACAGCTACATCGGTGGCTTGCTGGCCTACACGCTCTGAAAGTTGTCCGTTATTGGTGTTGTTGCCGTTGCTGGCGGCAGTGCTCTGGCCACCCCGGATTTGAATCTGGTGGCGCATAGTTTTCTGCTCGTCTTTCGGCACGGTCACGCGCAGTATGCCGTCCTCGAAAGCTGCCTCAATGCGGCTGGCGTCCACCGTATCGGGGAGCTGGAACGAGCGTTGGAACGAGCCAAACGAACTTTCTACTACGTGGTAGCGGCGCTGGTTTTGCTCGTTGCGGAACTGCCTTTCGCCGGCAATAGTCAGGCGACCCTGGTGAAAATCCACCTTGATGTCTTCGCGCTTCATGCCTGGCAAAGCGGCTTCTATTTCATAACTCTTCTCGGTTTCGTAGGCATCAACGTGGGGCGAAAAGCTGTTTAGGCGTCCCCGCGAGGCCAGCGAATCGTTGAAGAACCGGTCGAGCATCGTGCTGAAGTTCGACGATGCCATGTCAGAGAAAGAATCTTGAAATTTTTGAATAGACATGACGTTGAAAGTTTAAGTGAAACAAACAACGATGCTCTATACGATCCGAAAAAACGGAGGTTTCACTGAAAAACAAGCTTTTTTACGGTGCCAGGCAGGTTTTTTTGCGCAGGCATCTGGCTGCTCCGGCCCCAGCGTTTAGAGCCTGCCCCGACCAGCTTCCGGCCACTGAAAGCAGGAGGTTTTACCCCATGATCTGCTTGGCAACTTCCACCAACGTTTTGCCCTGATAGGTAGGCGGCGGCGCCAGCGGATACAGTTCCTGGCCGGGCCGGGCAATGAAGCCAGCCGCCAGCCCGGCATGCAAGGCGCCAGCTACGTCCCAGCCGTGGGCGGCAATCAGGGCGGCTTCCGTGGGCTCAACCCCCGCCGTTTGAACCGCGGCTGTGTACGTATCGAGGTGCGGCTTGTAGCGGTGACCAATGTCGATGCTTAAACCCTGCTCGAAGTAGTGGATGATGCCAGCATAACGCAGCTGCTCGTCGAGCACCGGACGGGTGGAATTGGTGAAGGCTACCAGCCGGATGCCTACGTCCAGCAGCATGGCCAGGCCTTTCGGAACGTCTTTGTGCGCGGGTAGCTCGGTTAGCAGCTGCACTATCTCACGCTTTTTGGCGGGCTTGAGCGGCTTCTCTTCCAGCTTGGCGGCCGTCATGTCGAGGGCGGCTTCGGCGATGTCGCTAAACGGATGGTAAGCACCCGTTACCGTATCAACCAGTGAGTATTGAAGCAAAAGGCCAAACCACTGCTGAAAGGCGAATTTGCTGCCAAAGGCCTTGCTAACGGCCCGCTTCAGCTTGCTCATATCCAGCAAGGTCTCATTGACATCGAAAAAAATAACCTTAGGCTGCAACGGACGAACGGATAAGGGTGCTTGCATGAAGGTGGGAAGTGGAAGGAGGAAGAGCAGAATACATTCGTGGCTCATACGCACATCAGGTGCTTAAGTGGTAGCCGTGCTCGAAATCTTTCTTGGTTTTGGGTGGTAACTCTTCTTTAAATTAAGAGCCTTGGGCTTGCAAGGGCCCGTTTCGTTAAAGCAATAATAAAGCTTCAAAGCACAAAGAAGCCCTGAAGTTGTCTTCAGGGCTTCTTGCTTACTACCAGTCAAGCACGGCTAGTTGCCTTTAGAAATCTTGATGGTTTTGGTGCCGCTTGGGCCGTCGAGGCGCAGCACGTACAAGCCGGCTGGCAGGTTACGGCCAATGGAGGCTTGGTTGGTACCCTTGCCTTTTTCCAGCACCTTGCCCCAACCATTGGTGATTTGGTAGGTGAAGGCACCCGCCTCGCTAACAGTGAACGAGCTAGTAGAAGGGTTAGGATACACCGATAAGCTCTGCTCTTCGTAGGCTTGGTCGGTGCTGGCTATTCGGGCGGAACTGGCTAGCACAAACTGGAAGCTCTGGTTGGTACCCGTGCCGCAAGTCCACTGGTTGATGGGTGCACCATCGGCGGTGGAGGCGCCCGCTACGTCGATGCACTTGTTGCTGTGCACCGATATAATGTGGTAGTAGCCGCTGCCTACACTTTCGATGCGCCAGCGCTGGTTGTTGGCTCCCGAATACGTGTACTGGTTGATGTCGCCGCCGTCAACGGTGGAGTAACCCGACAGATCCATGGATTTGCCGCTGTGCGCGGCCCGGAGGCTGTAGGCCCCGCTGCCCAACGACACCACATCCCACTGCTGATTGGTAGAACCCGAGTTGGTGTACTGCGTAATGTCGGCGCCGTCGGCGGTGGACCCGCCTGCTACACCAAGTACCTTACCGCTGTGCCGGGCTACGATGCGGTAACGGCCATTGCTGATGGTAGTCGTAGCGGGCGGCGTGGTAGTGGTGCCACCCCCCGGATACTTCGCAATTAACTCGCCGCGCACCAACAGGCCCGACTGCTTGATTTGGCTGGTAGGCCAGCCCCCATTGGCACTGGCACCCTCAATCAGAGCCGCCGACGACTCCGGAATATCAGCCACCGACCAGTTGGCGTGGCTGATTTTATTTTGGTCCAGGAACGACCACCAGGTACGGGTTTCAGCTTCGTTCACGGTGCCTTTGCCGCTGGCATCGGTGGTACCATATTCGGTTACAAACAAGGCAGCGCCCCGGTTCAGGGCCGATTGTGCCTGGTCGCGCAAGGACTGCTTGTGGGTGTTGGCGTAGAAGTGGAGCGTGTAGGCTAGGTTGCTGCCGCTCACCGGGTTGGCTGCTGCTTCATCTACCCGCTGCGAGTAAAAGCCCGTGCCCAGGATGATGATATTGTCCGGATCGTACTGGCGGATGGTGCTTACCAGCGTTTGGTGATAAGGCTTAATAACGCCCGACCACGAAACGTCCAGTGGCTCGTTCCAGGTTTCATACAGAATATTAGGGCTGTTGCCGTACTTCTGCGCCACGGCCCGGAAGAAGGTCTGGGCCTGCGTACGATAAGCTGCGGCATCGTGCACGTGGAAGTCTACGATGACGTAAATACCAAGGCTGATGGCTGCGTCAATTACGGTGAAGACCTTGGCTTGCTCGGCTGCCGGATTACTGGCATAGCCGCCGTTGTCTACGGCCATAGCGGCGCGCACTACGGTTACCTTCCAGTCGTCGCGCAGCCATTTAACGGCGTTGTAGTTGTAGAACTTCGGCACCCACTGGCTCCAGTACAGCGACATACCCCGAAGCTGTACAGCCGTTCCATTCTTGTCTACAATACGGTTGCCCTGTACCCGTAGCTGGCCGTAACGCTCAACAATCGTTTGCGCTTGACTTTGGCAAACGTTTGCACATAGTAGGAAAAGAGCTAAGAATATGCCTAGTGCATACTTCCCAACCGAGGAAAACGATGAAAGTAGAGTTTTTGAATTTGGCGCAGATGATGAAGTAGTGAGAGGAGTAGGCTGCTCTGGCGTAACAGCCTGCTCGAGCCAAAGAGGTGGGACTTTAGAGAAGTTTATCATACTGATTGGAAGTTGGTTGTGGAAATTATTGTGGGTAAACGGTACTGTTTCATACGATAGAGTAAGAGGATAGGTAGAAGCAGCAGACCTGAAATGAAGCTTTGGCATGACTGCCGGCATCCTACTGAAGCAGCTTCTTCCCAGTGCTATTTCCGCGCTGGACTTTCACTTTATGTCCTCGTCTTATAACTGCAAAGACTGGATGTTTTTGGTTTTATACTGTACAGAATTTGGGTGCTAGCACTTTATTGCTATTCATATTTCATGTCTAACTAGTGGCAACAGTATTTGCCGCGGGCAACAAAACGGCTGTAATAGCCTTCAAATAAATTAGTTGTATCTACATGGATGCTTAGGTAGCGAGAAGCAATTTTCCAAGAATATTCCTGTCTTGCTAATGGCTTGATTTTGCGCCCCGTAGCCAGTCATGTTCCAGAAGTTTAAGCACATGAGGCAGGTTTGTACCCGTACGTCTTGTGGTAGGCCCAGCGTTAGCGCTGGTTGTGCGAGTAGCTGCTGATGAGTACGCCTATAAACAAAACAGCCGCCCCGTGGGGCGGCTGTTCTAGCATGAATGCAGGAGGTTACCACGAGCCACTGTTGTCGTCGTTGCCGTCGAAGCCACCGCCGCCCGTGTCATCCGACGACGTATCATCGTAGGAAGAATTGTCGTCGGAAGAGAAGTAGTCAGGGGAGGAGCCGTCGGAAGACGAATCATCCTGCGAGAAGTAATCGGGAGCAGAGTCGGTAGTGCCAGCGCCACCAAGAGCCTGAAAATCATCGGCTGAACCTACACCTCCGGCCCCCGCCATGCCCGCAGCACCCGGGTCAAGAGACGAAGGATTGTCGTCGTGGCCCATCAGTCCGTTGCCCGACCCATCGTGGCCACCCGAGGCCATGCGGTTGCCTAGGTATGCGCCAGCGGCGGCGGCAGCACCTGTGGCCAAGATGCCACCCATGCCGCTTCCTACACCGCCACCCATACCACCGCCATAATTGCCGCCCATGTTGCCCCGGTTACCATAGAAGTCGGGACCCTGTTGCTGCGGAGGTACTCCGCCCCGGTTGTAGTTGCCCGCCGGACCAGCAGGCTGATTGCCGTAGAAGTCAGGCGCGCCGCCGGGAGTTGCGCCGGGAGCCGCCGCGGCTGACGTCCGACGCCGGAATAGCCGTATTAGGCCCCATATCACCCCGCCAATCAGCAGGGCGCCAATGGCCAAGGTTCCAATGCCCAACCCCGATGATTGGGGTGCTGGTACAGTGGACTGCGGGGTAAAGGGCTCAGTGGCCGGCGTGTTGTCGGTTGCTGCCAGGTCTCCGGTGTTTAAAGCGGAGCCACTGCCAGCAGTTCCGTTACTAGCTGCGCCTGCCGCACCTCCCGAGGCCGTAGCAGGCTTGTTTTTGTTTGGATTCGATTCAGGATTGGCTGCCAGCATCAGCGTATTCAGGCCGGTGCGCAGTCCCGCAAAATAGTTGCCTTGCTTGAAGCTCGGCGTCATTTGCTCGTTGATGACGCGGGCGGTTAACTCGGGAGTAATCACGCTTCGCAGTCCCGAGCCGGGCTGAATCGTGACTTTGCGCTCCTGCCCCGAGAGCAGCAGCACGATCCCGTTGTTTTTCTCGCGCTGGCCCACGCCCCAGGCTTCGCCCAAAGCCCGGCCGTAGTCGGCTACGGTGCGCCCGTTCAAGGTAGGCACTGTCACCACTACTATTTGAGTGCCGGTATTGTCGGCATAGCTACGCAGGCCGCTTTCCAGTTTCTTGGCATCGGCTGGACTTAATAGCTTGGCCTCGTCGGTCACGAAGCGGAAAGGAGAAGGCCGGGCAGGCAGTCCTTCGTTGGCCTGGGTGGTTGATTGAGCGGCTACGCTGGTTGGCAAGCTCAACTCGGTTGTTGCAAATAGCAGCAGCAGAAACAAGAGACGATGCATGACGCGAAAGGTGTAGTAAGACGAATACCTGATAAGCAGGAGCACCCGTCTTTTACGGCATCAATCCGCTAACAGCTATCCAATTGCTGGTAATCGGCTAAGTGCGGTCTTTTCCGGCGGCTTAAACAGCATGGTGGCCGCTCCGGAGCTTGGCATTGCTTCCCTCGTGTACCTCCGTTCCTGCGAGGCCGCCGTTGTGGCCTGGTTGCAACAGCATCCCGCGCCCCACCTGCCAAGCGCAGTTGTTCCTAAGCAGGCGGCAACAGTCAGGCAGCGGCGGCCAGTACAACTAATTTATTTGCATTGGCTCTTCGCCTGAACGTAGGGCGTGGGAATGCGAGGCCGCGTATTTCTGCTACCCGGATAGCTTTTAAGTTGAGTTGTTAACAGCCGCACCCCGCTGCTGCTTCGCCCGAGGCGGAAGCCGTGGCCGGTGCCGGGCCGCAGTCGAACAAGCCGAAGTGGCGGTTCTTGTTGCCTACCACCTGGAAGTAAGGGGCATAGCGCGTTTCCCCGACCATAGCGGCTGTATTGCCGCATACCAGCATGGGCCGCCCGGTTTCAAACGTATGGTGGTCGTCGAGCACAAACTGATGGGGCTGGCCGGGCACGGTACCTAAGTAGGTGGCTACCTGGCCGTAGTCTTCGCACCGGTCTTCCAGGTCGAGCTTAAAGGCGCGCACGGTGAACGAGTAGAACCCGATGTTGCCGACTTTCGCCTCGATTTCGGGGTTGTTGATGGTAAGGCGGCGGCTGGCGAAAAGCCGATAGTCTGGCACGCCCAGGCGCATGAGCAGCCGGCGAAAATCTTCGGTGTAAAGGGCGCCGCTCAGGCACTCGCCGTACAGTACCGGGTCTTGGCGCAAAACCTCGGGCACCCGGCGGTCGGCAAACACGTCGGCAATAAACAGCTCGCCCCCAGGCTTGAGCACCCGGAATATTTCGCGGTAGGTGGCTTCTTTATCGGTGCTGAGGTTGAGCACGCAGTTGCTGACCACCAAGTCCACGCTGTTGTCGGGCAGGCCGGCCGTGTGCAAGTCTTCGATGTAGCCATGGCGGAATTCCACGTTGGGTTGCGCGTAGTTGAACTGCTCGGTGTGAAACCCGATGTGGCGGCGGGCCACGTCGAGCTGCTCTTCGGTCATGTCCACCCCAATTACGCGGCCCGATTCGCCGACCAGCTTGGAAAGCAGAAACGCGTCGCGGCCCGAGCCGCTGCCCAGGTCCAGCACGGTGCAGCCGGCTATGGCCTCGGGCACGCACACGCCGCAGCCGTAGTATTTCTCGAGAACCTCAGGGGCTAGCTGGGCCAGAATACGGCGGTGAGCCAGCGGAATATCGTCGGTGCAGCAGGCATTGGTGAGCAGGTCCTGGTTGGTGGCTAGCTGCGAACCGTAGTAATCCTGTACTTGGGCGTGGGTGTCGGAAGTTTGCATATAAATAGTCAGAGAAGCTTAAAGAAACACAACCAATAGATTGAGCAGGGGTTTGGAAGTGCTGGCGCACGGGTAGCAAGTAGTGAATTTGGGTGGTGGCTGCAAACGCTAGCACAGCCTGCTTGATCGGATGCCGTCAGTTGAAGTTAGAAGATCGGGAAGTTAGCCGCACCCGAATGTATTGTTGCAGCCAGATCGGGTACAGGTTATAGACCGTGTTGAGCAGCGTAAGTAGCAGCATCCATCCCCAGTAACGGTAGATGGCAGCATAGATGGCACTCAACAGAAAAAACAGGAACATCGCCACGTGAAACCGCTCTTGGTGGTAGGTGGTACGCACCAGCGCGGCCACCGAAGTATGAGTACGTACGTGGCGGTACTGCGGATATTGACGCCGGACCAGCTTGTTAACCAAGTCGCCGTGCTGGGCGAGGTGGTTGGCCAGGGGCACGCCTAGCTTACGGTAGGCGGTAAGGGTGGCACTCAGCTGCCAATACCGAAACGACGAGGCCGGCACTGCATATGCCAGCAGGCTTACCGCCAAGAATCCGTAAATCCACGGGCGGGCTATATGCTGGTAGCAGAACACGCAAAGAGGCGTGAAGCTTAGTACCGACCAAAACACATTTGGCACTGCGTTGTAGAAGGCCAGCAGAGCCGGGGAAGGAACGGCAGCTTGCTTTCTGATCGGGGGCATAAGGCGGGCAGAGGAAACCAGGTTCAGGTAGCCTCAGCTAATATAAGGCTTCAAGAGCAACGACACCCACAGCGAGAATAGAGGCTTTTGGAAAGTTAAACGATAAAATAACAGCCCTACTGGCGGCAAGCTGAACACGACCGGCCGTAATCCGTAAAATCGTCAAAGGATACTGCCACGCCCCGGCGCCTACTTCTGGCGCCATGCTCTACCGGCTGAGCGCGACAATAGGCCTCTGTTTTCCACCCTGTTGCTCTTCGTCTTATGTCTCGTTCCTTTTTTCTTTCGGTGCTAGTGCTCGGCCTGACGGCTAACACCGCGCAGGCGCAAAACGCCGCAACCGCTACGCCTACGCAGCGCAATGTAGGTGAGCGGATAAGCCCGGTGCCCGGCGTAACGCTGCCCGCTGGCGTAAACCAGGGCCAGGCCGAACCCGTACCCGCACCCACGCAAGTGCGCCCCAATGGCGTGCTGCCGCTGCCCGCTATTCCGCGCGGCGACGTAACCGCCGGCCCCGTCGATTCGGGGCAGGTGCAGCCGGCTAAGCGTCCTGCGTCCACGCCGGCCCGCTCGCCGCGGAAGCGGCCGTAGGTTTCTGGTCAAGCACCTTACTGCTCATACCCTGTGCGCAACCGCATAGACGAATGCACTGTACTTTTTGCCCACAAGGAGGTGGCCGCTAG
>NZ_DASVSY010000027.1:0-61677 GCF_036387835.1 Hymenobacter sp. | reverse complement strand
AAGAAACTGGCCCTGATTGCCGTCTGCAACAAGCTGCTCAAACAAGCCTGCGCCATTGTTAAGTCCGGCGTGGCTTATCAGCCTGATTTCGCCCAAAAAACCGTGCCCATGACTTGACTTTTAACACAGTTCATGTTTGAGTTAACCAAAAACTGGTTAGAATGATGTAGAGACGCATTTTTGCGTCTCGGCGCCCGCACCAACCCGCCGATGTTGTTCAACGCCGAGACGCAAAGAGGCGTCTCTACACCGGTCGCTGATTTCGAACACGTAACTCAAACAGCCGCTTAGGGCTCAGTAGTTACTCCACAACTTGGGCTTAGGTTAGCCACTGTGCACCAAGCACTAAAACAAGCTGCCTTGCACCGGTTGAGGAATGATGCGGGGCGCAGGCACCGTGATGCCCGACAAAGCGTGGAGTTTTTCCAGGAAATGCTGCGTCCAGAGGGGAGTGTGCATGATGTCCTTCTGATGCACAAAGAAGTAGACCGTATGCAGCCCTTGCTGCAGCCATTGCGCGATACGCGCGGCCCAGAAGTCGGCACGCTGGTAATCGGAATTAACGAGGCCGTGGCCGTTGAAGCGGATGAAGGCGGTGGGCGTGGTTAGGCGCATGGCCAGCACGTCGCGGCGACCGGCCACATCTGAAAGCACTAAGGTTTTGTTGAGGGCTTCGAGCATGGCGGCTACGGCGGCAAAAGCCACCTTATCGGTGTACCAGCCGGGGTGGCGCAGCTCCACGGCCAATGGCACATCACTCGGGAAGTCGAGTAGGTAGCGCTCCAGCCGGCTTAGGTGCTCGGGGCCAAACGTGGGCGGCAGTTGCAGAAAGCACCACCCCAATCGTTCGTTTAGTTCTCGAATCGAGCGGCAGAAGCTGACCGTCAGGTCGTCGACGTTGTAGAGTGCCCGGTCGTGGCTGATAACCTGGGGCAGTTTAGGGCAGAACCGAAAAGTTGGCGGTACGGCATCGCGCCATTTGCGCACCGTGGGCGCGTCGGGGATACGGTAGTGGGTGGTATTTAGCTCCAGGCTGTTGAATTGCCGGGCATAGTGGTGCAGATACTCGGTGTCGCGGATGCCCGCCGGGAAGTAAGAGCCTAGCCAAGCCTTATTGGTCCAGATAGGGCAACCCACAAACACCTGAGGTGCTACGGGCGGCGTGGCAGCGGCGCGGGTTAGTACGGCGGCCGTGTCGGGGTGGTCGGGGGGCAAGCGAAAATCTACGTAGCGCAGGTCGGAAAGGCGGCCAAAATCCATGCAGCAAATTACGGCGAAATGAATTGGCAGGCTAACAAGGCCGCAAGAACCAGCACTACCTGTGTCGCGCAGACTTAGAACCTATCCGAACAGGGATTGTCATTCCGACGTTCCGCGTATCAAGCGGCGAGAGGAATCTGAGTGTACCCGTTGAACGATCAAACCCAGATTCCTCTCGCCGCTTGATACGCGGAATGACAACCTTTTGCCTATTCGGATAGCCTCTTATTACTCCAATCGAAAGTTTCCCGGCGTGTGACGCTGTATTTGGAGCGTTGCGAAGGTTGAGCTCACGAAGATAAAAACAGAGCAAAAAGACATTGCCAAACCCTGGCCCGCAAACGCGTCAAGCCAGCCAGCAAGCTTTCGATGGTGTCAGCGAATGGGTGAGCTAAAGTCTATAGTTTTTGCATACCTCCTCTGTTAACAGCTTGCGGCGCCTTTTACTATCCTTATGAAAATTCCGTGACTTTTCCAAACAGCTTTTCGCCTTGGACCTGACCGCGTTGCCGAATTTTTTTCTCCGGCAGATAATCTCATTTTCTAAGGAGCAATCATAGCTTCCATTAATAGTGCAAAACGCGGCTTTGGTAAACACAAACGCGTTTTTAAGCCGATTACATCTAATAAGTTAAATGCAAATTTTATTAAGAATACACAATTATCAGTCCGGCCTACTGGCTACCTGACGGCAGCAAATGGTGCTAGTTTGAAAGTCACTGCTAGATTTGTTTTGTTCCCAACACAGCGTATCGATGAATAAGACCTTACGACTGAGTGCTACTGGCTTACTAGCAGTTTTGTACTTTTCAACTTTATTGCTATTTGCCCCGAAGGCGCACGCCACACGTTCTAGCTTCGAAGACGACAAAGTTCCAGCCTTGGCAGCCCGCCGTGCTGCCGTGCTCCGGGGCCGCGCTTCCTGGTACGGCCGAGACCACCAGGGCCTGCGTACTAGTAGTGGTGAGCGGTTCGACCGCAACAAATTTACTTGTGCTCACAAGACGCTGCCCTTCGGCACCAAGCTACGCGTTACCAACCCCGAAACGGGAGCTTCTGTGGTGGTCCGGGTTTCCGATCGGGGTCCGTTTCGACACCAGCGCATTCTCGACCTCTCCGAAATTGCGGCCCGCCCGCTGGGCATTGTCGAGCACGGTGCCGTAGCCGTACTGGCAGAAATTGTTCCCGACGGCACCCCTCTAGGTCCTACTAATGCGCCCGCCGATCTGGCCCTGCTGATTGACGATCCGAGCATCACCACCGAGGCTGGCTTACACACCGACATCCGCACCGGCGCTACCGAAGCCGACGACATAGCCGTTCTTCCCGAACCTGCTGCCACCTACGTAGTGCAAGCTGGTACCTTCGGTGATGCTCGCAACGCGCAAGCCATGGTCGACCGAATTCAGGGCCTTGACCCCAAACTGCTGGTTACGACAGTGGCCACGAACACCGCCAACGGCAAAACGCTGAACCGGGTGGTAGTAGGGCGCTTTGCTACGCCAGCGGAGGCCAAAGCCATTTGCCAACGCCTCGTCAAACTAGGCGTGGTAGGCATGGTACGGCAGGGCGAAAATCTGTAGCAATCCTTACTCTATTTTACAAAGAAGCCGTCGGCACAAGGTGCTGACGGCTTTTTCTATATAGCTATGGCACATTTGTTGAGCTTGCCGCCCTGGTTCAACAATTCACTCATCTCTCCTATCCAATCCAATGAAAAAGTTACTCCTGTTAGGTATAGGCTGCGCTATATCTGCATCTGCTATGGCCCAAACTGAAAAGGGGTCTAAATTTATAGGAGTAAGTATTGGCAACATTGGCTACCAAAAAGACAACTATTTTAGCTCTATAGGTGCAGATTTGAACCCATCAGCTGGAGTATTTGTGACCGACAATCTGTTGTTAGGCAGTGGCCTACAAGTAGGCTACAGACGTACCAAGAGCAATGGGAATTCGTCAAACTATACCAACCGCACGATCAGCTACGGCATATCTCCCTTTGCCCGATACTACTTCTCCGGCGCTGCTACTCACCGGTTTTTCGGTCAGGTGAGCGGCGGCGTAGCGCGGTATAATCAGCGCAGAGAATCAGACGATTACGTGAGTCCAGGTGGTGTCTCGCGTGACAACAGTACCTACTTCACCTATGGCGGAGCATTAGGCTACAATTACTTCCTGACCCCTGGAGCCGCCTTGGAAGTCACTGCTGGCTACAACCGCTTCGGGTTCGACGAGAGGTCAACCAATGGCTCATTCAACATTCAGGCAGGCGTTGCCGTCTTCTTACCTTCGAAACTGTAAACAACTCCTTCCGCTTAATAAAGAGCACCAGACTATACCTCGACGCGGCACGCAACCTACTCTGGTTTGCGTGCCGCGTTTTTTTGTCGGATGTTGTACAGCAAACCAACCGCTTCTGCTTGAATCTATGCTACGCTACATTCGGGCACTGTTGGCCCTACTGGTTGCCTTTGTTTTAACCTGGGCCCTCAATACCAAGCACGGCAACCTACCGCCGTTCGGTAAGTTTCTGAGTCCGTTTCGAGGGTTCTGGCAGAACGGCGAAACAGCCGATGTCTTACCCGCCCAGCAGACGCTGCGGCTCCCGGGCCTTCAGCAGCCCGTGCAAGTACGCTTCGACGATCAGCGGGTGCCGCACATCTTCGCCCAGAACGACCACGACCTGTACTACGTTCAGGGCTACCTCACAGCCCAGGACCGGCTCTGGCAGATGGATTTCATTACCCACGTAGCAGCTGGGCGGCTAGCCGAAATAGTAGGCCCGGCCCGGCTGGAAACCGACCGGTTTTTCCGGCGTATGGGCTTGCCGTTCGGGGCGCGCAAGTCGCTTGATTCGGCCATGACCGACCCGGTAATCCGCACCGTGCTGACCTCGTACTCCGATGGGGTAAATGCCTATATCAACACGCTCACGCCCAGAACGATGCCTTTCGAGTACAAGCTGCTCGACTACGCGCCCGAGCCCTGGGAGCCACTGAAATGCTCGTTGATTCTGAAATACATGGCCTTCGATTTGAGTGGTCGCTCCGACGACCTGCGCATGAGCAATGCGCTGGCTAAGTATGGCCCGGCAGTCGTGAAGGACCTGTTTCCTGATTACCCCGTGCAGGAAGAGCCCGTTGTACCGGTAGGCACCCCGCTGGATTTCAAGCCGCTACCGCTACCAGCCACGCCGCCCGGCTTCACGGGGGCTATGTCGGGCAAGGTGCCGCAAAATGAGCCCGATCCGGAACTGGGCTCCAACAATTTTGCGGTGAGCGGGGCAAAGTCGGCGACGGGCTACCCGATACTGGCCAACGACCCTCACTTGCAGCTGAATCTGCCCAGCATCTGGTACCAGGTGCAATTGGCGGCGCCCGGCGTAAACGCGTACGGCGTGAGCATTCCGGGGACGCCGTTTGCCATTATCGGCTTCAACGAACAAGTTGCCTGGGGCAACACCAACGTGGGCTCCGATGTGCTGGACTGGTACCAACTCAAGTTCAGGGACAACCGCCGGCGTGAGTATTGGCATGATGGTCGCTGGAAACCGGTGCGCCGCGTGGTGGAGCGCATCAAGGTGCGCGGTCAGCCTGATCAACTCGATACGGTGCTCTACACCCACCACGGCCCCATCGTGTACGATAAGCCGGAGAAGCCTTTTATTGCCGGCCAAACGCCCATCGCCCACGCCATGCGGTGGACTGCGCACGATGCGGCCAACGAGTTCCAGACGTTCTACCGCCTCAACCGCGCCCGCAACTACCAAGATTATACAGAAGCCCTAGGTTTCTACGGCACGCCCGCTCAAAACTTCATTTTCGCCAGCGCCGACAAAGACATTGCTATCTGGCCCAACGGCCGCTTCCCGTTGAAATGGCGCGACCAGGGCAAGTTCATCCTCGATGGCACCGATCCAGCCTACGACTGGCAGGGCTGGATTCCGGCCGCCCAGAACCCGCACGTTAAAAACCCGCCGCGCCAGTTTGTGGCATCCACCAACCAGTTTTCTACGGGTCCTGACTACCCCTACTACCTGAACTGGAACTACGGCGACGGCAGCTACGACCGGGCGCACCGCATCAATGAACGGCTGACCCGCATGAGCCAAGCCACACCGGACAGCTTACGGATGCTGCAAAACGACAACCTCAACGTAACGGCCCAGCTGCTGCTGCCCCGGCTCCTGGAGCTGGTAGAGGGGCCCGCCAACGGCGACACGCTGGTAACGGCGGCCTCGCCCGAAGCCCGCGTACTCACCGAAATGCGCCGCTGGAACTACCAGTACACCGCCAACGCGCTGGCCCCGAGCGTGTACGAGCTGTGGTACGGCAACCTGATTAAGCGTATATGGGCAGATGATTTCGGGCTGAAAGCGACCGGCCTGGAAATGCGCGTCCCCGCCCGCGACCGAAGCAAAGTGCTACTTCTGCACGAAGAAAACAGCCGCTGGATTGATGACCGCCGCACGCCGCAGCGCGAAACCCTGCCGCAGCTGGTGCGCCGCAGCCTACACTTCGCCACCGACTCCCTCACCCGCAAATACGGACCCATCGGCCCCCAATGGGCCTGGAAATACCAGAAAAGCACCGACATTCTGCACATGCTCCAGCTACCCGGCTTCGGCCACATGGACCTTGATTGCGGCGGCGGTGCTGGTATTGTGAATGCCACTACGGAGCGTACGGGCCCATCGTGGCGCATGGTAGTGGCACTGGGGCCGCAGGTGAAGGCCTACGGCGTGTTTCCGGGTGGGCAGAGCGGTAACCCTGGCTCGGTGGCCTACGACGACTTGCTGGAAACCTGGCGCGTAGGCAAGCTCAACGAGCTGGTATTTCTGCGTAGCGCCGGCGAACCGAACCCGCGCGTGCACACCGCTTGGACCCTGGCCCGATAGCCCGGCAGGGCTGCTTATTTTCTAGTACAAAATTTTACTATCGTGTTGCTACCACTCCAAAATCATTCAAGCCACTGGCTGCTGCTAGGGTTGCTGGCGTCTTTACCCCCACTGCCAGTAGCAACTCAACCCCGCACTACCACCGAGAAAAACGTTACCAAAACCACCATCAAGTCAGGTGCTGCCGTTGCCGAAACGGTCTATGACGCTTATCAGGTCCAGATTAGGTTGAATAGCGACAGCAAAGCCCTGCTCCTTAAAGCTCATCGCGCATGAAATCCTTTGGCTGGCTGTTTGCGCTGATCTTGATTAGTGGGGTCCTACTGCAACTCTTCTTGCCCTGGTGGGTGATAACGCCCTTGTGCTTCGTATTAGCCGCTTGGCAGCGACAGTCCGGCGGGCGGTCGTTTCTGGCGGGCTTTCTGGGCATTGGACTAGGCTGGCTGGTTATGGCTGGCTGGCTGAGCTTGCGCAATGATGGGCTTCTGGCGCACCGGGTAGCTCAGCTGTTGCCCCTGGGTGGACAAGGCTGGCTCTTGGTGTTGGTTACTGCAATAATAGGCGGCTTGGTGGGCGGCCTCGCGGCGCTGGCTGGCACCTGGGCTAGCCAGGCCGTGGCACCCAGAACATCCGCAACAGCAGCCTGAATCAGTAGCACAAAGCCGGATTTTTGCGCTCTGCCGGCTACCCTAAAGTACGGGGGCAGCAACGCGGATTTCCTGTGGCTTCCGCGTTGCTGCCCCCGTCGTATTTTACTACTACACTTTAATACTGCGAGATAAACCCTAAGGCTTCCAGCGTGTACTGCGTAACGGAAGTGAAGTGGTTGCCGCCCTGGATGGGCCGCAACGTTACTTGTGTTGCACCGCGGGCTTGCATGGCTTTGTAGGCATCTTCCGAGTTGAAATACGGCACGTAGTCGTCGGCGGTGCCGTGAAAGAGGGCAAGCGGCGCCTTGGGCTTCCAGTCATAGATGTCGTTGTCGCGGAAGGCGGCGGCCATGGGAGCATCTGTGTTGCTGAGGATGCCGGTCCGGAAAGTGCTGGTGAACAACTCACTTGGCGTTTCTGGCACGTCGCTGAACGGATTAGCCTGTAACTGCGTCGCCCAAGGTTGATTGAAATAGTAGCTCGGCGCCCGGTTGATGCTGTACACCCGGTTGTAGGTATCGAGCACCCACACATAAGAGCTGAGGAAGCTAAGCTTCTGGTTGGAACTCAGAATGTACTTGGCAAAGGCCGTTTTGTGGTAAGCCCCGGCACCCGGCGCACTGGCCGTCACGGCAAACTCGGTTGGGTACTTCTCCTCGATGAGCTTGTGCAGCGCCATCGTGGCATAACCACCTTCCGAATACCCGAGCAAGTAGTTCTTCTTGTTGAGAACCACTTTCTCCTTCTCACAAAATTCCTTGGCGGCCCGCATCATGTCCAACGAAGCTGACGCCAGCGACGACGCATGTTCGTAAGGGTGCGGCAAGGCTTTGGCAGCGCCGTAGCCAATATAATCGGGAGCCGACACGATGTAGCCCGTAGAAGCCAGCACCGATACCGCCGAATACACTTCACTGCTGGCGCTGTAGTAGGAAGGAGCCCGCTCTTCGGCGTCGGGGCTGATGGTACCGTGCTGGTAGCTGAGCAGCGGCAACGCCTGGGTAGCTACGGGCACCAGCAAGGCCCCCGAAGCGGTAATCTGCTGGCCGTCGGGGTTGCGCGTGGTATACGTCAGCTTGTACACGCGGACGGGGTAGCGAACCAGTGCCCCCGCCAGCGGAATGCCCGATACGCGGCTGGCCAGCACCGACGGGCTGTATTCCCCGATGAGGGTGCTGTTGACCAGGTGCGTTTCAACGGCGGCTGGTGCTTCGGGCTGGGGTGAGTTGTCTTTGGTGCAGCTGCTGCCAGCTGCTACGCCCAAGCCCGCCCACAGCAAGAAGGTGAGGCGCAGCCGGCGGAAATCAATTTTTTTCAGGAACACAGGAAAAACTTAGAGTTGACTATCACCCCCATAACACCGCCTACAGCAAAAGATTTCCGCAAGAGACCACCAAATCAGAGGTCCTTGCCTTACTACCAGTTTATACACTAAAACTCCTACTCCGGTGGTGAACGTAGCCAACGCAATGCCTTGATGGTTACTAATTTCTTGTCTATACCTAAAGAATTAGTTGTGTAACTAAATAATTAGTTATACCTTCCATTCATTAATCTCTCGCTTATGCAAACCTTCCCCGAACTAACCCGAGCCGAAGAGCAGGTAATGCAGGTGCTCTGGCAGCGCGGCCCTTCTTTCGTGAAGGACGTGCTAACCGAAATGCCGGCCCCGCCGCCCGCCTACAATACCGTATCCACCATCATTCGCATTCTAGAGCAGAAAGGCTTTGTGGGCCACGAAGCCTTTGGGCGCACACACCGCTACCACGCCCTTGTCGCACAGGACGACTACCGGCGCTTCTCGTTGCGCAAGCTGCTCGGGGGCCATTTTGGCGGCTCGTTCAGCCGCCTGGTGTCCTTTTTTGCCAAGGAAGAAGACCTCGATGCCAAGCAGCTGGAAGAGTTGCTCCGGCACGCACAGCAAGACCTTACCTCTGATGACGATGCTGCTCTTCCCAACGACAACCGCCCTACTTGATTGGATGTGGCAAAGCACGCTTTGCCTAGGCGCCTGCTGGCTGCTCTATCGGCTGCTGCTGCGCCAGGAGTCGTACTTCCACTACAACCGCCGGTTCCTGCTTTTCACGCCCTGGCTGGCCCTACTGCTGCCGCTGTTGCTAGCGGGTGCGGCACCCTGGCTAAGCAGCTGGCTACCTTCCGACGCCACCTCTACGCCCCTGCTTACCCCGTCGGTTACGCTGCCGGTCTTAACCGTGGGTAGCGCGGGTGCGGCTTCTGCTTCCTGGTGGACATGGCTGCCGCTGGTTTACATGGCTGGTGTGCTAGCGTGGCTGGTGCGGCTGGGCGGGCAGCTAGTGGCCTTGTGGCAGCAAACTCACCAGCTCCCCCGCAACACACGAGAACATTTCACCTTAGTCACAACCAGTGGCAAGCTGCCCGTCAGCTCCTTTGGGAGACTGGTGTTTTGGGACGAAACTGCCAACCTCACACCTGCCGAAGCCCATCAGGTGCTTCAGCACGAGCTGGCGCACGTGCGACAAGGCCATACTCAGGAGCGGCTACTTCTAGAGTTAGTGCGGACGATGCTCTGGTTCAACCCCTTCGTGCACAGCTACCCCCGCGCCCTGGCCCTGACCCACGAATACATTGCCGATGCGGCCGTCTTACAGGCTATGCCCGCACCGGAAGCGCCCACTGCTTATGCGGCGCTACTAGCTCGCCTCACGCTGCGCCAGCTGCATCCTCACCTATCACTTACCCATTCTTTCACCCAATCGCACACTTTAATTCGTATTGCCATGCTTCAATCTTCTCGTTCCGGGCGCCGCTGGAAACAGTGGCTGCTGCTGCCGGTAGGTACCGTGCTGCTCTTCACCTTCGCCTGCGAGCAGGCTGCCGAACCTACTGCGCCGGAGGCTGCGGCGGCCAACACCCGTCTGACACCGCCCCCACCCCCCGCTCTGCATCCGTATACCGAGCAGAAACCAGAATACATAGACGGTACCGCCGTGTATCAGTATGCAGAGCAGATGCCGGAATACCCAGGCGGCATGACACAGCTCTTGACTGATTTAACCCAACAGTTGCGTTATCCGCAATCAGCATTGGCCGCCAAGGTGCAAGGCCGTTTGTTCCTTTCGTTTATTGTGGCCAAAGATGGTAGCGTGCAGGCAGTTAAAATTCAGAAAAGTCTGACAGCCCCTAATGCTTCAGCAGCAACTATCAAAGAAATGGAAGACGCCTCTGTGGCGGCCGTACGCAACTTACCCGGCAAATGGGCGCCGGGCAAACAAGACGGCAAAGCTGTAGCCGTTTCTTTCACAATACCTGTGAGCTTTGCCTTGCAGCAAGCGAAGGTTACTCTCCCCGATAAATCTGTTGTACCTATCACGTATCCGGTATCACAGCAACAATAACGACCTTCCCAACACAGCAGCTAAACTGTGCAGCCAAAAAGTAAATAGCGCTTTAGCTCCAGGAAAAGGGCGTTACACCGTGGTAGTAAAAGGTTGGGGCGTAACCACAAAACCTACCTGGACGCATAGAAACCAAGTTATTGGCTTAACCCTATGCAGCAGGCCAGTCACTAATTCACCAACTGCCGGTAACTAGTTGGCTTTATTGCGGCTATAAAATTTATTCGCCTTTTCTTTGTCTTAAAGGCCTTGGCAACTGTTTACCCTTTTGCCACCAAAATACTTGTTCTTGATTTCTGCTATTGTATCTGCGGCCCGTGTGGCAGCCTTTCTCCTTTACCCGCTGTGCAGCTTGCTGCTTGCTTTATTTTTAGAGAACTGCGAAGCCACCCGCCCTCAAATTAATGCAGCAGTAGTGGCCCTAAGCAAGCTCGAACTTGTTCGCCTCGACTCGCTGCGGGCCGACTCAGTGGGCCGGGCCGGCGGGCAGCTGCCAGGCGCTATCTTACCCACCAAGCGGATTGTGGCGTTTTATGGCAACCCATTGCACAAAGGCATGGGGGTTCTGGGGCAATACCCCAAAGACGAGATGCTGCGCCGCTTGCGAGTACAGGTGGCAGACTGGCAGAAAGCGGATACTCTGCCCGTGAGGCCAGCGCTGCACCTGATTGCCGTCATTGCTCAGCGCGACTCCGGCGCCGACGGCAAGTACCGCATGGCCCTACCCGATACCACCATCCAACGAGTGGTAGAATGGGGCCAGGAGCAGAACACGCTGGTATTTCTGGATGTGCAGGTGGGCCTAAGTGACTTGCAGCACGAGCTGCCGAAGCTGGAAAAATACCTGCGCCTACCCTATGTGCACCTAGGCATCGACCCGGAGTTTTCCATGAAATCAGGACGGCGGCCAGGGACCGAAGTTGGCGAGTTCGACGCTGATGATATCAACTATGCCCGGTGGTTTCTGGCGCGTCTGGTGAGCGAAAATCAGCTGCCGCCGAAGATACTGGTCGTGCATCGCTTCCGCCAAGACATGGTAACCAACTACCAAAACATCAAGCTCGATCCGCGCGTGCAAATTGTGATGCACATGGATGGCTGGGGCACGCCTAGCATCAAGCGCAACTCCTACCGCAAATTTATCAAGCTTGAACCCGTGCAGTACACCGGGTTCAAGCTTTTTTATAAAAACGACCGGCGCGCCAACTCCCGCCTGATGACCCCGCAGGAGGTAGTTGCTCTGCGCCCCGTGCCGCTTTACATCCAGTATCAATAGCCTGTTTGCCAGCCATTTACTGGCACTAAGCAAGCCACTACCCGGCCCGCTCTAGCGGCTGACTAACCTTGCTTGCCGCGTGCTGGCTTGGCAGCAGGGTCTAAGCGGCTGCCAAGCCAATGGTTTCGCTCAGGCCACTAAAAGCAGGTCTCGGATGGCGTTGGTTGTAGCGGGAAAACAGCAGGCAGCCTGGTCAACAACCTGGGTGAAAGAAACCGGTGCTGCTGCTTTAAACGCCCCGCAACCAGCCCCTTTCTTGCTACTGTCGAGGGAATAAAAGTGTAACTTTCCGCCAAGTTTCTCTTTCATTCTCCTGTTTTCTGTGCGATACATCTCTCCTCTAAGCATCCTATTGTCGGGTTTGGGCCTGGCCCTTACGCTCACCACTTTGCCGGGCTGCAATTCCCCCTCCGGCTCTGAAACCGGTAGCTCTAAAGCCGCTGCTGACTCCGCCAAACCCACTG
This sequence comes from Hymenobacter sp., assembly GCF_036387835.1. GTDB lineage: Bacteria > Bacteroidota > Bacteroidia > Cytophagales > Hymenobacteraceae > Hymenobacter. The sequence goes on along the minus strand of NZ_DASVSY010000027.1, from coordinate 49,753 downwards.
TAGTCGATACGTTGGCGCTGAAGCGGACCGCCATGCGCCGCGACTCGCTCCGGGCCGATTCTATTACCCGGGCCGGCGGCCAGCTACCGGGGGCCATTTTGCCGGGCCACCGCATTGTGGCGTTCTACGGCAACATCCGGGCAAAAGGCATGGGCATTCTGGGCCGTGAGCCGAAAGACCAAATGTTCCGCAAGTTCGAGAAGGTGCTGAAGGAGTGGCAAGATGCCGACCCCTCGTTGCCTATTCAGCCGGCCCTGCACAACGTAACCATCACGGCACAGGGCGCGGCGGGCTCCGATGGCAAGTATCGCCTCATGAACTCGAAGGCCACCATCGAGGAAGTTATTTCCTGGGCCAAAGAGCATAAGTGCATCATCTTCCTGGATGTGCAAGTGGGCCTCAGCGACCTGGAGCACGAACTGCACAAGCTGGAACCCTACCTCAAAGACCCCATCGTACACCTGGGCATCGACCCCGAGTTTGCTATGGCGACCAAAGGCGTGCGGCCGGGTAAAAAGATTGGCACCTACGACGCGAAGGACGTAAACTACGCCATCAACTTCCTGGCCCGCATCGTGAGCGAAAACAAGCTCCCCCCCAAGGTGCTAACCGTGCACCGCTTCACGCAGGGCATGATTACCAACTACAAAAACCTCAAGCTCGACCCTCGCGTGCAAGTAGTTATGCACATGGACGGCTGGGGCAATCCGACCCTCAAAAAGGACTCGTACCACGACTACATCCAGACGCAGCCCGTGCAATACACCGGCTTCAAGCTCTTCTACGAGTACGACATCAAGCCCAAGGGCTCACACCTGATGACGCCGCCCGAGGTGTTGGCGGAGCTTACGCCCAAGCCGCTGTACATCCAGTATCAGTAGCGCCGAAGCCGCCAACCGGCAATGCGAATTTGACGAGCGGACAGTTCGGGTACTGGTATCGAGTCAGATTATCCAGCCATCTTGCCGGAGTCACCCTTTAATTGACCAAAAAAAATGCCGCTTGTGGCTACGAACGACATTTTTTGTCAACTGTAGCAGCCGTTAAAGGTGTCCTATCTGGCCCAGCACAGCCAGCGACTTAAGCTTTTTAACCGCTACTTTTTTCCGGTTAGCCACCTTTCGGGCCATGCAATACAAGACTAGGCTAAACCCTACTTTGTTGAACACATCGGCGAAGTTGTAAACCAGATTGCGGTTGAGGTGCAGATTTTCAAACAGGTTGAAGGGCATAGTCAGGTAGCCTAGTGGGTAGATACTCCACCCAATCAAAATAAAGTAGCTCATGTAAGCAAAAGCCTGCCCCACATCTTCGTTGGGGCAGCTATCCACGAGCTTAGCCAGGGGGCCAAACCAGATTTCGTGGACAACGGCCATGTAGCCAAGGGTGGAAACGGCGCCCCACAAAATAGACCAGTACGAGGAAGAAGACTCGCCGAAATAGCCGAAGCCGACCATCCAGACGGCGCCTAGAAATAGCCGCCACAACGAGCCGGGCGTAGCGCCTTCAGGCCGCATTAACAGATAGAACTGCGTGCACATCAGAGGCACCGTAAACAGCCAGTCGATGTAGCGGAAGCGGGTAGGCGTGATGTGCAGGTTCAGATACATGCCCTGCATATAGTAGTAACTGATACCGGCAATCAAACAGATAATGCCGGAAACCGTCATGTTTACGCGCCAGCGTCGGGGCACATTGCTACGCTCCGTAAAAAAGAAAATAGCAGCTCCTAGCAGAGCAAACATGCTGAAGAAGAAGGTCGCCCCCACTAGGTCGTGCTCGGCTACATAATAGTACGGCAGGCTAACACCCGGCGACAACGTATTGCTTTGTAGTAATAGAGCTGCTGGCATAGTGCGGCAAATCAGAGATAAATAGAAAAATACAAAATTATAGCTGGCAATACTAATGCCTGTTAACTCTGCAAGATACCGCAAGAGAGCAACTTTTATTGTACCTACACAAATAAAAATGCCCCGTAACAGCTTACTGTTCAGATTTATTAAGTGCAGCTAGTTGTTTTAGGCTGATTGTAGCTTGTAGGGTAGAACCTTACTCCGGTAAAGCAAACAGGAAGTTTATCTTAGCTAAAGGCAAATAATAAGCCGGACCCCATTACTGGAATCCGGCTTTTGCGCTGGTTACTGATAAGGATGGGCTAGTGCGCCGCGTTGAGGTCGATTTTCTCGCCGGTCCGGGCGCGTTTAATTAGAAATACCAGCGGCAGACAGGCCAGGAAGAAGAACCCAAGCATCGAGAAGATCTGGCCGTAGGTGATGATAGATACTTGCTTCATCAGGATACCTTCGAGAGCCGCGTAGGCTTGCTGACGGGCCTGATCGGCCGAGAAGCCACGCGACATAAAGTTCTGGGTGAAGGCCTGAATCCGCTGCACGGTTTCGGGGTTGTAGAGCGAGATGTTAGGCAGCAAGCCCACCCGGTTGTGCACGATGCTCCGCTCTAGAATTGTACCTACAATGGCTACTCCGAACGAGCCGCCTAGCTGACGAATCATGCCGGTGAGGCCAGCGGCCTGGCCGGCATCCTTGCCCTGCAAGCCCGCCAACGACATAGTCGTGATGGGCAGGAAGATCAGGCCAAGGCCAACCCCGCGCACCATCAGCGGCCAGAAAAAGTCGCTCTCGCCGGCAGTGGGCGAAATAACTTTGCTCATCCAGAAGGTGAAGAAAAAGAAGATGGTGAAGCCCACCGGAATCATAAACTTCTGGGGCACACCGGCTTGTAGCATCCTGCCAATCAGCGGCATCATGAAGCCCGAGGCCAGAGCACCTGGCAGCAGCAAGAGCCCGGTTTGGGCGGCCGTGAAGCCGAGAATGCGCTGGGTGAAAATCGGGAATACGAATACCGAAGCAAACAGCCCGAAACCCAGGATGAACGAGAGGAAAGCGCCAACAGCCAAGTTCCGGCTCTTGCCCAGCACCCGCAAGTCTACAATCGGCTGCTTGGCCGTCAGTTCGCGCCAGATAAAGCCGAGCAAACCCGCCGCCGCCAATATGGTGAAGCTGATGATGTAAGTACTCTCAAACCAGTCTTCCGTTTCGCCCTGCTCCAGCACCAGCTGCAACGAGCCTACGCCCATAACCAGCAGGAAAATACCGGCCCAGTCGATTTCGCGCAGTGGCCGCGGAATGGCGTTCCGAATCCGCTCGGGGTCCCGAATGAAGAGGATGGTGAAGATGGACGCCAAAATACCCACCGGCACGTTGACGTAGAAAATCCAGGGCCACCCGAGGTTGCTATCCACAATGTAGCCGCCCAGAGTAGGGCCAATGGTAGGGCCGATAATTACGCCCATGCCGAACAATGCTTGGCCCAAGGCCAGTTGTTTCGGCGGAAATGTGTCGATCAGGATGGCTTGCGAGGTAGCCATGAGTGCGCCGCCGCCGATGCCTTGGATGAAGCGAAACGCCACCAGCTCCCAGATGTTGGTGCTCTGCCCGCAGGCAATAGAGGCCAGTGTGAAGATGACCACCGAGACGAAGTAGTAGTTGCGCCGCCCAAACTGCTCGGCCAGGAAGCCGGTCATCGGGATAACGATAACGTTGGCAATGCCATACGAGGCCACCACCCAGCTTACTTCCTGCTGCGTGGCCGATAGGTTACCCATCATCTGGGTCAGGGCCACGTTTACAATGCTGGTATCAATCAGCTCCAGTAGGCAACAAAGCACCACCGTGATGACGATGATCCACTTGGTAAATCCGGTTTCCATTCGTTGGTGAAATTGTGAAGTTGTGAAGTTGTGAAGTGGCCATTTCTATATTGCAAAAGCCTACTCTCACTTATCACATTTCGTATTATGAGCAATGAATTACAAAATGAATCGACATCGTTTAATGATCATATTCGCACACGAACCAAGCAAGCTTCACTACGAGTGATTCGGCTGTACCAGCAGCTACCACGCACAGGGGAGGCCACCGTGTTAGGTAAGCAATTGCTACGATCTGCTACTTCAGTGGCAGCCAATTTTCGAGCGGCTTGCCCGGGCCGTTCAGCGGCCGAGTGGTATGCCAAACTCTGCATCTGCGTTGAAGAAGCCGACGAAACATTATTCTGGCTAGAGTTACTGGGTGATGCCGGCATACTGTCAAAAGCTCGTCTAAGCGAACTAGAGCAAGAATACCTGGAGCTTGTTTCCCTTCTGGCCTCGACCCGCAAGAAGGCAAAAGCCAATCTTGATAAATGAAATTGTGAGCCGATCAGCGTTTTGCCGTCTCTACTCACAACTTCACCTTTCACAATTTCACCTTTACTTTACCTTCACCGTTGCGACCACACTCATACCGGCGCGGAGGGGATGCTGAGGGTCCACTTCGTTGAGCACGATTTTGACGGGTACGCGCTGGGTTACTTTCACGAAGTTGCCGGAAGCGTTGTCGGGGGGCAGCAGGGCGAAGCGGGCACCGGTAGCAGCGGAGAGCGACTGGATTTTACCTTCGAACTCACGGCCGGGGTAGGCATCTACTTCCACCTTAACGGGCTGGCCTTCGCGCATCTCGCCGAGCTGCGTTTCCTTGAAGTTGGCAATCACCCAAGTCCGCTCGCTGGCTACCAGGCCCATGAGTTGCTGGCCGGGGCTAACTACCTGGCCGGGCTGCACGTTTTTCTTGCTTACTACGCCGTTGCCGGGCGCCGTGATGGTGGTATAGCTCAGTTGCAGCTTGGCGTTGTCGAGGTCGGCTTGGCGCTGCTTTACTACGGCTTGCGCTACGGCCACCTGCTGCTCAGCGGCAGCTACTTGCTGGCGAGACACTTGCACCTGCTGCTGCGCAGTGGAGCGCTGGGCGCTGGTTGCCCGCAAATTGGCTTGAACGGCATCGTACTCGCTTTGCGGGATGATGTCTTCTTTGCGCAGAAACTCGCTGCGCTTCAAGTCTCTTTCCAAACGGGTACGGTTGGCTTCACTAACGCCAATAGTGGCCTGCGAGCTACCTACGTTGGCTTGCGCGGTTCGTACGGCTGCCCGGGCAGCTACCACGTTAGCCTGCGCGGCGGCCAGTGCTGCCTCGGCGGCATTCACGCGCTGCTGGTAGTCGGCCGGGTCGAGGGTTACGAGTACGTCACCTTTCTTTACCTGCTGGTTGTCTTGTACTTTCACGTCCAGCACGGGGGCCCCTACACGAGGCAGGATAGGATACACGTCGCCTTCCACTTGAGCATCGTCGGTTTCTTCGTGCGTTTGGGAAAACTGATATTGCTGCCAGCCAAAGTAGCCGCCAACCAGCAGCACCAGGGCCAACACAATAAATAGGATAGGACGCTTAGAACGACCCTCCGCCTGTACTTCCGTTGGCGCCGCAGCAGGAGCTGCGTTCGAATTAGGAGCTACAGTCGGATTTTGTTGAATGATGGGTGCCATATAAAGGAGTTGCTGTTTTCTTGTTTTCTGGGGACTCTGTTTTACGATGCTTGTTGCTGATTTCGTTTTACTTACCTCTTAATTGGCAACAAAACTTCTAGACTTAGGCTGATTTGCGGTAGGCGCTGGATTCGGTCGGCGACTTCACCAGCAGCGTCACGCAAGGGGCGGTCCGCACAATTACTTCGGCGGTGCTACCCATCAGGAACCGGGTAAGGCCCGTGCGGCCGTGCGCCCCGATAACAATCATATCAACTGAATGGCGGCGCGCTTCCGCTACTATCTCGAGGGCGGCATCGGTGCCGTGCACAAGGACGGTGTTTACCCGGGCGCCGGCTAACTCGGCGCTGGCGTGGTAGCGGGCTAGCTGCTGCGCCAAGTCAAGGTCGGAAAGGCCCGTTAGCACGGGCTGCGGCTCCAACACGTGCAGCAGCCGGAGAACCGCGCCGGTGCCGGCCGCCAATGCCGCCGCATACGCCACCAACGGCCCCGTCGCCTCCGAAAAATCTATCGGACAAAGAATGGTGGAAAGGGTCATGAAAGGAGATTGTGAAGGGGTGAAATTGTGAATTGATGAAGTTGCTAAACAGGCAGTCGACGTTCTATTGGTCGCCAGGACCAACCAAATCATCAACCTCACTATTTCACCACTTCACAGTTTCACCGTTACCAGATCTGTTCACCAACAGCGCGCTTGAGCTGGTATTGGCCGAGGGTGTAATTGTAGACAGCTTGCAGACGAGCCAGGCGAGCCTGAGCCAGCGACGTTTCGGCGTCGAGTACGTCGAGGTTGGTGCCAACGTCGTAGCGGTAGCGGGCTTTAGCGCGGGTAAGCGCTTCGGTTGCCTGCGCAATCTGAACCACCGAGTTGTCGTAGCGGGCGGTGCTGGACTGTATGTTGTTGGTAGCTTGGCGCACATCGGAGCGGATTTGCTCTTGCGTGTCCTGAATGCGCGCCTGCGAGCCGCGGATGTTCGCCAAAGCTTCTACCCGCTGGTTTTTGTTTTTATTACCATCGTAGATGGGCACCGAAAGCTGTACCACGCCTACCGAGTTAGGACGCACTCTGTCGAGGTTGGGCAGGTAGCCGTTCTTGGCTCCGAGCTGCGCGCCTACCCCAAGCGTCGGGGTGTTGGCACGCTCAATCAGCTTCAGGTTCAAGTTGGCCGTATTTTCGGCGTCGCGGGCCAGCTTCACTTCCGGCCGTTTCTCGATGGCTTGCGCCAGCGCGGCGTTGAGGTCAAGAGGCTGAGGCTGGTACGTGAGCGCGCCCCGAACGGGCACCGCTACGTACTCGGGCTTGTGCAGCAGCCGAGCTAGTTGCACCTGTTGGTTGTGCAGTTGATTTTCGAGGTCGATTTTGGTGTTCTGGGCCTGCGTAATACGCACTTGCGTAGTCGTCACGTCGAACCGGGTGCTGACACCGCCTTGCACCCGCTTTTCCATCTCGCGCTGATGCTGCTGCAACGAAGCAATCTGCTCGTCTTGCACCTTGATGCTCTCGCGTACAAAAAGGATATTGTAGTAAGCTTGCACGGCCGAGAAAGCCAGGTCGCGGCGAGTAACCACGATGTTATCGGTGGCCGTGAGGCGGCGGCTTTCAGCCAAATTAGTGGTCGCTTCTTTCTTACCGAAGTCCAGAATGCCGTATTGTAGCGTTATGTGGGCGTCGTAGTTGTTGTTAGGAGCGAGTTGAAATACTGGCGCATCGGGGGTGAGCTGCAACTTCACGACCGGATCGATGCGGGTGTACGTGGCCGTACCCGTTACCTGGGGCAGGAAGCCGCCGCGGCTTTGCGTTACGCGGCTGGTAGCGGCATTCACTTCCTCTTCCAAAGAAGTGATGGCCGGGTTGGCATCCAGCACCGCCTGAATAGTGCCAGTCAACGATAAAGAGTCAGCCACTACTTGCGCGCGAGCCGTAGTAGCTCCCGTAAGCAGGCCAGCTGTTATAAGCGAAGCGGTAAGAGTTGATCGGGAAAGCATTGTGAAGTCAACTTGTTGTGGATGTCTTCTTACCCAATGATGTGCCAAAGGATTAAAAAGCCTTTAATACGCATAAAAAACCTTCTCAGCTGCCTTTAAACGCATAATAATTTTTTTATATTTCAACGGATGAGCTTGCGCGAACAGTCTTAATATCCTGTTATTTGAGGAATTTCTCATTATATTTTCTGATATTTAAGGAATATTTGCAGGCTCCTTCTTTAACTGAACCATGAATAATCAGGACGAATCTTTGCTGCTATATCTCAACGAGGCTATTGCAACCACGCGCAGCAAAGAGGCTTTATTTAAGATAGTAACGGAAAAGCTGCGCCTAATCTTTCCCTTCGACAGCATCGCCATCGTTACGTTCGACAGTACCATGCAGCAAAAGCGCATCTTTTTGCGCGACTTATTGGACGGCGCGCCACCCTTGATGCCAGACGAGTCGGAAGTAACCCCGGTAGTCGGGACGCCCATTGAGCGTTTTTTGCGTGACCCCCGGGTGCAGCAAGTCGACACTCTGGCACTTCTGGCTGAATACCCTGACTACGAGCCGTTTCAGAAAATGCAGAAACGCTCGATGCCGTATTTGACTATTGCGCCGCTTCGCACGAGTGGGCAATTGGTGGGGCTACTGGTTATGGCAGCGCGCCGCCGCCCCACCTTCTCCCCTGATGACTTAAGCTTGCTAGGCAAAATCGGGAGCCTGATAGCCGTAGCCGTCAGCAACGCGCTGGCGTTCGAGGAAGTAGCGCGGCGAGAACAGGAAAAATCGGTGCAGCTAACCATCAACAACGCGCTGCTTAGCAGCAAAAACCGGGAGCAGCTCTTCCATACCGTGGCCACCGAATTAGACCGCATCGTGCCGTGCGACTATTTTGGCTTGCGTATTCAGCGCCAATCTGCGGCCACCGAAAGCTTCGCTGAATTTGCCAAAGCGGACGACGGCACCTTCTATTTTTTAAGCGAAGAGCGTTGGGAAGGAGTGGAAAACCGGACGGCCATGCAGGCCGAGACTTTTGGCTTGTTCAGGGAGCCCGCCATTCACAAGGGCCCTGATTTCTTGTCTATTACCACGCAATACCGCATGCTCCGCCACGCCGCCGAGCAGCACGGCACCCGCTCGATGCTCGGCGTACCGCTGTGGGTGGAACACGACCAGATGGCCGTGCTGGTGCTGGCCAGCCGCAACCCCGACAACTTTACCACAGCAGATCTGGAGTTGATTAAGAGCTTGGTTCCGCAGATTACGCTGGCCATGCAAAACCTGTTTGCCTTCGAGCAGATTGAGGCTTTGCGGGCACAGCTGGAACAAGAGAAAACCTACCTCATCGACGAAATCAACACCACTGCCAAGTTCGAGGACTTCGTCGGGACGAGTACCGTGATGCAGCAGGTGCAGAACCGAATTCGGCAAGTGGCTCCCACCGATACCACCGTGCTAATCCAGGGCGAAACGGGTACCGGCAAGGAGTTGGTGGCGCGCGCACTGCATAATCTGTCGCCCCGGAAGAACCGCGCCCTAATCAAAATCAACTGCGCGGCCTTACCCGCGCAGTTGATTGAGAGCGAGCTGTTTGGTCACGAAAAAGGGGCCTTTACGGGGGCTTTCGACCGACGCATCGGCAAGTTCGAGCTAGCCGACGGCGGCACTATTTTCCTGGATGAAGTAGGCGAGCTGCCTCTCGATCTGCAAGCCAAGCTGCTGCGGGTGCTGCAGGAAAAAGAGTTCGAGCGCATTGGCGGCCGCCGCGTCATCCAAACCGATGCCCGGGTAGTGGCGGCTTCCAACCGGATACTGGAAGACGAGGTAGCGGCTGGCCGCTTTCGCGCCGACTTGTATTACCGCCTCGACGTGTTTCCCATTCGCCTCCCTCCCCTGCGCGAGCGGCCCGACGACATCGAGCCGCTGATGCGGCATTTTCTGGAGCGCTTCACCAAGCAGATGGGCAAGCCGGTACGCGGCCTGCGCGAACGAGACTTGCGGGCGCTACGGCAGTACACCTGGCCCGGCAACGTGCGCGAGCTAGAGCACGTGCTGGAACAGGCCGTCATCGTTAGTCAAGGTCCTTTCCTGGAATTTGCGGGGTTCTCGGCCGCCCGCCCCACCACCGTCCAGCCCGATGCTGGCGGCCCCCTAAAAACGCTTAAGGATCAAGAGCGCGACCACATTTTGGCGGCTCTGCGCCGCACCGGCGGCCGGGTAAGCGGCCCCACCGGCGCCGCCATTCTGCTCGACATCAATGCCAAAACCCTGGAAGCTCGCATGAAAAAGCTAGGCATTCAGCGCACAGTAGGGGTGGCCGAGTGAAACCGGGCGTTAGAGGGTGCGGCTCTTGATTTTGCGAAGTACCTCCTGGTACTGGTCAGTAGGCTGGCCCTCCCGCTTGGCTTGCGCTATTGCTTTCTGCTGCGTTACCTCGGCTTCCGTGGTTAGGTGCAGCGCGTAAAGCAAGTGGGCGAGCGTATCGTAGTAAGGTGCCCGCGGGTCCAGACTTATGGTGCGCTGACTCCACCGCATGGCCTGAGTGAGGTATTCGCTACGCCGGGTGCCAGAGGTATAGACAGCCCACGCCCCATTATTGAGGTCCACTGCATACATATCCGGCATCTGGTCTTTCGATTCCACCCAAACCATTTTCACTGTCGAATCGGGTTTTGCTAAGTTGGGATAAGGCTGTGGGTTTTGAAAGGGCCCTCTCATAGCTTGTTGCGCCGCTTGCTGACGCCGTATAGTGTCTGGCACGCCGGCCATGTAGTGCCGCTCATAAAACCGAGTCAGCATCGGCAAGTATTGGGCAGTATCGCGCAGCGCTTGGTAATAGTGCAACATATTCTGCTCGTAGACGCGCGCCCCCCGGCTGTAGTCACGCGCCGGCCAGGTTCCTCTAGCAAAATTAGCGCCCTGCATGGCGAGGCTCTGGTCGCGGCGAGTTATGGCGGCTCGCATTGTGTTGCTGATAATGAGGTTGTTGAATACCGACCGCCGAGCCAAGGGCAACGTAGCGTACATACTATCCACCAATTTTTTGTTTAGCCGCGCCAGCTTGTACGCTCGGCTTTCTACTATCGGACCGCATTCGTACACGAATACCACTTCCGAAAAATCATCGAAGGCCTTAACTGGAAGCTCCTGCACATACGCATCGAGCAATTCGGGGCTGATGGGCGCGCCCACGCTCCGTTTAGTGGTCAGATATTGACGAAGAAACTGCACGTTTCGCTCCCCCTGCGTGTAGCGCTTCTCCAGCGCACTTAGGTTGTCGGGGCTGGCGAGCTTTTGGCGAAAGGTGGTAATATCACGCAGGTAGCGCTCTGCTTCATGCGTGTTGCCGAAGCTGCGGTGCAGCACGGTGCCATCAGGATGAAGGTAGAGGTAAGTAGGGAATGTGTTGATGTAATATCGGCGCGCCAGCCGCTGACTTTGCAAGCTTCCAAAAGGTGCTTTTACCAACAGGAAATCCCGCTCCAGCACGTCGGCTACGGGGGCATCATCTAGCCCGGTCCCGTATTTTTTCTCCACTTGTTCCTTCGGCTGTCCAGGAGCTGGCGGGGCAGAAGCAAAAAACAGAAACACCGGTTTTTGAAGCCGCTGGGCCCGCTGCAGAACGGCGCCTAGTGAGTCTTTTTCGAATTTAAGTTGCTGAGCTGAAATGGCCCTAGTCGCTAGCAGCAGGAATAACACCGCCAGCTGGCGGAACAACACCGTTTTCATCTGTTGAAAAGATAGCTTAACAGGAGTGGATAACCCGAAAGTACAAACTCTCCATAGAAATGGAATATTAACCTTCGTGTACCTCACATAAGAACTGAAGAAAGCTCGGCAAAACCCGTCTACCCTTTTCCTTCTCCCGTAGTACAGTTTATAACTCATCCATTACCACCTATTTCCATGGCACAGCCCACTGTTACACCCCAGCATACCGACCCTGTTACCAAGAACAAGGAAAAGAAGAACGAGGAAACGGTGAAGGACAAGCCTGATGGCAAGAAGAAAACCACGCAGAGTAAGTAGTTCAACTAGATCTAAGAGCCCGGTCTGCGCCTTGCAGCCGGGCTTTTTCGCGTTTAAAAAAGCTGGTGGCGGGAGCTAACAATGGCGCAAATTGGTTTTACTTGTACTTTCAAACGCATGCCCAAACCAGAACCCGACCTTAGCCTACTTACCCGCGAGCAAGTGTTGCGCGCCCTGCGCCAGCTAGACCGTGAAGGGCCGCGCATGCCGCTGAGTACCGTCTACGACCTTGTGTACCGGGGCCGCCGCTACGCGCCGCGGGCAGTAGCACAGTTGGCCTACCGTTTGGCTACGGAGCAGCCGGAAGCTGCCTGGCCTCTACCCGCCGGAGCGCCCACCAACCGGGTGCTAGAGCAGCTTGATTTCACCATTGCTACCAAGCGCCCCACACTGGAAAACTCGTCGTTGCTGGATGGTGATGTGGCCGCGCAAGACGCCATGCAGGAACTACACACCGGCATTACCCGCGAAAAGCCTCCTCGAAAGAAAGCTGGCGCTGCGGAAGCCTCGGAAGCCTCAGCCCCTGTCCTCGTTACTAGTGAGGCCCACGAACCAGCCGTTGCTTACGACCCGCCGCCTGCTCAGCCTTACACCGCCGGCATGGCGAAGCAGGAGCTCTTCATTTCCGACGAGCAGCTGGATGCTGCCTTGGCTGCTTTGCACCGCCGCCGCAACCTTATTTTGCAAGGCCCGCCAGGAACCGGCAAAACGTTTCTGGCCCGCCGGCTAGCTTGGCTAGAGCTTGGTGCCACCGACGCCGCCCGCATAGAGCTAATTCAGTTTCACCCAAGCTACAGCTACGAAGACTTCGTGCAAGGCTTCCGGCCCGATATGCAAGGCACGTTTCGGCTACAGGATGGTGTGTTGCCCGCGTTCTGCCAGCGGGCGGCTTCCGACCCGGAGCGGCCCTATTTCCTGCTGATCGACGAGTTGAACCGGGGCAACCTGAGCCGCATTTTCGGGGAGTTGCTTTTGCTGCTGGAAGTCGACAAGCGCGGGCCAGCCCACGCCGTGCGCCTGCCCTACGCCCCCGCCGATGCGCCCCGTTTCTACGTGCCCACCAATGTGTTTGTAATTGGCACTATGAACCTGGCAGACCGGAGCTTAGCGCCGCTGGACTATGCCCTGCGCCGCCGTTTTGCCTTCGTGGAGCTAGCCCCCGAATTTGGCGCGCCATTTCAAGAGTTTCTGGAGGCCCAGCACGTGCCGGCCACTGTTATCGAGCGCCTCGTAGCCCGCCTCACCGACCTCAACCTTACCATTGCCGACGACCCAGAACTCGGTCCCGACTTTCGCATTGGCCACAGCTACTTCTGCCAGCCCCCCACCAACCCCGCCACCGCCGATTCGTGGCTGACCTTGATTCTGAAACAAGAAATAGCGCCTCTTTTGGATGACTATTGGCTCGATCAACCCGCTAAAGCAACCGCCCAGAAGAAGCGGCTGCTAAGCTAAGAGGTGAAGTTGTGAGACGTGAAGCCGTGGTACCACTACCGTTGCACGACATCGGATGGGGCCGCATTGAGCAGCCATCAGCCACGATAGTGGTACCACAACCCAAACAGTCGTGGACTATTCCTTGAACCTAGCGTCAACAACTCCACCGCTCCGTAACCTCACTACTTCACCTCCGTGATACCTATCCAAAACCTTTACTATTTGCTGTGCTACGCCTGGAACCGGTTACCGGAGCAGTCGGAGTTGCTGGCGGCGAAGGCGGAGACGTTTCATCGGCCACTGGAGTTGCTGGCGCACGTGCTTCTGACGGGCACTCGTCGTTTGTTGCGGCAGGGTTTGGCAGTGGCTTATGCTGAGCGAGAAGAAGAACTAACAGAATTGCGAGGGCGGGTGCAGCTAGCCCCTAGCCTCTCCCGCAACCTGCTGCGGCGGGGCCGGGCATTATGTACCTACGACGAGCTTGGCTTCCAGACGCCGTTCAACCAGTTGCTGCTTGGCACCCTGCAACAGCTTAGCCGTAGCCGCACCCTGCCTAACGATTTGCGCCAAGAACTCAAGCTAACACAACGCCGCTTTCCGGTGGGCTTGCTCCCGCTGCCGCTTTCCTCCGAACTGTTGCGCACCGTGCACCGCCTACGCCCAACCGGGCTACAAGGGTTCTTACTGAATGTGTGTGAGCTGGTGTACCACAGCGCCATGCCCGAACCCGATGCCAATGGCCGCCTCCGCTTCCGCGACTTTCGCCGCGACGAGCGGTTGATGGCCCGCCTCTTCGAGCAATTTGTGCGCAACTTCTACCGCCTAGAGCAACAACGCTTCCGGGTATTGTCGGAAACTATCCGCTGGCAAGCTACTACGGCTACGCCCGAAGCGCTGGACCTGCTCCCGGCCATGATTACCGACACCACGCTGGAAGCTCCTGAGCGCAAGATTATTCTTGATACCAAGTACTACGCGGCGGCTCTGCGGCAGCGCTACGACCAACAAAAGCTGATTTCGCCTCACCTATATCAGCTCTACGCCTACCTCCAGAACCAGCCCACTGCTCCTGGCCAAGCGCTTGAAGGCGTTCTGCTTTATCCAACTGCCACGCAAGCGCTTGACGTGCGATACACCCTCGGTGCGTACCCGGTTCGCATTGTCACGCTGAACCTGGCGCAGCCTTGGCAAGGCATCGCTACTGCTCTGTTAGAACTGATTGCTTAGCTGTTGTCTCTACTGCTAGCAGCTACAGCAAGGCAGAAGCAGCAAACTAAGTAGCCATCTTTTGCTTTCCTGCGGCGAGGCTGATTAACGCAAGTAAGCTGTTTTCTGTACGGCATGAATATTCCTTATCATAGTTCAATTAGTCTTTAAAAATTACGGTAAGTGTGTGGTCACTAGACAGATGGATTAAAAAATTTTAACAATTTATTCCGTAATCCTAGTTTTTATTGAAGAAACAATAACATATACTTGCTAAAATTGCCAATACAGTTGATTCTCAAAACATCTAGCAACATCTCTTTTTTTCACTTCTTTCTAACACATGAGAAAAGTCTTACTCTCATTGCCTCTTGCAATAGTTGCGCTTACTGGCCACGATGTGCAGGCCCAGACGCGCACTGTCACCGGGCAGGTACAAGGTGCAGACGGCGCAGGGCTTCCGGGCGTTACAGTTGTAGCTAAAGGCACCTCCGTCGGAACTGCTACCGATGGCGAAGGCCGCTACAGTCTGGCAGTACCTGCTACAGCCTCTACACTTGTTTTTTCCTCAGTCGGATTCGATTCCAAGGAAGTAGTATTGGGTACGCAGTCAGTTGTTAACGCTACACTTGGTTCGGCTACTACGGGCCTGGATGAAGTGGTAGTGGTAGGCTACGGCACTCAGTCGCGCCGCGACCTGACGGGTTCGGTGGCTACTATCAACGCCGCACAGATTGCCAACAAGCCTGTACAAAGCTTCGAGCAAGCTATACAAGGCCGAGCTTCGGGAGTGAATATAACTACTCCTAACGGAGTGCTAAATGCGCCGCCTGTAGTGCGTATTCGCGGAGTGAACTCTATCAGCCTGAGTTCGGCGCCACTGTATGTTATTGATGGTATTCCGGCCTATAGCGGTAACAGCTCGGCTGTTGGTAGCGTGCCGAACAACCCACTCAGCAACATCAATCCCAACGATATTGAGAGCGTGGAGGTGCTGAAAGATGCTTCGGCCACGGCTATCTATGGCTCGCGCGCGGCGGGCGGAGTGATTTTGGTGACCACCAAGCGCGGCCGCAGAGGCCAAAGCAAAATCTCGGTGGACTCGTGGGTCGGCTGGACCGAGCCAGTACGCCTCTACGACGTACTGAAGACTGAGGACTACATCAACATCAAAAACGAATCGGTCCGTAACCTAAACGCCAACCTTGTGGCCTTGGGACAGGCTCCCACGGCCATTGAAGGGTTCAGGCCGACGCTCGATGCCGACGGCAACACGGTGGATACCCGCTGGTATGACTACATCTACCGCACGGGCTTCTCGTCATCCAATAACCTGAACTTCAGCGGCGGCACCGAAAAAACCACTTACTACACATCGGTAGGCTATACCGACCAGAAGGGTATGCTGCAGGGCAATACCTTCAAGCGAGCCTCCGGACGCCTCAACATCGACCACAAGGTATTCTCCCGCTTTACAGTGGGCCTCCGGGCAGGCTACACCAACTCCCGCACGGCCTCGCCTAACTCGGGCTCGGTAGGCGACGGCGCCTTTGGTACGGCTGGCCTGGGCCGCCTACCATTGGTGTTGCCTCCCAACGTACCGGCCCGCAATCCTGATGGCACGTACAGCCTAAGTGGGGCCGGCATCGGGCCGGGCGCCAATATTAATCCTACCTCGGCTACTGTCGCTAACCCTAACGGCTCCCCATTACTGCCGGGATATTACAACCCGCTGGTAGATCTGGAAAACAACTATTTCCGCTCGGAAGGCAATGAAATTCAGGGGAGTGCGTATGCCAACCTGGAAATAATCAAAGGCCTGAACCTGCGGACCACGTACGGCATCTACAACATTGCCTTCGAGGACCAAGCGTACTACACGAGTATTGCCGGCGACCAATACAACATTGGCAGCGCCTCCAACTTCTACCGCACCAACAAGCGCTGGAACTGGCAGAACACGCTTCAGTACGATGTAACGCTAGCTGAAAAGCACAATCTCTCCTTCCTTCTCGGCAACGAAAACCAAAGCACTACCATCGACCGGTGGGGTGCCAACCGCACTAGCGTAGCTGACCCGTTCTTCACCACCTTCCAGGGCGGCTACGTCAACGTAGCCGTTTCGGGTAACTCCCAAGGGGAAAACTTCCTGACTTCTTATTTCGGCCGCCTCAACTACAACTTCAGCAGCAAGTACCTGGCTACCCTAAACGTACGCCGCGACGGGTACTCGGCCTGGGCTCAAAAATGGGGTAACTTCTACGGGGCGTCTTTGGGTTATGTTATCTCAGAAGAGAATTTCTGGAAAAACTCTTCGGTGCTCAATAACTTAAGCTTTCTCAAATTTACGGGTAGCTATGGCGAAGTGGGCAACAACCAAGGAGTTTCTGATTTTGCCTCCTTACGTCTGTACAACGCCGGTTTGTACGGCCCAAATCCGACCTTCTTCCTGAGCGACGTCGGCAACGTGAATTTGACCTGGGAAACGAGCAAAAAGACCGACATAGGCTTGTCTTACGGTTTACTTGACAACCGGATTGAAGGCGATGTGGCCTACTACCGCAACTTAGTGGACGGTCTGATTCTCGATATTCCACAGGCTCCCTCCCGTGGTATTCCAAACAGTGTCAACGGCAATACTATTCCCGCCAACGTGGGCTCTATGCGCAACACAGGAGTTGAGTTGAATCTGCGCGTGGAGGCTATTCGCAAAACAAATTTTTCTTGGTCGGCAAACGCTAACCTGACGACGCTGAAAAACCGCGTATTGGCTTTGGCTACTGAGGGCCAGCGCATTGGCACAGCCACTTCGGGCCTTGAAACGGTGAACTATACTACGGTGGGCCGTTCGGTAGGTGAAATTCTGGCGGTTCCTTCGCTAGGCGTAAACCCGGAAAATGGCCGCCGCATTGTCAGCATCAAAAACGCGGACGGCACTACAACGCCCGTACAGTATAACCACCTGGGCGGCGGCTGGACCACGTTGGAAGGCGTAGCAGCTAGGACCCCTTCGCAGTTGGCGGATGGCGAGTACTACGGACCCGTATTGCCCACTTGGTATGGCGGTTTCGACAACACCTTCCGCTACAAAAACTTCGATTTGGGCGTGTTCGTCCAGTTCTCGGGGGGCAACTATATCTACAACGGTACCAAAGCCGGCCTGCACGACCAGCGCTTCTGGAACAACGACGTGGATATTCTGGACCGCTGGACGGAGACCAACACCGATGCTGAATGGCCGCGTGTGGTATACAGCGACAACGTGTCGAACGGATCGGCTCTCATCTTATCTACCAACGTGGAAAAAGGCGACTTTGCCCGCTTGCGGAACGTGTCGCTGGGGTATAGCCTCAATCCTACCCTGCTTAAGCGCTTTAGCATGAGCACTGCCCGTTTCTACGTGCAAGTGCAGAACGCAGCATTACTAACCAATTACTCTGGTATTGACCCTGAAATATCAACCAATGGCGGCTCCAACACGGGCGCGGGGGTTGACCGTAACTCGGTAGGCCAGGCCCGCACCTACACAGTAGGTTTCAATATTGGTTTCTAAATTCTTGTAGTTAATGAAAACTTTCAAACATACTTTTAAAGTGGGGCTAGTTTCGGTCCTGCTAGGGTTGGGCACAGTTTCTTGTGAAGACAACCTTAATCCGGCACCTAAAGCTTCTTTGAATAGTGCTGCTGCCTTTGATACGCCCTCGCGCGTGCTGCTGCAAGTCAACAATATGTATGACTACGTCAAGGCGGGCAACTTCCTGGGGGGCCGTTATCAGGTGTATGGCGACATTCGGGCAAATGACTTCCTGAATCGGACCTCGAACTTGGTAACCGGGGCTGCCGTGTGGCAGCACACGCTCACCGAATCGTCGCAGAACGACGTAATTAGCATGTGGGGAGCTGGCTACGCTGCTATCAACCAGATCAACGTATTCCTGGCTGGAGCAGAAGCCAATGCGGCAAAGTTCACGGCCGCTCCTTTTCCCTCCGACTTTGCTGCTACGGTTACCGCTTATACTGCTGAAGCCCGCTTCCTGCGCGCCCTTAGCTACTACTCCCTGCTACAATTCTATGCCCGGCCTTATACCGATAACAACGGTAGTAAACCCGGCTTACCGTTGCGCCTGGGAGCGGAACTCGACTTAGGCAACAATGACCTGGCTCGTGCCACGGTAGCACAGGTATACGATCAGATTCTGACCGACCTGAAATTCGCTGAAGACAACCTGCCACTCACCAATAGCGCTTCTAACGTAACGCGGGCTCACCGCAACACGGCTATTGCGCTGAAGACCCGCGTATATCTGAGCATGGCCCGCTACGGCGACGTAGTAACGGAGGCCAACAAAATTGTGTCGGCAACGGCACCCTTTCGGGCTACTACTGGTGTCGCTCATGCCTTGCAGCCTTCCATAACCACGGTGTTTGTGGGCAACCAAGCCAGTACCGAGAGCATTCTGTCTTTTCCGTTTACCACTCAGGACGGGCCGGGCACTCAAAACCAATTAGCCTACTATTACTTGCCTAGCTCCCAAGGTGGCAACGGCGAGTATAGCCTTAACGCCAACGGGGTACTTAGTGATCCGCACTTCTTGGCTACGGATGAGCGCAACGTAAACCTTATAACGCGGGTCAGCAATGTGCCTTATCTGCGCAAGTACCAAAATGGCGCAACTTCTCCTGCTCCTTACACCGACAATGCCCCAGTTATGCGCTACTCTGAAGTGCTGCTGAATTTAGCGGAGGCGCTGGTTCGCACTGAGGGCGCAGGTAGCACCCGGGCACTAGCACTACTAAACGCTGTGCGAGTCAGATCCAATCCAGCGCCCAACGCTACCACCCCTTCTCCGGCTGAGTACAACGCCGCAAGTTTCTCTGCGATGTTCAGCATCCTGGATGCTATTCTACTCGAGCGCCGCATCGAGTTTCTGGGGGAAGGCCTACGCAATAATGATCTAATGCGCTTGCAACTGCCTATTCCGGCTAAAAGTACAGTAGGTGCTGTGCTCCCCACCGCTACACTTTATGTATGGCCTATTCCGGCCACAGAACTAGCTACCAATACCTTAATAACGCGCAATTAAACTTGGTAAGCCATGTAGAAAGGGGCTTTTTCTATCCGAGAAAGCTCCTTTTTGCTTTTGATAACCAATTTGATTCCTTACTTAGAGAATTGCCTTTTTCAGCTTTGACCACTACTGCCAATACAAGCTTAACTTAAAAACAACCAAGTGAAGATAGCTTGCTGAAGCAGCCCTGCCAGATAGCTTCTGTCCTTGAGTTGCATATGGTAAGGCTTCTGCCTAAACTGCTCTTTCTTCTCCTTCCTTTGACCAAACCTTTCCTTGATTTGAAAAGACGTGATTTTGTGGGCCTCACCAGCCTGGCTACCGGGGCGCTGTTCTTACCCACTTTCCCGAGCCTGGGCGGCAACCCCGTCGATCCGGCTCGGCTGCTGGAGGCAGCAGACCCTGCTGTTAACAAGCGCCTGGCCGATGCGGCCTTGAATGCGGCAAAGGCGGCCGGTGCCACCTACACCGACGTACGAATTGGGCGTTACCTCAATCAAAGCATCTTCACCCGCGAAAAACAAGTCCAAAACATAGCCAGTGGCGAGAGTTTCGGCGCGGGGGTTCGAGTTATTGCCAATGGCACCTGGGGTTTTGCGGCCACTAATACCGTGACCGAAACGGGCCTAGCCAAAGCCGCACAGCTGGCCGTGCAGATTGCTAAGGCCAATTCCAAGGTGCAGAAAGAGCAGGTGCAGCTAGCCCCGCAGCAGGGCTATGGCACCGTAAGTTGGAGAACCCCACTTCAGTTGAATGCTTTTGAAGTGCCCGTGAAGCAGAAAGTGGAGCTGCTGCTGGCCGCCAACGCCAAAGCTCTCGAAAACGGAGCCTCCTTTGTGAATTCCTCGTTGTTCCAAATCAACGAGCAGAAGTATTTTGCCAGCACCGATGGCTCGTACATCGACCAGGACGTGCACCGCATTTGGCCCACCTTTACGGCTACGGCTATTGATAAGGCTTCAGGCAAGTTTCGCACCCGCGACGCTATGTCGGCGCCTATGGGCATGGGCTATGAGTACCTGACGCCCAAAGCCGCCGACAAGATTCCGGGCCCGACGGGCTCCGACGTCATCGGCTACAAAAACAGCTATGACATTCTGGAAGATGCGGCGGCCGCGGCCAAACACGCTCGCGCCAAAATCACGGCCAAAAGCGTGGTGCCCGGCAAATACGACCTGGTGCTCGACCCCAACCACCTCGGCCTCACCATTCATGAAAGCGTCGGACACCCCACGGAGCTGGACCGGGTGCTCGGTTACGAGGCCAACTACGCCGGTACCAGCTTCGCCACTCAGGAATGGAAGGCGAAGAACATTCCGTTTGGCTCGAAGCAGGTCAATATCGTGGCTGACAAGCTGCAACCCGGCTCGCTCGGCGCGGTCGGCTACGACGACGAAGGGGTGAAGACCAAGCAGTGGGACCTTATCAAAGAAGGAAAGCTGGTTGACTATCAAAAGATTCGTGACCAAGCGCACATCGTCGGGCAGAAAGACTCGGACGGGTGCTGCTATGCGGATTCGTGGAGTTCGGTGCAGTTCCAGCGTATGCCCAATGTGAGCTTGCAGCCTGGTAAAGACAAGCTGAGCGTAGACGAGCTAGTGAGCAAGGTGGATAAGGGCATCTACATTGCCGGCCGCGGCTCCTACTCAATTGATCAGCAGCGCTACAACTTCCAGTTCGGCGGGCAAGTGTTCTATGCCATCGACAAAGGCAAGATCACGGGCATGTTGGAAGACGTAGCCTACCAGGCCAACACGCAGGAGTTCTGGAACTCCTGCGCCGGCTCCTGCGACCAATCCGACTACCGGCTGTTTGGGTCGTTCTTCGACGGCAAGGGCCAGCCAAGCCAGGTGTCAGCCGTGAGCCACGGCTCGGCCACCACCCGCTTCAACGGCGTCAACGTCATCAACACGGCCCGGAAAATCGGTTGATGGCAGCCTAAACCTGTCATTCCGACACAGGAGGAATCTGAGTTAGTTCTTTTAATGATTTTACTCAGATTCCTCCTGCGTCGGAATGACAGGCAGGAGCACTAGGCCCCACCCAACAATTCAACAATCAGCAATTCAACTAGCAATCAATGGCAATTCTTTCCCAAGACGAATCACAGGCCATCCTTAAGAAGGTCCTCAGCTTCAGTACCGCCGACGAGTGTGAAATAACGCTCAGCGGCAGCAACGGCGGCAACGTCCGCTCGGCTCGCAACGCCATCAGCACCAGCGGCGCCGTCGATAACGTGAGCTTGGCCGTGGAATCGCGCTTCGGCAAACGCTCGGGCGTGGCTACTTGCAATGAGTTCGACGATGCTACGTTGCGCCGCTGCGTGCAGCGGGCCGAAGAAATTGCCAAGCTGGCCCCCGAAAGCCCGGAATACATGCCCTTGCTCGGCGCACAAACCTACGTGGCGGCACCTAAGTCGTTTGCCGCCGCTACGGCCGGCATTACCCCCGACTACCGCGCCACGCAGATCGGCAAAACCATGAAAATCTGCGACGAGAAAAAGGTGTCTTCCGCCGCTTTCCTTAACGATGAGGCCGGCTTCGTAGCCAAGCGCAACAACAAAGGGCTGGAAGCCTACCAGCAGTACACCAACGTGGAGTTCAGCATCACGGTGCGCACCCCCGATGGCACGGGCTCCGGCTACGCTACCGCCGACTTCAACGATGCTTCCACGTTTGACGCGGGTAGCCTGACGCAGGTAGCAGCCGACAAAGCGGCTATGTCGCGTAGTGCCAAGGCCATTGAGCCGGGCAAGTACACGGTTATCCTGGAGCCCGCGGCGCTGGTTGCCAACTCCGATGCTTCCTTGATGGCCGCTCTGATGAACGCTCTCGACGCCCGCAACGCCGACGAAGGCCGCAGCTTCCTCAGCAAAAAAGGCGGCGGCAACCGCAAAGGCGAAAAGCTGTTCGACGAGCGGGTCACCATCTACTCCGACCCAACCAACGCCGAAATTGCCAGCCTCACGTTTGCCGGCGACGGTCGTCCGCAGAAGAAGATGACCTGGATTGAGAAGGGCGTAGTAAAGAACCTTTACACCTCTCGCTTCTGGGCCCAAAAAGCCGGCATCCCTGACATTCCGCGGCCCGGCGGCTGGATTATGGAAGGCGGCACGCAGAGCGTACAAGACATGATCAAGGGCACGGCCAAGGGCATCCTCGTGACACGCCTGTGGTACATCCGCCCCGTCGACCCGCAGACGCTGCTTTACACCGGCCTCACCCGCGACGGTACCTTCTACATCGAGAATGGCAAAATCAAGCATCCGGTGAAGAACTTCCGCTTCAACGAATCCCCAATCATCATGCTCAACAACCTGGAAGCCATCGGCAAGCCAGTGCGCGTGAACGGCAACCTCGTACCGCCACTCAAGATTCGGGACTTCACGTTCACCAGCCTCTCCGACGCGGTGTAAACTGTCATCGCGCCGTCTGTCATTCCGACGCAGGAGGAATCTGAGTGAAATCGTTCAACGCTCATACTCAGATTCCTCCTGCGTCGGAACAACAAACTACTCGGTTATATCGGGGTGCAAATCCTGCCATTCCGGGTTGCTTACTGCTATTAGCGCATCCTTCTTTTCTCGTCGCCAGCCTTTGATTTCCTTCTCCCGCGCAATGGCTTGTTGAATGTCGCCAAACTCTTCCCAATGCACGAGCAGATTGCAGAAATATCGACCTGCAAATGTGCGTTGACGGCCTTCGTTTCCAATATGCTGCTCTAATCGACGCGTTAAATCATTGGTAACGCCGATGTAAAGAACAGTGCGTTTGGGATTTGTGACGAGGTAGACGAAGTAATGATGATAGCGCATAGCTTTTGGTTTGATGAAAAATACCATTTTCAGCTTTCTCCAGCACTGTCATTCCGACGCAGGAGGAATCTGAGTGAAGTCGTTCAACGGTGATACCCAGATTCCTCCTGCGTCGGAATGACAGTGCTGGCGCTCCTTCCTCCCTCCATCTTATGAAAAGACGTGACTTTGTAGGGCTTACCGGACTTGCTACCGGCGCTCTGTTTATACCTAGTGTCCCTGGTTTCGGCAGCGGCAACCCCGTCGATGCTATGCGCCTGCTGGATGCGGCGGTGGACCCGGCTGTTAAGAAGAAGCTGGCCGACGCGGCTATGAATGCGGCGAAAGCGGCGGGCGCTACCTACTGCGACGTGCGGATTGGGCGCTACCTCAACCAAGGCGTTTTCACTCGCGAAAAGCAAGTGCAGAATATTGTCAGCACCGAAAGCTACGGGGCAGGCATCCGGGTTATTGCCAATGGTACCTGGGGCTTTGCTGCCACCAACACCGTGACGGAAGCCGGCCTGGCCAAGGCCGCGCAGCTAGCCGTGCAGATTGCCAAGGCTAACTCGAAAGTGCAGAAGGCGCAGGTGCAACTAGCCCCGCAGAAAGGCTACGGCGAAGTAAGCTGGAAGGCTCCTATTCAGTTGAATGCCTTCGAAGTGCCCATCAAAGACAAAGTGGATATCCTGTTGGCGGCCAATGCCAAGGCTATGGAAAACGGGGCCTCGTTTGTTAACTCAGTGCTGTTTCAAGTGAACGAGCAGAAGTACTTTGCCAGCACCGACGGCTCCTATATCGACCAGGACATTCACCGCATCTGGCCCACGTTTGGCGTAACGGCTATCGACCGGGCGTCGGGCAAGTTCCGCTCCCGGCAGGCCTTGAGCGCGCCTATGGGCATGGGCTACGAATACCTGACGCCCAAAGCCGCCGACAAAATTGCCGGCCCCGCAGGCTCCGATGTTATTGGTTACAAGAACAGCTACGACATCCTGGAAGACGCCGCCGCCGCCGCCAAGCAGGTGAAGCAGAAACTGACGGCCAAGAGCGTAGTGCCCGGCAAGTACGACCTGGTACTCGACCCGCACCACCTCGGCCTCACCATTCACGAATCGGTGGGCCACCCCACGGAGCTAGACCGGGTGCTCGGCTACGAGGCCAACTACGCCGGCACTTCGTTTGCCACGCTGGAATGGAAGGCCAAAAACATTCCTTACGGCTCCAAGCAAGTCAATATCGTGGCCGATAAGCTCCAGGCGAATTCGCTCGGCGCCGTCGGCTACGACGATGAGGGCGTGAAGACCAAGGAGTGGGACCTTATCAAAGAAGGCAAGCTGATCGACTACCAGAAGATTCGCGACCAGGCCGCTATGGTTGGGCAGAAAGAGTCGGATGGGTGCTGCTACTCGCAGTCGTGGCAGGATGTGCAGTTTCAGCGCATGCCGAATGTGAGCTTGCGCCCCGGCACCACCAAGTTGACCGTGGACGAGATGGTGAGCAAGGTGGATAAGGGCATTTACATTGCCGGCAACGGCTCGTTTTCTATCGACCAGCAGCGCTACAACTTCCAGTTTGGCGGGCAAGTCTTCTACGCCATCGACAAAGGCAAGATTACCGGCATGTTGGAAGACGTGGCCTATCAGGCCAACACGCAAGAGTTCTGGAACTCCTGCGCCGGCTCCTGCGACCAGGCCGACTACCGGTTTGCGGGTTTCTTCAACGATGGTAAAGGTCAGCCTTCGCAAAGCTCCGCCGTGAGCCACGGCTCGGCTACCACCCGCTTCAACGGCGTCAACGTCATCAACACCGCCCGCAAGATTGGCTAGGGTGGTGTGAGGGTGTCGGAAGGCAACACAAATGCTTTTCTTTTCACCACAGAACGTTGCCCGTCTGGCTTATGCCGGGCGGGCTTCTTCTTTTATTATGGCCTTTCCTGAATATTTAGTAATCTGCGTGCAGCCTGCATTTCGCAGCTTGCATCTATGACTTGAGATGGATGGAAAAGAAGTTAAAATAGAAGCGCCAGGAGCGGCTTGAAGCACACTGCCTGTGTTTTATGAGGCTAGCCTTTAAATACCTGTCTCTTATTTCCTGTCATCACCTCTTTACCGGTCACCTTCTCACTCTAGCTATAATCTTCTCACCTTTTAACCCCCAATCACCTTGAAAAGACGTGACTTTATGGGGCTAACCGGCTTGGCAGCCGGGGGCCTGTTGCTGCCGGGCATACCGAGCCTAGGCGGTATTCTCGTGGATCCCGAGCAGCTGCTCGAAGTCATGGACCCGGTTTTAAAGAAACGTCTGGCCGATGCCGCCCTGAATGCCGCCAAAACGGCGGGCGCCACCTACTGCGACGTGCGGATTGGGCGCTACCTCAACCAGTACGTTTTCACCCGCGAAAAGCAGGTGCAGAACATTACCAGCACGGAGAGCCTCGGCGCGGGCGTACGGGTGTTGGTGAACGGCGCCTGGGGCTTTGCTTCCACCAATACCGTGACGGAAGCTGGCGTTGCGGCGGCGGCCCGCTCAGCGGTGGCCATTGCCAAAGCCAATCAGAAAGTACAGAAGCAACCCGTGCAGCTGGCACCGCAAAACGGCTACGGCGAGGTAAACTGGAAAACACCCATTCAGAAAAACGCCTTCGAAGTGCCGGTCAAGGAAAAGGTGGAGCTGCTGCTGGCTGCCAATGCCAAAGCCCTCGACAACGGCGCCAACTACATCAACTCGGCCCTGTTTCAGGTGAACGAACAGAAATACTTTGCCAGCACCGACGGCTCTTACATCGACCAGGACGTGCATCGCATCTGGCCTACGTTCACTGTCACGGCCATTGATAAGGCCTCGGGCAAGTTTCGCTCCCGCGAGTCGATGTCGGCGGCCATGGGCTTGGGCTACGAGTACCTGACACCCAACGCCAGCGACCGGGCAGTTGGCCCGACTGGCACCACGGTGGTAGGCTACAAGCAGCGCTACGACATTCTGGAAGATGCCGCGCAGGCAGCCAAACATGCCAAGGAAAAACTCACGGCCAAGAGCGTAGTACCCGGCAAGTACGACCTGGTACTCGACCCCGCTCACCTCGGCCTGACCATCCACGAATCGGTGGGCCACCCGACGGAGCTGGACCGGGTGCTGGGCTACGAGGCCAATTTTGCCGGCACTAGCTTCGCTACGCTGGAGTGGAAAGCCAAGAACATTCCCTACGGCTCCAAGCAGGTTAACATTGTAGCCGATAAGCTGCAACCCGGTTCACTTGGCGCCGTTGGTTACGACGATGAGGGCGTGAAGACCAAGCAGTGGGACCTTATCAAAGAAGGCAAGCTGGTGAATTACCAGAAAATCCGCGACCAGGCCGCCGTAGTAGGGCAGCAAGAATCAGACGGGTGCTGCTATGCCGATGCCTGGAGTTCGGTGCAGTTCCAGCGTATGCCCAACGTGAGCCTGCAGCCCGGTAAAGACAAGCTGACCGTGGACGAAATGATCAGCAAGGTGGATAAGGGCATTTACATTGCCGGGGCCGGCTCCTACTCTATCGACCAGCAACGCTACAACTTCCAGTTCGGCGGGCAGGTCTTCTACGCCATCGACAAAGGCAAGATTACCGGCATGTTGGAAGACGTAGCCTACCAGGCCAACACGCAAGAGTTCTGGAACTCCTGCGCCGGCTCCTGCGACCAAGCCGACTACCGGCTCATGGGCACTTTCTTCGACGGCAAAGGCCAGCCGAGCCAGATTTCGGCCGTGAGCCACGGCTCGGCCACCACCCGCTTCAACGGTGTCAACGTCATCAACACGGCCCGGAAAATTGGTTGATGGTTGATTGCGGATTGTTGAATTGCTGCTGGTTGAATATCCAAATCAACTTTCGGCAACCAACAATTCAACCATCTAACAACCAGCAATCAACAATTCAACAATCAACTATCAACTAATGGCAATACTTTCCAAAGACGAAGCGCAAGCCATCTTGAAAAAGGTGCTCGGCTTCAGCACCGCCAACGAGTGCATGGGCCAATTAAATGGCCGCACTACCGGCAACATTCGCTACGCCCGCAACAATGTGAGTACGGCCGGCTTGTCCGATAATGTGAGTTTGGCGGTGGAAGCCCGGTTTGGCAAACGCTCGGGCGTGGCCACCTGCAACCAGTTCGACGATGCTACGTTGCGCCGCTGCGTGCAACGGGCCGAAGAAATTGCCAAGCTGGCTCCCGAAGACCCCGAATACATGCCCATGCTCGGGCCCCAACAGTACCTTACGCCCACCAGCTACACCGCCGCTACGGCCGGCATCACCGCCGACTTCCGCGCTCAGGTAGCCGCCGACAGCATTGCGCTGTGCGAGGCCCGTAAGCTCACCGGGGCAGGCTACCTCGAAGACGGCCCTAGATTCACTGCCATTCGCAACAACAAGGGGCTGGAAGGCTATCAGCAGTCCACGCAGCTGGATTTTTCGGTGACGGTGCGCACGACCGATGGTACCGGCTCGGGCTACGCCGTAGCCGACTACACCGACGTAAGTAAGCTTGATGCCAAGGCTCTTACGGAAATTGCGGCCCGCAAAGCTGCGGGTTCGGTGGCAGCCAAGGCCATTGAGCCCGGCAAGTACACAGTTATTCTGGAGCCGGCCGCCCTGGTTTCCGACGAAGGCGTTTTGAACCGCTTGATGTACGCCCTCGATGCCCGCGAAGCCGATGAAGGTCGCAGCTTCCTCAGCAAAAAAGGCGGCGGCAACAAGCTAGGAGAAAAGCTGTTCGACCCGCGCATCACCATCTACTCCGACCCGCTCAACCCCACCGCCCCCGGCCGCGTGTTCGATGGCGACGGCCTGCCCGTGAAGCGCATGAACTGGGTGGAAAAAGGCGTGATAAAAAACCTGTACTACTCCCGCTACTGGGCCGAGAAAAGCAAGAAGCCCGCTACGGCCTTCCCAAGCGGCTGGATCATGGAAGGCGGCACGCAAAGCGTCGACGACCTCATCAAAGGCACGGCCAAGGGCATCCTGGTTACGCGCCTCTGGTACATCCGCGACGTCGACCCGCAAACCCTGCTCGTCACCGGCCTCACCCGCGACGGAACCTTCTACATCGAAAACGGCAAAATCAAGCACCCCATCAAAAACATGCGCTTCAATGAAAGCCCGGTTATCATGCTCAACAACATCGAGGCCCTTGGCAAACCGGTGCGCCTGGGCGGTAACCTCGTGCCCCCGCTGAAAATCCGCGACTTCACGTTTACCAGCTTGTCGGACGCGGTGTAGAGTCAACGATACACAACAGCAAAGCCCTGTATGCCTATAGGCATACAGGGCTTTGCTGTTGTGTATTAAGCTTGGTAATCAGGTTGATTTCTTTCCGAACAGATACCCAATTGTAACCTGCCCAACGCGGTTGTGCACTCCACCAATACCCAACCGTCTGCGGAAAGCACGCTCATCCGAATCACCTACAATATCAGATAAGCCATAGTTCAACCGCAGATCCACAACGAAGCCGTTAGGAGTTTCCAAACCAACACCACCTACTACTGCACCTTCCACTGACTTATATTCCCCTTTACTCGAACCCAAGAAAAGGCCTAATTGTGGCCCTGCATTCACATAAAACTTGCCGCCAATGTATTGGCGCAGCAATACAGGTACATTCAGATAGTACAGCTTGTAGGCTTCGGTTTCAGTCATTGTTTCCAGGTCCGCCCCCTGCCCACTAATCAAAGCTTCTAGCTGCACAGCGAAGCCTTGCGAAGAGGGTTTTAATCGAAGCATAGGACCAGCCACAAAATCGGTACGAGCTTGTGCTGAAGCATTGAGTGCGCCATCAAGAATGGCAACCGACATTCCACCTTTTAGTCCCAAGCAAATACCACCATCGGTTTGTGCTTGGCTGGTTGCTGCAAAACCGAACAACACGCCGAGCAGCAGAGTAATTTTTTTCATAATAATGGAAGAAGCTAAAATGGAATATCCTGCAAGCAATAGAATTGCCTGGGTACTGCCAAAATACCCCTCCATCATCCACTACTTTCCTAATTTAATACCTACAAAGGCTTGAATAACGCGGTTTTTGAGGCGGGGGTCGTTGGCGCCGTTCAGGTCGTCAACGTCGTTGATGTTGTTGAGGCCAGCGGTGTAGCGGGCGCCGATGATGAGGCTGCCTACTTCCAGACCGGCACCGGCGGCCAAGGCAAAGTCGTTTTTCTTGTAGTTATTGTCGGCACTGCGGTCTACAGGGCCGTAGCCGTCTTCTGCACTAATGCGGAGCGTACCGTTTTCACGGGCGCCGAGTAATACGCCAAACTGGGGGCCCGCCTCAACATAGACCGGGCCTACTTTCACGTGGGCCAGCACGGGGATGTTGAGGTAGTGCAGCTTGGTATCGTAGTTTGCCACCGCCGACTTGAACTCCGAGCCTTGCAAAGAGTAAAGCACCTCCGGCTGGATAGACAATGGGCCTAACACCGGCAGCCGCAGGAAAGCGCCCACGTGGTAGGAAGTTTTGTAGTTGGTGTCCATGTTGATGTTTTGCCCATCGAGTACAGCCTTGTTGACGCCGGCCTTGATGCCGAATTGAGCTTGCGCTTGGCTGGCACCAGCCAGTAGCAAGAAAAGTATGGCAAGAAGTTGCAGAGGTTTCATGGTAGGAAAGGAAGATTAGTTATACATAAACCTAGTAAACGCAAAATCATTGCCATACTAGTGTCCCTGCCGACATAACTTTTTGGCAAGAGCGTAGGCTTGCCTGAATTCGCGGTATTTTTCGGCAGCCAGTTCCTTACAAGCCACCTTCACGCCTTGCGCTGTGTCTGTAACTTGCCGCCTAGCCCTCGCGTTCGGGCCTTACTCAGCTACTTCACTTACTCAGTTACTCTTTCGTGCCTGTTCCTTTCACTTTCGTGCGCTTGCAATACCGCTCCGGCGACTGGGACGGTGTCGATGAGCGGATGCCGACCAACTTGCTGCACTCTCTCATTCAATACACCAAAATTCCGGTCAACCAGAAAGAGAAAGTGGTAGCGCTGGACTCGCCCGAGCTGTTTCGGCATCCGTTCTGCTACTTGTCGGGGCACCGGCTGGTGCAATTTTCGGCGCAGGAAAAGGCAAACTTCACCCAGTACGTGCGCAACGGCGGCTTCGTATTTGTGGATGACTGCAACCACGACATCGACGGCCTGTTTGCCCGCTCTTTTGAGGAGCAGATGCGGCAGTGCTTCGGCGCCGGGGCCCTCAAGAAGATTCCCAAGACCCACATTATCTACTCGCAGTTCTTCAAGTTCCCCGACGGTCCACCGCCTACTTCGTTCGAGCTAAACGGTTGGGGCGACGACTTGGTGCACGATTACCTCAAAGGCATCGAAATCAACGGCCGCCTCGGCGTGCTCTATTCCAACAAAGACTACGGCTGCGAGTGGGACTACGACTTCCGCAACAAACGCTTCCTGGCCGAAGACAACACCAAGTTTGGCGTCAATATTTTGCTGTACGCGCTAACGGCGTGACCCCCTCCCCTCTCCCGGAGGGGAGGGGGTGGGGTGCTACCGAAACGCCCGCGGCAGCTGCTCCAGCAGCAACGGTTGCTGCGGCGCGGGCAGCAGCCGCCCCTGCGCATCGAACACGCCGAGTTGTTGCAGCCAGGCCTCGAACTCCGGGGCGGGGCGCAGGTTGAGCACGCTCCGGATGTAGAGGGCGTCGTGGAAGGAGGTGGACTGGTAGTTGAGCATGATGTCGTCGGCGCCGGGGACGCCCATGATGAAGTTGCAGCCTGCTACGCCGAGCAGCGTGAGCAGAGTATCCATGTCGTCTTGGTCGGCTTCGGCGTGATTGGTATAGCAGATGTCCATGCCCATGGGCAGGCCGAGCAGCTTACCGCAAAAGTGGTCTTCGAGGGCCGCCCGAATGATCTGCTTGCCATCGTAGAGGTATTCGGGGCCGATGAAGCCTACTACCGAATTGACTAATAGCGGCCGGAAGCGGCGGGCCACGGCGTAGGCCCGGGCTTCGCAGGTTTGCTGGTCGAGGCCATGGTGAGCGTTGGCACTGAGGGCGCTGCCTTGGCCGGTTTCGAAGTACATCACGTTGTTGCCCACCGTGCCCCGATTCAAACTGAGGGTAGCTTGCCAAGCTTCCTCCAACAGCGCCAGATTGATGCCGAAGCTGGCGTTGGCCGCCTCAGTACCAGCAACCGACTGAAACGTGAGGTCCACTGGGGCTTGCTGCTCCACTAGTTCCAGTGTGGTCGTGACGTGGCATAGTACGCAAGACTGCGTGGGAATGGCGTATTGCTGCCGGATGGCATCGAGCATTTCCAGCAGGTTGCGGACTGCCGCCGGACTGTCGGTAGCCGGGTTGATGCCAAGTACGGCGTCGCCGCTGCCGTAGAGCAGGCCATCAAGCAGGCTGGCCGCAATACCGCGGGCATCGTCGGTGGGGTGATTGGGTTGCAGGCGGGTGGCCAGGTGGCCGCGCAGCCCGAGCGTATTGCGGAAGCTGGTGACGACCTCGCAACGGCGGGCTACGGCAATCAACTCCTGGTTGCGCATAAGCTTACTGACGCCAGCCACCATTTCGGGCGTCAGGCCAGGGGCGAGTTGCTGCAAGGTGCGTGTGTCGGTGGTATCGGCCAGCAGCCAGTCGCGCAGCTGCCCCACCGTGAAGTGGCTGACCGGTACGAAAGCGGCGGCATCGTGCGTATCCAAGATCAAGCGCGTTACCTCGTCTTGCTCATAAGGAATTAGGTCTTCCTGCAAGAACGCCCGCAGCGGCACATCGGCCAGCGTAAGCTGCGCGGCAACCCGCTCCTCATACGTCTCCGCTGCCACTCCCGCCAGCACATCACCCGACCGCAGCGGCGAAGCCTTCGCCAGCAACGTTTTCAGATCAGCGAATTGGTAAACCCGGTTGCGGATAGTATGATGGTAAGCCATGTTTTAGAGCCTAGACTTGAGACGTTAGATTACGTTCTGCTACTCTGGTTCAAGGGAAAAGACGGCTATGCTGAGTGTGTAGCACATCAAGCCAGGAACCGGAGGCGAAGCATATTTCATGTGATAAGCTCAACAGCAGTACGTGAGACGCTCTAGCAAGCTTAGCACGACTGCTATATCACCCATACCAATGCCGCTAACTGCCGTTTTGCGCCGACATTGCTGCATCATTCTTAGCTAAACCAAGCAGCATATACAGCCCTAGCAACGCTCCTAGGCCCACAAAGAACACCAGACTTAGCAACCAATTGTAATACACAATAGCCCCCAAACTCACCACCGACAACACCGTAGCGACCAGCGGAAACCAAGGATAGAACGGCGTTACGAAGGGCCGCAGCAGCTCCGGCTCTTTCCAGCGCAGCACAAACAAGCTAACCAGACTAACCAAGTACATCACCACCGCGCCTAGCACCGACAGAACGATGAGCTTATCGGTGGTGCCCGTCAGCAGAGACAGGCAGCCCACCACGCCCCCGGCCACCAACGCCCAATGCGGGGTCTGGAACCGGGGGTTTACGCGAGCCAAAAAGCTCGGCAAGTAGCCACTGCGAGCCAGCGCAAACACCTGCCTTGAATACCCAATGATGGTGCCATGAAATGAGGCCACCAAGCCAAACAGCCCGATGCTGGCAAACACCTTGGTCCAAGGGCTGCTTTTACCGAGGGCGTAGCTTAGCGCTTCAGGCAAGGGATAGTCGATGGCGCTGAGGCGGTGCCAGTTGGTGACGCCACCGGTCAGCACCATCACGCCCAAAGCCAGCACAACCAGCGTGAGCATTCCGTAGGTGTAGCCAATGGGGATGGTGCGCTGAGGGTCCTGCACTTCTTCGGCCACCATGGCCACGCCCTCAATAGCCAGATAAAACCAAATGGCAAATGGCAAAGCCGCAAACACACCCGCCGCCCCAAAAGGCATGGGGTCGGCGAGGAAGTTGCTGGCCTTGAAGTGCGGCGCCACCAGCCCCATAAACACCAGCAGCTCGGCCACGGCCAGCAGCGTGACTACCAACGAAAACAGCGCCGACTCCTTGATGCCTAGCAAATTGATACCAATAAATAACACGTAGCTCCCCAACGCCGTAGCCAGCACCGGCACACTGGGGTACAGGAAATGCACGTAGCTGCCCAAAGCAAACGCAATGGCTGGCGGGGCAAACAGAAACTCGACCAATGTAGCATAGCCCGCCACGAAGCCCCCTACAGGTCCCATAGCCCGATGCGCGTACGCAAACGGCCCGCCTGCATGGGGAATAGCCGTCGTTAACTCGGTGAAGCTGAATATGAACGTAACGTAAAGCACCGTAATCAGGAGCGTTGCCACCAGAAAGCCCACCGTGCCTGACACCGCCCATCCGTAGTTCCAGCCGAAATATTCGCCGGAAATAACCAGCCCCACGGCAATAGCCCACAAGTGCAGCGGCTTCAATACTTTTTTTAAGGCCGACGGCGGAGCAGCATCCTTCATACACGAAATCGAACAAGCAGCTAAACCCTTAACATAGCGCTAATTGCGCAGAATATCCTGCTTCTGCTTCCTTGAAGTGAATTCTGGTAGCTTCGCGTCGAAAAGCCACTTAAAAAATCTTGTTTTACCTTGTGCAAATAGGCGCTAAGTGAGGTGCCTCAGTCACCTTGCGGCATTTAGGAGCAGGATAGCTGGTTTTCCTTTCGTGACCGGGAAACTTTAGCTCTTCCTTGGCTGTAATACTTTATTACAGATTTCAAATGCTTAGCTTTATAAGTGAAAGCCATCAACTAAATCATCAACACATGGGGAAATCCCAAGCAAGCTTCGGCAAAAAAGAAAACGAGAAAAAGCGCCAAAAGAAAAAGCAGGAGAAGGAGGAGCGCAAGGAAGAGCGGCAGGCAACAGCCAAAAGCGGCCAGAGCCTCGATGAGATGCTGGCCTACGTAGACGAAGATGGCAACATCTCCTCTACCCCTCCTGACCCGACCCGGAAGAAGAAAGAAATCAAGCTCGAAGATGTCCGTATCGGGGCACTAAAGCAGGAAGACCAGGAGCAGGAAGACCCAATCCGCAAGGGAACAGTTACCTTCTTCAATGACTCTAAGGGCTACGGTTTCATCAAAGACCAGCAAACGCAGGAAAGCGTTTTCGTGCACGTCAATAGCCTGGGTGGCATTACGATAAAAGAAAACGACAAAGTAACTTTCGAGGTGGAGATGGGCCAGAAAGGCCCGAGCGCCGTCGGGGTGAAAAAGGCTGAGTAGATTGGCAGCAACAGCAAAGCGGCGGCAGCTCCTAGGAGTTGCCGCCGCTTTGCTGTTATAGCAAGGCCTGTGAACAACCCACCCAACCTAGCGCGTAAGCCAGCGGAAACCATAGAAAACCACAGGAAATCCGTTCCGCGCTGCCTTGCCCTACAACAGCAGCACGTCGATGCGGTGGGCGTGCACCATTTCTTGAGTAGTCGACCAGGCAAACACCGTGAAGTAACCATCCTGAGAAGCCACCAGCGCCAGCGCATCGCGCTGATCATACACGAACTGGGCAGCGGCCAGGTGGCGGGTACCACCGTTTTGAGCCGGATGCAGGTAGCGGGCGACGCTACCGACAACGGGCTCCGTTAGCACCATTTTATCGACGGGGGTGCTTGATTCGGCCCGGGCAACTTTAACACCGAAGGCGAGCAGGTGGTAGTCGCGCGTGATGACGGTGGCGCCATCTACGGCCGTGAAGCCGCCCACAATGCCAATGGCCAACTGAATTTCCTCGCGCCACTGCCACTTGGCTTGCTCTTGCTGCCGACCTTCGGCAATGCCCATGTAGGCGGGCAGCACGGGGTAGGTAATGGGTTTCACAATGGATTCTTGCCACTGTGTGGAGTTAGGCGGCACTACCAGCACTAGGCCACCCCGCCCATGCGCCCGCATTACGGCGGCCAGCTCACCGAGCACGTTATCGGTTTCGCCGGTGCTGGTGGGCAGGTTGCGGTTGGGCAGGAAAGCCTGCAATGCCGGACAGTCTTGCATGGCAGCGCTTTCGGCGTCTACTAGTTGCAGTTGGTCGCCGCGGAGGATGGCTACGTTCACAAACTTGCCGAAACCGTCGGCCCGGCGGTGTTTAACTACTAGTAGGCCGGGCTCCACTACTTCTATCACCAAGCACAAGGGCGGTATGCCCGTGGCGGTGCCCCACACGTAGAGGCCTTCCTCGTCGTGCCACACGCCCAAATGAATACCGGGCAGTTCTACGGCGGGCGCCAGTTTAAGCAGGTTGTAAGGAATAAGCCGGCGCTTGCTGAACACCACGGGCTGCGTGGCTTTGGCGGGCTCCAGCAAGGCCAGCGAAATTTTGGGCGGGTATCCTTCTTCCCGGCGCAGACTAGCCCAAAACGCGGCATCAATCATCACTTCCACTATATCTGCCGGTGGCGGCGCGGCCAGCAGAATGGCATCTTGCGCGGTGTCAGGGCCTTGGGTGGCCGCCGCATGGTGCCGGGCAAAGTGGGTTTCAATCATGGGCGCGACCACACGGGCCGCTAAATAGGTAGGTTCGGAAAGCATGACCGGTAAGTACGGAGCTTTTGCGTTTGGATGCTACTCTTTGTACCACCTGAGCTACCAAGTTGGCTGTCACTCAGCACCGCTTCGTTTCTGTAGCATGCTTTGTTCTTACCGCTTTGCAATACGTGCTGTTCCTCTTTCGAGAAACAAAAAAAGCCCCTTAGCGCGAACTAAGGAGCTTTTCTAAGCTGTAAAGCAACTTCTTGCTTTTAAGCGGTCCGGACGGGACTCGAACCCGCGACCTCCGCCGTGACAGGGCGGCATTCTAACCGACTGAACTACCGAACCGTTTTCCTTTAATTGAAAAGCCAGTGCTTTTCGTTAAAGTGCTGCAAAGGTAAGGGTGTATTCGGAACTTACAAGAGAAAACAGCTTCAAAATGCCAGAAAAGCTTCTTTTGCTGTCGGCAGCAGAAGCTCCCGCTCAACCGAAACCAACTTTATCGTATTCGCTAGCAACGCATTAGATGTGGTACTCAGACAATGATCTTGCACCGCAAAGCGCTAGTCCGGCATATGCTTGCTTTTCTTGCTCCGGGGCGGGCTCTTCCGGAGCAGAGGCTTTTTAGGTTCATCTTCACCCGTTAGCTTGGCAAGGTTGGCCTCGGCGGCTTTAGCGTCGGGCGAATCATCGGAGGCAGAACCGGCGTCGGCTTGCTGCTTGGCCAGGTAAGTAAGGCCTGCCGCCAGCAAGGCTACGCCGCCTACTATTTTCTGGCCGGTACTCAGCTTGCCGATCTGCTTGGTGACTTTACGAAACTTCTTGAGCGACACAGCGGCCTCGTCCAGCAAGTCGTTCGACTTGTTGTCTTTCTTGGAGTGCTTCTTCTTGTCTTTGGCCATGAGAGTGTAGAGAAAACTGAGAACCGGGTCCGCTACAAGCACAAGGTTGAGTAATGCCTGCGCTCCTGCGGGTTCGTTATTCGCAAGGTTTGCCGTTAAGGTTTCCTTTTCCGCCCACTGCTTTTCCATATCCTATCTTCTATTGCTGAGCTTGTTAGGTGCTTTATGGCTCTGATCCAAAGGCGCCGACAAGCTACTATAACGCACTAACTGCTGGCACAATACAGGTGCTCTGCCGTGCTTGAGCCAAACGCAAGGGCACTTGAAGCGTTAGCCTTATATGTAGCCAGAGCCAGAGGGCAGGCATTGGCAGTTCCTAAGGCTCGTTAATCACGGTGCTGCTACGGCTTCGGTTCTGCATTATCCACATTCGCAGGGCCACGCCGAACACGGCCAGCCCCCAAACCCCTACGCAAACCAGGCCCCATTTCAGCAAGCTGGTTAGCTCCCCAAACTCGTACCGCATCTGGCGGGTGTGCATGAAATGCAAGGCAATAGCCAGAAAGTAGAACGACCAATACTGCATGTAGACGAAGAAAGCAGCGGATAGCGCGAAGAAAACAGCTACTGTTGCCTTCTTCTTGAAGAGCACGGCCGATAGGGCCATAAAGCAGGCATAAAGTCCCGCTCCGATCAGAATTCCTCCAATTCCGCCTTGCAAGAGGAAGGCAGCCTTCACCTCTTTCTCGCCGGCATAGGCCACCACCGGCCAGCCAAGGCAGCAACACAGGACGATACAAGTAAGTAAACGCTTCATTGGTGCCACATAAAAAAGGCTAGAACTGCTGGCATACAGTTCTGGCCTTTTACGTGTTCAAAATGATACGGGGAAGGTGCGCAGCTCGATGGCCATATGTTGCATCACGGAACCTGGATATGGCGGTTTGTCAAGAAACGCGGTTGAAGCTGGCTGGCAACTTAGAGTGGAACGCGGATATAGCTTTCAGTGGCCAAGCCTGCAAAAATGCACCGGTAGTCTGGCCAACGACCATCCCATTGAAAGCAACTCAGATCAGCAGCGGCACTCTATTCTCCTGACTGACGGATGGTGGTAGCCGCGTAGCGCTCCACAGACGGAGCATAGTAAGAGGTTAGGGCTTCCACTACTTTACATTACTGCCCAAGGCCCGAAACCGTTTTGGTTTCGTATTTTACCAACGCAACCCCACGGTTAGTTTGTTATCGGCCTAGGCTGCGCTTCTCTGGTGTATACTCGTGTTTTCTTGGTATTTCGCTATGTCAGTTACGCCCGAACTCGTTACCTAGTTTTTCCAAGGCCAGGCCTATCAGGTGCTGCGGGGTCACTGTGGCTTCGAGCAGGCTCTCGACCATGCGGGCCGGCCCAGCACCACGGTGCGTGTCCGGGTTGTGACGCTCACGCTCGATGCCTCCGACCCAGATGCCCGCCTGAGCAGCTACATGCTCGACCCCACCATGCGGGCCGGCAGCCAGCTAGAGCAGCGTCGACCCGATGGCTCCCTGCTGCACCGCCTCCACATTCAGGCGGCCCACTGCGT
Organism: Hymenobacter sp.; assembly: GCF_036387835.1. Classification (GTDB taxonomy): domain Bacteria; phylum Bacteroidota; class Bacteroidia; order Cytophagales; family Hymenobacteraceae; genus Hymenobacter. The sequence goes on along the minus strand of NZ_DASVSY010000027.1, from coordinate 11,992 downwards.
GGGGCTGCGCAGTCACTTTGCCCCCACCGACCCCAGCGGCTGGCCCGGCGAGGTGCTGACCTTGCGCCTGACGGCTGCCGCCCTCACCCTGGATGGGCTGACCGTGGAGGCACACAGTGTGTTGCCCTGGCAGGCGCCCGAGGAAGTACGCCGCCGCGCCCGCCTGCTGGGCGACGCCACCAACCTGGCCGCCGCTCAGGCCATGCAGGAAGCTAAAGGCCGGCTCCGCGTGCAGGCCCCGCCCGCCGCCGCCCCGCCCACGCTCACCGGCAACGCCGACAAGGGCGTGTACGGCGAGCATATCTCCGAAGCCTACATGCGCGCCCAGGGCCACACCAAGCTCAACGACGGCGGCCTGGTCACGCCCCCGCCCCCTGGCGGTACGGCCCGTGGCACTGGCATCGATGGCGTGTGGAAGCACGGCAGCCCGCCGCCCGACTACATTATCACCGAGGCCAAGTATGGCAAGAGTCGCCTCGGCATGACAAATGATGGCCTGCAGATGAGTGATTCTTGGATAACCGGAAGCGAACGGTTGAAAAAAGCAGTCGGCTCACGGGAAGCAGGACGAATCATCACTGCAATGGCATTAGGTACAGTGGAAAAAATGCTGCACAAAATAGACGCGACAGGCAAGCTGATTGAAACCATTTTGCTATAGAGCTACAAACAAAACGAGATGGACAAAATCAAGCGAGAACCCCTGCTGACAGAAGCCTTCTTCGACGAAGAAATAAGCATCGCGCAGGAGAATATTACTCGAAATACAGACTACTTGCAGCAGCGATATGCAGAGCTAGCCAAACCTGAGATTTTGCTGTTCAGTAACTTTTCAGAGCGCTATTCCTTGTTTGCGCTAGAATACTCCCGAGGTCAGCGTGTTGAAATACTGAAGAGTGACTTTCTACAGTTAGTGGAAACGCTGGAGCGGTACAAGCAACACCCGGCAGCGGAGAATTTCTTCTTCAATGGCGAGCAGGACGAGTACATGCAGGCGGTAACCTTGGTGTCCATCGCGCTGCTGCTACACGTTGAGGTGGACGTATTCCGCCGCTTGGTAGAGGCCATCGGGGCCAATGGGCAGGACTACGTACTTGAGTGGCTCATCGGCCGCCGCCTGCTGGGCCGCCCCCAAACTACGCAGCTGCTCTTTCCCAAGACCTACGCCCGCCTGCGCGACGCCATTCAGGCACCCATCGATTTGCAGCCGCGCCTATTGCAAGCCTTTCTGGCCGGCTGGTACGAGAGCCTCAACACGGTCTGGTACAACATCCACGCGCACCGCACAGATGCCGCCGGCTTCACCGGCTACTGGTGCTGGGAGGCAGCGGCAGCGGCTTACGCACTTGGCGTAGAAGATGCCGAGCTGCAAACCCTGCGCTACTACCCCACCGACCTGGCTGACTATGCCTTCGGCCGGAAGCCCAAACTGGCATAAGCCCACCCAACAAAAAGCAGCGGAAGCTAGGGTAGCTCCAGCCGCTTTTTGTTTCTGTTGTAGGGCCGAGAAACTATGACATGCTTTTGCGGCGGGCCACTAGCCAGAAGAGCAGCAAAAAGACCTCCGTAATAATGGTGGCTACCGCCACGGGAGTAGCGTATTTTGATGAACATGCCGGACAAGGCCTAAACTCAGAAGGGCACGGTTCACATTGCGTCCCCAAAAACCTGAACCAGCAGTATCCCCCAATGCATGCTATCAGCAAGGCAAGCAGCAAACATGTCTTTGTAATCCTTTGCATGTTGTAAAACAACAAAAACGCCTTTGCTAAAACAGCAGAGGTATTTTTGTTTCTACCGCAAGCACACATTTACATATGAATAGCGCGGTTCTCCGTAGCAGCCAAACACGCTTCCTTCATGGCTTCGGCGTAGGTGGGGTGGGCGTGGCTCATGCGGGCTACGTCCTCGGCGGAGGCGCGGAACTCCATGGCCGTTACGGCTTCGGCAATCAGGTCGGCGATGCGTGGGCCGATCATGTGCACACCTAGGATTTCGTCGGTTTCCTTGTCGGCCAGCACTTTCACGAAGCCGTCGAGGTCCATGGAGGCGCGGGCACGGCCCGAGGCGCGGAACGGGAAGTTGCCGGTTTTGTAGGCCTTGCCCTGCTCCTTCAGCTGCTCTTCGGTGTAGCCGACGCCGGCCACTTCCGGCCAGGTGTACACTACCCCTGGGATGAGCAGGTAGTTGATGTGCGGCTTCTGGCCTACAATGGTTTCGGCCACGAACACGCCTTCTTCCTCAGCCTTGTGGGCCAGCATGGCGCCCCGAATCACGTCGCCGATGGCGTAGATGCCGGGCACGTTGGTTTGCAGGTGCTCGTCTACCTTGACGCGGCCGCGCTCTTCCATGGCTACGCCAGCGGCTTCCAGGTTAAGGCCCGCGGTGTAGGGCACCCGGCCCACGGCTACCAGGCAGTAGTCGCCTTCAAACTTCACTTCCTCGCCTTTCGGGTTGGTGGCGGTTACGGTCACGGTGTCGTCGGCGCGGGTGGCCCCGGTTACTTTGTGGCTCAGGAAAAACTCGATGCCGATTTTACCGAGGATGCGCTTCAGCTCTTTGCCCAACGCGCGGTCCATGGTCGGAATGAGCGAATCCATGAACTCGACCACGCTCACCTTGGCGCCAAGGCGGGCATAGACAGAGGCCATTTCCAAACCAATGACACCACCACCAATCACAATCATGTGCTTGGGCACCTCCCGGATGTTGAGGGCCTCGGTGCTGGTGATGATGCGCTGCTTGTCTTGCTGAATAAAGGGCAGCACGGTAGGCTTGGAGCCGGTAGCTATGATAACGTTTTTGGTTTCAATCTGCTGCTCCTCGCCGCCGGCCGCAGGCTGAATTTTGATGTGATTTTTATCCACGAACGAACCGACGCCGTGCAGCACGTCGATCTTGTTTTTCTTCATCAGAAACTGAATGCCATCGGTGTTGGCCTTCACGACGCCGTTTTTGCGGTCTATCATCTGGTTCATGTTCACCTGCAGGTTGCTCAGCTCAATACCGTGCTCCTTGAAGGTGGAATGGGCGTTGTGGTAGTGCTCGGTCGAGTCGAGGAGGGCTTTGCTAGGGATGCAGCCTACGTTGAGGCAGGTACCACCAAGGGTGTCGTATTTCTCGATGAGGGCCGTTTTGAGGCCAAGCTGGGCGCAGCGGATAGCCGCCACATAACCGCCGGGGCCGGAGCCGATAACGGTAACGTCGTATTGGTTCATACTCAGAGAGTGAGGTCGGTGGAAATCAACGGCCGCGAAGGTACGAACGGCGACGTTGTGAACTGACGAAATTGTGCGATATGCCTTTTGAAGTGCAGCTTAGCTAAAACAAGCTTCTGCTGTTTTTGTGCTGGCGGCTGCCGGCGCAGGACCTTCTCCAACAGAGCCAGCAGGTGCCGTAACAACTCGTTGTGGCTTCGCTTCTAAGTAGCCCTTGTCTGGCTACATGATAAGGCACAAGATGATAAACGAAGTCTGTTTGTCGTTTTTGTCACTCCGAAGCTGTTTAGAAAGTCAGCCGACCTCCTCGATCTGGCGTCCGCATATGGCGCCTCAGGCCAGGGTGCGCAGCCGGGGAAGCATCTCGCGTGCTGAGGTTGCAACGGCAAATGGGTTTACTATGACTAGCGAGATGCTTCGACTCCGGCTGCACCTACGCGGACGCCAGATCAAGCAGGACGGTCGAGCAACTTCCTAAAACAGCTTTCTGGTGGATGCATCAGCTTGCGCAACCGCTTCTTACAGCAAAAAACCCCTCCTCATATGCTGAGAAGGGGCTTCACCTATATTGAACATGCTGTGCTACTGCACTTGTAACTGGCCAACTTGCGCCCGCAATACCTGACGGGCAATGCCGAGGTTGGTATTCTGAGCCGATACGACCAGGTAGATAAACCGGCGGCCATCGGGCGTTAGCTGGAGCAGATGCAATTGGCTGGACAGCGTAATGAGAATATCATCAATGCGTTCATCGGTGAGCAGCAAAGCAGCCATAGCCTTCTGCTTCTGTTTCACTACTTCGGCATTGTAAGTAGCCGCCGTGTCGGGGTTGATGGTGGCGGTGGAATGGGCGGCCAGGCTCATGCCCGAGGCCACATCCACTACGGCCACCGCTAGTAGCCCAGGCAGCTCGGCTAGCACCTGCTGCACCACTTGGTTGGCCAGCGGGTCAGGAGTAGCCAGTCCGGTTTTCGATACTTTAATCGAAGTAGATGCTTTTCGGCGGTAGTTTTTCGGTTTCACCCAAGCAATATACGACTATCACACTCCACTACTAGCCCCTAGAACTGCCACCAGCGCCGCTTCTGCTCTTTTTCTTTTGGGAGCAGGGTTATATTGTTGGTAGTGCTGCCTTTCACGGCTAGTTCCTCGTCCTGGTAGCCACCGTAGCCGTACTTGAGGGTGCTGGTACCAACCGGAACCTGCATCACATATTCGCCTTCGGCATTGGTAGATACTCCGTGGCGGCTGCCTGGATTCATAACGGTAGCCCCAATCAGTGGCGCGCCATTTTCGTTGAGAATACGGCCTCGTACCGTAACCATCCGCATAGAAGAAGCGGAAGCGGCTGCGGCCGATGTAGAAGCGGCTTCGAACGCCGCCTCGGCGGGTAGGGCCATGGTTTCGGTGGGCACGCTTTCAATGGTACGGTCGGTGGGCAAGCTGGTGCCGGCGAATACCATGGTGCCGAGCAGGGCCGTCATGGCTACCATGGTGGTGGCCCGACGACGGAAGCGTACCGGCTCGGCCCGGATAAACTGCACTTGCTTTTGCACCCAGGTAGGTGTGATGGCAGCGCTTGGTTCAGCGTTGTGCAGCTGCTGCCAGCGGTTGAGGGTTTCGTGGGCCTTATCGGCATCCCGATGCAGATATTCTTCTACTGCCTTGGCCGATGAGCGGCTCAAATCACCGTTGAGGTAGGCATCACGATAGACGGGTAGTAATTCGCCGGTCTTTGTATCGAAAGGAGAAGCGGTCAATTTCATAAGAGTAGGAAAAAGGGGGAGTGAGAGAAAGAAAAGGGAGAAGCTAACTAAGACTGCCGGGTGCGCACTTAGGATTTACAGGTGCGCAACACGGCCCGGGCAATGCCCAAATTTGTATCCCGGGAGTCGACGACGACATACAAGAAGCGTTGACCATCGGGTAGCAGCCGCAGCAAATGAAGCTGCGTCTGGAGTGTAATCAGGATTTCCTCCAACTGCTCCTCGGCTGGCAGCAACAGCGCCTGCATAGCAAGATGCTGCTGCCGAATCACTTCGGCGTTGAACCCTACCACTTTGCTGAGGCTGAACTCGCGCGCGGTGGTATAAGACGCCAAAGCCTGTCCCGAATCCATCTGCACTACTGCCGCTCCTATTAGCTCCGGCAGCCCTGCCAGCACTTGCTGAAGTAGCCGCTCGGCCGCCAAAGATTCCGGACTAGAACCTGTGGGCACTACTTTATCGACCGTTGGCCGGGCTAGTGCCTGTAAGCGTTGAAGAAATGGTATTTGCATAAAAGGCCTATCAGTTATGCTGGTGCTCCTGGCACCCACGCTAGGCGAAGAATATGTTCAGTTTCCTAGTGAAACTGCCCCTCCTGCTCTCCGCGCATCACAACCGACAAGGCCAGTGGCGACGCGCGGAAATGCATCAAATAATTTAGTTGAGCTGGCTGGCGTGCGTACGGAGCACATCCCGGGCAATAGCCAAGTTGGTATCGCGTGAGTTGACCACCAGATAGATAAACTTGGTGCCAGCGTCGTTGAGCCGGATCAGGTGCAGCTGGCTGGATAGCGAGATAAGGATATCCTCAATCTTTTCGCCCGTTAGCTTTAGCGCGGCCATAGCTTTTTGCTTCTGCTTCACCACTTCGGTGTTGTAAGCGGCTGCCGTGTCGGGGTTGAGGTTAGGCGAATTGGTGTGCGATGCGAGGCTCATGCCGGAGGTGGCATCTACTACTGCAACGGCGGTTAAGCCTGGCAGATCTGTAATTACGTCCTGGACTACTTTACCAGCGGGATTGTTAACTGAATAAGCCATGATACTTTAGAGGGAAAAGGGGAGAAAATGTTAATTAACCAAGTCTTCTGTCGAGTTCCGCTACCAGCAGCAGGCCCACGCGTTGGCCTATCATGGGGGTAGAGAGCAGTAGCCGGTATCTCTTCAAGGGAAGTTCTGAAGTCCGGTTCGTTCGCCGTAGAAATAGGCTGACTTGGTTTACAAATCTCTTTGGTTTGTCCTCTAAAAAAAATGACTGTTATTGGCTATAAAAATGATTGTTATTAAACTTTTCCCACGCCAAAAATTGTGGGAGACCATTATGGGATGAGTAAAATTATATTTATGCTAGCTTACACCACAACTACGAATAAAATAAGTCTCCCCACCCGGTTTTATTCCGAGTGGGGAGATACGAGGCAAGAATTTGATTGGTTTTGGAACGTCGAAATTAATTTTCGTCAGCTGATCTAATCATGTTCTGAAGCTAAGAATCAATCGCAGACAGCAGAAATTTGGCGGAGCTTCTCAACATTCAAAATGGTAATACGGCTGCCTTGGGTTACCACTAACCCCTCGTCGCGGAACTCGGAGAGAAGACGACTGGCCGTTTCTTTTGCCGTACTGGCGAGAGCCGCCAAATCGTCGCGGGAAACCGGAATGCTGAAGACGGTATTCGTCTCAGGCTGAAACACCTCGTGGAGTAGCAAAAGCGCCTCCGCCAACCGCTCGCGCACCGATTTGTAGGCGGTGTGTAGCATACGCTCTTCGGCTTGTCCGAGCGACTTGGCCAGCAGGAGCGTCAAAGAATCAGAGAATTGTGAGTTCTGCTTGATGATGCTAAGGAAATCGAGGCGTGGCACCTGGCAAATAACACAGTCGGTGAGGGCTACCGCGGCCGTAGAGTAGGTGTTGCCAATCATCAGCGAGCGGTAACCGAGTACGTCTCCCTCCTTGGCCAACCGAATGATCTGCTCTTTGCCATTGGCACTGACCTTCGAGACTTTCACCTTGCCCTTGTTGATACAATGCAAGCCACTAATACGGCTGCCCTGCTGAAAAATCAACTGGCCCTTGTGGTACGACTGATGAACCTTTCCATCCGAAATCATCGCCAATTCACTGAGTTGGCAGGTACCTAGCAACGACTTGTGCAGATGAGGGCAATTTTGGCAATTGGCGGGGACAGTTGGTATTACCATGTTCGTGTGCTCTTATAATTGTTTTTCGACCTTGTAAGTCTCTCTGGCTACTACCTGCTCCACACCTCGTGGCTCGAAGGCAACACTGTAATATTGCAAATGCAGCTTAATCGCCTTCACTGATGAGATTTCAGTGCAATATTACTATTTTGCAAATCAACATCAAATCCATTTAACAGGTTGCGAGGCTTGAATTAAATAATTTTAATGAATAAAATTACTGCATAACAGCTTATTACGCAAGCATAACCATTACTAGCTATTAAAGAGTCTGTATTCAAGACAATATCCACTCGAATACCGGCTCTATATTTTTTAATATTGATAAGATATTCCCAAATGTTAGGATGCGTATAACGTTACGTTCCAGAACCAGCTTATATGCTATTAATCAGCCCACTCTCTCTGCTTAGCGGTGTTGTTAGTTAGCTGCTACTCCACCAGCACTCCTATAAAAGAGTTGAACGTATCTACTTCCAGGTTTTCCTTAGTTAGGCCAGGTACTTCCAGGGCTTGAAAGCTGGTGGTAGGCGTAATGAAGCGACACTCGCCTCCTTTGGCACGGATGCGCACGGGCATATCGAAGCTAGGTACGTCGGCAATCCAACGGGCTAAGGCTTTGCCGTCTTCGAAGCGTAGCTCCAGCGTGGGTATGCCGGGGTAGCGCAGGTATTGGTCGAAGATCGGAGTTAGGTTGCGGCCACTTTGCTGGTTGATATAGCCCACTACCTGCTCGGTGGTGACAGTTTGATGATAGAAAGTTTGAGAGAGGCCGCGCAGTATTTGCCGCCACTTGGCGTCGTCGTTGATGACGATGCGGACCATGTTAAGCAGGTTGCTGCCTTTGTCGTACATGTCGCCGGAGCCTTCCTTGTTCACGTTGTACGGTCCGATGATGGGGCCATCGTTGCGGGTATTGCGCCGCTGGCCATGGATGTACTCCTGGCCGGCTTGTTTGCCAAACTGAGTTTCCACGAATAAGGCCTCCGAGTAGGTAGTGAAGCTTTCGTGTATCCACATGTCGGCAATGTCTTTGGAGGTGATGTTGTTGCCGAACCACTCGTGCCCGCTTTCGTGGATGATGATGAAGTCCCACTTTAGGCCCCACCCGGAGTTAGAGCGGTCTTTACCGAGGTAGCCGTTCAGGTACTTGTTGCCGTAGGCTACGGCGCTCTGATGCTCCATACCGAGGTGCGGAGCGTCGACCAGCTTGTAGCCGTCCTCGTAGAATGGATAAGGGCCAAACCACGCTTCCATGCTTTTGAGCATGGGTTTTACGTTGTCGGCGAACTGCTTTTTAGCCTTCTCCAGGTTTTCTGGCAGCACCCAATAGTCTAGGGTGAGCTTACCTTTCTCGCCGTTATAGATGTCGCTAAAATGGGTGTAGTCGCCCACGTTGAGGGCCACGTCGTAGTTGTTGATGGGGTTGCGCACAAACCAGTCGAAGCGGGTGTAGCCGTCCTTTAAGGTTGTGGTTTTGCGCAGGCGGCCATTCGAGATATCTTTCAGGCCCTTCGGCACCGAAACACTGATTTGCATGCTGTCGACCTCGTCGGCCTGGTGGTCTTTGGTGGGCCACCAGATGCTGGCGCCCACGCCCTGGCAGGCGGTGGCTACCCACGGTTTGCCTTTGGCATCCTGGGTGAAAACCAGACCGCCATCCCAAGGCGCGTGTTGTGCCACGGTGGGCTGGCCGGAGTAGTACACGGTAAACTCGCCGCGGCTGCCTTTGCGGATAGGAGCCGGAAACGTAACAAATACGGCATTGGCTTCGCGGGTATACGGCACCGTTTTGCCTTGGTACTCCACTTTCTCCACGGCTAGGTTGGCAAACAAGTCGAACTGCAGGCGAGTGAAATCCTGAGTGGCTGTGAAGCGAAACAGGTTGGAGCCACTGATGAATTTGCGCGCTACGTCCAGCTTAACATTGAGGTGGTAGTAGTTGATGTCGTAGCAAGTACGCAGCGGCGTGAGGGCGCCCCGCAAGGAGTCGGCCCGGGTGAAGGTGGCCTTTGGCTGCATGAGCTGGGCCGGGGCGAGGTGAGCCAGGCTCATCAGGCCGGCCAGAAGCAAGGAGGAGAAGAAACGCACAAGCAAATAGCTGAGATGTGGATCAAAGAACGGTATTGCAAGTAAAACGCTGCGTCGCCGTTGCTGAAGGGGGGCATGCAGCGTGTGGCTGGTGGTTTATGGATTCAGCATAGCGCTTGGTGGAACTACTAGATGGTTTCTGAAAACACTAGCCCATCATGCGGAAGCGCAGCCGAAGCATCTCGCTCGTTTCATTGCCCGGCTGTAGAGACGCGACACTTCGCGTCTCCTCGTTGAACGACCGGCAAGACACGGTTTAAATAAACAACATCAGCAACGCCGAAACGCTACATCGTTCACAACGAGATAAGCGGGCTGCTCCGGCAAGCAGAAGCCCGCTCAAGCTGAACGGTTATTTTAGAGAAAACAGACCAAAAGACTTTTTAAACATAGTTTGGTTGGTGGGCAACGAGTAGTGGCCCTACGAACGGCTGCACGGAATTCATAGGACCACCCCGACTGTCAGCCCTTGGTGTTCCGTTGAAAAAGGTGTTATTGGCACAGCGCAAACTAGCAGTAGGCTGTTCCTTTGTTGTTCATTCTTGCGGTAGATGTTATGTACATTCAATCGATAGTTGACAGCGAGGAAAAGTCGCTCCGAGATTTTGCGCTCTTCAAAAGTGCTGCCGACCAAAATACGGTTATCAACTCCCGGTCTACGTTCTGCAACTGGCCGACGCACGCCGACCGAATGTCGCTGAAGTTCTCGTTTGCGGGCACCGAAGCCTATTATGTGCGGCACCGCAAGGTGGAAGTGGAGAAGGACCGGTTTCTGGTGGTTAATGCCGGGCAGCCGTATTCGAGCGCAATTCGTTCGGTGGAATGGGTGCACTGCCTGGCTATCTACTTCAACCAACAACTGCTGCAAACCGCCGCCGACACGAGTTCCGACGAAGTTCTACTGGCCAACCCGACAGAGCGCAAAGGGTCGTCGATTTGGTTTTACGAAGACCTGCTCACGGCCACGCCCCGGCTGCGTCAGCAGCTCACGTTGCTGCGGCATCACCTGGAAGCCGGCCCCATGACGGAGCTGGAGCTAGAAGAGCGGCTCTATCACATCCTGCTCGACTTGCTGCTGACGCACCGCCGGGCAGTTTACCATAAAGCAACGCGGCTGTCGGCCATTAAGGCTACCACCCGCCTCGAAATTTACCGGCGCCTGCACTTAGCCCGCGAATTTATTGAGGAGCAAGCCGCCGAGGCACTTACTCTCGATGCTATTGCTGAGGCCAGCATGCTCTCCAAAAACCACTTACTGCGGCATTTTCGGGAGCTGTTTTGCCATTCACCCCACCGATACGTGACGAGTGTACGGCTGGCCAAAGCGTGCCATCTGCTCACGGAGTCGGGGCTGGCGGTGCAGGAAATCAGCTTGCATACCGGCTTTGAGTCGCCTAGTTCGTTTGGCCGGCTTTTTAAATCGGTGTTTACGCTTAGCCCGCAGCAATATCGCCTACAAAATGCTGGCTAGAGCGACTTTTTGGTTGAGGTAGCGTGAAGCCGCTGATGCTTGTGCAGCAACCTAGAAATGGCTTTGAATAGCCAGACAAAAAGAAATAGTAAATGCGGCTGGCTCTTGGGGCAGCCTATGGCAACTACACTTTAGGCTTTAAGCGCTGAGTTACTTCCGCAATATTCAGATGGCAACGAGCCTAGCTGGGCGGTATGTTTGCGCCTCTATCCTTTTCGTATGACTTCTTCTCTTGCACCTTCCCGGTCTTCGGTGCTGCTGGCTTTTGCGGCCGTGTACATCATCTGGGGCTCCACTTACCTGGGCATCCGGTTCGCCATCGACTCTATACCGCCACTGCTGATGGCGGGCACCCGCTATGCGCTGGCGGGAGCCTTGCTGTATGGCTTCATGCGCTGGCGCGGCGAACCTGCTCCTACTGCCCAAGGTTGGCGCAAGGCTTTGGTTATCGGCATTTGCCTGCTAGGGTTCGGCAACGGGGGCGTAACGCTTGGTGAGCAATACATTCCCTCGGGCCTGGCAGCGCTACTGGCCGCTACGGTACCTATGTTTCTGGCGCTGCTGGGCTGGTGGAGCGGCATGGCAGCCCGCCCCACCCTGTGGGTGGCTTTGGGTCTGACGTGCGGATTGCTCGGGGTGTATCTGCTGGCCCGTACGCCGGGAGTTAGCCACGTGGCGCTGCCGGGGCATGAAACATTGGGTATAAGCATGGTGCTGGTGGCAGCATTTTTATGGGCTATTGGTTCGCTCTATTCGAAAAAGAACCAGCCTAGCCCCTCTCCTTTTCTGTCGGGTGGCATGCAAATGCTGTGTGGGGGCTTGTTGATGCTCGTGGTTGGGCTATTGCGCGGGGAGGCAGCGGGCTTCGAGCTGGCGCAAGTCACGCCAAAGTCGTGGCTGGCGTATGGGTATCTGGTTTCGGTGGGCTCGATAGTGGCTTTTACGGCGTATATCTGGCTGTTGCGGGTGGTGGAACCGGCGCTGGCTGGTACGTATGCCTTTGTGAATCCGGTGGTGGCGGTGCTGCTTGGCTGGGCCTTTGCCGGCGAAGCCCTGAACCCACAGATGCTATTGGGTACTGCACTTATTGTGGCGGCTGTGGCGCTGGTGGTGCTCGGTGGCCGCAAAACCAGTTCTTAGAAATAAGTGTACCTGTAACGCGGAAATCCTGTGGCTTCCGTTCCGCGACGAGCAGAGCAAGTTCCTGCGCGTTAACACTATACGGCGCAGAGCCGAATACTCGCGGTG
>NZ_DASVSY010000026.1:0-84964 GCF_036387835.1 Hymenobacter sp. | reverse complement strand
GAGTCCAAGGTACTCCGTTCCCGAAACCGCTATATTACCTTGCCAGCTTCCACGCCACTCTGAAGCTGATGAAACTACTGCCGCTTGCCGCGCTGTTCCTCGCGGCCCTGCCGTCCTTCGCCCAAAAAGTGAAGCCCGCCGAAAACCTCGTGCAATACGCCCACCCCATTGTCGGGACGGCGAAGATGGGGCACACGTTTCCGGGCGCGACGGTGCCGTTTGGCATGGTGCAGCTCTCGCCCGATACCGACACGCTCAGCTACGAGCAAGACGGCAAGTACAACCCCGACGTGTATAAGTATTGCGCCGGCTACCAGTACCAGGACAAAACCATTGTTGGCTTCAGCCACACCCATTTCAGCGGCACCGGCCACTCCGACCTCGGCGACTTCCTGCTTATGCCCACCACCGGCCCGTTGCAGCTCAACCCCGGCACGGCCACGCAGCCCCAAAGCGGCTACCGCTCCGCCTACTCTCACGCCAGCGAAGTGGCCGAGCCCGGCTACTACCGCGTCCGCCTCGACGACCATAACATCCTGGCCGAGCTGACTGCCACCAACCGGGTGGGGATGCACCAGTACACCTTCCCGCAGTCCGACCAGGCCCACCTGATTCTGGACTTGATGGCCGGCATCTATAACTACCCCGACAAAAACGTCTGGACCTTTGTGCGGGTCGAAAACGACACGCTCGTGACCGGCTACCGCCAAACCAATGGGTGGGCTCGTACCCGCACCGTGTACTTCGCCATGGCCTTCTCGAAGCCCTTCACCGATTACGGCAGCCGCAACTACGGCAAGAAACAAGCGTACCGGGGCTTTTGGGGCAAATTCGACCAAACCAAAAGCTTCCCCGACCTGGCCGGTGAGCAACTGCGGATGTACTTCAACTTCAAGACCACGGCCGGGGAGAAGCTGAAGGTGAAATTTGCCCTCTCGCCCGTGAGCACCGTCGGGGCCCTGCAAAACCTGCGCACCGAAGCCCCCGGTTGGGACTTCAACCAAGTGAAAACGCAGGCGCAGCAACTGTGGCAGCAGGAGCTAAGCAAGGTGGTAGTGGAGTCGCCAAAGAAGGTGGACAAGGAGAACTTCTATACGGCCATGTACCACGCGTTCCTGAGCCCGACCACCTACATGGACACCGACGGGCAGTACCGCGGCCTCGACCAGAACACCCACCAGGCGCAAGGTTTCACCAACTACACCACCTTTTCGCTGTGGGACACCTACCGGGCCCTGCACCCGCTCTTCAACCTGCTCCAGCCCAAGCGCAACGCCGATATGGTGCAGTCCATGCTGGCCCACTTCAACCAGAGCGTGGAGCACATGCTGCCCGTGTGGAGCCACTACGCCAACGAAAACTGGTGCATGATCGGCTACCACTCGGTGCCCGTGGTGGCCGACGCCGTGCTGAAAGGCAACGCCCCCTTCGACGCCAACAAGGCCCTCGATGCCTGCGTCACCACCGCCCGTACCCAGCGCTACGACGGCATCGGCGAGTACATGCAGCTCGGCTACGTGCCGGAAGACAAAAGCGGCTCGTCGGTGTCGAAAACCCTGGAGTACGCCTACGACGACTGGTGCATCGCGCAGATGGCCCAGAAACTAGGCCGGCAGGACATCTATCAGGAGTTCAGCAAGCGCGCCCAGAACTGGCGTAACGTCTACGACCCACGCATTGGCTTCATGCGCCCCAAGCTCGCCGATGGTACGTTCCGCAAGGAATTCGATGTGCTGAGCACCCACAACCAGGGCTTCATCGAAGGCAACGCCTGGAACTACAGCCTCTACGTGCCCCACGACCCCGCCGCTCTTATCACAATCATGGGCGGTGAAAAACGCTTTATAGAGCACTTGGACTCGTTGTTCACGATGCACCTGCCCGATAAGTTTTTCGCCGAAACCGAGGATATCACCCGCGAAGGCATCATCGGCAACTACGTGCACGGCAACGAGCCCGCCCACCACGCCGCCTACCTCTACAACTGGACCAACCAGCCCTACAAAACGCAAGCCCGCGTCCGCATGATCCTGCCCAAGATGTACCGCCCCACTCCCGACGGCCTCGGCGGCAACGACGACTGCGGCCAAATGAGCGCCTGGTATATCTTCTCGGCCCTCGGCTTCTACCCCGTCGCCCCCGGCTCCCCCGATTATGCCCTCGGCAGCCCCGCCCTCCACGGCGCCACCCTGCGCCTGGAAAACGGCAAAACCTTCCGCATCACAACCAAAAACCAAAGCGACAAAAACGTTTACGTCCAGGAAGCCCGCCTCAATGGTAAGTTGCTAACGCGGCCGTTTCTAGCGCATCAGGATATTATGAACGGCGGAGAATTAGTGTTTATGATGAGCGGAAAGCCGTGAGGTTTATGCAATACTGCTTGAAAAAGGCCGTTGTGAGTTGTTAGAAAATGCACATGAAAAAGATTCTGCTACTTATACTATTGGTTGCCCTCATTGATGTAAGTGCTAGATATAACCTGGTGAAACTTGATGGAATGAGTGGTGAAATATGGAATGTATTTTTAACTGAAGATACAGAGTACTCTGCTGGTTATTCGCACTTTGCCTTTGCTAAGGTGACAGTCGGAATGAGCCGGAAAGAAGTAGAGAACATGCTCGGTAAGCCGTTAGTAGTATGGAAGCCATATAAGTATTCGAATTATAGAAGTAAAAAGCACTTTATTGGATATGAATACAGTCGAAGTCCAACTTCAACTCATTATAGGCTACGGCAAGTATATTTCGACAGAGATAAAGTCGTTGATGTAATTAATTACTTTTACATCGATTGAATATGTTTAGAAGATGGAAAATATAATAATCAATAAAGGATTTGTTATTCGCGGGTATTATGTTCCTCCATTTAACTTGGTACCGGGAAAGTTAATTCGTATTTATATCCCTAATTTTTCTCTTTTAGGAGAGACGTTAGGCTATGACTTGGCTTTAGAAATAATTCGTTTATTTTCAAAGAGCCAAGAATGGGAAGGAATTAAAATTTTATTGCCTATTCCCTACGCAAAAAATTATAATCAAAATTTTTGGGAAAGAAATATAATTCATCAAACAGCCGGTAGATATTTAGTTAAGAAGTTTGGGGCTACATACAATCAAGTAAATGACATACTAGATAAATTCGAAGTAAGGACAAATGAATGCTTGAGCCGAATGAAATTCAGTGACAGAAAGCTCTTGACAATAGAGGGGTTATTCATTAGAAATAGATTATTAACTTTTGATTATTATGGAGTAAGCCCCGTCGGCGTAGATAAAATAAATTATGTTATAAAGCAGGCACTAGATAAAGGAAAATGCGCAATAGGACTTGACAACTTACAATTTATAGAAGAGGTAGAACCTTATGATAATATTGAAAGAATAATAGTGTCTCAATTGATGCGAGTTTAGCGTAGCATAATTTGTGGCCAGCTTGTGGTGTGGGGCTTGTAGCTCCACTGTTGCCCTAACAGTGAGACGAGATTGTGCCGTCCTAGCGGGTGAGTTGAAAATCTCGCGTTATGTGCGCCAGACGAAAGCTTCATTGGTACCCTGCTAAGCGCCTAGCTAGAGTGCACCTCATAGATTATCGATATAAATTAAATTGCTCTCGAAACATGGAAGTCAATACGATTAAGGATGTAATTATCCCGCAGAAGGCAATTGGAGCAGACATAGGTTGGGAACAGGAAATAGCTCCCATAATCGAGGGCTACGCGTATCATATTGACGAAGAACCAGCTGCTCCGGCTTCACCCAAGGAAATCAGTGCCTGTGAGAAGCGGCTGAATACAACCCTACCCGAAGACTTAAAACTCTTTTATCTGCGCTTTGGGCCAGCCAAGCTAGGTGAAATACTATGCCCGCTAGAGGAATTTGTAGGCTGGTCGGCGGAAAGCATGGAAAGCTACACCGCCGAGGAACAGGAGGTACTAAAGAACATGGTTGTGTTCGGTGAATACTTAGGCAATGGCAATGTGTGGTGCTTTCACAAACAAACGAAAGCCATCTACTATTTCGACCATGACACCCGGCCCACTATCAATGGCATGTTCTCTAGCTTTTATGAGTACCTCCGTGCCTTGCTCATTTTCACCCAAGGAGAGATGGGCAGCCATATTGAGGGTCTGGAAGATGATTGTGAGGCTATTGTTGCGTCTTTGGTAGGGCAGGAGCGGGTGCGTAAATGGCGATACTTCGGCGGTTGGGGATAATATCTTTCTTACGGGGTCCAACTGGTTCAAGTATAGCGTAACTAGTGACCAGATAAGGCGAAGGTTGTACTGCTGCCGCTCTAACGGCAAGGCAGTGCCGCACTGTTCTACCGGGCGAGTTGAAAACTCGTGTCATTTGTAGGCACGAGTTACGCTGCGCTGAACTCGCGCTAGACGAAATTGCAATTTATAAAACGGTTACGCTTCGACAAGCCCCGCATGACACTGCCAACTATCGAAACGCCCCGCCTGCTCCTGCGCCCAATCGAGCTGATCGATGCGCCCAGTATTCTGGCGCTGGATTCCGACCCGGATGTGTTGCGCTACGTGCCGAATGCGCCTCTGAGCACCTTGGCCGAGGCGACGGCCATTGTCGAGTACATCCGGGCGCAGTACCAGCGCAATGGTATCGGGCGGTGGGTGGTGGAGCGTAAGGAAGACGGCGCGTTTATCGGCTGGTGCGGCCTGAAGCTGGTCAACGAAACCGAATGCAACGGGCGCACAAACTACTACGACCTTGGCTACCGGCTGCTGACCCGGTATTGGGGCTGCGGCTATGCTTCGGAAGCAGCCGAAGCAAGCTTGCGCTACGGGTTCGAGGTGCTGCAACTGCCCGTTATCAATGCTACCGTGATGCGCGAGAACCGGCCTTCGTGCCGTATTCTGCAAAAGCTTGGGCTGGCGAAAACCGCCGAGTTTGTCGAGGCCGATGAGGCGGTTTGGTACTGGTACGAGCGGGCCAACCCGCTTTAGTTGTCTTGGTTGATCAGGTTCACCACCAAGGTTACCATGGTGTCCTTGTCTTCGGGCTTGCTCTCAGCAATGAGCAGGGTGAGAGCTACCAGGGCGTTATCGGCGAGGCGGCGGGAACCGTCGGGTTTGTAGAGGCAGTGGTTTCGGTCGAGGAACCACACGAACAGGAAAGCCGCAATGCGCTTATTGCCGTCGGAGAAGGAGTGATTCTTCACTACGAAGTAGAGCAGGTTGGCGGCTTTTTCCTCTACGCTTGGGTACAGGTCTTCGCCGCCGAAGCTCTGGTAAATGGTGCGTACAGAGCTTTGGAACGAAGCGTCTTTCTCCCGGCCAAACAAGACGCTGCCGCCGAACTGCTTGCGCAGGCCTTCCACCGCTTCCAAACCAGCTTCGTAGGTTAGCACAAAAGGCTCATCGGTAGCAGTGGCGCGCACACGCAGGCGCTGGTGGTCGTATTGGTCGAGCACGTCGAGGGCGCGGGCATAATCGCCGAGCACCCGCAGCAGCGCGTCGGATTGGTCGGAGGTCAGTTCCTGGCTGGCGGCTACTTCGCTTTGTAGCTGCACCAGGCGCTTAAGGTCAGCCAATTGGCGGGCGCTTTCCCGGAGGCGCAACTCATTCAGCGCATAGCCCTGCACCAGATACTGCCGCAGCACCTGCGTCGCCCACTTGCGAAATTGAGTTCCTTTAATGGAATTGACGCGGTAACCAACCGAGATGATGGCATCGAGGTTGTAATAGCTGACAGGGCGGCCACCTTCAGTTTTATGCACTTTATGCATAAAACCTCTTTCAGCTTTGCCAACTGCTTGTACAGAAGTAATGTGCATTTTTTGCACACTGGTTTCTTCGTCTAGCTCGCCGCTGGTAAATACATTTTTCAAGTGGCGACTGATGACGCCCTGGTCGCGGCCAAACAACTCGGCCATCTGCGCCTGCGTCAGCCAGACGGTTTCGTTTTGCAGCTGCACCTGTAGCTGCGTGTTGCCATCGGGTGACTGGTAGAGGAGGATGTCGTTGGTGGAAGACATGAGTTGCCGAACAAAAATGGTCGGACAAGATAATCGCAATTGGTAAAAACTCAACCGTAGGGCTTACTATTTGTGTACTGAAGAGCAGCTTGCCTTATCAACTCTTCAAACCTAAAAAACCTCTAAAAGCCAAGCTGTGGGCAGTTAAGATTCTCTGTTGAATTACGCTCGTCATGCAGAGCGCAGCGAAGCATCTCGCGTGCTGAGGTTACCGTAACCACCTATCGTCAGCACGCAAGATGCTTCGCTGCGTTCTGTATGACGTTCTGTTAGCTGACTAGCCACAGAGCCTAGCCGCCTATCAACAGAACCCCGTTACTTATTGGGCCCGGCGTTTCTCGTCTTCGGCTCCGCTGCGCCGGCTGGTGGACGCAGTGTTGTCGTTGCCTAGCTTCCAACTCAACGACAAGGTTACGGCGCGGGAGTCGCGGCGGAGGAAGAGGTTTTCCTGGTAGTTGTTGTAGCGCGAGGTGGCCCGTAACGGGGTGGTGTAGAAGATGTCGGTGGCGGCTAGTTTCACGTTGCCCCGTTTTCCCCACACGGCCTTCTGCACACCTACGCTTACCTGGCCAAACGGTTGGAAGATAAAGAAGCCTACCCGTTGCTTGGAGTTGTAGTTGGCGTTCAGCTCGGCGCTCCAGCCTTTGCCCATCGTGAAGGTGCTGTTGCTGCTTAAAGTAAAGGCGCCTTGGCCGCGGTTGAGCGCAGTGCCCGCCAGGCTGCCTTCATAATAGATGTAAAAGAAAACCGCGTTGTTGTAGATGTTCCACCACTTGGCTGGCGTCAGGGGGACCGTGAGGGTCAGGGCCGCGTACTGCTGACGGCTTAGGTTGACGTACTGCGACACGGTCGTGCTGTCGGTTTCGGGTTGGGCCACGTCGGTGATGGGGTCCTTGGTCAAGCTCAGGCTGAGGCCGGTGGTGAACTTCTGCTTGAAGGTGTGGTTCAGCTCCATGTTGTAGCTGGTTTCTGGCCGCAGATTGGGGTTGCCTTTGCCCGAAGTAGTGGGGTCGATAACGAAGCGGAACGGGTTGAGCTGCCGATACGAAGGCCGGTTGATGCGCCGGCTCAAGGAGGCAGACAGCTCGTGCAACTCGTTGAGCGTGTACTTCAGGCCGGCACTCGGAAATAGCTGGTAGTAGTCGCGGCGGAAGTTGTCGTCGGCTATCTGCTGCCGACCTTCCATGATGGTTTGCTCGCCGCGCAGACCGGCTTGTACGTTGAGCTTGTCGAAGGTGTGCGTCAGGTTCACGTACGCGGCCGTAATTACTTCGTCGTATTTAAAGCGGTTGGTACGGCCAAGGTCAATGGTGGTGATATCGTTGACGGTATTTTCAAATAAGACGTCGTTGTTGGAAGACACCTGACTGGCTTTGGCGCCGGCTTCGAGGTTGGTTTTGGGCGTCAGGGCCTGCGTGTAGTCGGCCTTCACCGCCTGAATAATCAGCTCCCCGGTTTGGTCGCCGGTCAGGGTAGCGGTTGGCCGGCCCGACATCTCGAAAAAGGTGGTCTGCCGCTGCAGGCGGTGGGTGTAGTAGTTGGCATAATCTACGTCGGCGGTTAGCTCCGGGGCACCGGTTTTGGCGGTGCCGAACGTGTGCTTGAAATTCAGGTTGCCCGCAATGTTGGGGTTGAAGCCTTCGGTTCGGCTGAGGGCGGTGTAATAGTCTCGGATGTCGCCCGCCGCGTTGTAGAAGGTGCTTGTATTGGTGCCTACGCCGTTAGGGTGAGGAGTGGGTACCGCAAACCCATTGAGGGCCCCGCCAAGCACCGTATTCTTCGAGATATTGAGGTCGGCACCAATTTTATAAATCAGAAAATGGTCACTGGATTCAATGCGGTTACGCTGGTCACTGGTGCCTCTCAGAACCGATGCCTCATTCAGGGAGTCGTAGAAATATCGGTACGTGTTCCGAATGCCAAAGCCTCGGCGCCGGGTGTAAGTGGCGGAGGTGAAAATGTTGAGGTTTTGGCGGCGGTGGTTGCCCGAAAAACCGGTGGTAAACTTGTTGTACTCGGTGCGCCCGTAGCTGGCATTCACGCTGCCATTGGTGCCCATGCGCTGGTCCTTTTTAAGGTTGATGGCAATGATGCCCGCCCCGCCCTGCGCGTCGTACTTCGCGGGCGGGTTGGTAATTAGTTCGATGCTTTTGAGCTGGTCGGCGGGGAGGGCGCGCAGGTAGTCGGCCAGTTCGGAGCCCGTCATGGGCTGGCGCTTGCCGTCGATGAGCACCAACAAACCCTGCCGGCCCCGCAGCGCCAGGTTGTCGTTGGCATCCACCGTTACGCCGGGGGCGCGGCTGAGTACGTCCAGGGTGGTGTTGCCGGCGGCCAGCGTCGAGCCTTCCACATTCACGACCGTGCGGTCGGGCAGGCGCTCGAACAAGGGCTTCTGGCCGACTACCTGCACTTCTTTCAGGGCCGTGGCCGCGCTCGGCTGTAGGGTGATGGTGGGCAGAGCCAAGCCACTCGCCGGCAAGGCAAACGCCTCGCCCCAATACCGGGTGAAGCCTATTTGCGTTGCCGATACCCGGTAGCGCCCGTCGGCTGGCCGCTCGAACCGAAAAGCGCCGCTGGCGTCACTGAATTCGGTTTTTACCACTGTCGAATCGGTGGCGCGGTGCAGCGTGACGGTAGCGTAATCAACGGGAGCACCCGCAGCCGAGCGCACTGTGCCAGTGATGCTGCCAGGGCTTTGCGCCTTTGCCGCTGTCCCGATTCCTATTAGTACTACCACCAAAATTCTGGCCGCAAATGAAAAGAAGCGAGTAGAGATTTTGCTATTCAATGTATGAAAGAGGTTAAGTGGCAACGAAGAAGCAGGGCAGCGTACTATTTAAGGAGTAGGCCGCATGTCAGTTGGAATCCAGGTCTGCTAAGCGTACTAAGCAGTATCACTCTCCTATTGAGTTATATGCCAAGCGGCCGTTGACCCCTTTGAGGCGCAGCTGATGAGGCGCGCTGTATTCTTGTGTGGATACCGCGCGAACTTCCGGACGTTACAGGGCGGGGGTATATTTATTTTTGCCCTCTTGTTGTAGGCGTAGTGTTATGCCGACCGTTTATATCACGCAAAAAGCGGCCAAGCGCGGCCGCGCCATAACCAATTATGGCGCGGCCGCGCTTGGCCGCTTGTGTTATTAAATAGGCAGGCTTATTTCACCTTAAATACTTTGTTCAGAAATGCCACGGTGTAGTTCAGCGTGGGCTCAAACCACGGGTTGAACAAAGGGAACGTATGCGGGGCCTCGGGAAACCCATGTACCTCATAGTAGATATGAAAAGCATCCAGCTTTTGAAGCATGTCCTCCCGGCCGGCGTGCATTCTGGCAACCGAGCTGTTAATGAAGGCTATCGGTGGTGTCTTACTTGTTACATGGTTCAAAGCGCCGGCCTGGTGCCACAATTCCGGCTTAGCGGTTTTGGAGGCGCCAAACCAATACGTAGCCGCGGAGGTGCCTTTGCTATCGTCGCCTTCTCCTGATTCGGGGTGGATGAACGCCAGCGTACCATCTACATCCACAATGGCTTGCACGCTGCTGGAGTAGCTTTTGTGGCAGGCGTCGCCCTCTAGCTGCTTGTCGCCATTGGTAGTGCCGAGCAGTGCCGCCAGTTGTCCGCCCGCCGAGAAGCCCCAAACCGCAATCCGGGTGGTATCGATGTTGTAGGTGTTCGCATTGGCGCGCAGCCACCGGATGGCGGCTTTCAGGTCGGTAACGGCGGCCGGGTAAATGGCTTCAGTGCTCAGCCGGTATTCAACGGTGGCCGTCACGTAGCCTTTCGCAGCTAGTTGCTGCGCCATCGGGACGTGCTGCGAACGGTCGCCGGAGCGCCACCCGCCGCCATGAATAAGCAGTACGGCCGGGTAGCCTTTTTTGCGGTTAGTAGTTGGCCGGAAAACATCAAGCTGCAAGTCGCGGCCGCCGATGGTGCAGTAGGTCAGGTTGGTTTTCGCCAGGATAGTAGCCGGCACGGCTGGTTTAGCCACGCTGCTATTAGGGTGCGTTTTCCGGGCTTTGCTGAACGCGCTGTGCACCGTGAAGGAAGTGTCGCGCGGAGCTGGCAGCTGCTGCGCCGCCAGCGGCCGCGCCTGAAAAAGCAGCAGATAGTTGCAAGCCGCCAGCCTGCCAAGCAGTAGGAGAGTACTTCGGGTGTTCATAAGCTGAAGATACTTAGAGTTGCTTCCTTCAACCAGCATCAACTAACCAGTTTGCAGCTGCTTTAGTAGTTCATTAGATGTATGCCGGCAGCCCCGCAGTACGGCTTAGCGTCAGCGCGACTTGCCTCATCGGCAGCTACTACAGCCGCTCTAGCAGCTCATCGAATGTGCGCAGCAACTCGGCCCGACTAGCTTCGGGTTCTGCTTCCAGGCGCTGCTCGAATACCTCACGCTCGGTGAAGTCGTGGAGACTGCGGGTGAGGGGCGCTTCTGTTTCTTGCTCGTCGCCGAGGGCGCGGAGCTTGATGAGGCGGAAGTGGCGGCGGGCCAGCACTTCTAGCTGCTTGCGGTCTAGTTCCTGAATCACTTTCAGTAGGGCTTCGGCTACTTCCAGTTGGGTTAGCTCGGAATGAATTTGCACGTCCACCCAAGCGGGGAGCGAGTAGCCGGCGTTGTCGTAGGTGGTAAGCTGCAAAATCACTTCATCGAGCGCACCGTGGAAGCGCACCAGCCGCCGGGCGCCGGGCACTGGCAGGGCCTCCAGGGTTTGTAGCTTGCCGCCCCCGAATTCCAAGAGCAGTACTTCTTTAGGATGATCGACTTCGGAAAACGAAAGTGGAATAGGCGAGCCGGAGTATCGAATATGCTCACGCCCCCCCACGCGCTGCGGACGGTGCAAATGCCCGAGCGCCACGTAATCGAAGATTTCCGGGAAGTGGTCGGCCGTAATCTGGCCTAAGTTGCCGACGTGAATGGTGCGCTCGGAATCGGAGGGCGCGGCGCCGGCGGCATAGAGGTGGCCGGTAGCCAGCACGGGTAGGCCAAGGTCTTTAAGCTGCCAAACCTGCTCTACCTCGGCCATACGGCTGTAGTGGTCGGCAATGCCTTGTTTGATGCGAGCTTCACGCTCCTCGGCAGTTTCGCCGGGTACGGAGAGGCGCACGTCCCGGTCGCGCAGGAAAGGTATGGCGCACACCACGAGGCCCGGTTTGCTGGTGGCGTCGTCCAGTACCAGCACCTGGTCTTCAAAGCAGTCGGGCACGCAGCCGACTACGTGCACCCGCAGGTGGCGCAGCAGCCGGGCCGGGGCGTTGAGCGTGGCGGGCGAGTCGTGGTTGCCGCCCACCACCACAATGTCGCGGCAGGTGGTGCCACGCATGTTCAGCAGGAACGAGTAGTAGAGCTCGAGGGCCTGGTTGGAAGGCGAGCCGGTATCGAAAATGTCGCCGGCTACTACCAGCACCTCCACGCGCTGCGTCCGCACGGTTTCTACCAGCCACTCAAGGAAGTGGCGGTGCTCGTCGGTGCGTTCGTGGCCGCTGATAAAGCGCTGACCGAGGTGCCAGTCGGCGGTGTGCAGAACTTTCATACCGGAAATCGTGACGATGGAAATTCAAAATTAACCCTTATCGCGCCGATTTTCGCTGCAACTTGGCGGGCTCGACCACAACGTTGCTGGGAACCAGATAAGTTTACCAACAATACGCTGTTCAGACTCCCTGAATAAGCAGGCTCCAGCTAATTCAAGTATGGTTATGGAAAGCACCGAAAAGCCCGCAGCTGCTACCGCCGATTCCGCACCTGATCTTTCTTTGCCGGTGGTTTCCCTACGTGTAGGCCTTCCCCAGGCACTGGGTGTGCCCGAGGCTACAGAAGCACTACATCGGCCGTGGACCTCCGCTATATTCAAGCAGGTAATAACCAAGCCAATCAGGCTCGATACACTCAACCTGGCTGGCGACGAGCAAGCCGACCAGCGCAACCACGGCGGGCCAGACCAAGCATTGTGCGCTTACCCCGCCGCCCACTATGCCTACTGGGTTGAGCGCCTGCAGCTGCCACTAACGGCCGGCAGCTTCGGCGAAAACCTAACCATTGGTGGCGACTATACCGAGGTTGACGTGTGTATTGGGGACGTATTTGCTTTTGGCGAGGCAGTCGTACAAATCTCGCAGCCCCGTTCGCCGTGCTGGAAAATTGCGCGCCGGTGGCAACTGCCGTTCTTTTCGCAATGGCTTCAGGAAACGGGCTTCACCGGCTGGTACCTGCGGGTGTTGCAGCCCGGGTTGGTCGACCCCACCGACGTGTTGCAGCTGCTAGAGCGCCCGCACCCCGAGTGGACCATTGCGCGGGCCAATGCCGCCAAATACGAGCAGCGGCACGACCAGGAACTGGTGGCCCAATTAGCGGCCTGCCCAGCACTTGGGGAGCGGTGGCGCCTCAAGATGCAAGGCCGTGCCAACGGCTTCCTGCCGCTCAACGACGACGCTAACCGCTTGGTAGGGCCCAACGCTGAATAGCAGTTTCGAGCTCTTACTGCTTGCTTGTTGATAATAAGCGTCAACAAAAAGCCCCAGTCCGAAAGCGGGCTGGGGCTTTTTGTTGGTACCAAAGCGGTTAGTGCACTTCCTGCGACTGAAACGTAGTAACGGCCTCGCCTAAGTCGTGGACTTGCACACTATCGGGGAGGGCCGTATTCAATATACTCGTACCCGCTGCCGAGCGGTAGCCGCCGGCGCAGTGGACCAGCACGGGCTTATCGGTGGGTATCTCGTGGGCCCGCTCGCGCAGCTCGGGCAGCGGGATTTGCAGCGCGTTTTCGAAGATGGGCTGCTTGGCTTCGGTGCGGTTGCGGACGTCGACGATGGTGAAGTCCTCGGGCCGCTCCCGCACGTGCGCCACGTTGGTATCGGGGCTGGTAACCGGGAGTTGCAGGGGCGTTATCAGGGCCCCTTTGATGTTGCCTTCGTAGCCGATTTTAGTTGCTTTGCGGATCACGGTATCCAGTGCAATCTGCGAATCGGCTAGTAGGTAAAACGTTTCTTCGGGACCTACTACCGAGCCGAGCCAGGTTTCGAACTTGGGGCCGTCCATTAAGTTAATAGCGCCAGACAAGTGGCCCGCCCGAAACTGTTCGGCCGGCCGCGTGTCGATAATGAGTGCCGCTGGGTCGAGCTGCGCATCGGGTTGCAGGCGGGGTACTTGCCGAATACTATCCTCGAAAGGCAGCGCGCCTTGCTTGTTGAGCACCACATCATGCCCGAAATATTTGGGCCGGAAAGGCTGGTCTTCCAGCAACACCTTCACAAAGTCGGCCTGCGACATAGGTTGCAGCGCGTAGTTGGTTTGTATTTCCTTGCCGATGGTGCTGTCGAGGTCGGGGCTGGTAGTTTTGCCGCACAAGCTGCCGGGGCCATGGGCCGGATATACCTTCGTAGTGGGCGGCAGCGTCATGAGCTTCTGGCGGGTGCTGTTGTAGAGCTGGGCCGCCAAATCTTCGCGGCTATGGCCACCCATACTATCGTCTTCCCGCAGGTCGGGCCGCCCAACGTCGCCCACAAACAAGGTGTCGCCGGTGAATACGGCGCGGGTGTGGGCAAACTCGTCCATTAGTAGTACGCAGATGCTGTCGGGGGAGTGGCCGGGGGTGTTGATGGCGTGCAGCTCCATGTTGCCGAGCTTGATTCGGTCGCCATCGTCGAAGGACTGGTGGGGGTAGCTGGCTTTTACCAAGCCGCTGCAGTAGATAATGGCGTCGGTTTCCTCGGCTATTTCGAGGTGACTGCTCACAAAGTCGGCGTGCGGATGGGTTTCGATGACGGCAATGATGCGGGCGTCGTGCTCGTCGGCGAAGTCGTAGTAGGGTTGGGGGTCGCGGGCCGGGTCGATGATAGCCACTTGGCGGCCGCTGCGGATGGCGTAGCTGGCGTGCGCTAAACCTTTATCGTAAAACTGCTGAATTTGTACCGACGCGGTACTACTGGGCAGAGGACTCATGAGGTGATGGATGTGGTGGGTACGCAACCGGCGAGTAGGAAAGAAGCCAGGCGCATAGTATCAAATATAAGCAAGTGGAATTCTACGTAAACCGAAAGTCAAGGGAAAAGTATTCTCGAAAAGGCGCAAGATACTTTCAACGTAGCCGGTTGCGCCACCGCCCTACAAAGCCGGGCACCCGCAACGAGTTTTCCGCCGATTAAGCGCAAAAAAGCCCCAACCAGCGTGGTTGGGGCTTTTGCAGGCCTTTGGTTAAGTGGAACGCTAGCTTTTTGGTGAGCTTAGGCTTTTGCCTTCTCTTTCTTTTTCATGCCACCGTCCTGCATTTTTTCTTTGCGGTTACCCATCCGCTCTTCGCGCATCTGGATGTACTTGGTTGCCTGGTCGGCGGTAAGCACGGCTTTAAGCTGGGCATCGTATTTTTCCCGAACCGTCTTCATTTCCTGGCCGGCACCCTGGCGAGAATCGGCGGAAGCAAATTTGGCCCGTAGCGCCTGTAGTTCCTGGCTTTCGGCCAGCGCAATGGCGCGCACTTTTGTGGATTGATCGGCCGTGAGGGTCAGTTCCTGGGTGAGGCGCTGGGTTTGCATATCGGCGCGCTGCTCGGGCGTCATGTTGTTGCCGCGGCCCTGGCCCATGCCGTTTTGGCGGCCGTCAGTGGCCAAATCAGAAGATTGAGCAGAAGCTGCACCGGCAGTCAGCAGGAAAGTGGCAAGTATAACAAGCGTCTTTTTCATGGTAGTGTTGTCTTTGAGGTTGATGACGACAGCTTAGAGGGCGCCGGCACGGCTGGGTTTAATCGGGCAGTAAAGAATTAGGACAATGGCCAAGCAGAAGCGGACGAATCCAATAAACGCCTATATTCGGGGCCGGACAGCTGTCTGCTAACGGCTTTTTCATATTTCGACTACCAACTCACTTTCTTTCCCTTTCTCCTAAACTTATATGGCAAGTATTTTCGCCAAAAAACCGCTGGCTCAACTTCTAAATGAAGCCAATTCTTCCGGACACGGGGCGCTGAAGCGCACGCTAGGCGCGGGCAACCTCGTGGCCTTGGGCGTGGGCGCCATTATTGGCGCGGGTCTGTTTGTGCGCACGGCCAACGCGGCGGCGCAAGCTTCGGGCCCCGGCGTCACGCTGGCGTTTATACTGGCCGCTTTCGGCTGCGTATTCGCGGGCCTGTGCTACGCTGAATTTGCCGCCATGATTCCGATTGCCGGCTCGGCTTACACCTACGCCTACACCACAATGGGGGAGTTTGTGGCCTGGGTTATCGGCTGGGCGCTGATTATGGAATATGCCCTGGGCGCGGCTACGGTGAGTATCGCCTGGAGCGAATACCTGAACAAGCTCTTGGAGGTCTTTGGCACTAGTATACCGTATAATTTAAGTCACTC
Source organism: Hymenobacter sp. (assembly GCF_036387835.1). GTDB lineage: Bacteria > Bacteroidota > Bacteroidia > Cytophagales > Hymenobacteraceae > Hymenobacter. Next base: position 69,634 of record NZ_DASVSY010000026.1, on the reverse strand, counting down.
GCCCTTCGAGCACGCGGTGGTAAACGGAGTGGAGCAACACGGTCTAATCAACCTGCCAGCCTTACTCATTATCGTGATGCTGAGCTTGCTGCTGGTGAAAGGCACCCAAGAATCGGCCTTGTTCAACGCCGTGGTAGTAGTGCTCAAAACGGTTATCGTATTGGTATTCATTGCGGTGGGCTGGCAGTTCGTTGATCCCGCTAACCACACGCCTTACCTGATTCCGGCTGATGCCGTGGTGAAAAACGCCGCTGGCGAAGTGGTGCGTACCTATGAGGGCTGGAACAAGCACGGCCTGGGAGGCATTATCGGCGGGGCGGGCATCGTGTTCTTTGCCTTCATCGGATTTGATGCCGTGAGTACGGCCGCGCAGGAAGCAAAGAACCCCAAGCGCGACATGCCCATCGGTATCCTTGGCTCACTGGCTATTTGCACGGTGCTTTACATCCTGTTCGGTCACGTGCTGACAGGCGTGGCCAACTGGCGCGAGTTTGCCGACCCCGCCCTGGGCGGTGAGGCTTCGGTGGCTTATGCTATTCGGGCCCACATGCCCGGCTACGGCTGGTTGGCTACGGCCGTGACGGTAGGCATTCTGCTAGGCTTCACCTCGGTTATTCTGGTGATGCTCATGGGGCAGAGCCGCGTGTTCTTCTCGATGGCCAAAGACGGCCTCATGCCCAAGGCATTTTCCGAGCTGCACCCTAAGTTCAACACGCCTTACAAGTCCAACCTGATGCTGATGGTGTTCGTGGGCTTGTTCGCAGCCTTCGTGCCCGGCTCCCTGGCCGGCGACCTTACCTCGTTTGGTACCTTGCTGGCCTTCGTGCTGGTGAGCATTGGTGTGTGGGTGATGCGCCGCTCCGACCCCGACCAGCCCCGGCCGTTCCGCTCGCCGCTGTCGTCGCCTAGCTTCCCGCTGGTACCCATCATGGGGGCTATTGTGTGCACCCTGCTCATCGTTGGCCTCGATGCTTTCACGCTGCAGGTGGCAGTGGGCTGGATGCTGCTGGGCTTCGTGGTGTACTTCCTCTACGGCAAGCGCAACTCTATGCTGCAACGCGGCATCGTGGTAGTGCCTACCGAAATGAACGAAGAAGCTTTTATCGAGCCCGACCCGAAAAACCGCTAACGGTAGAGAAAACACATAGTACTAACGCCCAACCTTCCCACCAGCAATAGCCGGTGGGAAGGTTGGGCGTTAGTTTTTCGAGGCAGCGCTTACTTCACTTTGCAGCTTGATTACCCGGTCGCCGTTTTCCTGAACGATAACGAAGGCGGGATTTTCGGGAGTGCCGTGGCGGGTGATGTCGGAGCCTTTGAGCTTGCGGGTGATGGTTTCTTTGTGGGTTTCTTCGATTTTGCCGGTCGCCGTACCCGTACCGTACTTCCAGCTTACAGTAGTGCCTTTGCGCATAGTTATGGAAAACAAGGAGCAGTGAATGAATGGCCAGCGACGCATCGCCTGCTCTAGTAATACTGGTTTGTAGCAGCTTTGGTTCTTGGAAAGGTGCAGGGGGTAGCCGCGCAACGGGGGCATGAAATCCGGAAGTAGTAGTAGCTAAGCAGTAAGCCGCAGATACCTGCTAGCTAAGCTCGGGCTAGTAGGTAGAGAGATGAATGACAGGCACAAAACGCCAGGGACAGGGCTGTAATATCTAGTATGAGCTATTTTATTTTTTTCATGAAAAAATATACATTAGCATCGTTCTATCAAATAGAAATATCGTTACATTTGGAACATGAACTGTGCATTTAGTGCAGTTAGAACTAAATGCTGTCTTGGAGTTGCTTTTAGATTTCAAGATTTTGTCTTCTTCAACCTGAGTCACACCAAACGAAAACAAACTAGTTATGCCCTCTAAGATTCTCTCCTTCATCGTACACGTACCAGGCACAACCCCCGGTTCTTACCCTGCTGTACCCATGGCTACTACCAAGTCCGACCGTAAGCAAGAAACCAAAGTGCAGAGCAGCGGGCACTTCACCGCCATCTACGAAAACGACCGTTTCGTGCGCTTCAAGTACATCCACAACGCTCAGTAAAACAAAGACACGTTTTGGTGACAACTGGTAGGCGCCGCGTCTCTCTGGCAGAGACGCGGCGCTTTGCATGTCCAGACGCTAGCATTTGAACTAACTTGCAACCTAAACCTTGCGTTTAGTTGCCCATGTTGTCTTTCCGCTTTCGTGATTTACTGTTCTCGTTTACCTCACTGATTTGCCTGTTGGCTAGCCCCGCCCTGTGGGCGCAGGGCACCGTTCCGGTGCTGGACGAAAATGGCTGGTACGGTATTGTGGCGCGCAGCAGTGGCCGCTCCTTGGAGGTGAAGGGTGCCTCGCAGGAAGCGGGAGCCCCCATCGTGCAGTGGGAATTTACGCATCCGGCCTCTCAGCAATGGCGTTTTGTACGGGTGGTCCCCGGCGGGGAATATTACCGGATTGAAAACCGCCAAAGTGGCAAATGCCTGACGGTAGACAAGCCCGACGAAAACTCGCCGCTGGTGCAGCGGCCCTGGACGGGCAGCTTTTATCAGCAGTGGAAAATGGAGCCCGGCGGCTTTATCGGGAGTGTGCAACTGGTGGTAAAAGGCAACAACAACTGCGCCGCCATTGTCAATGCCGATAAGTTTAATGGTACGGCCGCGGTGCTGCAACGGCCCCAAAACCGGGCCACGCAGCAGTGGCGGCTGTTTCAGTTGCGCCTCAACGAAGACCCGAGCCTGCCTGGTTTCGGAACGCCGGAACTCTTGCCCTCGCTCAACTCCAGTGGCAACGAGCTACACCCCGTGCTGGCACCCGACGGCAATACCTTGTATCTGTCGCGTACGCGCTACACGGCCAACACCGAAGGCAACACCGAATCGGGGGATGCCTGGGTGAGTAGCTCGCCAAACCAAGGCCATACCTGGAATGCGCCTACGCGGCTTGATGTGCTCAACACCCCCCAAAACAACGGGGTAATGGCCGTAGTGGGTCCACAGGGTAACACGCTGCTGCTACGCGGCACCTATGAGCGCGACGGCAGCTTCCGCGACGAAGGCGTTTCGGAGTTGCCGCGGACGGCGGGTAAAGGCGTCCGCCCGGTGCCGCTAAGCATCCAGAACTACTATTCCGCTGGACAGGCCACCACGTTTTTCATGACCCCCGACAAAAAGGTGCTGCTGCTCTCGCTGGAACGCGGCGACACCCAAGGGGGCAACGATTTATACCTGAGTACGCCCACGGCTGGTGGGGTTTGGAGCGAGCCGCGCAGCTTGGGCAGCGTGGTCAATTCGCCGGGCTTCGAGTTTGCTCCCTGGCTGGCTCCCGACAACAAAACCTTGTATTTCAGCTCCTACGGCCACGCCGGCTACGGCAGCGCCGATATTTTCGTGAGTACCCGCCTCGACGATACCTGGATGCGGTGGAGCGAGCCGCGCAACCTCGGCAACCAGCTCAACGGCCCCGGTTTCGACGCCTACTTCATGCTGGCGCCTGATGGCAAGCAGGCCTATTATACGTCGGCTCGTACCGCCAACGGCCCCGCCGATATCTACCGCACGGCAACTAACGTGCAACGCACCGTAGCTTCGGACTCTACGGCGCCGGTAGCGGCGACGCCCGTGGTGCCGCCCGTCCCGGCCGTAGTACCGCGAACCTTGCTTACTGGCCGCGTGCTTAATGCGAAAACCAAGCAACCTCTGGCGGCCGAAATTAAAATTGTTCGGTTAGACAACAATCTGGTTTTCAATGCTACCGCCCGAAGTTTGCCGGGCACCGGCTCGTACCAGTTCACGTTGCCGCCCGGCCGCTACCAAGTGCTAGGCAGTAGCGAAACGTTCCTGAATGCCACCGATACCGTAACCATGACGGGGTCCCGTACCCTTGATTTACTGTTGGTACCCGCCGCGGTTGGCTCTAGCTTGGAACTGCCCACCCTAATTTTTGCGCAAGGCAAATTCACGCTGTTGCCCCCATCCTACGGTGAGCTGAACCGCCTGGCCCGTACCCTCGCCGACAACCCAACAGTGAACATCCGCCTGGAAGGGCACACCGACAATCAAGGACCAGCCGACCTCAACCAAAAGCTATCAGAGGAACGGGTAGGAGAGGTGCGGCGCTACCTGATTATGCGGGGCGTACCCGAAGACCGGATTAGCGTAGTCGGCTACGGCGGCACTCATCCCCGCGCCAGCAACGAAAGAGAAGAAACCCGCCGCCTCAACCGCCGCGTAGAATTCACGATTGTGAAGTAGGGTGAATGGTTGAATGGCTGCATTGTTAAATTGTTGGTCGTTCAAGAATTCATGAAAGAACGACCAACAATTTAACAATGCAGCCATTCAACCATTCATCCCATGCTTGCCACCATTCTGCGTCAGCTTGATTTGCCTAATCTGCCGTCGGCGTCCGGGGTGGAAATTGTGGGCGATACGGTGTACATCATCGGAGACGATTCGCCGTACTTGTATCGGTTTACGGCAGCTGATTTGAGGCCGGGGCAGCCGCTCACGCTTTTCGAAACGGCGCATTTCAGCTCGGGCCGTATCGCCAAGGCCATCAAACCCGACCTGGAGTGCCTCACAACGCTCAGCACTGCCACCGGCGAAACGGGGCTGCTGGTGTGCGGGTCGGGAGCGACGGCCGCGCGAGAAAATGGGTTTTGGGTGCCCCTGTCGGCCGCGCAGGGCGAAGCAGCGGCGGTGTACCCACTTGCTCTCAACAGCTTGTATGCCCAACTACGCAAACTGCTGCCAGCCAGTACAACGCTCAATCTGGAAGCCGCCGCTGCCACCACTACCGAGTTGCTGCTGTTTCAGCGTACGGTAGGTTCAGCGGCGGGCAACCTGGTGTTTCGAATGCCGCTGACTGCTACCTTCGATTATCTGCAGCACCGCACCACGCAAGCCCCGGCCGTGAAAGCGCAAGGTTTTCAGCTACCGGCCATCAAAGGCAAACCGGCCGGGTTTTCCGGAGCCTGCACCTTCGAAGACAAGCTGTTTGTAACGGCATCCGTGGAAGATACCGCCGACGCCGTTTTGGACGGGGAAGTGCTTGGCAGCTTCGTTGGACTGCTGGACCTCGACCAACCTGCTAACCGGCCCATGCTCTTAGCGCATCTACAATTGCCAGACGGCAAGCCCTACCAAGGCAAAGTGGAAAGCGTAGCCGTGCGCCGCCGCTTAGCCTCCGGGCGTTACGAGTTGCTGCTCGTGACGGATGATGACCAGGGCGGCTCTACGGCGGTACTGGTGGAGGTAACAGTGTAGGCTTCTGGTGTCAGTAAGGCTTAGCAACCAATAACTAAATTTCCATTTAACTTTTGCGCGTCGCCAGGTTAAGCTCTCTGAGAGCTTAAGATCGGCTAGCTGAAAAACGACTGGCAGGCGGTGTTGGTTAGGTGCTGTACCGGTGCCGTGAACGTAGCCAGCACGTGTAAGTCAGGAAGGAGTATAGGAAGATATAGAATAGACAGCAGCCCACTCGTAAGCTGGACGGATAACAGGAAGGCAATAGCAGAGCGCCGCTAACACTAAAGTGACAAGGCCTATAGCATACAGGACTTGCCCTCACTGGTAGACTTAATTTCGTGCTTGAGCTTTCGAAGCCTCGTAATCGACTTATTTCATTGTGGGGAAGAACTGGTATATTGGACTAATAAGGTCTTTTCTTACACTCCAGCCAGCTCGGTGAATCAAGGCACTCCCGAAAAGGCGAATTCCAGTTTGTTGGTATGAAAAAATATTTACTCTCAATAGGCTTGCTAGCAGCCTTGTCCGCACCAATCAAGGCGCAGGATAACCGCAAAGAAATCGGCAATCTGGTGGTAGATGGCATTCCGGCTTTGCCCGCCGATATGCTGGAGCGGGTCGACCAGTACCAGAACGTGCGGGGCGCGGGCTTCGCCGATTGGGACCGGGACGGCAAAGGTTTGTTTATCTCGACGCGCTTCGCCGAGGTACCGCAGATTCACCACGTGGCCGCGCCCGGCGCCGACCGGCGGCAGATTACCTTTTTCAAAGAGCCGCTCGGTTCGGTACAGGTGGCGCCCGATAAAAAGCAGAACGGCTTCCTCTATAGCCGCGACATCGGTGGCAATGAAAACTACCAGATCTACTTCTTCGACCTCGGCAGTGGTCAGTCGCGGTTGCTGACCGATGGCAAAAGCCGCAACAATCTGCAAGGCTGGAACGAAGCGGGCACGCAACTGGCCTTTACCAGCAACCAACGCAACGGCACCGACCTCGACCTCTACAGCCTGGAGTTCAAACCCAACGCCAAACCCGCCATGCTGGCCGAGCTGAAAGGCGGCGGTTGGGGCGTGGCCGACTGGTCGGATGATGGCAAGCAGATGATGCTGATCAACTATAAGTCCATCAACGAAAGTGAGTTGTATCGCTTCGATGTGGCAGCGCGGAAAATGGAGCGCTTACATCCCACGCCGACGCCGGTGGCGTACTCGGGGGTGGAGTTCACCAACGATGGCAAGGGCTTGTTCCTGACTTCCGATGAGGGCACCGAGTTCCAAACCCTGCGCTATCATGACCTAGCGACGGGCAAGCAAACCCCACTTACGGCCGCCATTACTTGGGACGTGGAAGGCATGGACCTCAGCAAAGACGGCAGCAAACTCGTGTTTTCCACCAACGAGGGCGGCTACTATAAGCTCTACGTGCTCGACACCAAAACCCGGCAGTACCAGCCGGTACCTAACATTCCCAAAGGCGTCATCGGCAACTTCAAGCTTAACGACGACAACCAGCGGCTGGCCGTCAGCTTCGGCACGTCGACAACCAGCTCCGATGTGTACGTGGTGGACCTTGGCACGCAGGCTCTCACGCGCTGGACCACCAGCGAAGTAGGCGGGCTGAACCCGGCCAGTTTCGTGGAGCCCGAACTGATTCAGTATCCCACCTTCGACCAGGTGAGTGGCAAGCCGCGCCTGATTCCGGCTTTCGTATACCGCCCCCGCAATGCAACCGGCAAAACGCCCGTGCTGCTCAGCATCCACGGCGGCCCTGAGGGGCAGTCGTTGCCCAACTTCAGCCCGCTCATCAACCTGCTGGTAAACGAGTTAGGCGTGGCGGTGGTAGTGCCCAACGTGCGCGGCTCCAGCGGCTACGGCAAAACCTACCTCAAGCTCGACAATGGCCCCAAGCGTGAAGAGTCGGTACGCGACATCGGCGCTTTGCTCGATTGGATAGCCAAGCAGCCCGACCTCGACGCCACCCGAGTTGGGGTGTACGGCGGCTCCTACGGCGGCTACATGTGTTTGGCCACCATGACCAACTACAACGCCCGCATGCGCTGCGGCGTCGATTTGTTTGGCATCAGCAACTTCACCACGTTCCTGAAAAACACCAGCTCCTACCGCGCCGACCTGCGCCGGGTGGAATACGGCGACGAGCGGGACCCGGCCATGCAGGCGGTATTCGAGCAGATTTCGCCCATCAACAAAATCAAGAACATCACCAAGCCCATGCTGGTCTACCAAGGCAAAAATGACCCGCGCGTGCCCCTCACCGAATCCGAGCAAATGGTAGATGGGCTGAAGAAGCAGGGCACGAAAGTCTGGTACATCATGGCCAAAGACGAAGGCCACAGCCTCGCCAAGAAAGCCAACCGCGACTACACTTACGGAGCCATGATGCTGTTCCTGCGGGATAATCTGGTGAATCTGGTGAAATAACGGAGCAGCGTTAAAGGCTAGAAAACTAGTTCCTCACAGCTGCGAAGCGGTTAGGGGTGGTTGAACAAGGGTTGAAAGACTTGAGGAAATTTCCGCTTTGCTAACCGGTTGTAGAGACGCGACACTTCGCGTCTCAGCGTTGCTGACGTTGTTGCAGAAGGTGTAGCGCAAAGCCTGCGCTGCGCGTACCGTTGAATGATACTCGTTGTGACGGTACAATTCCGATCGTTCAACGAGGTGCGAAGCGTAGGTTTCGTGCTACAGCATTTGAGGCCGAGAAAATTACGTCGTTCAACGCTGAGACGCGAAGTGTCGCGTCTCTACACCGTTTGGGCGTCACTGAGTTAGATGCTTGACAGGACTGAGCAAGGACGCTCCAGGAAAACAACAATCGGTCAATCATCCCGAGCCCCTTAGATGAGGAGGGAAACTAGTTCTCTGGCTTCTAACAGCCTAGCTTAAGCTAGTTATATAGTGCTGCTTTAATTCAACCAGAAGCCATCCATTGCGTAGGGCAAAGGCTAAAGCATATTATTTCGTCTGCATGTCAAGAAATTTCCTTTCACATTTAGCAGCTGCTGGCTGGGTGAGTACCCTTTTACTGGTTGGTAGCGCAGCTTCTGCACAGCGCAACCCCTTTACCGGCGACAAGCGCACTTCCATCAAAGAGGCAGACCTCAAGCACGACTTATTCGCCATCGGGGGCGACCATTTCCGCGGCCGCGAGGGTGGGACGCTCGATGAACTCAGAGCTTCCATGTGGATAGCCGAACAGTTGCGCGCCAGCGGCCTGCAACCCGCCGGCGACGATGGTACTTACTTTCAATTCTTCCACATTCAGCGTACGCGCCTCACCAAAAACAGTACGCTGCGCATCGGTACCCACCAACTCACCCACGGCCAGGACGCCATGATTCTGGCGCCCGGCATTGCTTCCGTAAATGCGCTGCTAGTGTATGTGGGCACGGGTACCACGGCCGAAATGGCGAACGTCGATGTTAAGGGCAAGGCGGTGGCTGTTCTTTTTTCGGGTACCGGGCCGGCAGAGCTAAGCTACCGGCGCTTCCTGACCGGCAGCATGCGCGACCGGTCGGTGGAACTAATGAAGGCGGGCGCTGTGGCGGTGGTGTTTGTGTCGGATGCACGGGCCCAAGACTACTACGAGCGGTGGTCCACCGGCTACGAGCGAGGCCGCTATGACTTGCCCGGCGGCCCCAACGTGGAAGTTGTAGCAAAGGCGCCCACCATTTGGCTGCCCGCCGATGCGCTGTCGTGGGTGCGCCAGCCTGGCCAGCAACTTGTCGCTACACTCAACGTGGAAAGCTTCAGCTATCCATCCGTCAATATTGTAGCCAAAGTGCCCGGCACCGATGCCAAGCTAAAAGCCGAGAATGTGCTGTTCAGCACCCACCAAGACCACGACGGCGTGCGCAAAGCCGTAGCCGGCGACTCCATCTGGAACGGCGCCGACGACAACGCCACCGGTTGCGCCGCCCTGCTAGCCATCGGGCGAGCTTTCGTGCAGAAACCAGGGCGGCGCTCAGCGCTGTTTGTGTACCACGGGGCCGAAGAGCGCGGCTTACTAGGTTCGCGCTACTACGCGGCTAACCCCACCGTGCCCAAAGAGTCGATAGTAGCCGTGCTAAACGCCGAAATGATAGGCCGCAACGCCCCCGACAGCGCCGCGCTGCTTGGCTCGCAGCCGCCGCACCGCAACTCGAAAGATCTGGTAGCCACAGCCTTCGCCGCCAACCAAGCCAGCCCCAAATTCAAGCTCGATACCCTCTGGGACAAACCTACCCACCCCGAAGGTTGGTATTTCCGCTCCGACCACCTGTCGTACGCCCGCCTGAATATTCCTTCCATCTGCTACACCACGCTGTTGCATAAGGACTATCACACGCCCAAAGACGAGCCCGAGGCCATCAACATCGCCAAGCTGGCCGGCGTCACCCGCTGGATTTACCTGACGGGCTGGGCCGTAGCCAACCAAAACGAGCGGCCACCAGTAGATGCTGGCTTCAAGCTGGAAAGGTGAAAAATAGCTTTAAGCGGTAAGCTTCAAGCCGACGTTCAATAAAAAGCTTACCGCTTAAAGCTATTTTTTAGCTACTGCCTGCGTTTCGCGAATCATGCGTAGCATTTCCATCGTCATCAGTTGCAGGTGTTCGGTGTTGTTGGTCATAAAGCCTACCATTTCAATCAGCCGGTCCTGTACTTCGCGGTTGTTGGCTGGTATTTGCGAAGTAAGAATGCCTCGCACCAACCAGATTTCCTTGATATCCTCGGCTCTGACCCGGTGTACCTGATAGTGCGAGTTGTCGGAGTGCAGCTCCACCACGTCGTGGGCGTGCAGGATGGGGGCATTGATGCGCTTCACCATAATCATGTTCTCCATTACCACCACGTAGGGGTAGCCGGGCGCCAGGTTGGTCCACTTGTCTACGTAGCTGCACAGCACCATATCCTTGTGGCGGATAATGGGCATCATACTATCACTTTCCACCTCAAAAGCCCGCCCACCCTGAATAGGAAAGCCCGGAATGGTGAATTTCACGAGGTCTTCCACAAAAGAAGGGTCGCTGAACTGCCGGCTGTAGCCCGCCTGGGCCGGAATTGGCACCAACGACATGTTTTCTTTGCCTTTAGTATCAGTGGTTACCACCAAAGTACGGCCGTTGTCGGTGCGCAGAGGCAAATTCTTAGTTAACTCAAGCCCTACTTCAACATCTGTTGTAGGTGCGTTGATATACATCAGGCCCTGCCCCCTAATCAGCCATTCGGCACTCAACTCCGGATAGCGCGTGAGAATGTCGAGCAGCGTTTCGTAGCTAGGCTTGTTGCGTTGGCGCAAAATGGAATACAGTTTCTCTGGCCGATCATAATTCAACTCTTTCGCCAATTGGTTCACGGTAATACCTTTATCGGCAATAAAAGCAGCAAATCGTTCGTGCAATTCCATTGTGGTGCGGTTATGTTGTAAGGTGTTGTTAAGTAGTACGGAGTTAACAGCTAAATACGTAGCAATTATTCAATATCTATTGACAATAGTAGAGCATCAAGCTGTATTATGCAACAAGACTGCTGGGTGTAGCGGGATTTTGATGCTAGTAGATGCGCCTAAAAGCAGTAATTCTTGTAGCTGTCTGCGCAAACAAGCAGTATGCATAGGCTTGATAAAGCTGCTGTCGGAAAGCTATAGCGCCTCGGTGCGGCTGCCATGCGAGGTTTGAGCTGGTAGAGCAGGGTGCGGCACACGGCTGCCGTCTTCCGGCTCCACTGCCACCGACGATATAGCGGCCGCCACCGAACCAGCTAAAATAAGGTAGCTTCCTATTGTTACAACAATACCCGGCAACGGTACCTGGGTGGTGGTAAGCACAAGCCCCAAAGCACCTAGCGCCGCGCCTATGGCGCGCACTTTGCGGAAGAATTGGGGAGTAGGGAGCCGCAGACGCTCCCACAAGGTTAGTTTTTGGCACTGGTTCATAGCAGTGGTAGTGAAAGTGAATAAGAAAGTTGTGATAGGGTAGGGGCACAACCCTACCAGGAAGGCCCATTTCAACCAATCAGGATTCAAACAGTAGCAGGGTTATTCTTCGCTCAGCCTGGCATTTCCCCGCGACCAAAGAATCTTTTCCACTCGCTCGCTACGGACTTCTTGCCGCCGCGTCGAGTCCAGCAGTTGGTTTTGCCGTTCCACCGAAACCGACAGCAGCTTGTCCAGGGCTTCCACCCGTTCGTGGAGCCGAAGCACCGCGTTTGCATTTTCGCGGCGACCAGCTGTCAGGTCGCGCGCTGTTTCTGTCCGGTGTTCATGCAACTTCATCTCGAAAGCTTGTTTGTGCTTTACCTCCCGCGCCAGCGCCGCCATCTGATACCCATCCACCTTCTCCAACAATGCCGCAATCTGCATTTCCTGGGTTCGCCGATGCTCTTTGAGGGTTTCAACATCGCGCCAACTTTTAATGAAGTAGAGTGTACCCGCGGAGCATGCCGTTAAGACCGACACCACTATTCCCCAGTAACTCATAAAGTCCTGCATGGCCTTCAGCTTCTAAGCACAGCAAGTGCGGGTTGCTCGATATTGGGCGTAGAGCGCAAATCAACCGGTACTTGTAGTTTATTAAGCAGATCAGACTGGACGGGGCAAAGCGTGTCGTTCTGCTTTAGCTCTAGAAGAGATAGTTGCTTGCTAACAGCAGATAGGGTTGTGGGTCTACTATAGGCGCTACTGGTTTTGATGTGGCAGTTAAGCTTGATCATAGAGAATAAGGTTAGGAGAACCAACATTGATGATGCAAATATCGAATTATCTTGTATATTATACAAATTAATAAGTAAATAAGTTGTTGATAATTTACGTTTTTAATTAGGATGTATCATGTTCGTGGCTATAATGTTCCTTATTAATGTGTTAGATAGGCTATATGTGCAACAAATTTTGTAGTAGTCGATAGATGCTACAAACATTGTTGAATCAGAAAAACGAAAGCAGCCTTTGATACACTTTAAAGCAGCACTAGCCTAGCTGCTTAGCTGCAAAGCGACCGTAGGGCAATGAATGCTAGATGATAATCAGCCGCCGCTTGTTGCGCGGCGTACGACAGCATAGCCAGCATCCAAAGCTTCTGATTTTGGAAATGCCAGTGTGCGGCCTCTCAGAGCAGCTTCTCGTTGCAAGGAATGAAAAGCTGCTTGGTCAGCCAGAGCGGTTTCAAAGTCGGTGGCGAGTAGCGCGCACTTTGTAGTTCGCGTCGCTGAACGAGGCTACCGGCGCGAGGACGCGAACTGTAAAGTGTGCTACTCGCCGAGCCGGTACACTGAGCCTGAAATTGCTATAATCACAGAGTAGCCACCTTTAGCCTGTGCTTAGGTGGGGTATCAGCAAGCATCTGGTTGAATGGGAGACTCCATCGTTGTCTTTTTCAGCTGTTCCCGATGCGTGCGCCAATCCGGCATAAACTGATCCATCAGTCCCCAAAATCGCGCATTATGTAGCCGCTCGTGCAGATGCACCAGTTCGTGTGCTACCACGTATTCCAGGCAGGCGGTGGGCCTTTTGATTAGCTCCAGGTTCAACCAGATTCGTTTTGCCCGGATGTTGCAAGTTCCCCAGCGGGTTTTCATTTGCTTGATGCCCCACTCGTTTACTTGCACGCCCACCACCTTCTGCCACTGCGCTATCATATCCGGTAGTTGCGCTTTTAGCTGCCGCCGATACCAAGCCTGCAACACTTTTTCACGCTGCTGCCGGGTACTGCCTTCCGGCACATACATAGCCAGAACTTGTGGCTCGTGGCGTACTATGTGTGGTGCGCCACTACCTGCGTAAAGCTGCAACAGGTAGCCAGTACCTTGATAGTAATGCGTTTCTCCTGATACGTACTGTAATTCCGCCGCCGGCTTTTGCGACTTGAACTTCTCTTGATGCTTGCCGATCCACGCGCGGCGCGCAACCACAAAATCCTGAATAGCTTGGTCGGGTGTGCGCGTAGGTACGGCCACTCGGATGCGGCCGTCGGGGGCATATACTGTGAGGCGTAAGCTGCGAATGTTCTTGCGTACTATTTCTACCTGCAGATCAGCAATTTGTACTGTTGGCATAACGAGTGGCAGCAAGAACCCTGGTAGTTGCAAAGCTGCAAAACCTTCTTTAGAAGAAACGTGAAAGTGATTTCAGGAGCAGTGTCTGCACAATGGCACCTTGTAAGAACGCTATTACAAGCTATTGCGAAGCTACTAGACGAGGTATTAGCTTCCAACAAACCCTAACTGTTGCAGTTATTGTTAGCTGTTCAACAGGCACTGTGTCAGTGAATTATCTTTCCTGAACGCGTTTTGCTCACTACTAGCAGTTAGCACTATATTGTGCTGGCACAAGTTGAATAGCCAAGTGTCTACGCCCGTTAGTGGGGTCCTTCATCTGATTGTGCACGGCGCGAAACTCACTCAATACCGCTTCCTCGCTGCCCGTAGCCTTGGCCGGATCCGGAAAGTTGTGGTGCCGCTTCCTGGAAGCAGCGGGCAGACTTTGCATGGTCGCACACGGTCAGCACGTAGTCGAAGGGTACGGCGGCGTACTCGTTCACGTGGTTGCTGGTGTGGTGGCTACTGTCTACGCCATCTTCGGCTAGTACTTGCACCGCCCGTGGGTTCGGCCAGGGTGGTGGTACTTGAGGGCGTTGCTGAGCAGGTTATACACCACTGAGCGCAGGTTTTTCTTGGAGAAAGGCAGGTGGGCAGTGGGCGGCACATCAACGACGAGTTGGGCCTGCGTTTGCTGCACCAGCGGCGGCAGGTCGAGCCGGACTTCTTCCACCACGGCGGCCAGCGGCAGTTGCGTAGGCGGTTGGGCATGCTCTTTCTGCAGCTTGCTTACCTCGGTAAGGTAGGTTATGGTGCGTTTAAAGCGCTCGGTAGCATTTTGCATGAGCAGCAGTATTTCGGGCACGTCGCCCACCAGGGCCTCAGACGGCAACTCGTGCCCGAGGGCCAGCAACAGGCCTTCGATGTTGGAGATGGGCGCTTTCAGGTCGTGGGAGGCGGTGTAGATGAAGTTGTCGAGGTCCACGTTGGTGCGGGTGAGCTGCGTGTTGATTTCGAGCAGCTCTTCGTTGAAAACAGCTAGCTCCTGATTGAGGGTATCAACATGCTGACGGGCCTCGACCTGCTCGCTGATGTCGGACGTCAGCGTGTAGAACCCCACGACTGCGCCGCCCCGCACGTCGGGCACGTAGCTGCTGCGAATGTGCCTGGTGAAATTTTCGCAGTAAGGCATCGTGGCTTCGAAGTCAACCCGCCCGCTATCTAACACCCGCTCGATATATGGCTTAATAACCTGATAAGCCGCCTCACCAACTACTTCGCGCACCGGGCAGCCGAGCAGGTGGTCGGGCTCATGGCCAAACCAAAGCTGGTAAGCCTGGTTGGCGAAGCGGTATTTTTGCGCGCGGTCCACGTAGCCAATGAGCACGGGCAGGGCATCAGTGAGCAAGCGCAGCCGGTGGGTCGCGGCCTCACTGGCCCGGCCGGCCCGCACCCGCTCGGTGGCGTCGACGCTCAGCGTGAGCACGCCCTCAACCCGTCCCTGCGCATCAAACAGGGGCTGGTGCATAATGTCGAAATACACCTCGCGTAGCTTACCGTCGCCGGTCTGGTCGATGGTAGTCAGCAATTCGGGATGGTGCTGCGGCTCGCCGGTGGTGTAGGCTAGGTCGAAAGGCCGGTGGGCGTCCTCGGCAAGCTCGGGCAGGACCCGCTCGCCGAACAGCTGCTGCGTGAGCGGGTGCACCAACTTGAACACGTGGTCGGGCCCGCGGTATAAATTAAGGTAAAACAGAGCCTGACGGAAAGCCTGGTCGAGCCGCTGGCGGTTGCGTTCAACTTCCTGACGGGTCATCTCGGCTTCCCGAGTACGAACCCGCACGCGGGCTTCCAGCTCCTGGTTGAGCTGCTGCATCTGCTGGCGGGCCAGCATCTGGTCGGTCACCTCGGTGGCCACCACCGTCACGCCCGTCACTTGGCCGTCTTCCCCGCGCAGGGGCTGGTACACAAAATTCCAGTACACGGTGTCCTGCCGGCCATAGCGGTTGATGAGCGAGGGCGCTCGTGGGCCACGTAAGGCTGGCCCGTGGCCATCACCGCGTCGAGCAGCTTTTCAAAGCCCTGGCCGGCCGCTTCAGGCAGCAGCTCGAACAGGGGCGTGTGTTGAGCCTGAGCTTGGGTGCGGCCCCAAATGGCGCAAACGGCGGGGTTGGTCAACTCGGTAACGTAGCGGGACCCGCGGAAGATGGCAATGGCTACCGGGGCCTGCCCGAAAAGCCGTTGCAACTCCCTGCGTTACCGCTCCACCTCGGCGCGAGCAGCTTTTTCAACGGCCTGGCTTACGCGCAAGGCCTGCTCGACCAGCGTACGGGTCTGGTCCGTGGTGTCGGTGAAACTAGCCACCAGTACCTCGCCGCAGCGTTGGGCCGCAATGCGGTAGTAGTTATCGAGGCCGTCGGCCTGGTAGTTAATTTCAAAGTTGCCGGGCGTGCCGGCAAGGTAGGTGCGGCGGTAAAAGTCGAATGTGCCATTGGCCGCCATTTCTGGAAAACGGGTGAGGGCGGTGATACCCGGCTGTTCGGGCAGGTCGGCCATGCGCTGCGCGGCGGGGTTGAGGTAGTCGAGGATGAAATCGACGATGTCGGTACCGTTAGGGGCATAGAGGGGGCGCAACAGGTTAACGGCAGTAAGCGAAACGGCCAGCCTCGACACCGTCCAAACCCTGCGCTTTCACGGCAAACCGGCCACGTTCGCCAACGATGCTGCCGGCTTTACCGCGCTTCTGACATGGGCCGCTGCCCACCAAGAGCAGCCTCAGGTGCCCTGCTGGTACGTGGTGGAGGCCACCGGCGTCTACCACGAGGAACTGGCCTACTTCCTGGCCGACCACCGCCAGGCGTTGAGCGTGCTCTTGCCCCACAAGGTCAAGCACTTTGCCCACAGCACCCAGGTCAAGAGCAAAACCGACGCGCTGGATGCGCGCCTGCTCTGCCAGTTGGGCCTGGAGCGGCAGCTGCCGCCTTGGCAGCCCCTGACGCCGGCCATGCGGCAGCTGCGCTTCCTCACCCGCGAGCGGGCGGGCTTGCGTCGGCAGGCCTCGCCGCTGAAAAGCCCCCTGCACGCTCACCAGCACACCTACCAGCCCGACCCGCAAGCCTTGACCCGGCGGCGGCGGCAGCTGGCCTGGCTCGACGAGTTGGTGGCCGAAATCGATGCTCAGCTGGCCCAGGTCGTGGCGGCCGAGCCGGAACTGGCCCGCAAGCTGGCCTACCTGACGGGCATACCGGGCATCGGCTTGGTATCGGCTTGCATCATCGTGGCCGAAACCAGCGGCTTCGCCCTGGTGGAGAACGAGCGCCAACTCGCCTCCTACGCCGGCCTGGACGTGGTACAGCGCCAAAGCGGGGCCACGGCCCGCACGGCGAGCGTCTCCAAGCGCGGCAATGCCCGTCTGCGCGTGGCCCTGTATCTGCCGGCCGTCAGCAGCCTGACCCACAACGTGCAGCAAAAAGCCTTTTACACCCGCTTGCGGGCGCGAGCCGGCCAGCCGGCAAAATCGGCGTCGAGGCCGTGATGCGCAAGCTGCTGCTGCTGACCTACTCCCTCTGGAAGAACGAGTGTCCCTACGACCCCACGCGCCGCCCGGCGAACCAAGGCCCAAAAGTAGCCCCAACGCAGCGGGTGCCGGCCGGGGCTACACAGGATGACCCGCAAAGCGCGGGCCTCCTTCAGGGGAGCAATGATAAAAAAGCGGCTTTCAAAGACAACGCGCCATCACAGTATCTGCCACGATCAGCAATTCCAATAAGCAACCCGGCGAAGAGGCCGGCCGCTGACGGGCCCCACTTTTTCACCTCTTCCTCTTTCTTGTTATGGCTACTGCCACGAAAACCCCAAAAACAACCGCTCCTGCTACCACCACCGCCGAGCTGCCGGCTACGCTCCCCAACCCGCCCGCCTACCTACTGGAAAAGGTAGACGAGGCCACCGGCGAAGTCGTGCAGGTGCCGCGCTTTCGCTATCTGCCCGGCCACCCCCGCCAGATTCGCTTCGATACCAAGGCCGGCCAGTTCAACCGCGGCGGCACTACCCCGCTCGGCTCGTCGCTGTCTTTCATTCCGCTGGCTTGGCGCATCTTCCAGGATGATATTCTAAACATGGGCCGCAAGCTGTGGGCCGAGCTGTTCTACGCCGACGACAAAGGCGCCATCTGCGCCGTGCTCTTCCACGGCTACAGCGTCGAAAACCTCTACCGCCTCATTGAACCACTGTTCTACGACGACCTGACGCTAGCTGATGTAGTCGTTAAAGTGCAGGCCAGCAAGAAAGAAACCACTAAGGACGGCAAAAAGGCGACTTACTACATTGCCGAGTTCAGCTACGAACCCGCGCCCGCCCATGAAGTAGCCGCCCGCCAGGAATTTGCCCGCGACTTTCCCATCTGGCGCCAGGAAACCCATACCGGCGCCGCTGAGGTGCGCATCCAGCACGGCTACGCGGCTCCGGCATCAGAAGCTACCGATTCCGAAGAAACCGAAACGTCCCAGGCCGCCTAAACCGACCGGCCCCCAACCCAGCAGGGAAGGGGGCCACCTAGCTACGCTCACCATATTCGCTACCGATGCCTTGCCCCACCGAATCCCCGCAACTGCTGATAGAGCTGCTGCCCATTGACGAAGCTGAAGCCAGCCGGCTAGACCAGTTAGCCTACCTTCTCGACACCACCGAGCCACTGCGCGACCTACGCGACCTAGCTCCGGCTGTGCGCAACCTGTTTCCAGCTCCCGCCTACGAAGTCGGCTGCGGCAGTGCCCACATCTGGCTGCTCCGCACCACCGACCATCAACGCCTGGCTCTCATCCGCTAACTGCACAACTCTATTGAAGGTGCTCCTAGCTCCTAACTTCTGACTTTTTCTCCCATGTTTCATAACCTCGAACCCTTTCCCGAGCTGACCCAGGCCCAGCACCGCGCCTTGCCCTGCGTCAGCAATACCGACCTCTCCACCCTCAAAGCCGGGCTATTAGGCCAACTCCGGGCCCCTAACCCGCAGGCCTTGCGCTTCGGTGCTGCCTTCCACGAGGCTGTACTAGAGCCCGCCCACTACCTGCCGCCTGCCGATCTGCCGCCCGTCCAAATCAAATTGCTCACGAACCTAGCCGCCGCCGTGCGCCGCCACCGCTACTGCCGCGACCTGCTCTACCGCGGTACCCCCAAGCTGACCCATACCGCCACGCACACCGAAACCGGCCTGACCGTCAAGCTGCGCCCCGATCTGCTGCTCGTCACTCCGCGCCGAAACCGCAAGGTGCTCGTTGACTTCAAAACCACCAGCTGCCGCGACTACGCGCAGTTCGTAGCCACCATCGAGCAGTACGACTACGACCGGCAAGCCGCCTTCTACGCCGACGTGCTGCAAGCCCACCGCTTCCTGATTGTGGGCGTGCAGAAGAAAGTGCCCTACGAAATCTGGCTAGTAGAAGTCAGCGCCGACGAACCCACCATGGCCCAGGGCCGCAAGAAGTACACCCGCCTGCTGCGCGAGTATGCCCGAATTAACCCAGTATATCATTCCGCAGACGCCGCAAAAGCTCTGCTTGCTGCTTGCCTCTGAGAACCCTGTTTTTTCTGTTGCTCGGCGCCCTGATGGTATCCGGACTTTTAGGTCGCCCCGCCGACAGCCGCCTCTATGCCGCTGGCCTGTTGCTCACACTGGCCGCCAGCGCCTTCTTTCCACCACGCAAACCCAACCAGCCATGAACCACACCATTCAGCTATGCCACGACAAACAAACCCACACCGTCACGCTTACCATGTGCTACGACAACGAACCCGACGCCCGCGTGGCCTACCCTCAACTTGTTAGCTCTGCTCTCCGATCAGCACCACGCCTCCGTCGTGGCCGAGGCTCCGCCGTGCACAATCCGCCGCAACGTTACTCATGCCGTTGTGCCGTGCGAAGCTCATCCTGCTAAACCACCACGCTCGCCCGACGAGTCAGTAGTACGTTAGAAGTGCTGTGTAATGCTCATAACAATGGAGCCCGCAACTGAACCTATTTGTTTGGTTGCGGACTCTGCATTTCTCTCCACAGCGGTAGCCTTTTGTTTTCAATCTGCTCCTAAATAAATAATATTACAAGGACACCTTTAAGCTTGTTCCGTTTATGCAGTCCACTTCTCTTTCCCTGGCCTCCGGCGTCACAGTAGCCACCTACGAGGCGGGCAACCCGGCCGGCGGGCCTGTATTCTTCGTGCACGGCAATTCCTTCGCGGCCGACACGTTCATTCGCCAATTCGAGGCTCCCGAGTTGCAGCAGTTCCGCCTGGTGGCAATCGACTTGCCGGGGCACGGACAATCGGCCTGGACGCCGGAACGGTATAGCCTCGGCAGCATGCGGGCAACGGTGGGGGCCGCCGTGCAGGCGCTGGGATTGGAACAGGCCCTGGCGGTGGGGCACTCCTACGGCGGTAATCTGCTGCTGGAGCTGCTGCCCAGCTTGCCGGCGCTTCGGGGACTGATAGCAATTGCGCCGCCGCTGAGCGCAATCTCCGATTTTGCCGAGGCGTACCCGAATGTAGAGGCGCGAAAGCTCTTTTTCGTTGAAAACGTGTCGGCAGGCGAAGTAGAGGCAATGGCTCGCTACGCGTTGGGGCCGCGGGCATCGGCCGAAGAGGTGGCGTTACTGCAAGCCGCCGTTGAGTGCGCCGACGGCCGCATCCGGTCAGAGTTGACGGCCAGCATCGCCGCTGATTTAGGCGACGAGCGCGGGCACGTAGCCCGTACCAACGTGCCGCTCGCTTTCGTGGCGGGTGAGCTGGACGAAACCGTGCTGGCTCCTTATTTTGCTACCCTGACTGCCCCCAGCCGTTGGGGCCCGCCCCTGCACCGGGTGCCCGGCACGGGCCACACGCCGTTTCTCGAAAATCCGCCGGCGTTCAACGCGCTACTACTGCGCTTTGCGGATGCCGTGGTAGCACCCGGCGCAACCAAGTCCGGGAGCGGCACTCAATCCCTCGGCGCAGAATGCTAGGCGCCGCTCGGCTAGAAATACAACTGTAGTCCCGGCAGGTAGCGGGGGTTGGTTTTGCGGTGGATATTGCGCCGGTGCGTGTTGACGGTGTGCACGCTCAGGCACAGTTCGTCGGCGATTTCGCCACTGCTGCGGCCGGCCAGCACTAACGCCAGCACGGCCTGTTCGCGCTGGCTCAGGGCCGGGCGCAGCCGGCTCAGGTCTTGCTCCAGCCGCTGCTGCAGGCGCTCATCGGTGCAGTGAAATGTCACGTCGTCGCTGCGCTTATGGGCACTAATGTCGGTGTAGATACTGGCAATGACCAGCACGTTGCCCTCCTCGTCGGCGTAGAGCCCATAGTTCTGGCGCAGCATCTGCACGTAATGGCCCCGTTGGTGGCGCAGGCGGTAAGCCATGCTGAACACTTGGCCCAGCGTTTCGCTCTTGTACCGGGCCACATACTCGGCCGAGAGCACCGTGCCCCGACCCACCGTTGCGGCATCGTTGGGGTGAATATCCTGGTAGAGGCGCTCCAAGCTAAAATCAGCGGCCGGGTAGCCTAGTACCCGCTCGATGCCGGCGCTGACAAATACCGGCTGTTGGGCGCGCACATCATAAATTAAGACGAACTGGTTGAGCAGCATCTGGCGGGCCAGCTCCCGCACGGCCTCGGCGGCTAGGTGTACGGGTGGCGCGTCGTTGCCGTCGGGATAGACGGTACGCCAGGTACCACGCAGGCGGGCTAGCTCGGGGGTGAGAGGAATGTTTTGGGGCATAAGATTATAGCCGAAAGCGTCTGTCAGTGGCAGCAGTCACCAGTAAGTTCTGACTGATACACTAAAGATATCGAGTAAATGCATACTAATCATATGTTTGCGTATTTACCGGTGGGCGCCAGACCAGGCCAGACGGCCTTCAATTCTTTACATTTTAGGACGGATGCCAGCGCGCACGGACAGGCTGGGTGTAAGCCGCATATGCTTACGGGTAGCGCGCCGCCGCCGCCACAGCACTGCTGGAAAGCGGGAAACGCCACGATTGGAACAGGGCGGTAAGGTTGCGGTTGGCGCTGGCGCAGGACGCCAAGAAGAAGTTATCCACCGCGTCTTGGGTGGTGACGGCGTTGGGGCGTAAGGCCGCCTGCTTCCATAGATTACGAACAAATTGCTCCCCGCGCCATAGTCGCGTCTTAACCTAAAGCAAAAAGAAGCAAATAAATCGGTGGCGCCAAGGCCGGAATTGGGAACCCCTTGGCCGGCACCCAGCGTGTTGGCCCAGTTGAGCGAAGGATTGGCCGCGTAGGTGCTGACTAGGTTTTCCACATTGCTTCTGAACACAAGGAAAGACCAAGGCCCAAACGCCGCACCATTTACGCCCGCCGCTTCCATAGCCATAAAGCGCATGAACACGGCATAGCCGGTAACTACTGGGTCGTTGGCTTTGTAGGCCAGCTGGCCGCTGTAAAACCAAAAATTGCGACCGAATTCATAAAACAAAATCTGATCGTACTGATTAGTGACGTTGATGGCGTTGTATCCAACATCGAAATACGTGCTCTGTAACTCTATTCCGGTAGCACCTAGGTAACCGCAGCCCGCCCCGCAGGTGGTCGGCACGTCGGCAATAGTGGAGCGGCCGTTCAGGTACGTGGGTGCATACGGCGTTGGCTCGCGGCCCGTGCATCGGCGGTAATAGCTGTAGGTCGAGTCCATCACCGTGAGCCAGCGGTACATCGTGGCGCGGTTCAGCGTGGCGCTTCTCGACAGAATCACCACTTTGCTTCCCTCCCAGGCATATAGGTTCAGTGGGGTGCCGTTGAAGCTGGTGTACGCCTGCGGGTACGGTGATAGGCGCACTTGCTTGGTGACACTATCCCGGCCACCTGCGTTGATTGCTACCAGCTTAATGTTATAGATACCTCCCGAGGTAAAGGCGGCGGTCAGGTTGGTTTGGGTTGATGTCGTGGTGCCGAACGACCAGCGGTACGTCGTGTTTGCCCCGACGGTGGTGTTCGTTGCGGTCAGCGTAACGGGCAGGATTTTAGCGTCGCTCGTAGTAAAGGTGAAATTGGCTACTGGCTTGTCAAGTGTAATACTGACGGCCTTAGTAAGGCTATCCTTACCGTACTGGTTGGTGGCCACCAGCTTCACATTATACACCATGTTGTTCGTGAAAATAGCCTCTGGATTCGTAGCTGTTGACGTAGTGCCGTTGCCAAAAGACCAGCTTAGCGAAGTGGCGTTGGTGGCGGCTGCTTGAAAAGCAACGGTAGCAGGGAGGGCGCCCGGGTTTCGTACGGTAAACGAGAAATCAGCTTTCGGCTTATTACCAGTCGGCGTGCTGTGCGGCTTCTCGTCTGGCTTTTCACAGGCAAACACCCCGGCCAGCAGCGCAAGTGCGCATAGGGCAGTGCGCCCATAATGAACGAGTAGATTCCGGCTCATGAGTTGAGCTGCTAAGGTGATTATGACAGTATCATCATTTTTCGGTGCATGCGGGGCTGGCTTTGCTCATCCAGCCCGGCGCAGCAAGAAACAGCAGCCGACATCGGCTGCCAGTAGCGCCGCTTGAGTCAGACAGGGTTACGCCCTTGCCGCAGTCGACGCAGGCCGTAGGCCAAGCCACTAGCCAGCAGCAAGCTAGCTCCTCCATCGAGGGGTACAGCTGTCGGAGCTTGTGGGGTAGGGCCACCCGAGCCCGGACCTTGAGCAGCAACCAAGCCCGCGTTGGCCAGGGGCAGCGCTACCAGAAACCAGCGCCATACGGTTGTTTTACCTGAGTTTTTCATGTAAGGATTACGAAAATACTTGAAGGATAAGGGGTTAGCGCACGACCAAGCGCTGGCCACGTAGGGAGCCCAACGGCCGGGACTGGGCATCGCGCGCGGTGAGGCGCAGCAGGTAAAGGCCGGTACTTAGTCCGGTCGCGGACAGAGATTGACGGGCAGCCCCCTTGCGCACGGGAAGTACGTAGCGTCCCACTTCCCGCCCTACCGCATCGAGCAGCACGGCCTCCAGCGTGGCAGCCGAAGCCGGCAGGCCGGTGGCACTCAGCGTGGTTTCGGCGGCTGTGGGGTTGGGGTAAAGGCTAGCCAGCGTACCCGCCAACGGGCTTCCGGGCGAAGTAGTCAGCACGCCAGCGGGCCGTAGCACCAACGCGAAGCGGCCGGCGTAGGGCGCGCCGGCCGCCACGGCAAATGAGTAGCTGGCCTGCCGGCTCAGGTCGGTAAAGGTGCCCGTCAGGGCGTCGCGCAGGTAGGGCATGAGGGCGCTGTTGGGGGTTGCGAAGTTGACTAGCTCGGTGGCGGTGAGGGTATAAGCGCCAGCCGGGGCGCTCAGCCACAGCGGAATTACCTCGTCGGTGGTGCCCGGCAGCGGACGGCCGTTGATGCTCAGGCCTAGTGGTACAGCATCGGTGCTAGTGCTGGCCAGATAGAACCCATTGGGGTTGGCGAGCTTATCAGCGTCGTAGGCCCCATCGAAGGCAGTGGTAGCCCCGGCCTGCAGGTATACGAAAGCTTCGTCGACGGCCGTGGCGGGGGTGGTCGGCTGACTGCCGACGCCCAAGCTCAGGCGCAGGCGGGGGCGCGGGTCATTGCTGCGCTGCAAAGCCGGCTGCCCGGCAAACGTAGTAGCGCGGTTAGCATTCGTGAGGGCGATGCTGCCGGTGGCTCCGGCCATGCTGGCCCGCACAAAGAAGGCTTGGCCGGCCGGAATCAAGCTGCTGCCCGCCCCAATGCCATTCACGAGCGTGCGGTACCGCCCCGCGTAGGGCCCGGTGCTCTGGTGGATATAGATGGCCGGGTTGACGGCCGTGAGCTGGCCGCTGGTCACCGTGCTCCAGTCGAGCGGGGCCGGATAGGGATTGCCCACCAGATGCCAGCCGGCGTCGGCTCGGCTGCCCCGCGTCAGGCCTCCGAGGGTGCGGGAGCCGGTCACGAAGGTCCCCGTAAAATCGACTAGTTCGGCGTTGCCCAGCTGCACCGTATAGCCCCGGCCCACGGCCAGCGGGTCGGTGGGAGCGGCGGGCGAAAACCAGCCTTTGTCGAACTCGCTCAGGCCGGTGGCCGGCGAGCTAGCCAAGCGGGTTTCGTCGTAACCAAATACCGTCGGGAAGGGCTGCACGGCCGTCGGCGTCGTGCTGGTATTATACAGCTGGTTGAGGGTGGGCGCAAACGTGCCGGTGGCCAAGTCGGCCACGGTGGTGCCGCTCACCGGGGTGCTGTAGTGGCGGTAGCCACTGGCCCCGCTGTTGCCGCTGGCGTCGATGTAGCGCTGCATGGTGCCGGTGCTGCCCTGCACCACGCCCGTGCCACTGTTCACCACCAGGGCCGTGCCGCTGGCATCAGAGAGCAGCGTCAGGGCTTGGCCGTTGAGCACGAGGTTGCCCGCGCCGCCCACTGTCACTACCTGTTGCACCCGCACGGGCTGGCTGAGTGTCAGCAATTGGGCGTTGGTAGTTGTCAGGTTCAGTACCTGGTCGGGCAGGGCGTTGCCGGTTGTTTGCGCGGCCGTGCCGTTGTAAAGGTAGCTGGCCGCGGTCGAGAAGCTGCGGGGGCCGGTGGTGCGCACCGCCCCGGTGCCGGTGGTACTGCTCAGGCCCGCCGGGTCGCAGATTCCCACCGTGGCCCCCGCCGTCAGCGTGAAGCTGGCCGCCCCGGTCAACAGCTGGCAATTGGTGAGCAGCGTACCGTTCACTGTCACGACATTGTTCACTACGGTATTGCCGGCTAGTTGAGCCACGCTGTTGCCCATCACAGTGAGGGAGTTGTAGGTGCCGGCAGGCACAGTGGCAGGGCTCTGTAGGGTACCGGTGCTTATTACTAGGTCGGGGAAGCTGGCGTTTTGGTTGAAGCGCACACTCACGGCGTTGGCCGTCTGGTTGGCGGTCAGAAAGTCCAGGTCGCCGTCGCCGTCTACATCGGTTGTTATAATAACAATTGGCCCGCTGCCTACGCTCAGATTGCCTATGCCGCTGAAGCTGCCGCTGCCGTTGTTAATGCGTACACTCACAGTGTTTGCCTGAAAATTGGTCGAGAGCAGGTCCAGGTCACCGTCACCGTCCACGTCGGCGGCCACTACGCCGCACGCATACGCACCCGAACTGACCGAGGTGGCCGCGCCAAACGTGCCGCGGCCGTTGTTGAGCAGCACACTCAGATTGTTGCCGCCGTGGTTGGCCGTCGCCACGTCCAGCGCGCCGTCGCCGTTGAAGTCAGCGGCAACGACACTCTGCGGCGCGGCGCCCACGGGCAACTCGGTGGTGCCGCTGAAGGCTCCGCTGCCGTTGTTGATACGCACGCTCGCCGTGCTGCTGCCCTCGTTGGCGGTCAGCAGGTCTAGGTCGCCGTCGTTGTCTACGTCGGTGGCTACCACGCAGAAGGGATTGTTGCCTACCGGCACAGTAGTAGTACCCGTGAATACCCCGCTGCCGTTATTGAGGCGTACGCTCACGGTATTGGTGCTGTGGTTGGCCGTGAGTAGGTCCAGGTCGCCGTCGCCATCCACATCAGCCGCTGTCACGCCCCAGGGGCCACTGCCCACGGTCACGCTAGTGGCCGCACCAAACGTGCCATTGCCGCTGCCTAGGCATATGCTGGCTGTGTTGGCGTTCTGGTTGGCCGTCAGCAGGTCCAAGATACCATCCCCATTCACGTCGGCGGCCACTACCCCGAAAGGCCGGGCGCCTACGCTCACATTAGTAGTGCCGCTGAAGGCTCCGCTGCCGTTGTTGATACGCACGCTCACGGTGTTGCTATTGGCGCTAGCCGCCAGCACGTCAGGGTAGCCGTCGTTATTCACGTCGGCGGCGGCCACGCTGAATGGTAAACTGCCCACGGCGGGATTCGACCCACCCCCAAACGTGCCCGTGCCGCCGCTCACGGCCGTCGTAAACTGCCACACCCGGGGTGTAGTCAGCGTGCCGCCGCCATTAGATGTAGCTGCCGTGGTTACCGTAGCCTGCACCGTTTCGCCCGGCAACCAGGCATAAGTGGGCGCGAAGCTGACCGTGCTGCCACTTACCGTGGTGGTGCCGCTGCTGCCTGAGCGCAGCCCGCCCCGCTGCTGGCTGAACACCTTGAGCGCCGCCGTGCTGCCGCTACTAATGGCCTGGTTGAAGGTAACCGATACGGGGCCGGTGGCCGAAGCCGCCCGCACATTAGCGGTCGGGCTGGTGCTGGTAATGGTGAGCGGGGCCGTTACTGTGAAGGTGAGGCCGTTGCTGGTGCCGAAGCTAGTGCTCACAGTGATGTTGCCGGTGATGGCTCCGCTCGGTACCACGACGCCCGTAATCTGAGTGCCGGCTGCGTTGACGGTGAAGCCGCTCGTGACGGTGTTGCCGGTGAAGGCGATGCTGGTGGTGCCCGTTAGGTTAGTGCCCGTCAGGGTCAATATCGTACCCGGCGGGCCTATCTGGGGGCTGAGAGCTGTCAGAGTGGGAGAGGATGAAGTATTCCGCAATACGCTAACCGAGCCACCAGGGCTAACCGTCACGATATCGGACCACCCATCATTGTTGAAGTCAGCGGCAGCTACGCGGTAAGGGGCGCCCACTGGTTTCAACGCCACCGCTTGGAACGTGCCGTTGCCATTGCCCAGCAGGGTGCCCACTGAGCCGCTAGTGTAGTTAGCGGTCAGAATGTCGGCTTTGCCGTCCGCGTTCATGTCGGCTACGGCTACGGCGGTAGGAGCACCACCGGCTGAATACGTTGTGGCAGCCTGAAAGGTGCCATTGCCATTACCCAGCAACACGCCGGCCGTACCGTTGCCCGAGTTGCCCGCTACGATATCAGGTTTTCCATCCCCGTTGAGGTCGGCTACAGCCAGGGTGGTGGTGGCGCTGCCCGTGCCTCCGGCGGCATAGGTCACCACTGCCTGGAAGGTGCCATTGCCATTGCCCAGCAACACTGCTACCGTACTGTTGCTGCTGTTGCTTGCCAGCAGGTCAGGCTTGTTGTCGGCATTAATGTCCGCCACGACAATGCCATCGGTACCGCTAGCCGTGCCAATGCTGTAGGTGACCACGGGCTGCAAGGTGCCCGTGCCGGAATTCAGTAGGACGCCTACCGTACCACTACCAGCGTTAGCGGTAAGTACGTCGGGCTTACCGTCGGCGTTTACATCTGCTACCGCCACTACTCGCGGTGAGCTGTTGTTGCCAGCACCGTAAACGGTTGGCGCCAGAAACCCCCCGCCCGGTGCACCAAACAGCGTACTGGTGGAATGATTAAAATTAGCCGTTACTAAATCGAGGCGGCCGTCACCGTTAAGGTCGGCCGCCGCTACCCCAAAGGGCCCGGTGCCAGTGCCCGCAGCGTAGGTAGTCACGGACTGCAAGGTGCCCGTTCCCGTACTCAGAAGTACACCGGCCGTATTGCTGCCGTAATTGGCCGTCAGCACATCCGGTTTTCCATCTCCATTCACATCGGCCACGGCTAGGCCCCACGGCTGACTGCCCGACCCGCTCGAATAGGAGACAGGCGGCCCAAAAGTGAGGCTTTGTCCGGAAGCCGTATAGGCGTTGGTCAGCAGACCTGACACAAGCAACAAAGCATACCGAAATCGATATCGTTTCAAAAACCTTAAAGCCGTGTTTTTTATGAACAGGCTAATCAGAGTCATTATACCAGTGGCTAGCAGCACCCACGTAAGCAGAGTAAAGCGTTTAAGCATAGCAAGAAGTGTTGAAATTTGAAACGCGACTGTCAAAACCAATTGGGTATAACATCCCAAGTAGTGAGCCTTACACTGCCGTTTCGTTCAGCCATAGGCAGGCTAAATAGAACAAGGCACTACGTTGATCAACCAGCGTGGAACCAGCGGCAACCGCTACTCAGCCGCACGCCAACGTGCGGCAGACTACTGCACAAATTTGTCTGCGATTATTGCAATTCCGCAATACCTATTTTAAGTAAAATTCAGCCTGAATAGGCAGGATGACTTGATGTAGAATAAGCTAAACCGAGGCGTGCTTGCCATAACAGAAAAGGCCAGCTCCTCCACGGAACTGGCCTTTTCACTTTTCGGTAAACGGGCTTACACTATCTCCACTGCCTGCACGACCCGGTTCCCGACCGTATCCGTGAAGGTGAACGTCACTATCTGTCCCTGCTTGGCCTCATCCAGCGTGAAGCTCATCTCGTGGTCACTCTCAAAGTCGTATCCGTAGAGCGAAGAGGTATTGACCAGGTGGTACCGCCCCGAAGGCGAGTTGGCTGATACGGATATGGTGTAACTCCCCAGTACGTTCGGCTGCGCTTGCAGCTTAGTAACGTTCAACGGCGCCTGAGCTACAGGTCCGGTGCTACCACCTGCACCACTAGGCGGTGTGGCCGGCTCGGGCAAGCCATCCAACAGCCAGTCACTGGCCAACTCATTGCCAACGCCATTATCCGGAATCAGGTTGAATAACACCAACTCTTCGCCCGGCGTGGAGCCCGCCAGCGCATTGCTCAGCACATTCAGGTCCAGGTTGCGCGTCAGCTCGGCTGTGAGCAGGGTCTTGGTCGACACGTCCACGTTGTAGGTCTGGTTCAGCTGGTTCATCACCCGTGCCGCAAAAGCAGCGTCCTGCAAAGCCAGGAGCAGCCGTTGGGCATACAGCCGCGCTTTGCTGTCGGCTTTCTTGCGCAGCAAAATGGCCCGTCGCATCCGACGGGTATATTGTTTTTGATATAAAGTGGACTTAGCCATTACTCCGGAAAGTGAGGAAGTTGAAAATTAAAGACAGCTAGCAAGAAAAAACGGCCAGCCGTTACCGACCAGCCGCTTTCCCATTGCCCCAAACCTAGGCCACGTACTCAATGGCCAGTGGGTTGGTGCTGTTGTTATTGAGCGCATAGTACTTGCCGCTCACCTGCTGGTAGAAGTTGATGCCCGCCACGCCCACCACCAATTCTGCATTGGTCGGGGCACTGGCGAAACTGGCTACCATCGTCTGATTGGCCAGCGCGGCACTGGCAAGCGGCAGAATGCCGAGCGGAGCGGCTACCGTAGCATTCTTAAACGTCAGCGTTTCCATGTCCAGCGCCGAGGCGGCGAACACCACCTCAAAGTGCGTGGCTCCCTGCGGAGCGGCAATGTCCGACGCCGGGTTCAGGCTAGGAATGGTCATAGTCACGTTGGCGCCTTCGCCCGTTATTTCAAACGGGAAGTACATGGTTTGCCCAATGCCCGCGCCGGCATTGAAGTTGAAGCCCAGCAACGGAGCCGAGTTGCTGGCATCAAACACCCGCTGCCCCCGTTCATTAACGTCATCCAGGCCGATGACCTCGCGCATCACCTTGGTGAGGCGAGCCGCCACGCGGCTGTCACTGGCCGCTGCAATGGCCACGCGCAACGAGTCGCGCAGCACTTTGCTGTAGCTGGCCGCCAGGCCAAATTCCGCCGCGTTTTCCCGCGTCCGCGCCCGGCTCGGAGCGCTGGCGAAAGCCGCCTTGTTGCTGGCCGGCTTCTGCGAAACTGAGCCATCTTCACGGAAGACCAAGCCGCCCACGGTTCCTTGTAGGCCTAAAATTCCTGTTTGTTGTGCCACTGTGAAAAGTAAGTTGTCGAATGCGCTTGAGTTGCCAATAGCCGCCAGCACCACAGCCTGCATTCAAAGCCAGGGCACTGTTTGTGCTATCGAAATACTTCAAGTAAATTTGACATTGCTACTACGGTGCCCTGTATAGCCCCGTCTATCCTCACATACCCCGCTCCATCCTCGTGCCCCGCATCTGCCTATACCCCAAAGACGTGGCAGGCCTGACCGGCCGCAGCTACGACGCTGCCAAGCGCCTCATGCGTCGTGCCCGCCAAGCCGCCGGCAAGCCCGCCGGTGCCCTCATCACCGTGCAGGACTTGTGCCGCTTCACCGGCCTCGACGCAGCCGAAGTATCCGATGCCATCAACCGCTAGCTAGCCCACTCGGACCGTACTCGGAGGCATGTCGGAGCGTACTGATAGCCTTTGCTCATCGAAACAGCCTAAGAGCTACCCGGCAGCAAAACGCCCAGTCGAAAGCTTGCTTCCAACCGGGCGTTTTCTCTTTCTATTTACTACTTACGCGGCCATCACATTACATACCGCCGCGTCTACAGCTGTGCTAGCCGGTGCAGTAGTCGGCCCGTCCCACGCCGTCCGCATCGCCTGGTGCTGCAACTCCTCAACCACTTGCGCGTAGCGCATGGTATTCTGAATTTTGGCGTGGCCCATCACGCGCTGTAACACAGTCACCGGCATTCCGCGCAGCAGGCTTTGTACTGCAAACGTGTGGCGAGCGGTGTGCATCGTTACCAACTCATGCAGCGGCACGGCCGTTTTCACCACCTGACCGCCCGCCGTGCCCACCACTTCCACCGGGCGAGTCACTCCCGCCAGCTGCGCTATTTTCTTTAAATACCGGTTCATCGGCTGGTTGGCCAGCACCGGCAGGAGCCGGGCGCCGT
This sequence comes from Hymenobacter sp., assembly GCF_036387835.1. Lineage (GTDB taxonomy): Bacteria > Bacteroidota > Bacteroidia > Cytophagales > Hymenobacteraceae > Hymenobacter. The sequence goes on along the minus strand of NZ_DASVSY010000026.1, from coordinate 38,977 downwards.
CGTATTGCCGCTCGGGCACCGCGTAGCGGTCCAGGATATCCGCCGCCAACCGGCTCAGGTAGATGCTTACCGTAGCCCGTGTTTTCGTCTGGATTAGTCGCAGCACCCGGTCTCCGTCGCCATTGGCTCCCAACGCGTGCAGGTTGCCCGCGTGCAGTGCCGCTACGTCGGAGTAGCGCAAGCCTGTGTAGCAGCAAAACCAGAACACGTCCCGCGCCGGCTCCAAGGTTTTGGGAAGCTTCACCGCCACCAGCGCGGCCAGGTCAGACCCGGTTAAATACGTTTTGGCTTGGTCGGTGTACCGCACCTCAAACCGCTTCAGTTCCAACCCCAACGTTAGGCCTCGCTCATCCTGCGCATGGCGCAGAAAGGTTTTTAGATCTTTCAGCACCGAATACACTCCGTTGGCGGATAAGCCGCAACCGGCCCGCAGGTAACTCACAAACTCATCGTGCACCGCCAAGGTATAGCCCCGCCAGCACCAGTCCCTTGCGCCGCGTCTTGCCAAGAAAAGCTCCCAAGTGGTTGCACGCGGTTTTATAGTGCCGCACGGTATGGAAGGCATACCCGCGTCCGCCTATCACATCTCGAAACTCTGCGAAGCGGGTCACCAGCGTAGGTTCCTCCTTCACTACAACGGCCGCCGGATTCACCGCCTCACGCATCAAGGCTACGCTTGGTGCTACGTTCGCGGCCCGCAGTTCCCGGTACCGGTCTTCCAGGCGTCGCATCAGGGCTTTCAAGCCATCATTGGCCGTTTGATAGCCCGGAAACGAGCGCCGAAACTCCTGTTCCTTCTCATTCCACTGGCGCGGCTCACACCGCTCTTTCGTCGAGCAGCGAAGCCGCAGCCCGTTGAAGTACGCCGATACATAGACCGGCACCGTGCCTGCCTTATCCTGCTTATCATGCCGCAGCTCAAACAAAACTTTCATAGGGTTTGAAAAAAGAGGTGGCGTAAGGGGTGGCGTAAGCTTATTGGTAAGTCCAGGTATCACCTCTGGTAAATCCCAATTGGGCTAAACGCAAAAAAGCCTCAAAAACTGCATCTGCGAACAGATTTACAGCTTTTGAGGCTTGCTTTAGTGAGGGGCGTTAGCCCTTCCAGGTACCCAGAGCCGGAGTCGAACCGGCACACCTTGCGGTATTGGTGTTTGAGACCAACGCGTCTACCGGTTCCGCCATCTGGGCTTCACTTCGCTCCTTCGTTTCAGGAGCGGGCTGCAAACTTAGTTAGACTTTCGCGAATGCGCAACAGGTAGCGCTTCTTCAAATAATAGGTTTGTATTTGGCGTAGAGCCTGAGGCCGGGTATCAACCGGTAGGCCCGGATAGCCAGCCAACACCGGCTCAATTCCTGCATCTAGCGTCTGAGTCAAGGCATTAACTTCATTTTCGACCCGCTTAGCTGCCTCCGGATCCGGCTCGAATTCCAGCTCCATTATCTGCTCGTTCAGGTCCATCACTTCCATTAAAAAATCTGAAGGCATCTCCTGTTTTCCCTCTTCCAGCAGCCCGTGCTGGCTTAAAATGTAAGCCATCCGCAAGTCAGCATCGGAGAGGGTACGGTAGGCGTTGGTGTTCAGCGTGGCCAGCCGCAGGATCTCCTGCTGCCGCTCCGGACTAGCCGTGGCGTGGAAATCGGGGTGATATTCGCGGCTCAAGGCGTAGTAGCGGTGCTTCAAGGCTGCTTCGTCCGGCTGAAAAGTTTCGGGTAGACCGTAGAACTCGAAATAGTTGGTGTCCATAGCTAGCAATACAGCCTTTGCTGATTAAGGTTGGCGCTTTCTTGTTCTTCGGTGTCCTCGCTGTGCTTATCTATGCTAAATCGATAAGCCAAGAATCTGTCTGGCCAGGAGAGCTTGCTGAGTCTTGCTGGCTTATATAAAATCCTGCGAAGGGGAGGGTTTGGGGCAGACACAAGCTCATTTGCCCTTAGCTAGTAAGGCGGGACTTGGTGCACCGAAAACGCCTGGGCCGGAGCAGTAAACAGCGCCTTGGTAGCAGGCCACACCTGTCCAAACAACACAGAGCGGCGGTAGGCATTCAACGCCTCCTCGGATTCCCAATGACTATGCGTGCAATAAATATGCGGCTGGTCGGCGTCCTGCCACAATTCCAGAAAGCGGCAGCCTGGCATCTGGCGAATCTGATCTTGAGAATTACGATAAATCTCTAGAAAGGCCGGGACTTGCTCAGGCGCGAATGTCATGCGCACAACTCGGATTAGCATGTAAAAGGATTTACGGTTAGCTTGTCTTCTAACATTTCAAGCTCGTAAAAGTAAAGCTCTCCTATTTAACATAATATAAAAACAAAAACAGAAGCTTAATTTCTGAGTAAATAACGAGGTTTTAGTTGAACCAGAAATTAGTTTTTACTAAGCAAGGTGCCTTTACTGCCCGTCTACCGGGAAGCGCAAATCGACTTGTGAGTCGAAATGCAAGCCAAGCAGTTCCGAGGCGTTGCCTTGATTGATGCCGATGCAAAGCTGGCCTTGACTGTTGAAAATGCACACCGCTTCGCCCGGGTCAGAGGCTTGGAAATGGGCGGCAATTTCGCGGACTGTTTCGCGGGCGAAATGGATGGTGAACGGGCGAGTGCGGCCGATAACTTCCACTGCTTGGCGAGTGATGTCAGTAACCAAGTTGCCGTAATGATCGACGTGCACCACGTGGCCGGTGATGCGGTTGTCTTGGAGGCGCACTTGGCGGTTGAGCAACTGGTAAAGCTGCGTAGTGGTGGGTCCGAGGTCGGTTAGCAGGCCTCCCTGAGCTAAGTGCACGGCGGCGGGGGCTAGCAGGTCGCGGGTGGGGGAGGCAGTGAGGGCAGCAGCTGTTCCCAAACTTACTAGCTCCTCGGGTTGGCCATCGCAAAGCAGGGCCAGGACGCCATTATCGGCGGCTACGAAGTAATGTCCTTCGTACAAGCCTGCGTGCCAGGCCGCGCGTGGGCCACCCAAATCGTTGACACCGATGAGGTGGACGGTGCCCGCCGGGAAGTCACGGAATACCGCATTTAGAACGTGAACGGCGTGCGCGATGTTGAAGGGTTCAATAGCGTGCGAAATGTCGAGCACCGGCATGGTCGGAGCTAATTGCAGAATCCGTGCCTTTACGGCCGCCACGTAATGGTCGCGGTAGCCAAAGTCAGACAGAAACGTAATCAATCCCATTGCCGGAAATTCCAAGTTCTTCGTACTATTGTTTTAGTGCCCTCCAAGGGCGGCAAAAGTAGGCTATTTGCCGGAACCGATGTTCTTCAAGCGCTTTCATTTCACTCAACTTCCTAGTCCCCACCACCCCTAATTTGGTAGAGAAAGTCATCACGCTCGAAAACGTGTCCCTGATTGATTTCCTGGGACCCGATAACCAGAATATCCGTCAATTAGCGGCGGCTTTTCCTGGAAGCAAAATTATTTCCCGCGGCAACGAGATTAAAATACAGGGCCAAACGCCCGTCATCAGCCGTATCAACGATATTCTGTCGGCCCTGCTGGAACATTATCACCAGTACGGACAAATCACCGACAAAACAGTGTACCAGTACCTTTCCTCGTCCGATGAGGACCAGCAGGACCGCCTGCTCGCCGCCTCGCCCGATGTGATTCTGTTTGGGGCCAAAGGCGGCGTTATTAAAGCTAAAACAGCCAACCAGCAGCGGCTTGTTGATGCCGTTATGCGCCATGACCTGGTGTTTGCGCTCGGGCCAGCCGGTACGGGCAAGACGTATATTTCGGTGGCATTAGCCGTGCGGGCGCTTAAAAACAAAGAGGTCAAGAAAATCATCATTTCGCGTCCCGTAGTGGAAGCCGGCGAAAGCCTCGGTTTCCTGCCCGGCGACCTGAAAGATAAGATTGACCCGTATCTGCGACCCATTTATGATGCGCTCGAGGACATGCTGCCGCCCGAGAAGTTCAAGTTCTACATGGAGAACAAGACCATCGAAATAGCCCCGCTGGCGTACATGCGCGGCCGGACGCTCAACAATGCTTTCGTGCTCCTCGATGAGGCCCAAAACACCACGCCTTCGCAGCTGAAGATGTTTCTGACCCGAATGGGCCCGACGGCCAAGGTGATGGTGAACGGTGACCGCAGCCAGATTGACTTGCCCACCAAACAGAAATCCGGCCTGATTCAAGCACTGGATATTCTGAAGGATGTAAGTGGTATTGGGTTCGTGGAAATGAGCTCGGAAGACGTGGTACGCCACCGCCTGGTGAAGTCCATCGTGCTGGCCTACGACAAGTTCGACGTGGACACTCAGCACGAGCAGGCTAACTCCATCAACCGGCCCATCCGCGAAGCGCAGCCCTACCGTCGGCCCAACAATCCCGGCTCCGCCGCCTCCGACCCGGGCCGGCATCCTGATACCCGTCCCGAGGACGATGGTACCCAAAAACTACCCGTAAACCAGGAGCAGCAACTGTAAAGCAAGCTGAAGCTTTAGGTGACCTTGTTTTTATTACAACAAAAAGCGGCTTCCCATGGAAGGCCGCTTTTTTTATTTCATTCTTACTTTCGCTGACCAATTCGAAAACGGAATTCATCCGTAAAATTCGATTAATCCGTCTAAATCCGTGATTCATGGAAGCCCAACGTATTTCTGCGCCCCAAGATCTTGATGCGGCATTTGCTATCCGCCGGGAAGTGTTTGTGATAGGGCAAAACGTGCCCGCCGAAGAAGAGTATGATACCCATGATGCAGCCGGCGCTACGCACTATTTGGCCCGTGCGGCGGATGGTACGCCCTGCGGAGCTGCCCGCTGGCGTAAAACCGATGCGGGGGTAAAACTAGAGCGTTTTGCCGTGCTAACAGAGTATAGGAACCAACAAGCAGGTGCCGCCTTACTCGAACAGGTGTTGAAGGATGTGGATGCGCAATACCCGGACACTAAAGTCTATTTGCACGCGCAGCTGCCAGCCGTGCGGTTCTATGAGCGGCACGGGTTCGAGAAAGAAGGAGAAATGTTCGAGGAGTGCGATATTCAACATTTCAAGATGGTCCGGCGCTAAGGCAAAGCAGCCTTTCTGTTCCCTGTTGCTTGGCCAGAAGTACCATTCTCGGGAGGTGGGCGCGGCGGCTTACGCAAAACGCCTTGGTGCCTGGGCCGGAAGGTCTTAGCTGAAGTATTACTTTAGAAGAATTACGGTGTTCTATCGCGGGCTTATTTATGAATAATACCTTCCAGTGGGCTTCCTACGCCTTTGTGCGTCTAACGCTCGCCTTGATGGCGGGCATCCTAACCTACCTCTATTGGGGGGAGAGGCTGCCGCCGCTGCTAGGACCACTGCTGGGGTTGGTGGTCCTCTTCGGAGCTGGGCAGTATTGGGCGAGCCGGCAGCGGGAAGCCGGCGCTACCGATGCCGCCGGCCTGTTAGCTATGGCCGCAGTGTATGTGGCAGGAGCAGCCCTGACGCAGCAGGCAACCGAGTCGCGGGCAGCAAATCATGTGTATCGATTCAGTGATAAGATCGAGTTCTACCGGGCCGTAGTAGACGACTATACCGTGGTGCGGCCTACTACCTACGCTACCACGCTGCGGGTTTCGGCGGTGCGGGTTGCAGGGAAGTGGCAGACGGCGGTGGGGGGCATCCGCGTTTCCATACCGCGCGATTCGGGCGTGGTGGCGCCCCGGTACGGCGACGTATGGCTGGTGCGGGGTGCCCCTGCCCCGAGTAAGGCACCTCTCAACCCCGGCGAGTTCGACTACCGCCGCTACCTGGAGTACCACCAGGTCTACCACCAGCAGTTTGTGCACCCCGATCAGTACCGGAAAATGGGCACGGCTCCCCCTAGTGCCCTACGCGCCGTGGCCATGCACACGGCGCAAGTGCTCGACGGTGTGTTCCGGCAGTACGTGCACGCCAAGCGCGAATACGCGCTGGCTTCGGCGCTGGTACTGGGTATCAAAGACGATGTCGACCAGGAAACCAAGCAGGCCTACGCCAACACGGGAACTACCCACATCATGGCGGTTTCGGGCTTGCAAGTAGGACTGTTGTTTGGGGCCGTGACGTGGCTGTTGAGTTTGGTGCCGGGGCGGCGCGGCGCGATGTTTCGGCTGGTGTCGGCGCTGCTCGGCTTGGGTGGTATCTGGAGCTATGCCTTCCTGACGGGCTTGTCGGCGTCGGTGCTGCGGGCGGCCGTGATGTTCACGTTTATTGTGGTGGCGCGGGCCAGCGGACGGCAAACCAACATGATTAATACGTTGGCGGTGGCTGCTTTTTGTTTGCTCTGCTACGACCCGTATCTGTTGTGCGACGTAGGGTTTCAGCTGTCTTTTCTGGCGGTTGTCAGCATTGTGTACCTGCAACCGCGCATTGTGGCGTGGCTGGATGTGAAGGGCTATTTTCTAGCCAAAACGCGCCCCTGGCAATCAAAAGGAGTCCAGTGGTTTTGGCGAAAAACGAGTTGGGCTCTGGATTTAACCTGGCAGGCCACGGCGCTTTCCTTGGCCGCGCAGGTGGCTACGTTTCCGTTGGGCCTCTACTATTTTCATCAGTTTCCGCTCAGCTTCCTGCTCTCCAACCTCGTGGCCGTGCCTATTTCGTGTTGGGCAGTATATGCCGGCATGCTATTGCTGGCGACGAAGCTACTTACTGCTGGCCTCAGCTTGCTATTGCCCTCCGCTAGTACTGTAATGGATGTGCTGCCACAGGGCATAGGCTTAGTTTTTGAATTATTAATTCGTTGGTTCAACAATTACATCTTCTGGATTGGCCGCGCTGTGCCTGGCGCTTTGATTTCGGGTGTGCACGTCACGGCGCCGCAGGCGTGGCTGATTTTCGCCATCATTCTGGTGCTGCTGGCGTTTGCGGCACGGCGGCATTTAGCCTGGCTTGGGCTGGCGTGTGGGCTGATGGCAGTGTTTGCCGGCAACCGCGTGTGGGCCACCCACCGCCTCGCCCCCGACGAGCGCCTGATTTTCTATAGTATTCCGCGCCGGTCGGTGGTGGGGTTCTGGCAGGGCGCCGCCGCCCATATCGTAACCGTCGATTCGCTGCCCCTCAAGGAGTCGGAGCGTACTTACCGCATTGTACCGGGCGTTATTGAGCGCGAGGCCCGGCAGGTGAGCTACCATACCGGCTGGCAAAGTAGTCCGGTGCCCGCTGCTGGTACCGATGGTAGCGGGGTGCTGCTAACCGTATGGCGTGGGGTGCGCGTGGCGTTTGTATCGGGCCGCCTCGATGGGGCCCGGCAAGCTAGTCCGGTTGATATTGTGGTGCTGCGCCGTAACGCCCGCGTTTTGCCCGAAACACTGGCCGCGGTTTTTGGCTCGTCTCCGACTATTATTTTCGATTCTTCCTGTAAATCCTGGTACGTTGCATCACTGCGCCCGAAGCTGCAACTAGCTGGCTGGCAGACACATGATCTAACGGAGCAGGGTGCTTACAGCCGGAAGCCGGTTTCGGCAGCGACCAGAAACTAAGGCCCAACGAAACCGGTTTGCCTACTAGCGCGCTATATAGTTTTAAGAGCGCCTCCTTTTTGTTAGGTTTGGTTGATACCGATCTACCTCCGCGTTGCCCGGCCGTACGACTTTGTCCTACCAGCCGCGCCGCTTCTCACCGTTGTCTTAACCCTGAACCCTATGGATAATATGCCCACCCAAGAGCTGGAAGCCTTGCGCTTCATTCGCTACGAGGCGCAAGACGCCATTGGCTATATAACCCTCAATCGTCCCGAGAAACGTAATGCCCTCAGCGCCGAGATGGTAAGTGAGCTGAAGCTGGCCTTCGACTTTGCCGAAGACGATGAAGCTTGCAAAGTAGTTGTGCTGCGAGCCGAAGGCGAAGCCTTTTGCGCTGGTGCCGACCTGGCCTACATTCAGGAGCTGCAAGGCTTTGGCTACACCGACAACCTAGCCGATTCCACGCACCTAATGCAGCTGTTTCACCAGATTTACACCCTCAAGAAAGTGGTTGTTGCGCAGGTGCAGGGCCACGCGCTGGCCGGCGGCTGCGGGCTGGCTACCGTCTGCGACTTCGCCTTTGCCGTGCCGGAGGCTCGTTTTGGCTACACCGAAGTGAAGATTGGCTTTCTGCCTTCCATCGTAAGTGTGTTTCTGCTCCGCAAGATAGGGGAGGCCCGTACCAAGCAGCTCCTGCTCACTGGCGACGCTGTTTCGGCCGCGAAGGCACTGGAACTCCACCTCATCAACGAGGTGGTGCCCGCTGAAACGCTGGCTGCACACGTCCACGCCTTCGCGCGGCGGCTGTGCGTCGAAAATTCCAGCCAGAGCATGGAGTTGACCAAGGAAATGCTGGCGCGGATTCCCGAAATGCCGCTGGAAGACAGCTTGCGGTATGCCGCGCAAATGAATGCCGAAGCGCGGGGTACCTTGGATTGCCGCCGGGGTATCGCCGCCTTCCTGGCCAAGGAAAAGATGAATTGGGAAAATTGAGTTTGGTGGTATGAGTTGCAGGCTACGAGTGGTCCTGAAATTCCGTTGTCGCCTGCTATCTGCCAAACAACCGGCTGCCCTACAAGTTAAATGGCAGTCAGTGGTTCGGCAGAGCTCATAGGTTAGCCGTCGAACCACTGTTTTTTTGTTTGCCCGCTTACAACTTCTCCAAACATCTACTCTTTCCTGTGGTTAGCTCATCTATATGACGACAACGGCAGCCGTAGCCACTACCGCGGCTACTTTTCTTGGAATGGAGTTCATTGCGTGGTTTATGCACAAGTTTGTGTTGCATGGGCCACTGTGGTTTTTGCACCGCTCGCACCACGTCCGACATCCGCACCACTTCGAGCGCAACGATTTTTTCTTTCTGTTCTACGGAGCCCTTTCGGCGCTGCTAATCGTGTATGGCACCCCCGAGAAAGACTTTCGTTTCTGGATGGGAGTAGGCATTGCAGCGTACGGCACCTTGTACTTCTTCGTGCACGACGTACTGATTCATGGGCGGTTCCGCTTCTGGCGTAAATCGCGCAACACCTACTTGCGAGCCTTGAACATGGCGCACAAAATGCACCACAAAACCACCGGCCGCGACAATTCCGAAGAGTTTGGGTTGCTATGGGTGTCGCCGCGTTACTTTACACTGGCCCTGCGTAAGCCAGCACCTACCCGTACGCTTCGGCAATCGGCGGTTGCCAGCAACCGCAAGCAGTTGGAAGGAAAGGAGGGCTAGCCGTGGGACAATTTTCAATCAGTGACCTCGAGCAGCTTTCCGGTATCAAAGCGCATACGATCCGGATATGGGAGCAGCGCTACGGCATTTTGCGCCCGGTGCGCACCGCCACCAACATCCGCACGTATTGCGACGATGATTTGCGGCGGCTCTTAAATGTCGCCACGCTTTGCAGCCAGGGGCACCGCATTTCCAAAATCGCGCAGCTAAGCGAAGAAGAGCTCGGCCAAGCCGTTATATCCTGCAACGAAGGCATCCACGACTATTGCCAGCAGGTAAATAGCCTGTTGGCCGCTATGCTCGAAATGAACGAGCCGCAGCTTAGCTACCTGCTTAACCAGGCCTCGAAAAACCTAGGCTTCGAGTTGGCCGTCATGCACGTCATATACCCGTTTTTGCAGCGTATAGGCGTGATGTGGCAGGCGGGTAGCGTCAATCCGGCGCAGGAGCACTTGGTTACCAATCTGGTGCGCCAGAAAATGATGGCCGCTACCGATACGCTGCCTCCAGTACAGGCCACCGCAGCGCATCGGTGGGTGTTGTTTCTGCCCGAAGGGGAGATGCACGAATTAGCCTTGTTGTTTATGAACTACGCCTTGCGGGCGCGGGGGCATCATGTGCTGTACTTAGGTCAGAACCTGCCCATTAAAGAGCTACAAGCTGTTTGCGATACTTACCGCCCATACGCCCTCTGTACGGTGATGACGGCCCTTCCTGAGCGCGACCGGGTACAGGACTTTATAAATAAATTGGCGACGCTGTGTCCAAACAAATTGTTGTGCTTCTACGGACCTTTAGCCCACTCCGAAGGGCTGCAAATGCCGAATAACACCATCCGGTTTCGGTATATGCCAGAATTTTTAACGCTCGCCGATGAGCTCCGACTAGTGGCGAGTGTCCAGGAGTAACAAAAAAATAATTCGTTTAAAGCAAATTTTCTGTTGAGATTTTATCTCCAGAAAAGGCATGTTTGTCTGAAATAATCAGGGGTTCATCGAGTATTTCGGGGGTACGGCGGAGTAGGTAAAGTTGGGTGCTGCCGAATTTTATACGTGGCAAATTGCCCTGATAATCAGTCGCTTCGTACTTTGCTAAACGCTATACTAGCAAGTGAGGGGAGGGACGAAAATAGTTGATCCGGCGTTACCCGACTTTAAATTTGGCTCGTATATTTGTTTAACCTTTTGCCACGAAAAGCTAAACAGTATGACCTCTTTGGAATTCACCAGTCAAGTACAGAAGATTTCCTACTCTCTAAAGCCCGTGGCGATGAACCTGACTCGCGACGCCGACGATGCGAAAGATCTGGTTCAGGAGACTCTATTGAAAGCATTATTGAACAAAGACAAGTTTAAAGCTGGTACCAACCTGAAGGCCTGGTTGTATACCATTATGCGCAACACGTTCATCAACAACTACAATAAGATAACGAAGCGCAACAGCAACATTGACAGCACCGAGTACTTCCAGTATTTCAATACCGACGAAAACTATATCACGCACAACGGAGCCACTTCCGACTTCGTAGTAACGGATATCAACCAGGCCATTGCCGGCCTGTCGGCCGACTACCGGACGCCGTTTATGATGTATTACATTGGGTATAAGTACTTGGAAATTGCCGAGAAGCTGCAAATTCCAATTGGCACTGTCAAAAACCGCATTCACATTGCCCGCAAGGAGCTCAAGGATGCGCTTAAGACATACGCCCCCGGCGAGTAGGGAATAGGGAGAGAGTATACCCCGCCCCGGGCGTATCACGGGCCGCGAACGACGCTGTTATAGCGCTGTTCGCGGCCCGGTTTGTTTATCCGCTATTGGTACTGCTCGAACTTGTTTCGTTGATTAATTGGCGAGGATTCAAACCTCTGCCGCCTCTGCCGGTATGACTAGGTATGCTGTTCTGTTACAGCGCAGCTAATACGGCAAATTCCACCTGGTTTAGGGCCAATTCTACACCTTTGTGGCACTGGCATTAGTCGAGCAAGTTCAATCAGCGCAAATCAGTGATTCCGTTCTGTGAGTAAACATGTGATGGTTATTGGCTCCGGTTTCGCGGGCCTGTCAGCGGCTACTTCGTTGGCGCAGCGCGGGTACCGCGTCACTATTCTGGAGAAAAACGAAGGCCCTGGCGGCCGGGCCCGCGTGTTCAAGGCCGAGGGCTTCACCTTCGATATGGGCCCGAGCTGGTACTGGATGCCCGATATATTCGAGCAGTATTTCGCCCGCTTCGGGCGGAAGGTGGCCGATTATTACAATCTGGTGCGGCTGGACCCGTCGTATCAGGTGATTTTCAAAGGCCCGGAGGCAGTGGATATTCCGGCTGCCATGAGCGAGCTGCGGGCGTTGTTCGAGCGCTACGAGCCCGGCAGCGGCGCCCGGCTCGATGAGTTTCTGCGGCAGGCGGCCTACAAGTATGAAGTCGGTATCGGGAAGTTTGTGCACATGCCCGGCCGCTCCCTCCTCGAGTTTGCCGACCCGCGGTTGCTGGTGGACGCCCTGCGGCTTGACTTACTGCAAAGCATGCACAAGCACGTGCGCAAGTTTTTCAAGGATTCGCGGCTGCTGGAACTGGTGGAATTTCCGATTCTGTTCCTTGGGGCTACTTCCGAAAATACCCCCGCCCTGTACTCGCTTATGAACTACGCCGACTTGGCGCTAGGCACCTGGTACCCCATGGGCGGCATGCACAAGATAGTGGAGGGCATGGTGCAGCTAGCGCAAGAGCAAGGCGTAACCCTCGAATACAACCAGGAAGTGTTGCAGATAGCGGTGGAAAACGGCCGTGCCACCGGCGTGCAAACCGCCACCGGCTTCCGGCCCGCCGATATAGTAGTAGCCGGCGCCGACTACCACCACGCCGAGCAGCACCTGCTGGCCCCCGAGTGGCGCCACTACAGCGAAGCTTATTGGGACAAGCGCACCATGGCCCCATCGTCGTTGCTGTTCTATTTGGGCGTGAGCAAGAAGCTCGACAAGCTGCGCCACCACAACCTGTTTTTCGACGAGGATTTTGCCCTGCACGCCGAAGAGATATACGAGCAGCCGAAGTGGCCGAGCCGCCCGCTGTTCTACGCTTCCACCCCGAGCGTGACGGACCCGAGCGTAGCGCCGCCCGGCTGCGAAAACCTGTTTCTGCTGATTCCGGTGGCGCCCAACCTGCCCGATCCCGAAGAAACCCGGGAGCACTATTACCACCTCATCATGGACCGGCTGGAGCGCCACTGCGGCCACAGCATCCGCGACGCGGTGGTGTTCAAGCGCAGCTACGCCCACCAGGACTTCGTGCAGGATTACCACAGCTACAAAGGCAACGCCTACGGCCTGGCTAATACCCTGCGCCAGACCGCCATCCTGAAGCCTTCGCTGAAAAGCAACAAGGTGAGCAACCTCTACTTTACGGGCCAGCTGACAGTGCCCGGTCCGGGTGTGCCCCCTTCGCTTATTTCCGGGCAAGTAGTAGCCGGCGAAATAGAGAAAGAGTTTCCGGTTCCGGCAAAGCCTGTTGTGCCTGAGTTGGCGCACTAAGAACCTATCCGAATAGGTCTTGTCATTCCGACATTCCCTATTCGGATAGCCTCTAAGAACGCTTTTGCTTCTTTCTATTAGAATAGAGAGTTCTATTTATCTTTCGCTCAGTTACTCAGTCACCAACCCCACCTTGGACCACGTTGCTCTTTTCACTGAAACCAGCCGTGCGTGTAGCAAGCTCATCACGCAACGCTACAGCACGTCTTTTACGCTCGGCATCCGCACACTTGATGCGCGGTTTCACTTGCCGGTGTACGCCGTGTATGGCTTCGTGCGGTGGGCCGATGAGATAGTAGATACCTTCCACGACCACGATAAGGCGGCCCTGTTCGCGGATTTCAAGCGGCAGACCGATGAGGCACTGGCACTAGGGCTAAGCCTGAACCCGGTACTGCATGCTTTTCAGGACGTGGTGCACACCTACAACATAGACCGCGAATTCATCGATGCCTTTCTGTACAGCATGGAAATGGACCTCGACGACCGCAGCTACAACCAGTCGTTGTACGAGAAGTACATCTACGGCTCGGCGGAAGTCGTGGGGCTGATGTGCTTGCGCATTTTCTGCGAGGGCGACGAGGCCATGTTTCAGCGGCTGCGGGAGCCGGCGCGCCGGCTAGGCTCCGCATTCCAGAAGGTAAACTTCCTGCGCGACATCCGCTCCGACTACGACGACCGGGGCCGGGTTTACTTCCCCGGCGTAACCTACGAGCGGTTCGACGACAGCGTGAAGCGCGAAATAGAAGCCGATATCCGGGCCGATTTCGATGCCGCTTACGTGGGCATCATGCAGTTGCCTCGCTCGGCCAAGCTCGGCGTCTATCTGGCTTATGTGTACTACCTCAAGCTATTTCATAAAATCCGGCAGTTGCCTGCGGCACGAATCTTGGGTGAGCGGGTGCGCGTCCCCGACAACACCAAGCTGCTTTTGTTGATGGGTTCGTACTTTCGCTACCGTTTGCGAGCTATATGAACTGTCATTCCGACCAAGAAGGAATCTGAATCAGGGCTTAAAAGGCTTCTCAGATTCCTCTTTGGTTGCAATGATAATTTACGCAAAGCAGCTTATCCGTCCACGAATCCTTTGTTGCGTGAAGCCGTACTTCCGTCGTTGCCTTCTTTCTTTTGTTTGCCTTGCCTCACTTTCAGAATTAAAGAGCACACCGGCTCCGGCGCAGCCGTTCCTTGTTCTTGATTCTTCATTCCTACTTGCAAAGATGCCTTACTCCGTTTCCAACTTGCGCCGCCAGTACCAAGAAGCTGCCACCAGCAAAGAAGCCGGCGAAAAGTTTTACCAGCTGATGTCGGCTTACCGGCAGCAGGACGCGGTGGTGTTGGCCTACAAGGCGGCCGCCGAAGCCATCCGGGCCCGCGACGCTTCGATGTTCAACAAGCTGACCTACGTGCAGAGTGCTACCAAGCAATTTGATGAAGCCGTGAAGCTGGATGCCAATAACCCCGAAATCCGCTTCCTGCGCCTAAGCGTGGAAAGCAACCTGCCCACTTTCCTTGGCCTGAGCCCGCACGTCGACGAAGACCGGCAGTTCTTACTTGACACGTTGCTCCAGCACCCCAAGTCCGGCCTCGACGCTGAGTCGTTTGGGCTAGTGCGCGATTTTATGGTTGGGCGCGGCCACGTTTCCGACGCCGATGCGCAGAAGCTGGCCCAGTTGTAGTAAAACCTACTAAGAGTCTATCCGAATAGGTCTTGTCATTCCGACGCAGGAGGAATCTGAGTAGGCTTTTCTGACGGTTTCCTCCTGCGTCGGAATGACAAACACTTGGCCTAGTTGGATAGGCTCTAAGTGAACATAGCAGAAGCTCCCCACGGGAGCTTCTTTTGTATCTGCTTGGTTTGTAAAGTAGCACCGAGCACCGAAAGACTGTCAGATTAGAAAACTAGCTCTAGTTTTTTAAAACCTAAACAAACTGCTTCTGTATCAATACTTGAAACAGAGGCCTAGCACTTAGCTACGCCGACCCTAGTTTGTACTTCCGCATTGCGTGGTACGGCCCGACTCGCTGCTGATAAACAGCCTCTGCACGAGGAAACGTTAGATATTGCTTCTTCGCAGCTGTGCTTATTTTTCGGAGTTCTATTTGCTATATAGCCTTATCGATAGGCAGCTACTTTTTGTTGTTATGAATTCTGGATTGATGAAGCCGCTGATTTTATTGGGTGCTATGCTGGTAGTAGGGCCGGCTGTGCTGGCGCAGAGTATTACTTTGACGGGGCAAGTAGTCGACAACACGCAGCGCCCGATTCCTTATGCCAGCGTAGGCGTGAAGGGCAGTCAGCAAGGCACTGCCACCAACGAAGCCGGCGAGTTTAGCTTGCGGGTTTCCGCATTGCCGCAGCAGCTGGAAGTGCTCAGTATTGGCTATGCGCCTACTACGGTGCAGGTAAGCTCTGCTGCCACCCCCGTAACTATTGTGCTGTCGGCAAATGCCGTGGCCCTGCCCGAAGTACGAGTTCGCAACCCCGAGCAGGAGGCGAAGGAACTGGTGCAACGGGCTTCGGCCAAGCTGCTCCGGCACGAGAAGCAAGCCTATTATGGCAAAGCATTCTACCGCCAGAAAACCCGTCACAACGGCACCTATTGCGAGTTTTTTGACGCGTTCTATGATGTCAAGTTCGATAACCGGCACATCAGTGGGTGGGACTTGGGGGAGAGCCGCTACGCGGTGCGGCCGGGAGGCTTCACGTTCACCAACTTTTCGGCCATTATCAGGGTGGTGCTGCCCACGTTCATTAAAAACCCGCGGCGCGCAAAGCTACTGACGCCGCTTGGGTCGCAGGCGCTACAGCAGTTTGATTTCACTCTAAAGGAAATTCAAACCAGCCAGGGGCGTGAATTAGCTGTGATTCATTTTCAGCCGAAAATGGAAACCACCAAGACCGCTCCAAGCGGCCTACTCTACATCGATAGGCAGACGGCCGCCCTACACCGGCGTGAAATGACGTTTTCGGCCAGTAGCCTGCTAAGTTTGAATGGCCTTCCCGACACCCACATCGAATCAGATGCGTTTCGGGTGGTATCGGATTACACGCCCGTGGCCGATTCGCTCACGCGGCTGGCCAGTACCCGGGCGCAGTGCCGCCTCGTAACACAACAGGCCGACGGTAAAATCGACAGCACGCACATTGCCAGTACTTTCTTTTTCTACCAATACACGCCGCGTTTGGCGGGGCATGCCTATGCCGATGTGCCACGCAAAAGCAAGGACCTGCAACAAGTGATGGCCCGGTCCTACAATCCGGCCTTCTGGCTCGACAACGCCGTAGTGAAAAATAGTCCGCTGGACGAGCAGCTTATCCGGGACTTGGAAGGCCAGCACGTATTTCGGCCAATGTAGCTGAACCATTGGGCGCACATCCGGTTCTAAAGTAGATTACGTATTATTTGTCGCCAGCTGAACGGCAAATTCGCAACCTTCCGACCCTATCCGCGGTTATTCCTGCGTTATGCCGCAACACCTGAGCGTCCGTATAGACCCCAATTCCGGCTTCTGCTTCGGCGTTATCTATGCCATTCAGATGGCCGAAGACATTCTTGATGAGCAAGGCTATCTGTATTGCCTAGGCGATATCGTGCACAATGATGAAGAGGTGCAGCGCCTTGAAAAGCGCGGCCTGCGCATTATTGGCTACGAACAGTTCGAGCAGCTCCGGAACGAGGCCGTCCTGATTCGGGCGCACGGGGAGCCGCCAAGCACCTACCAGATGGCGCTGGAAAACAACCTGACGCTCATCGACGCTTCCTGCCCGGTGGTGCTCAAGCTGCAAAACCGCATCAAAACCAGCTACGACAAGCAGGAGAAGATTTTCATCTACGGCAAGCACGGCCACGCTGAAGTACGCGGCCTCTTAGGCCAGACCAGCGGCAACGCCGTCGTATTCGAGAGCCTCGATGAGCTGCTGCACCACGAGCTGCCGTCCAACATCACGCTCTACAGCCAGACCACCAAAAGCACCGATTCCTTCTACCGCATCAAAGGCGAGCTAGAGCAGCGCGGCTACCAGATCAACGCCAACGACACCATCTGCCGCCAGGTAAGCAACCGCGACAAAGACCTGCGTCGCTTCGCCGAGCAATACGACCAAATCGTGTTTGTATCGGGCACAAAAAGCTCGAACGGCAAGGTGCTCTACCAGGTTTGCAAGGATACCAACCCCGCTACCCACTTCATTTCCAAGGTCGAGGAAATCTGTTCCACCTGGTTCCAGCCGGGCCAATCGGTAGGCATCTGCGGCGCTACCAGCACCCCCATGTGGCTGATGGAACAAGTCCGCGACGCGCTGCTGGCACTGTAGAGAGAATGAGCGAGTGAGTGAGGGAGTGAAGTAGCCTACGGCGCGCTTGGTGCGTATGCGTATGCGTATTCGTTTATCTCCTCAAGTCTTTGTCCTGCTTTTCGTTTATGCCTGAAACACTTCACTCACTCACTCACTCACTTAGTTACTCTGCGCAGCGCGTGAAGCCTGCGCCGCTTGGCTACAAGGGAGTGGCAGTGGCGTTGCTGATAATGGGAGCATGGGCGGGGCTGCTGGCGTTTCTGTTGGCTGCGTACCACCCCGATTGGACCACGCCCTGGCCGTATCTGCTGGCATTGTTGCAAACGCACCTCTATACGGGCCTCTTCATTACCGCCCACGATGCTATGCACGGCGTGGTGAGTCCCAACAAAAAATTAAACAACTTCTTAGGTACCATAGCCGCGGGCCTGTTTGCCTACAACTGGTTCCCACGGATGCTGCCCAAGCACCACCAGCATCACCGCCACGTTGGCACCGACGACGACCCCGACTTCCACGACGGCCACCACCCCGGTTTCCTGCCTTGGTTCGGGCGCTTTGCCTGGAATTACGTCACCGTTTGGCAAGTGCTGCTGATGGCCGCGACCTATAACGTGCTAAAGCTGTTCTTCCCGCAGGTGAATGTTATTGCCTTCTGGATGATACCCGCCGTGCTGGCTACACTGCAACTGTTCTTTTTCGGCACTTACCTGCCACACCGGGGCGAGCATGCCCCCGACAATCCGCATAAGTCGCGCAGCCAGTTTCGGCACCACCTGTGGGCCTTTGTGAGCTGCTACTTTTTCGGGTATCACTACGAACACCACGACCAGCCCTACCTGCCTTGGTGGCGGCTCTGGCAAACTAAGTAGATGCGCGCATAACTGTCGGAGACCATAGTGCGAAGCCGCCGCTTTTCACGAATAGTCACCAAGAAGACATAAAAAGGGCTTCCTGCCAGCAGGAAGCCCTTTTTACATTTCAAGATTACAACAATCGTTGTAAAAATAAGCAGCTAGTTACCGCCAGTATGTACGGCGTTGGTTTTCTTGCAGCACTCGGGAAGACGGCTGTAGGCGCGGGCGTCGGCGGGTTGAGCGTCGGCATCGTAGCCGGTTTGCTGCACGGCAGTGCGCAGGGCCTCAGGATTGGTTTTGTCGGGGCGGTAGGTGACGGTGAGAACTTGCGTAGGGACGTCGAGGACGGCGGCTTGCACACCTTTTTCGTAGGCCATGGCCTTTTCGAGGCGGGTTTTGCACATGTCGCACACCGCGGAGGTTTTTAGCTGTACTTGCTCGGTGCCAGCAGCTTTAGCCTTGGCTTTTGGGGTGGTTTGCGCTTGTGCCACTTGGGCAGTTAATAGCGTGAGCAGGGCCAGCAGGAAGGTTTTAACGAGTTTCATGGGGTATGAAATTTAGCGCCGAAGCGCGGAAAAGCAGATGAAAATTAACAAAAACTGAGTTGTTTAGTAGGCTGTGTCAAGCGTAGCGCGGAAATCCTGTGGTTTCCGTTCCGCGACGAGCGTAGCGAGTTCCTACGCGTATGAGCCACCCGGCGCAGCTCCCGATACTCGCTGCGGAACAAATGTCCTGTAGCTTCCGTGCTACTATCCGCAGTGACGGATTTTCCGACTACTCTATGCGAAAGCGCAGCCCGGCGTAGGTTAGGCGGCCGTAGGTGGGGCCGTAGACCATAGCCGCATCGAAGTTCTGGTCGAAAGGCATGGCGGTGCCTTGAATGGGGTTGGCTTGGCGGTAGTTGGTTAGGTTCTCCACCCCGGCGTATACTTCAAAGCGCTTGAAGGCCCGCGTAAGCTGCGTGTTGAGCAGTGCGAAGCGTGGCGAATAGGGTAAAGTTGATTCGTCGGAGCCGTGCTGGTGGCCTTCCGCGCCGGGGTTTGGTGCCAGGGGCCGTTGTCCGAAACCCTGCACCGTAAAGTCAACCCGCCACTTGTCGAAAGCCGTGGCGTATCCCACGTTCAGGAACAAGCGGTGCGGTACGGTCATTGGCCGGCGCAGCAGCTGGCCGTCGTAGGTGGTCTTCACGTCCAGGTATTTATAGGCGGCTTTGGTGGTCAGGCCTTTGATGGGCTCCACCTGTATTTCAACCTGAAGGCTGCGCGAGAAGGAGCGGCCACCGGGGGCCAGGTTACCCACCAGCAGCAAGCTAGGAGCGGTGTACATGTCGGCTACTGCCTGATTTTGAAATTCGGTGTGGTAATAGTCCACTACGAAGGTGGCGGGCCGGCTCAACACCGTGAAATACTGGGTGACGCTGCCACCCACGTTCCAGGCTTTTTCGGGGCGCAGGTTAGAATCAATCACAAATTCGCGGGCGCTAAGCAACGAGCCGATATTGTCGGCAATAGGGTTGGGCACCCGAAAGCCGGTGCCCGCCGCCAGCCGCAGCACCGAGTTTTTGGTAGCGTCGTACTTCAGGTTGAAGCGGGGCGTAAGCTGCCAGCCGTAGAGGTTGTGTCGGTCGGCGCGCAGGCCCCCGACCAGCGTCAGGTTGCGCGAGTTCTGATAGGTGTACTCCGCAAAAGCGCCGGGCACGTTTTCCAGGCGGTGGCGGTGCTCCCGGGCGTAGCGCGCCTCGGGCGTCTCGTTCAGGTAGCTGATACCATTGCGAAACAGCTCTTGGTAGTCGTCGTGCAGATAACTCAACCCCACCCGGTAGGTGTGGGCCGTGGTGCCCAATACACTCTGAAACAGCAGCGTCGCAAGGCCCGTGCGCTGCGTGCCGTCGTACTCCCGCGGTCCAAACGGCGCTTGCTTGTAGGAGTAGGTGGAGTTGAAGTCGTGGTGGGTGCCGCTCAGCAGCAGCCCGAGGCTCTGGTAAGGGCGGCCCGGCCAAGTGTATGACGTTTTGGCGAAGCCCGTGTACCGGTTGGTGAGGCTGGTGAAGCCATAGTTCTGCTGATACGCATCAACTTCCCCAACCCGAAAGCCGAGCTGCCCGCCTTGCCGCGTTTCGCGCAGGGCGCCTAGTCCGATTTCGGTTACGATGCCCTTGCCCGACAAGTATTTCCACTTGTTGAACACGTTGTATTGAGTAGCCAGCGGCAGGTCCATAAACCCGTCCTTGTTCCGGTCGACGCGGCGGCCGAGATGGTCGGAGTGCAGCAGCAGGGCCGTGGATATTTTCTTGCTGAGGGGCGTGGCCAGGTTTAGGTTGAGGTCGAATTTGCCGAGGTCGTTGCCGTAGGCGTTGAAGAGCAAACGCTCGGCTTTTTCCGGTTCCTTGAGGCGCACGTTTACCTGGCCGGAAATGCTTTCGTAGCCGTTCACCACCGAGCCCATGCCCTTGATGATGTCGATGCTCTCGATCCAGGTACCGGAGAGGTAGTTGAGCCGGTAGGGTGTCGAGAGGCCGCGTAGGGCCGGCAGGTTATCGATGGTCAGCAGCGAGTAAGCGCCATCCAGCCCGAGCAGCTGAATTTGCTTGGCACCCGATACGGCATCAGTGGTCGAAACCTCTACGGCCGCGTTGGTTTCGAAGCTTTCGGCTAGGTTGCAGCACGCCGATTTGGTTAGGTCGCGGCTGGTGATGACCTGCGTATTGGTGGGCGTGAGAGAGGAGTAGGAAGGAGCGCGGCCTTCTACTTTTACCTCGCCCAACTCGGCGCTTGGCCGCAGAGCTACCCGCACATACGGGCTGGCGGTGGCAGCTACGGCAATAGTATCGGCGCGGTAGCCGAGGGCATTGATAACGAGGCGGCTGGCGGCGCGAGCAGGCCGTGGCAAGGCAAAGCTGCCGGCGTTGTCGGTGGTAGCAGCATCGGCGGTACCGAGCCAGCGCACTACGGCACCTGGCAACGGCTTAGCCGCCGCAGCGTCCGTCACCTGGCCCCGAACGGGCGTCAACACATCAGTGGAGGATTGAGCCAGCGCGGCAGCCGAGCCGCTTAGCACAAGGCTAAGCGCAGCCACAAAGCGGGGCCCTAAAGAAGGGTGCATAGTATCAGTAAGTTAGCATTCATTCCCAAGAAAAACAGACCAGCGCTATATTGCGCGGTTGTTTCGAGACCAACCATTCAAGCTGGCGCGGAACGGATGCTAAATCACTAGCACGCCAATAAAAGAAAGCAGTACCCGCCCGGCTCGTAAAGGCGGCGAACTGTCGGCGGCGTGCCAGGCGTCGGCCTGCGCAACGAGCAGGGTAGGGGGCAAGCTAGGCCAGGTGAGTGCGGGCCATCCGGTAGCCACGAAGGGCGAAGGCAGCAGTTTCGCCCATACCATTTCCGGGGTGAGGGCATCCAACTTGTGCAGATGGGCGCTAAAGTCGCAACACCCGGCTTTCAGCTGTGCTTGCCCGGCAGGGCCATAGTGCTTGGTTTCTGACTTGGGTGCCGGGCAGCGGTGTTGTGGCGTGGTAAAAACGACGGAGGTGGTCCGGTTTCCGCTTAGGTGGCAGACATGCTGCTGCACCGTCATTCCCACCGAGGCAGTGAGAACGAGCAACGCCAGCAACGCGCTGAATAACCGATGGAAAAAAGGACGCTTCATCACTGCAAAGGTACAACCGAAACAGCAGCGAAATGGTGCAGCTAATAGCAGCTACAGGGGCAAGATTTTAGTTTCCGACGCCTAACCAGCCGGCCGCAGTCTTCAGTGAAAGGCAGCCGAATGTAACTGCCAGCTTCGTTGACCGAGCATTCTGGCCATAATCTGCGGCCCGGTCCACCACTGGCCACGGTCGGCGGCGCAGGAAGCTTTAGAACGGTGGCCAGTGGTGGGTAGCTAATAGCAAGGCCAACGGCCTGTTTCAAGCACTGACATTCTGTCAATGCTACGTGAATGGTTCATTGTAGGCTTGGTCGGAAGTAGCTAAGAAGCAAGGAAAATTGCGTTTAGAGCGTAGGAGGGGCTATTATAGATAGTGGTAGAAAATGGTAAATCGTGGTTGCCTTTTATAGGGCATTGTGTACTTTTGCTAACATCCCTCCCTACTGCCCTGTCTCAACCCATGAACCTGCTCTCCGGCGAATACGAATGCAAGCTGGACCCGAAGGGGCGGCTGGTGCTGCCGGCCAAGGTGAAAGGCAACTTGCCGGAAGCCTCGGGCAACCAGCTCGTATTGGTGCGTGGGTTCGAGCCTTGCCTGGTGCTCTACCCGCGTGAGTCGTGGCGTATCATTCACGACAAGGTGATGGCGCTTGATGAGTTCAACGAAGAATACCGCCAGTTTCAGCGCAACTTCTTCCGGGGCATGACGGAGGTAGAACTGGACACCATCGGGCGGTTTATGCTGCCCCGGACCATGGTGCGCTACTCCGGCATCGAAAAAGAAGCCATCATAGTAGGGCTAGGCAATCGGTGCGAAATTTGGGACCCGACCCGCTACGATGAGTACCTGATTAAAGACCAACAAAGCTTCTCGAAGCTGGCTCAAAAATTTCTGACCACCGAAACCGGGCCCGGCGGCCCCCTGGCCGCATGAGCAGCACGCCCGACTACCTCAACGACGCCACTTACCACCGCCCCGTGATGCTGCGCGAGTGCCTGGAGGCCCTCAACCTGCAACCCGGCGGCCGTTATGTAGACGTAACGTTCGGCGGGGGCGGCCACTCGGCCCGTATCCTGGAACATCTTAGCACCGGCCACCTCTACAGCTTCGACCAGGACGCTGATGCCGAGCACGAAGCTGCCAAGCTGGCCCGCCCGCAGTTTACCTTCATTCGGGCCAATTTCCGGGACCTATACACCGAGCTCAAGGCGCTGGACGCGTTGCCCGTTGATGGCCTGTTGGCTGATTTGGGCGTGTCGTCGCACCAGTTTGATACGCCGGAGCGCGGCTTCAGCACCCGTTTCGATGGCCCGCTGGACATGCGCATGAACGCCGAAGACGGTGCCACCGCCGCCGACATCATCAACGAGTATCCGGAAACTGACTTGCACCGCATTTTTGGAATGTATGGGGAAGTAACCAATGCCCGTACGCTGGCCCAAACAGTAGCGTCGGCCCGGCGTGGGCAAACCATTAACACCATTGCCGAACTGAAAAAAGCCATTGCTAGCTGCACCCCGCGCGGCAAAGAAAACAAGTACTTGGCGCAGGTTTTCCAGGCCTTACGCATCGAGGCCAACGATGAAATGAAAGCGCTACAAGAAATGTTGTCAGCCACGGCGCAGGTGCTTCGGCCCGGCGGCCGGCTGGTAGTGATGAGCTACCATTCCTTGGAAGACCGTCTGGTGAAGAACTTCATGGCCAAGGGCAAATTCTTTGGCGAAGCAGAAAAAGACCTCTTCGGCAATACCAACCAACCTTTCGACGTAGTAACCCGCAAACCCGTGGAAGCTTCCCCCGAGGAAGTAGCCGCCAACAGCCGCGCCCGCAGTGCGAAGCTGCGGGTGGCAGTCCGAAAAGAATAAAGAAGAACACTGCGACTTCTGCGCCCTCCTCCGCGCCCTTCGCGGGCTAAAAACTTCAGAACAACTACGTGGCAACCAACACTATAAAACCCGTCGCTAAGCAGCCCCGCACCAATGCGCCCCGCGCCGTGGTGCCGGAGTTTGTGACTGCGCCCGAGCCGGTAGTAACGCCGGCCCCAACGCCCGAGCCCAAGCCTAAGCCTCAACCCGAACAGAAAGCGCCTCAACCGCCGCGTCCGGCTGCCGGGCCGCGCAGCTCCTGGAGCGTATTCACGCTGTTGGAGCGCGTCACGCGTATGGACGGGCTGTTTCGGGAGGGCCTGCCGGTGCGCTACCTGCCGCACGTGCTGTTCGTGATGTTTCTGATTTTGGTGTACATCGGTAACACACACTATGCCACCCGGATGAACCGCGCTATTCAGAAGCTGAAGCTGGAAACCGAAGACCTGCGCGCCGACTACACCACCCTGAAATCCGACTACATGGAGGCCAGCAAGCAAAGCGAAGTCGCCCGCAAAGTGGCCGCTTATGGCTTGGTGGAAAGCTCGTCGCCACCGTTTCGCATCGAAGTGCCTTCCGGCCGTCTCGATGAGGCTTCTCTGGATTTGGTGCCCATTCTGACTGCCGATTCGCTGGCGGCCCGCGCCCTGCGCGATTCGCTGCGTCACGCCGTGCCCGTCGCCCCGATTGATTCCACCAATCTGGAAGTAGGGGCGCCGCCCGTGCCTATCGGGACGGATGCTACTGGCGAGCCGGCGCTAGAGCAGCCGGCTGCTTCTCACCCTGCCAACAGCCCTCGTCGCCATGAAAGGAAGCGTTAAAAAATCCATCGTAACCCGGGTGCGGCTGGCGTTTTTGGGCGTCTGCCTGTTCTCGGCCGCCATTGTTTGGAAGGTTGCCAACATCCAGTTCAAGGAAGGAGAGAAATGGCGGGCCTTGGAGCAGGAGCGGCGCGTGGTGTACCAGCCTGTATTTGCCACCCGCGGATCTATTGTGGCCGATGATGGCAAAAGCATTATGGCTACGTCGTTGCCCTTTTTCCGGGTGGCGTGGGACCCGAGTGTGGTGGACAACCAGTTGTTTAAGCAGGGGGTTGATTCGCTGGCCTTGCAATTGTCACGGTTTTTTGGCGACAGGAGCCAGCAGGAGTACGCTCGTAAGCTTAAAAACGCGCACAACCCGAAGTCGCACGTGCGGTATCTGCGGCTGAATTCGCGGCAAATCAATTTTCAAGAGAAAAAGGAAATGGCCACGTGGCCCATTTTTCGGGCCGGCAAAAACAAGGGCGGCGTTATTTTCGAGAAAGTGGACAAGCGTTTCCGGCCCTTTGGCGGGTTGGCGCAGCGCACCATCGGCTTTATCAACGAAGACAAAAACGGCGCGGGCCTGGAATTCACCTTCAACCGCCACCTGGCCGGCAAAGACGGCGAAGCCCTGTTTGAGCGCCTGCCCGGCGGCAACAAGCCCATCTACGACGGCACCGAAATCAAGCCGATTGACGGCTACGACGTGCAAACCACGCTGGATATCAACCTGCAGGACGTGGCCGAAAATGCCCTCTACAAGTCGCTGGTGGACAACAATGCCCAATACGGCTGCGTGATTCTGATGGAAGTACAGACCGGCGCCATCAAGGCGGTAGCCAACTTGGGCAAAGTAGACGAAGGCGTCTACCGCGAAGACTACAACTACGCCATTGCCGACCAGGGCCGGACCGAGCCGGGCTCTACGTTCAAGCTGGCCTCATTGATGGCCGTACTGGAAGACAACCCCGAAATGAGCTTGGATGAAGTGGTGGACACCGGCAACGGCCGCATGTACATCGGCGGGGCCGTGAAAACCGACTCGCACGGCTACGGCAAGATTACGGTGAAGCAGGTGTTCGAGAAGTCCAGCAATATTGGGGTGGCGGTGCTCGTGGACCGGCAGTTCAGCAAGAACCCGAGCAAGTACACCGATTATCTGAAGCGGTTCGGACTGCACAAGCCGCTCGGCTTCCAGATGGCCGGCGAGGCCCGGCCCTACGTGAAAGACCCGCTGGACCGCTCCTGGAGCCGCACATCCCTGACCACCATGAGCATCGGCTACGAGCTGAAGCTGGCGCCGCTGCAAACTCTGGCTTTCTACAACGCCGTAGCCAACGGCGGCGTAAAGGTGCAGCCCATGATTGTCAAGGAAATCAAGCAGGTGGATAAGGTACTGGAGCGGTTCGAGCCGGTGGTGCTCAATCCGAAAATCTGCTCCGATGAAACCCTGGCCAAAGTGAAGGCCATGATGGAAGGCGTGGTAACGGAGGGGACGGCCCGCGGTATCCGCTCGGAAGACTACACCATTGCCGGCAAAACCGGCACCGCCTGGAAATTCAAGAACGGCGCTTACACCCGCACGTATTCCACTAGCTTCT
Organism: Hymenobacter sp.; assembly: GCF_036387835.1. Lineage (GTDB taxonomy): Bacteria > Bacteroidota > Bacteroidia > Cytophagales > Hymenobacteraceae > Hymenobacter. The sequence continues at coordinate 13,232 of NZ_DASVSY010000026.1, read as the reverse complement.
GCGGCTACTTCCCCGCCGACAAGCCCAAGTACTCGTGCATCGTGGTGGTGGATTCGCCAAAGAAAGGCCGCATCTACGGGGCCGATGTGGCCGCGCCGGTGTTCCGCGAAGTGGCCGACAAAGCCATGGCCCGCGACGAAGCCAGCCAGCGGCCGGTGCTGGCCCGCACGCCCATCAACCGCGCCAAAACGCCGGTGGTGCAAGCTGGTATGCAGGACGAGTTACGGCTGGTATTCGAGAAAATCGGGGTGAAGAACGAAGCAGTAGCGCCCGAAGAAGATTGGGTTAAAGTACCGACGGCAGCCGACAGTGGCACCGGCGCTCTGACCTTGCAGCCGCTGGCCGTACGCCCCGGCCGGGTACCCGACGTGCGCGGCCTAACGCTGCGCGACGCCCTGTTCCTGCTGGAAAACCGGGGCCTGCGGGTGCGCGCCCTCGGTACGGGCCGCGTGAAAACACAGTCGTTGGAAGCGGGTGCGGCGGCCCAACGGGGCACGGTGATTACGCTGGCGCTGGAGCCGATTGGCCAACGCTCTACCTCGGCGCCTGCTCCGTTGGCCGCGCCGGCGCCGAGCCAGTTGGCTGAAAACAAGCTGCTGACGCCCGTAGACACCGATTTGGCGGCTAAAACGCGCGTACTGGCCGCCAAGGCCAAAGCCCGGATGGCCGCCAGCAACGGCACCGCGCCGGCCTCCACGGAAGTGAATAAGCCGGAAGCCAAAAAACCGGAACCCCGCAAACCGGAGCTCAAGCCGGCTCCGAAACCCAAACCAGTGGAACCCAAACAACCTAAAAGACCAACGCAGATAACACAGCAGGCCACCGCCAGCAAACCCAAGAAAGTTTAAAGAACACTTCTGCGTCCTCTGCGGAAACTTCAGCGCCCTCTGCGGGCTAAAAACACCAGTATCACCTTGCCAACTGATAAAGAAATAACGCCCCCGCTCTTCGCCCTACTGGCCGATGTAACCGTGCAAGACCAGTACGGCCCTACCGACGTGCCCGTGCAGGCCCTCACCCTCGACTCGCGCCAGGCCGCGCCCGGCTTCGTGTTTTTCGCGTTGCGTGGCGCCGCCACCGATGGTCACCACTTCATTGCTAAGGCCGTGGAGCAAGGCGCGTCGGTTATCGTTTGTGAAGACCTGCCCGGCGAAATGCAGTCCGGCACCGCCTACGTGCAAGTGCCTGATTCGGCGGAGGCTATGGCGCACATGGCGGCGGCTTTCTACGGCCATCCGTCGCGCAGCTTGCAGTTGATTGGCGTGACGGGCACCAACGGCAAAACCACCTGCGCCACGCTGCTGCACAAGCTGCTGCGGGAGCTAGGCTACCACGCCGGCCTACTGAGCACGGTGCAGAATCAGATTGACGAGGAGGTTATTCCGGCCACCCACACCACACCCGACGCCATCCGGCTGAACGAGCTGCTGGCCCGCATGGTAGCGGCCGGCTGCACCCACGCCTGCATGGAAGTCAGCTCGCACGCCGTAGTGCAACACCGCACCACCGCCCTGCGCTTTGCCGGAGGTATCTTCACCAACCTCACCCACGACCACCTCGACTACCACGGCACCTTCGACAACTATCTGAAAGCCAAAAAACACTTCTTCGATAACCTGCCGAAGTCGGCCTTTGCCCTCACCAACGCCGACGACAAGCGCGGTACTGTGATGCTGCAAAACACCGCCGCCCGCCGCGAAACCTATTCCTTGCGCGGCGCGGCCACGTTCCGGGGCAAGCTGATTGAAAACGCGGTGCACGGCCTGCATCTGGAAGTGGACGGCCAGGAAGTACAGTTTCGTTTGATTGGCATTTTCAATGCCTATAACCTGCTGGCCGTGTACGGCGCGGCCGTGCTGCTCGGCGAAGACTCGTCGGAGGTGCTGACGGTGCTATCGGGCTTGCTATCGGCGCCGGGCCGCTTCGAGCCGATTGTGTCCGAGAAAACCCACGTAACGGGCATCATCGATTATGCGCACACTCCCGACGCGCTGGAAAACGTGCTCGATACCATTGCCGACATTCGCCAGCCTAGCCAGCAGGTTATCACGGTAGTGGGCTGCGGCGGCAACCGCGACGGGGCCAAGCGCCCCATCATGGCCAACCTCGCCTGCCAGGGCTCCGACCGGGTGGTGCTTACCGCCGATAATCCCCGCTTCGAAGACCCCAACTCTATTCTGGCCGAAATGCAAGCCGGCGTGAAAGTGCAGGACCAGGCCAAAGTGGTTACCATCCCCGATCGGCGCGAAGCCATCCGGGCCGCCGTACTCCTGGCCAACCCCGGCGACATTGTGCTGATAGCCGGCAAAGGCCATGAAACCTACCAGGAAGTGAAAGGCGTCCGCGCGGAATTCGACGACAAAAAGGTGCTAAAGGAAATGTTTGAACTACTTGATAAATAAGGAGCCGTTAACCAAAATCTGCAAAAACACAACCCTTGCTTGACCTGAAAAAACTGGAACCTTTGCAGCTTGCCCGCTTTCTAACCGCAATCTGCTAACCCCGCGCTCATGCTGTATTACCTCTTCAACTACCTCTATAAAGTGCATCACATACCGGGAACGGGGGTGTTTCAATACATCACGTTCCGGGCAGCCATGGCGGTAGTTACCTCGCTCATCATTGCCCAGTTCTTTGGGAAACCACTGATTCGGGTGTTGCAGCGGGCGCAGATTGGGGAAACGGTACGCGACTTAGGTTTGCAGGGGCAGCTTGAGAAGAAAGGCACTCCCACGATGGGCGGGCTCATCATTCTGCTGGCTATTCTAGTGCCGGTGCTGCTCTTCGCCAAGCTCGACAATATCTACATCGTGCTGATGCTGCTTAGCACGGTTTGGCTCGGGCTGATTGGCTTCGTCGACGACTATATCAAGGTAGTGAAGAAAGATAAAGAGGGTTTGGCGGGCCGCTTCAAGATTATGGGGCAGGTTGGGCTCGGCCTCACGGTGGGGTGGGTGCTGTTCTTCTCCAACGAAGTAACCGTGCGCCAATACCTGCTGCCCGACGGCCAGCTCTCGGCCGTGGATGCCAGCACCGTGTACCAGGACGTGAAGCTGATGATTACGACGGTGCCCTTCCTTAAGAACAACGAGCTGAACTACGGGGACCTGTTCGCCACGGCCGGCGACTTTTTCAACGAGTACTACGCCTTCTTCTACATCCCGATTGTCATTCTCATCATCACGGCCGTCAGCAACGGCGCCAACCTCACCGACGGCCTCGACGGGCTGGCAGCCGGTACTTCGGCAATTATCGGGACCACACTGGCGGTTTTCTGCTTCGTGAGCGGTAACGCTTTTCTGGCTGACTACCTCGACATCATGTTCATTCCGAACTCCGGCGAGCTGGTTATTTTCTGTACTGCTTTCGTGGGAGCCTGCGTAGGGTTTCTGTGGTACAACTCGTTTCCGGCGCAGGTATTTATGGGCGATACGGGCTCGTTGGCCATCGGTGGCATCATTGCGGTGCTGGCGCTTATCGTGCGCAAGGAACTGCTGATTCCGGTGCTGTGCGGGGTGTTTTTGGTGGAAAGCTTATCGGTAATGGTGCAAGTAAGCTACTTCAAATACACCCGTAAGAAGTACGGGGAAGGCAAGCGGCTGCTGCGTATGTCGCCGCTGCACCACCACTACCAAAAGCTCGGCTACCACGAGTCTAAAATCGTGTCGCGCTTCTGGATTGTGGGCATCATGCTGGCGGTGTTGACCCTAGTAACCTTGAAATTGAGATAAAAGGCTTACTAACTGAAGTGTTTAATTATTGACTTGCTAAATGGCTGATTAAACGGCCTACTCCTAAAATCAAATCGGAACTATGAACTTGATAATCAGTCATTCAACAATTAAACAATTCAGCAAGTAAACCATGCATATCCTTGTATTAGGAGCGGCCGAAAGTGGAGTAGGGGCAGCGCTGTTAGCGCAAGCCAAGGGCCACTCTGTGTTTGTTTCCGATAAAAGCCCCATCCAGCCTATATATAAGGAGAAGCTGACGCAGGCAGGTATTCCCTTCGAGGAAAATCAGCACACGATGGAGGAAGTCCTGAAAGCAGAGGAAGTAATCAAAAGCCCCGGCATCCCGGAAAAAGCGCCCGTTATTCAGGCCTTGCGCGAGAAAGGCACGCCCATTATTTCAGAAATTGAATTTGCGGGTCGCTATACCAAGGCGAAGTGCATCTGCATCACCGGCACCAACGGCAAAACCACCACCACGCTGCTCACCTATCACCTGCTGAAAGAAACTGGCTACAACGTAGGCCTGGCCGGCAACGTGGGCTACAGCTTCGCCGAGCAGATTATCGAAGACAAATTCGACTACTACGTAATCGAGCTAAGCAGCTTTCAGCTCGACGATACCTATCATTTCCAGCCGTGGATTTCGGTATTGCTCAACATCACCCCCGACCACCTCGACCGGTACAACTATTCCTTAGCCAGCTACGCCGAATCCAAGCTGCGCATCATGCGCAACCAGGACAGCAGCGGCTACTTCATCTACAACGCTGACGACGAAAATATCCAACGCTACTTCCAGGCGGCGCTACGCTCGGTGCAGCAATTGCCTTTCAGCCTGCACCACCGCTCCGACTACCAGCTAGGCGCGTACTATCTGGACGAGGAAAACATTTGCGTGGACCTACAGCCCGGCTATTTCAGCAAAACTCAGAAGATCAATACTGCCAGCTCACCGCTCATTGGGCAGCACAACCGCCAGAACATGATGGCGGCCGTACTCTGTGCCCGGCTGGCGGGCATAGAGAAGTCACGGATTGAAGCGGCCCTGGCCACGTTCCACAACGCCGACCACCGCCTGCAACCCGTAGGCGAAATAAACGGTGTCCGCTTCATCAACGACAGCAAAGCCACCAACGTGGAAGCCGCCTGGTACGCCCTCGACGGCATCAAGGAGCCAATCGTGTGGATTGCGGGCGGCACCGACAAAGGCAACGACTACGCTACGCTTGTTCAGTTGGCGGAAACCAAGGTGAAAGCCCTTATCTGCCTTGGCGTCGATAACGAGAAGCTAAAAACGTCTTTCGCCTCGGTAGTGCCTCACCTAGAAGAAACGCAAAGCGTAGAAACCGCCGTGCGCCGCGCCGCCGAGCTAGCGCAGCCCGGCGACGTCGTGCTCCTTTCACCCGCCTGTGCCTCGTTCGACCTTTTCAAAAACTACGAAGACCGAGGCCGGCAATTCGCGGCGGCGGTGAAAAGAGTAAGTGAGTAGCTGAGTGAATTATTCAACTGCTCTTTTCTCAGTTACGCTTCCAAATAGAAACTGCTCAGTCACTCAACTGCTCTTTACTCCGCTACTCACTTACTCAGTTACTCTATGGACATCATCAAAAACTGGCTGCGGCAGAACCTGAAAGGTGACCCGGTATTATGGGGCATCGTGATTCTGTTTTCGCTGATTAGTATTGCCGTGGTGTACTCGGCTACGGGTACGCTGGCCTACAAGCAGCGGGCGGGCAACACCGAATACTTCCTGCTCAAGCACACCGGCCTGATTTTCGTGGGGCTGGCCTTTATGTGGCTGGCGCACCGCATCGACTACCGCTACTATTCGCGGCTGTCGTTGTACGCGCTGCTGCTGTCGGTGCCGCTGCTCATGTTCACCTACTTCATGGGCTCGAACATCAACGAGGCCTCCCGCTGGCTCACCATTCCCGTTATCAACCAAACCTTCCAGCCCTCCGACCTGGCCAAGCTGGCTTTGATTGCGCACCTGGCGTCCATGCTCAGCCGCCGTCAGCAGCAGGTACAGGATTTCAAAACTACGCTGCTGCCCGTGATGCTGTGGGTGGGTTTGATTTGCGGCATCATTATTTTGAGTAATGCTTCTACGGCGTTGCTGCTGTTTGCTACGTGCTTGCTGCTGATGTTCATTGGGCGCGTACCGCTCAAGCAGATGGCCGTGATGGTTGCAATTGGCGTGGTAGTGGGCGGAATAGGTCTTTCTTCGGGCCAGCGCTACAAAACCGTGCTAAGCCGTATCGAGAACTTCACCGATAAGAGCAAGCCGGTGCCGTTTCAGTTGGAGCACAGCTACATCGCCATTGCTACAGGCGGCGTAACCGGCAAAGGCCCTGGCAACAGCACCGAGCGCAACATTCTGCCGCACCCGTATTCCGACTTCATTTTTGCTATCATCATCGAGGAATATGGCATGGCTGGCGGTGCGTTCGTGCTCTTTCTGTACCTGGCCTTTCTCTATCGAGGGCTGCTGACGGTAGTGAACAGTTACGGCGCGTTTGGCGGCCTGCTTTCGGCCGGGCTCACGTTCAGCTTGGTGCTGCAAGCTATGGTGAATATGGGCGTAGCCGTGGGCTTGGGGCCGATTACCGGTTTGCCGCTGCCGTTGCTGAGCATGGGCGGTACCTCGCTCATCTTCACCGGCATCAGCATCGGTATCATCCTGGCCGTGAGCCGCGGCGAGCGGGAAATTCGCCCCGTAGCCGGCGAGCCCGCCGACACGGCCCGCATCCCAAAAGTATCGTCTTACGCTTGATAATTGTTGATTGCTGGTAGTTGATTGATATTCAGCTAATTAAATATTAAAATAGGATACGGTATTCACTAACAACCAATCAACCAGTAGCAATCAACAATCAATAAATGAAAATTATCATCAGCGGCGGCGGTACGGGGGGGCACATTTTCCCAGCGGTGGCTATTGCCAACGAACTGCGCCGCCGTGAGCCTACAGCTGAAATCCTGTTTGTAGGTGCCAACGGCCGCATGGAGATGACCCGCGTGCCCGAAGCCGGCTACGAAATCGTAGGCCTCGATATTGCCGGCTTGCAGCGCCGCCTAACGCCGCAGAACCTGATTTTCCCGATTAAAGTAATGCGGGCGGTGCGCAAGGCGGGCAAGCTGATCGAAAACTTCCGGCCCGATGTGGTCGTGGGAGTCGGAGGCTACGCCTCGGCGCCGGTGCTGCTGGCTGCTACTTCGCGCGGCATTCCTAGTCTGATTCAGGAGCAGAACTCGTACGCGGGCCTGGTGAACAAGCTGCTGAGCCGTCGCGTCAACAAAATTTGCGTGGCGTATGAGGGCATGGACAAGTTTTTTCCGGCGGAGAAGCTGGTGCTGACTGGCAACCCCGTTCGCACGGAAATAGCCAGCGGCAACCGTCTGGAAGCCCGGCAATTCTTCGGCCTCACACCCGACCAGCCCGTTCTGCTCGTGATAGGAGGGAGCCTTGGGGCGCGTACGCTCAACCAGGCCACCGCTGCTGCGCTGCCGCGCCTGAAAGCGGCTGGTGTGCAACTGCTGTGGCAAACCGGCAAGCTCTATTACCCCGAAGCAACACAGCAAGCCGCGCCCTTCGCAGCCGACAACCTAAAGGCCCTAGAGTTCGTGCAGCGCATGGATTTGGCGTATGCCGCTGCCGATGTGGTGGTTAGCCGGGCCGGAGCGCTGTCGGTTTCCGAACTGTGCCTCACAGGTAAGCCAAGCATTCTGGTGCCTTCGCCCAACGTGGCCGAAGACCACCAAACCAAAAACGCCATGGCGCTGGTACGAAAAGACGCCGCACTCCTGGTTTCCGACGCAGAGGCTCCCACTAAGCTCTTTGACACGGCGTTGGCGCTGCTCCAGAACCCTACGCAGCAACGGCAGCTAACTGCCCATGTGCAGCAACTGGCCCACCCCGAAGCTACTACCACCATCGTCGATGAGTTGCTTAAACTAGTTTCTGGTTGATGATAGCAACTCGCCAATTGTTCGGCCCGTCATGGGTTGAAGCTTGAAATGAAAACGTGTTTTTAATTCTCAATTCATAATTTTTAATTGAAACAGTTCGTCTACTTCCTTGGTATCGGAGGCATTGGCATGTCCGCGTTGGCACGCTGGTTTCAAGCCAATGGGCATACCGTAGCGGGCTACGATAAAACCAGTACGCCCCTAACCGAAGCGCTGGCGGCAGAAGGCATTGCTGTGCATTATGACGATGCGGTAACCAGCATTCCGGAAGCCGTACGTGCAAACCGGGAGCAGACGCTCGTCGTGCTCACGCCGGCCATCCCGAAAGACCATCAGGAGTGGGCCTGGCTGCGCGAAAACGGCTACGACATCCGCAAGCGTAGTCAAGTACTGGGCGTCCTCACGCAGGGGCACCGCACCATTGCCGTCGCCGGCACCCATGGCAAAACCACCACCAGCAGCATGGTAGCCCACCTGCTGCACCACGCTGGCATACCCTGCGCCGCCTTCTTGGGCGGTATTTCTGTGAATCTAGGTTCCAACCTGTTGCTGCCCCACCCCCCAACCCCCTCGCCTGCGGGAGAGGGGAAGAGTTCTGGAGAGAATCGTTTAGCTCCCCCTCTCCCGCAGGATGTAGCGCATCTAGCTAGTGTGGAGTTGGGGGGTGGAGTTCCCATCGTAGTGGAAGCCGACGAATACGACCGGAGCTTTCTAACCTTGCATCCGGACATTGCCATCGTCACGAGCACCGACGCCGACCACCTCGACATCTATGGTAATAAAGAGGCGCTGGTGGAATCGTTTCGGCAGTTTGTGGGCCAGATTCAGCCAGGGGGCACCCTTATCATCAACCACACGGCCGACGCCAGCGTGGCCGCTGCCGTACCCGCGGGGGTGCGGGTTATTCGGTATGGTCTTACCGCCGAACAGGGGCCCGAGCTGTACGCCACCAATATAACGGCGCAAGGCCACCAGTTCCGTTTTGCGCTCCACGGCCCGCAAGGCACCGTCGATAACTTAGAACTGGCTGTGCCTGGCTACCACAACGTGGAAAACATGCTGGCTGCGGCCTGCGTAGCACAGCTCGAAGGAGTGAATTCCGAGAAGCTGCAAGCCGGCGTAGCGGCCTATAGCGGCGTAAAGCGCCGTTTCGAATTTATTGTGACGGCCGGTACATCTGAACAGCCAAAAGTGTATGTGGACGATTATGCCCATCATCCACGCGAAATAGAGGCTTTTCTACGTTCTCTGCGGGCATTATATCCGGGGCGGCAGCTGCGGGTCGTGTTTCAGCCCCACTTGTTCACCCGCACCCGCGACTTCGCGCCGGGCTTTGCTGAAAGCCTGAGCCTCGCCGACGAAGTGGTGCTGATGGATATCTACCCGGCCCGGGAGTTGCCCTTGGAAGGAGTGACCTCGGAATTGATTTTGTCCCAAATAACGGCTCCCAAAAAGTCGTTGCAGAGTGCGGACAAAATTTTGGCAAATGCTGGTACTGATTCTAATTTCGACGTACTCGCAACGGTTGGAGCAGGAGATATAGACAAACTAGTACCTGATTTAAAGAATATTTTACATATTCGCTGGAATGAAGCTCAAGCGTAAGATCCATAACATCTTGTTTGCCACTAGCTGCCTGATGCTGCTAGGTGGGTTGGCCGTCTTTGCGGGCGTACGGCAAGCCAATCGGCCTGTGGGTCAGGTGATTGTCAACATCAGCAACGAGTTCAACAACTTTTTTATCAGTGAGCGGGAAGTAACCAGCCTGCTCACCCGCGGCGGCGAACAGCGCCTCGAAGGCAGCACACCCGCCGAGCTGGATTTGCCCGCGCTGGAAGCTCGCCTAAAAGCTCATTCCTTCGTAAAGGACGCCCAAGTGTACCGCGACTTGTCGGGCAACCTGCACGCTGATGTTCGCCAGAACCGCCCCATTGCGCGCCTCGTTCACCCCAACACCCGCCTCGACTCCTACCTGGATGCCGACGGGCACAAGCTACCGCTCTCGTCGTTGTTTACGGCCCGGGTGGTGCCGGTAGCCCGGCAGGGTGGGGCTCCGCTGGCAGCTTCCTTTTTTCAAGACTCCACTGGTCAACGCTACCTGGAATTATTGCGCTATATTGATGAGAAACCCTTCTGGCGCGCTCAGATTGCCGAGGTGTTTATTGCTGCCAACGGCAAGTTGTCCTTCACCCAACAGGTGGGCGACCAACGAGTGGAATTTGGCTTTCCGGAGAATATTTCGGAAAAATTCGCGAAACTGATGGTATTTTACCGTCAAATACCCCCGGCGCTAGGTTGGAACACGTACCACCGCGTCAATGTAGAGTTCAAAGATCAAATCATTTGCGAGTAGATTTTTCTGCTCCTGAGGCCTGAAAAGGCTATTTTTACCAAATCACACCGCACTAAACTGCTATTTCCCCGCCAGCTTTACCCGACCCTTCCCCATGCAACACGATAAGATTGTAGTCGGCCTCGACATCGGAACCACAAAAATTTGTGCCCTTGTAGGCCGCAAAAACGAGTTTGGCAAACTCGAAATACTAGGTATGGGTAAAGCCGTGTCGGAAGGCGTGGTGCGCGGTATCGTGTCCAATATCGACAAGACGGTGGATGCGATTCGGCGCGCCATCCGGCAGGCCGAAGAAATGTCGGGTATCAACATCGGCGTAGTGAACGTGGGTATTGCCGGGCAGCACATCAAGAGCCTGCAACACAACGGCAGCATCACCCGCGCCTCCGCCGACAGCGAAATCACGCAGGAAGACGTGGAACGCCTCACCGGCGATATGTACCGCCTCGTGACCCCGCCCGGTTCCCAAATCATCCACGTAATGCCCCAAGACTACAAGGTGGACTATGAGGAAGGCATCATGGACCCCGTGGGCATGTCGGGCGTGCGGCTGGAAGGCAACTTCCACATCATCACGGCGCAGAGCACGGCCATCAACAACATCAATAAGTGCGTGACCAAAGCTGGCCTCGAAATCGACAACCTGATTCTCGAGCCGCTGTCTTCTTCTATGTCTGTGCTGTCGGACGAAGAGAAAGAAGCCGGCGTGGCCCTGATTGACATTGGGGGTGGCACTACCGATCTGGCTATTTTCAAAGACGGTATTATCCGCCACGCGGCCGTGTTGCCCTTCGGCGGCAATATTGTCACCTCCGACATCAAACTCGGCTGCCAAGTGATGCAAAACCAGGCCGAGCAGCTCAAGGTGAAATTTGGCAAAGCCATTGCCGAGGAAGCTTCCGATTACGAAATCGTAAGCATCCCCGGCCTGCGCGACCGGGCTCCCAAGGAAATTTCCCTCAAGAACCTGGCTTACATCATCGAGGCCCGGATGGAGGAAATTATCGAGTTGGTGTATGCCGAGATTCAGCGCACCGGCCACGCCGATAAGCTGGCCGCCGGCATCGTGCTGACGGGCGGCGGCTCGCAGCTCCAGAACCTGGTGCAGCTCACCGAGTATGTAACGGGCCTCGATACGCGCATTGGCTACCCCAACGAGCACCTAGGCAAGAGCAAGATTGAGGCGGTGAAGTCGCCGATGTTTGCTACTACCGTCGGCCTGGTACTGGCCGGTTACCGTTCACTCGATGAGCGTTTGAACCGCAATTACGAGCAGGAGCAGCAACACCAACCGCAGCCAGCCCCGTATTACCAGGCACCAGCGCCTACTCCGGCGCCGGCACCAGCTCCGGCAGCTAAACCAGTAGCGCAAAAGCCTGCGGAGCCTAAAGAGCCCAAGAAGCCTTCCGGCGCCGGTAAGTTCTTCCAGGACATCATCAGCCGTACCAAAGGCTTGCTAATTGACGACTTCGACGACACCAAGTACTAAATGTCAATTATGAATTATGAATTTTGAATTCTGAATTGGAAACGCTAGAGGAGGCTTAACCGTCTCTCATCCTGCTTGCCAATTCAAAATTCAAAATTCATAATTCATAATTCATAATTGACTTTCCCATGAATTATAAATTTGACATCCCGGCGCAGTCCAAGTCCATCATCAAGGTGATTGGCGTGGGTGGGGGCGGCTCCAACGCCGTCAACCACATGTTTGGCCAGGGCATAAAAGACGTAGAATTCGTCATTTGTAACACCGACAAGCAAGCTTTGGCTTCCTCGACGGTGCCCAACCGGTTGCAAATCGGCATGGACTTGACGGAAGGCCTTGGCGCCGGTGCCAATCCTGAGCGCGGTAAGCAGGCGGCTATTGAAAGCCGCGAGCAAATCCGGGAGCTACTCAGCAACGGCACCAAGATGGTGTTTATCACGGCCGGTATGGGCGGTGGCACCGGTACCGGCGCGGCTCCTGTTATTGCCAAAGTAGCCAAGGAACTTGGCATTCTCACGGTAGGCATCGTGACGGCGCCGTTTATGTTTGAGGGCAAGAAGAAGCGCCAGCAAGCAGAACTCGGCATCAAGGAGCTAAGCGAGAACTGCGACACGGTGCTGGTGATTCTCAACGACAAGCTCCGCGAGATTTACGGCAACCTGCCCATCCGCTCAGCCTTCGCCAAAGCCGATAATGTCCTCAGCACCGCCGCCAAGTCCATTGCCGAAATTATTACCGTGACGGCCGATGTAAACGTGGACTTTGAAGACGTGAAAACCGTTATGAAAGACAGCGGGGCCGCCGTAATGGGCAGCAGCATCACGGATGGCGAAAACCGCGCCCGCCGGGCGGCTGAAGAGGCTTTAGCCTCGCCGCTGCTCAACAACACCGACATTCACGGTGCGCAACGCATTCTGCTCAGCATCATGTCCGGCGACCAGGCCGAACTGGAGATGGACGAGCTGACGGAAATCACCGAGTGCATTCAGGACAAGGCCGGCCAGAATGCCGAGGTTATTTTCGGCCACGGCATCGATTCCTCGTTGGGTCAGAGCATCCGCGTGACGGTAATTGCGACCGGATTTGCCCGCGAGGCGCACACCATCACGGTTACGCCTTTTAGCAGCCGTGAAGCGGAGCCAGAACCAGCGCAGCCAGATCCGCAGATCAACATCTTCGATAAAGATCGGCAGGAGACGACACCAGCTACTGCCGTGGTGCCGACTTTCACGACCACTCCCGCGCCGCCTCCAGCTCCGGAGCCGCAGCCCGTGAAGTTCGACCTCGAAACCTCGCCTTACAACGCCCCCGTGCCCCCCGTGGCCGCGCCGTCGTCGCCCGCTCCTGATCCGGTGGTATACCAGGCGCCGCAGCCGGCGCCGCCACTGCCGGGCCGTCCTGCTCTTGATGCGCGCGCCGAAGAGCGCCGTCGTCGGTTGCAGGAGCTAAGCAACGGCCTCTCCAACGAAGCCATTAAGGACCAGCTGGAAACGCCGGCTTACCTGCGCCGGCAGGTGAAGCTGGAGAACGTAACACCTTCGTCGGAGCGCAACATCAGCCGCTTCAACCTTTCCGATGATAATGAACTGCTAGGCGACAACCGCTTTCTGCACGACAACGTGGATTAACCGTTGCGCATAATCAACAAGAAGGCCGCTGAGGAATCTCAGCGGCCTTCGTGTTGATT
>NZ_DASVSY010000025.1:0-13748 GCF_036387835.1 Hymenobacter sp. | reverse complement strand
CATGCGCCGGTCTTTTTTCAACCGGTACAAGTTGAGGTAGGTCTGGCAGATGGCAATGTCGTCGGCGTGGTCGTAGCGGGGGCCGGGGCGCCACTTGGTCCGCTCCCCCATGGCCAGCAACGAATCTAGAATCAGCTTGGATTTCGTGGTTTCGTAGGCGGCGAATACGCCCGCGTAAAAGGCCCCATTGGTCCAGTCGGTGCTTGGGTGCTTGGGATGCGCCAGCTGCCATTGAGTAGCTTTTAGTAGCTGGCTCTTAATAAACTTCGGCTGGAAGAAGCGCTTGTCGGCGGCTTTCTCCGGCGCCGGCCCGCCGGCCGCGGCAGGAGAGTTGCCGGGGCCGGCTAGCAGCAAACTCAACAGACCAGCGCGCAGCAGCTGCCAGGGTGAAAAGTCAGTCATTCGTGGGTAGTTGGTTGCGGACAGGAGCAGGTTATAAATGATTTAGTTTCAAGCAACGCTTAAAAGGTGCCGCCTACATCTGATACTACGTTAATCCACAGCTTCTTCCAGCTTGGCAAGGCAGGGAAATCATTCAGACTATCCTGCGCATCCGGCATCCGGCTGCGCCCGCACGGATTACAGATCAAGCATTACCGGGCTGGTGAATCACTAAGCAGCTTCAACAGGCGGCTTACTGAGATGCAAGGAGTTGGCAGTGAAGGGTTTATGGTGTCCTGTTGCTAGTCGCTTACGCTTTGCTATTTAACGAAAGATGGCGCCTCAATCCGGTTGAGGCGTCATCTTTGCCCCAGGTAGCTTATTGATACCCTGGGTTCTGCTTCAGCAAGCCATAGTTCAAATCAATCTCTGTCTGCGGAATGGGTAGTAGCACCCGGTCAGGCGTCAGGCCCGAAATGGTATAGTTGCCCGGAATTACCGTGTTGTTCAGGCGCGTGGTGCGCTCGATGAGAGTGCCGGTACGGATGAGCGTGAGGCGGCGCTGCTCTTCCCCAATCAGCTCCCGGGCGCGCTCGTCCAGGATGAAGTTGAGGGTGATGTCAGTGGCCGTCACGGCGCCCCGCGTAGGATAGTTGGCGAAGGCCCGGCGGCGCAATACATTGATGCTCGCGGCGGCATCGGCCAGCTTGCCTTGCTTGAACTGCGCCTCGGCCAGCAACAGGTAGGTTTCGCCCAGGCGCATCATGGGCAGGTCTTTGACCATAGCAAAGCCAAACACGTCGGCCGGGTCAAACTGATTCCATTTGGTGATGTAGGGCGTGATGTTGATGAGCGTATCGGTGCCGGAAACGACCACGCGGCGGCCGAAGGTGGCGGTCCGCGACGGGTCGTTGTAATAGAACCGGCGCTTGAGGTTGTACTTGGAGTTGCGGATGTCGTCGGCCGCGAAAAGGCGGTAAGTCACCCAGGTGCTGAGCCGCATCCGGCCCACGCCCCGGCCGCCGAGCGAGTCAGCCACCAGCATACCCTGAATGTTGTGGTAGCCGGGTATCCAGTTGCGGCGCTGCTGCGCCGAATACCGATCAGTGCCGCCACCCGGCACGTTGAGCTGCTGCTCGATGCCCCAGATCAGCTCCCGGTTGCCTTGGTTGCGGCGCTGGTTGCCCACCTGAAACATATCGAAATAGTAGTCGCCGGGCTGGTTGGCGCGTACCCCGTAACGAGCCGTAATCAAGCTGAAATTTCCGCTGCTGATAATAGTCTGGAGCTGAGTTTCGGCCAAAGCCGGCTGTCCCGTCCGCAAATACACCTGAGCCAGCAACTGCTGGGCCGCCGCCCGGTTGATACGTCCCGACTGCGAAGGCGCCGAGAACCGGGCGTTGCTGATCAGACTCAGGAGCGGGATAGACTCGGTCAGGTCGCTGATGATAAGCGCGTTGACATCAGCCAGCGGCGCCCGCGTAAAATCGTTGCGCGGTGCTACCAGCGGCTCCGTGATAATGGGCACGTCGCCGTAGAGCGTGGCCAGAAAATCGTAGGCGTAGGCCCGGTAGAACTTGGCTTCGGCTGTAATCCGGTCTTTGTAGCCCTGGCGCACGGTGGCAGGAGCCAAAGCCGCCTGCTGAATTAACACGTTGGCATTGTTGATAGTGCGGTAGGCCCAGCCCCACCACCAACCCGAGGCGGCATCCTGGGGCGTTAGCTCGGCGTAACGGACGTAGCTGGTTTCCGGCCCTTGCGGGTTGCCCAGAATACACACGTCGGTGCCGACGTGCATCATGTCGATAACCCCTTGGTTATCGGAGTAGATGTATTGCTCGCGCACCACCGACATCAGGCCGGCCATGCCGGCCTCGAAGCCCAGGGAGTCGACCAGGGAGGTTTGCGGGGTGTAAAGACCCTTGGGGGCTTCGTCGAGGTAGTCCTTGGCGCAGGAGCTGGTTAGCTGGGCCGCCGCGAGCAGCCCAAGTATGCTGATAAGTATCCGTTTCATGCGGGAATTGCTGAAGAGGTGGGTTAGCGCAGGCCGATGTTCAAACCAAACACGTAAGACCTAACGAGGGGGAAGTTGGGACCCGCGCCGGCCGGAATGTTGCTGCCGGCGCCGTTGCCCTGGGTGTAGTTCTGCTCGGGGTCCCAGCCGATCCAGTCGGTCCAGGTGTAGAGGTTGCGGCCGCTCACGTACACCGAGGTGCTGCCCAGCTTAACCTTGTCCAGTAAGCTCTGGGGCAGGGTGTAGCTCAGCGTCGCGTCTTTGAGACGGGTGTAGCTGGCATCGACGGGGTAACCGTAGCCGCGTCCGTTGCGGGCCAGCAGGCCGGGCCGGGTCTGGCTCCTGTTTTCGGGCGTCCAGTAGCCAACTTCCGAGGGCTGGTTGATGCGGCCCCCGTAGTCCTGGCGGTTCAGCAGCTCATTGCGGCGCAGAATGCCTTGCGCCGTCTGGAAGAACACCCGCAAGCTCAAACCTTTGTAAGCAAACGTGTTGGTCAGGCCCGCGGTGTAGTCGGGAAGCTGGGTGCCCAGGTACTTACGGTCAAAGGTGCCGGAAATCATGCCGTCGCCGTTTAAATCCCGGAGCTTCACGTCACCAGGCAGGGCCAGCGGATCGAGGCCGGTGCGGTCTTCCCCCACCTGCCAGATGCCGATCATCTCATAGTCGTAGATGGCGTTCAGCGGCTTGCCGATGAAGCGGTTGTTGGCAATGTCATCGACGCCACCTTCCAGTTCCAGTACCTTGTTGCGGGTGCGGGTGAAGTTGAAGTTGGTGCTCCAAGTGAAGTCGTTCCGCTCGATGTTTACCGTGTTCAAGGCTACCTCCAGGCCGCGGTTCTGCACCTTGCCGATGTTGTCGATGATGGTGCCGTAGCCGGTGATAATCGGGACTCGCCGGGCGAGCAGCAGGTCTTCGGTTTTCGAGTCGTAGTACTCCACCGAGCCGCTCAGGCGGTTGTTAAACAAGCCGAAATCGAGGGCAATGTTGGAACTAGCCGTCTGCTCCCATTTCAGGTTGGCATTTCCCAGGATGTTGGCCCGCAGCCCGGTGGCCGTAATGCCGCCGTACACGTACTGGAGCTGCTGCTGGCCCGTGATAGTTTGGTAGGGGCCAATAGCCTCGTTGCCAGTCAGGCCGTAGGAAACCCGCAGCTTCAGCAGGCTAACCTTGCTGAGTGATTTCAGAAAGGCCTCGTTGGCAATGTTCCAACCCACCGCCACCGAAGGGAACGTAGCGTACTTGCTGGCGTTGGCCCCAAACACCGTGGAGCCGTCGCGGCGGGCAGTGAGTGTGAGCAGGTAGCGGCTGTCGAACGAATAATTCAGGCGGCCCATCTGCGAGATAAGCGCCCGGCGCTCGTCATACGAGCTGAGCGTAGGGATGAGGCCACCAGCGCCGATGTTGTTGAAGCCCGTCTGGTCGTTGATAAAGCCACCGGCATTTTGGGTGGTGGTGAAGTACGTGTTCTGCTGCCCGCTGTAGAGAGCCGTCAGGTCGAAGTGGTGCTTGCCAATATCCTTGTTGTAGATCAGCAGGTTCTCGATGGTGTAGTTGTGGCGTTCATCGTTGGTGATCTGCGCGGCTCCGTTGTTGGTGTTGGCGGCCCGGCCGGAATAGCTGGCAAAGCGGTACGGCCGATACGAGTAGCTAAGGTTCAGCCGATAGGTCAGGCCCTTCACAAAGGTGGGCTGCACCTCGGCGTAGCCGGTACCGGTAAGCTGATTGACGCGGCTGACGCGGGTGGTCGTCAGTCCCAGCAACGGGTTAAGAATCAGCGTTTCCGGAAACTCGGGCTGAATCTTATAGGAGCCATCGGGGTTGAACGGTACCCCGTACGGACTCGACGCCAGCGCCAGCGCCAGGTTGACTTGGCCGCCGTCGTCGTTGCTGCTGGCGTAGAACGCCGACGTGCCGATGCGCAGCCAGGGCGTGAGGTTGGCATCCAAGTTGGACCGGACACTGACCCGCTCGAACTGATAGCCTTTGAGCGTGCCCTGCTGCTTGAAGTAGTCGCCCGAGAGGTAGTACTTCACGTCCTGGGTGCCGCCCGAAACCGAGAGGTTATGGTCTTGTATGTGGCCCTGCTGCTGCACCAGGTTTAGCCAGTCGGTGGTTACGCCGTTGTTGTAGTTGTCCAGCTCGCCGGTGTTGGGCACCGGCTGGGCCAGCTGGGCACCCGTGAAGCCCGACTGCTCTTTAAAGGCCTGGTACTTGGCCACGTACTCCGGCCCGATCATGGGCGTGAGGGTCTTGGGAGTGTAGTCCAGCCCGCCGTAGCCGTTGTAGCGAATCTGGGGCTTGCCGGTTTTGCCGTGCTTGGTCGTTACCAGAATAACACCATTCGAGCCGCGCGTACCATAAATGGCCGTGGCGGAGGCGTCTTTGAGAATCTCAATGGAGGCAATGTCGGTGGGGCTGATGTCGTTGAAGTTGCCCGGGAACGGCACCCCGTCCAGTATCACGTAGGGGTCGGTATTGGCGGTAATAGAACGTACCCCCCGAATCTGAATCCGCGGCTGCTGCCCCGGCGCCCCCGACGAAGTGGAAACCGTCACGCCTGCTACCGCGCCTTGCAGCGCCTGCGCAATGTTGGCTACCGGCAGCCGTTCCAGCCGGTCCTGCGGCACCGAGGCCACCGAGCCGGTTACGTCGCTCTTCTTCTGGGTGCCATAGCCCACTACCACCACCTCGTCCAGCGACTTGGCGTCCGAACTCAAGGCCACGTTTACTTCGGTGCGTCCCCCTACCGCCACCTCCTGCGACACGTACCCTAGAAACGACACCACCAGCGTGCTGCTAGTAGTGCCGTCCGGCACCGTTAAGGTGAACCGGCCCTGGGCATCGGAGGCTGTGCCAACAGTGGTGCCTTTCAGCAGTACCGAAGCTCCCGGCAACCCCTCACCCTTCTCGTCGGTGATGCGGCCGGTAATGATGGTAGCCGCCGTCGGGCGCCCGGCTTCGGTAGCGGGCAATGGCTGGCTGGGTCGGAAAGCCGGTTCGGCAGCATCGGTTGCTGCCACCTCATTGAGAGTGGAGTGAGCACAGAGTGGGCGAGCAGCCCAGAATAGCCCACCTAAGAGTAGCCATTTTACATGCATGGGAGGGAAGTTAGTGGAGGTGGGAAGTTTAAGGTAGCTAAATCCGAGGGAGAGACCACACGACAGTCACAAACGATTGCTTTTTTGACTGCAACCGTTTGCCCTTTCAAGGCTGGATCTGGTTTAGGGAAAAGTGAAGTACAGCGTAGCACTTCGAATTAGCCAAAAGTATCGTCCTGCATTTCAATGAATAGGGGTGTTTTAAGTCAAAAAAGGGGATAAATTAGGCTTTGCGGACCGCTTGTTATCTCATGATTCTCAAGCTTTCGACCACGAAAATTCATAATAAATCGCTTGATATTAAATAGTTAACAGTAGATGCGGCTTGTCCGTCAACTAGAAAGCTGGTAGCTGCGTCTCTGCCGGTTTGTTGGTCGCCTGCAACGCTCCTCATTCAACCTGCCCCGGACAACGAGATATGCATAGGAAGTTTACGTTCACTCTTTGTTTGTTGCTTCTGCTCGTGAGCCTAGCCAGCCCGACGAGCCGTGCGCAAGGCAGCCTCGGCGAATTGCGCTTCGAGCACATCACCGTACGGGAAGGCTTGTCGCACAGCGACGCCATAACGGCGGCGGAAGACAAGGAAGGATTTTTGTGGGTGGGAACCAACAAGGGTCTCAACCGCTACGACGGCTACGAACTCAAAACCTACTTCCTGCCCGTAAATCCTTTGAATGGCTTGTCGGGCAACCGCATCCGGGTGTTGCACGTGAGTGCCGCTGGCCGGCTGTGGGTGGGCACCCAGAGCACCGGCGTCAGCTGCTACGATGCGGGTACCGACAAATTTGTTGCGCTCAACGAACACTATCTGCCACTAACCGACCAGCCGCTGGCCCGGCAACTGTCGCAAACCGAAGTAACAGCCCTGACCTCTGACGCCGATGGCCACGTATGGGTTGGCACCCGCAATATGGGCCTGTTTCAGCTTACCGTAAACGAGCATGGCCAACTCGTGGCCATCCATCGGGTGCCGTTAGCCAGCCGGCAAGTGCTTGATTACGAAGTTGGTAGTTTGCTGGCCGAGCCCGGTGGACGAGTCTGGGTTGGTACGCTTGTCCGCGGGCTTTGCGTGGTGGAAGCCCCCTGCGGCGTTTGGGCGGCGTTGGTTGCGCAGCCTACGGCCTTCCCCGCCGCTAGCGTCCGCCAACTGCACCTCGACCGGCAGGGCGACTTGTGGGTGAGTACTGGCCAGCAGGTGTTCTGGCTGGCCAGCCAAGACCGGCAGGCCCGAAGGATGGCGGCAGCACTGCCGCTGCCACAGCTTTTTCAGGAAGTGCAAACCCTGTACCTCGACTCGTTTCGGCGGCTGTGGGTGGGCACCAACTACGGGCTGCATCTGTGGCCGGCGGCCCCGGCCACTGGCCATGCCATTCCGCTTGGGCCCCAGGCGGCAGCCGTGTTTCTGCCGGCGCCGGGCAGGCCGTATGGGGTTAATTCCGAGCGGGTTACTCAGATTTTCGAAAATAAAAACCAGATTTTGTGGCTGGCTGCCGCGGCCGGGGGGCTAAACCGGGTGGACTTGCGGCAGAAGCCGTTTGGCCACCTAAGCCAGCAGACGTCCGAATATCCCACCTTGGCTAACAACTTTGTTAATACCATCTACAAGGAAGAGGCGCCGAACCTGCTTTGGCTGGGCACCCGCAACGGACTGTCTTGCTACGACTTAACCCGGAAAACCTACCGCAACTATCTAAGCTGGCAAGGTTCCGCCGGCGCGCACGGCGCCGATATATCCGTCGTGTTCCAGTCTTCCAACGGGTTACTATGGCTGGGCACTCACTATGGCGGACTGCTAACGTTGCAGCGCAAAGGCGGCCGGGAAGTCACGCGCACGTACACCTCTTTTCCCGGCCAGCCCAATCTGGCCGAAACGTCGGTGGAAGGCATCGTGGAGGATCGGTACGGTAAGATATGGGTGGCCACTTTCGCCCAGGGTCTGCTGCAATTCGACCAGGAAGGCCAGTTTCTAAAAGCCTACCGCCCCCAGAACAGCAACCTGCCTACCAGCAAAATCACCTCCCTGCTCTACGACCGGCAGCAGGACGTATTGTGGGCCAGCACGCGCAACGCGGGGCTGCTGAAGCTGCGGGTGCTACCCGATTCGCTGGCGCTGCTCCGGCAGTTTCAGTACAGCCGCACCGATAGCAACAGCCTACAGGTCAACTACGCCTGCCCCTTGCTGCTCGACCGGCAGGGCACGCTCTGGATTGGCACCATCGGGGGCGGGCTGCACCAGCTGATGCGCAACGCACAAGGGCAGGAAACCATTCGGCGCTACAGCCGCTGGCTGCCCGAAACCGACATCGAAAGCCTGCTGACCGACGAGAAAGGCAACCTCTGGATTGGCGGTGGCGGCCTGTACTGCTTCAACCCCACCACCCGGCAGTACCAGCACTACGACGCCGCCGACGGCTTGCAGAACTACTCGTTCAAGGTGGGCTCGGCGCACCGGAGCCGCAACGGCACCTTGTATTTCGGGGGCATCAACGGCATCAGCTACTTTCAGCCCGCGGCTATTCAGCCCAACCCGTTTCCGCCCGTGGTGCGCATTACCGGCTTGCGCCTGGCCGGGCGGCCCGTGGCGGTGGGGGAGGTTGTCAACGACCGGGTGCTGCTGCCGCAAACCATCGCGCGGCTGCAAAACCTGAAAATCAAGGATGCCGAGAATGATTTCGCCCTCGATTTTACGGGCCTGAACTACGCCAACCCCGCCAAAAACCGCTACGCCTACCAGCTCGAAGGCTACCACGACCGTTGGATCCAGATTCCGCCCGGCCAACGCACGGCCAGCTTCGCCAACCTGCCCGCCGGCAACTACACGCTGCGCGTAAAAGCCAGCAACGGCGACGGTATCTGGACCCGGCAGCCGGCCACGCTGCACCTAACGGTGCTGCCGCCCCGGTGGCGCACCTGGTGGGCCTACACGCTGTACGCGGGCGGCATTCTGCTGGCCCTGGCTCTGTACCGGCGCATGGAAATGCGCCAGCAAGCCGCGCGAAGCCAGCTGGCCCTCGACCGGTTTCAGGTGGCCAAAGAAAAGGAGGTGCTGACCCTGAAGCTGGACTTTTTCACCAACGTCTCGCACGAGCTGCGCACCCCACTTTCCCTGATTCTGGCGCCCATGGAAGAGCTGATGAGCGTGGCCAGCCAGCTGGGCGGCTTAAAAGACAAGGTGCTGCTCATGCACCGGCAAACCCGCAAGCTGCTCGGGCTGGTCAACCAGCTGCTGGACTTCCGCAAGGTGGAGTCGGGCCACATTCCGCTGCGGGCTACCCGCACCGACGCGGTTCATTTCCTGACGGAAATCTTCCTCATCTTCCAGCTGAAGGCTGAAGAGCGGCAAATCGATTACACCCTGCTGGCGCCTCCCGAAGCCGTGCCGCTGTATTTCGACGCCCGGCAGCTGGAAATCGTGCTAACCAACTTGCTGGCCAACGCTTTCAAGTACACCAAAGAAGGCGGCAAAATCCAGCTTACCGTAGCCGTGGTCGGCCATCCGGAACGGCAAAGTGTGGTTTACCAGCAAAAGCTGCAAGACAACTATCTGGAAATCCAGGTGCAGGATTGGGGCGTGGGAATGAAGCCCACCGACCTGAACCGCATCTTCGATGTGTATTATCAGGCCTCCCACACCGATACGCTGCGTATGGTAGGCACGGGCATCGGCTTGTCGTTGGTGAAGCAGCTGGTGGAGCGCCATGCCGGCGAAGTAACCGTGCAAAGCCAAGTGGGCCAGGGTACTACGTTCACGGTGCGGCTGCCGTTTGGCAACGCGCACTTGGCAACTGCCGATCTGGTTGCGGAAACCCTGGCTACGGGCGGGGAAGCGGAATTTATGGCCGGCACTTATTCGGAGGTGGAAGAGGAAGCGGTTTTCACGCCCGCGCCGGTGTTACCGGATAGCGCCGGGCAGCTGCTGGTGGTGGAAGACAACGAGGAAATGCGCGAGTATCTGCGGCAGTTGTTCGAGCCCGCCTTCGACGTGACGGTAGCCGCCGATGGCGCGGAAGGCTGGAAAAAAGCTCTCGCGGTGCTCCCCGACTTGGTTATCAGCGACGTTATGATGCCTCGCGGCAATGGGTTGGAGCTGTGCCAGAAAATCAAGCAGAGTCCCAAAACTATGCACATTCCGGTGCTGCTGCTCACGGCCCGCACGGCGGCCATGCACGAGCAGGAAGGCCTGGAAACCGGCGCCGACGACTATTGCAGCAAGCCTTTCAACCCGAAGCTGCTGCAAGCCAAAGTAGCCTCGCTGCTGCACAACCGGCACAAGCTGCGCGACTACTACCAGCGTCAGGCCCTGCTTCAGCCCTCCGAAGTGCACATGCCCGACGCCGACAAGCTGTTTCTGGAAAACGTGCTCCGCATTGTGGAAGCACATCTCGAAGAGTCGGAATTCACGGTGCCGCTGCTGGTGCGGGAAGTGGGCATGAGCCAATCCGTTTTTTACCGTCGCCTCAAGAGCATCACCGGCCAGTCGGTGGTCGAGTTCATCCGTGACGTACGCATGAAACGCGCTGCTCAACTCCTCGCCGACACCCACCTGCGCATTGCCGAAGTGTCTGCTCAGGTAGGTATCGACGATAGCAAGAACTTCCGAAAGATGTTCCAGAAAGCCTACAGCATGCCGCCCTCCGAGTACGCCAAGCAGCACCGCGCCGCCAGCAAGACCACCAACCTGCTCAGCGAAAGCGCATAAGTTACTCCTTGCTACTCGATTGGCGGCTCGGTGTTCAGCGTGTCATCTTCGGCATCAAGGCTGTAGCGCGGGGTAGAATGGGTTTTGCCGGTAGCTTGCCTTGGGCTTAAGCGCAGGGCATAGCCAAGTTGCGCCGTGCCATACGAGCAGCGCGTAATTATTGTCAAGCTGCCTTGGCGTATCATCCCTGCCTCATCCAGAAACTCGGCGCGCACCGAACGTACTTCTAGCAGGCGCTCCACTCCTCTTTGGTAGCCAACCATCAAGAATAAAGCTTGTCGAGAACTAAGCTCGAACGCCAGTTGCAATTCAGTTCCCACCGTGGGAATGCCGTTCTTCAACCACCGCTCCTCAACTCTTACCTGCGGGGCGTCGGTACGTGGGGGAAACGGTTGTTCGGAGCCTAGCA
Source organism: Hymenobacter sp. (assembly GCF_036387835.1). GTDB lineage: Bacteria > Bacteroidota > Bacteroidia > Cytophagales > Hymenobacteraceae > Hymenobacter. Next base: position 3,147 of record NZ_DASVSY010000025.1, on the reverse strand, counting down.
ACTGATAGACAACCGTGCCTTTATTGTAAGCGCCTGTCCAACTATAGGCGCCAGTCAGCAGCGCGTCGAGGTTCCAGCGTGGACCAAGCCTGGCTATGTCGTATAGGCGCAGGCTAATGCCGCTTTGATGGATTGTATTAAGACCTATGCCAGTGCTGCGGCTGCCTCCGTTTTGGTAGCGGTATCGAATACCCTGCGCCAAGCCAGTTACGCGCTGCTCCAGACCTAGCCCAAAGCGCGTACTCAGCGGAATTGTTAGCCGCAACGCTGCTCCTGTATTAAAATAACTGCTGGTTTGAAAGGCAGGAGGCAATTGGTACCGTGTAATAGCAGACTTCGACAACGAAAAGCCGCCACTCAGACTAAGCTCCGGCCCGCGTTGAGCCTGCAACGGCCACAAGGGCAGCCACAATAAAAAACCGCAGCCGAACAGGCTGCGGGAAGTGAACCGGGAGCAACAAGCCAAGCGGGCAGTAGAGGTGTGCATACGCATGCAACGCTTTGCTAGCCTGAAAATTGCAATTCTAGGCTGTTTGCGGCATCAGGCGCAGCACCAGCCCGTCAATGCGCTCGGTAATGCGGATCTGGCAGGAGAGGCGGCTGCCGGAGCTTAGAATAGGCAGGCTCTCCAGCATGGCCATTTCATCATCGCCGGGCTCGTCCAGATCGGGGCCAGCCAGCACCTCTATGTGGCAGGTACCACACAAAGCCATGCCGCCACACGTGGCTTGAATGTCGTAGCCACTGGCCTTCAACAATTCCATCAAATTCAGCCCCATATCGGTGGGTCCCACCACTTCGGTGCGCTGCCCAAGGGCTTCCTCCACGTAAACCCGTACTTCGTCGGCCATAATCTTCGATGAGTGAATGAGTGAATAAGGGAATGAGTGAGCAAGGATTATAGCCTACGTCTGCTGACGATAGCGCCGTTTGCGCCAGAGGCTACTTCACTCATTCACTCATCCACTCATTCCCTCTACAAGGTAGGTACCCCGTTAACGGTGGTGTACTTGAGGACGTATTTCTTGTCGGGGTTGATGTACTTGAAAGCGCCCTGGCACATGAGGGCGGCTTCGTGGAAACCGCACAAAATCAGCTTCAATTTGCCCGGATACGTGTTGATGTCGCCGATGGCGAAGATGCCGGGTACCGACGTCGAATAATCAACGGTGTTCACCTTCACGGCATTGTCTTCCAGGTCCAGACCCCAATCTTCAATCGGGCCAAGCTTGGGGGTGAGGCCGAACAGCGGAATAAACGAATCGACATCCAGCGTTTCGGCGGTGCCGTCGTTGGCGGTGATGGTGACGGAGTTGAGTTTGCCGTTGCCGTGCACGTGAGTTACGTTGCTGCTGAGCACCAACCGAGCCCGGCCGGCTTCGTGCAGGGCTTTCACTTTCTCGGCCGAGTCGGCGGCGCCGCGGAAGGTGGTGCCGCGGTGTACCAGGGTTACTTCCTTGGCTACGTCGGCGAGGAAGATGGTCCAGTCGAGGGCCGAGTCGCCGCCACCAGCAATGACGAGGCGCTGGTCGCGGAACGTTTCGGGGTCGCGCACCATATAGTGTACTCCCTTGCCGCCCTCAAAGCTTTCGAGGCTTTCGATGGCAGGCTTGCGCGGCTCGAATGAACCTAGGCCACCGGCAATAGCCACGGCTTTGCAATGGATTTGGGTGCCGTCAACGGTGGTTACAGTAAAGGTGCCATCGTCCTGCTTTTCGTAGCTTTCCACCCGCTCGCCCAACGTGAAAGTGGGGTGGAAGGGCTCAATCTGGCGCATCAAGTTGCGAACCAAGTCGCCGGCCAGAATGTCGGGGAAGCCCGGAATGTCATAGATGGGCTTCTTGGGGTAAATCTCGGAAAGCTGCCCGCCTACTTGCGGCAGCGCGTCTACTACGTGGCAGCGCAATTTCAGCAGTCCGGCTTCAAACACGGCGAACAGCCCCACAGGGCCGGCCCCGATAATACAGATATCGGTGGAAATGGAATTCATCAGCGAAAAGTGAGAACAAACAAACGGTGGCCGAGGCCCCGCATATGAACAGTGAAAGCTCCCAAAACGTTGGCGCCAACCGTATATACAGCTACAAAGATAAGCAGCCTGCCCCAACCCTACACCGGCTTATTACCTCACGCCGCCGAGCCCATGCGGAAACTATCCAAAAAAGCTTCGGCCTCCGCTCGGTCTATAAATAACTGCACCGGCAGCTTGGTCTGCTCGCGGAGCGTGCGGCTGATTTGGCTCATGTTGAAAACCGTTGGGTGAACTTCGGCCACTATTCCCACACCAGCTTCCAGCAATAAGTAGTGCAGCTCCAGATAAATAGGCATAAGCCACACGTTCGGTCCTATTCTGCGGCGCAAGTCAATGAGCACCGTGAAGTTGGGCTTTATATACGATAAAGCCCGCTGCCAGTCGTCCAAGAAATAAGGCAGGTCTGTAGCCATGCTTAGCTCCTCAAACCGCTCATACGTAACCCGATTACAGTCTGCATCGACTGTAATCTGATACTCTGAACGGAAAGCAACTAAGGCCATTGAAGAGGTGCTATATTTGTATTAATAACAGAATAATGTCGAATTAAATTCAAGTGTTGTCGTCATTGTTACCATGTCTCGACTTCAATGAAAACTAAGGTAAGACGCAAATAGATAATGTGTTATTAGACAGTACGCCAGCTAAGTATTCAAGTTGCTAAGTTATTCATTTATAATTTAGTATAAGACATATATATGATTATTTACTGCAGAGCTTAAGTATAACTACCTGTCAATAGCACACAACAAAAGTGTAGAACGATTCACTTGGTTAAACAAGGGCCTGTGGCCCTGCAAGCATGCTTAAAGAAACTCTATCAAGTTTCCTTGTGCCACGGGTCTTCGTGTATTTCTATTTCCTGCCATTCTACGTTGTCAGCCCAACACTGATACCTATTTTGTGCTGCAAATGGGGCCACAGCATGTTTTGCTTAGCCAGGCATACTAACAAGGCAAAAACGCCAGCAATGCTGTAGGCTTCCCCATGAAGTAGGCCAGTGAAAAGTAGAGGAAGGGGGTATCTTTTCCCATCCTTTTCCTACTGCCCCATGAAAAAGAGCCGCTTTAGTGAAGCGCAACTCATCGGCATCCTGCGCCAGCAAGGCCAGGGCC